>NZ_JBIRJY010000030.1:0-64684 GCF_044329785.1 Streptomyces sp. NPDC017529
CCACACGCGCCGTATCATTGCGCGCCACCAACACCTCACGACGCTCGGCCTCACCCAGCAAAACAACCTCACCGACCCGCACCGACGGATCAGCGAGCAGCAAGCCGAGGAAACGTACGAAGCGGTCGTGGTGCGCCGCCATGGTGCTTTCGGAGTACAGGTGGGAATTGGCCTCGAATTCCACGCGGACGTTGTGGCCGTCGGCGGTGCCGTACACGTCGATCATCAGGTCGCGTACGGGGCCGGTGGCGAGCTGGTGGGTTTCGGCGCGCAGGCTGCCGAATTCCAGTTCGGTGTCGAAGGAGAAGACGTTGACCATGGGGCCGGCGAAGAGTTCCGTACCGCTGGCGAAACCGAGTCCGGCGTGCAGGTCTTCGCTGCGGTAGCGCTGGTGCCTGACCATCAGGCCGAGGTCGGCGGAGACCTGCGAGACCACGTCGGCGAAGGTCGCGTCCGGGCGTACGGGGACGCGCAGGGGGAGGTTGTTCACCGTCATCGCGGGGGTGGACAGCGCGACCCGGCTCATGCGGGCGGCCACGCCCATGCCCAGGACGACATCGTCCTGGGAGGTCAGGCGGCGTACGTACACGGCGGAGGCGGCGATCAGAAGGGCCGACCAGCGCACTCCGAGCGTGCGGGCCGCCTCCCGCAGCGTCGTCTCCTGGTCGTCGGTCAGGCGGACGGTACGGCGCAGCAGGCTCAGCGTCGGCTCGGCAGCCTGGCCGGTCAGGCTGCTCTGTCCGGTGACGCCGGCCAGCTTCTTCAGCCAGTACTCCTCGTCGCGGCCGCGGCGCGGCGATGCCGGGTACGCGGCGTCCTCGGTGACCAGCTCGCGCAGTGTGCCGAAGCCGCTCTCCGGCGGTTCGTCCCCGGCGACCAGGGACGAGTAGATCTCGGCGAGCCTGCGGCAGTAGACGACCTGGCCGTAGCCGTCCATGAGGATGTGGTGGAACCGGAGGTAGAAGAAGGACCGGTCACCGGGGAGGGTGTAGAGCACCTGGGCGCTCAGTTCGCGCGCTCCGGAGTCCGTACGGGGGTCCGCGCCGGGGTCGGCGGCCGTGGAGATGTCGGCCCGGATCTCCCGCAGCGCGAACTCCTCGGCGTCCGGGCGGTCGGTGAGGTCGACGACCCGGAGCCGCTCTTCCGTCCCGCCCGCCTCGTCCGCAGGGGAGACGATCTGCCAGGGGCGGCCGTCCTCTTCCACGAACCGTGTCCGCAGCACATCGGTCTCCGCGACCGCGAGGGCGACCGCCCGGCGGAAAGCCGGGACGTCGACGGCACCGTCGAACGCGTAGTAGACGCCGCAGTTGTACCGCGGATCGGCGTCCTTCAGCTGCTGGCCGACCCAGACGCCCCACTGCGCAGCCGACAAGGACAGACGCTCACCCTGGCTCGTAGCCACGGACCACACCACCCAAAAGACTTCGGCCCCGGGGGCCTTGTACGGTCGAAGAGGAAAAGACCGCCGTCGCCGCTGCGGCTCCGGCGGTCGGGCTCACATCAGTGGCCGGCTGCCGCCGACGGCTTGGCGAGCTCGTCGATCAGCGCCGCGCTGAGGGCGTCGATCGTCGGGTTGTCCCACATGACGGTCCCGTCGACGGCGATGCCGAGGTAGTCCTCCAGCTCGGCCGCGACGCTGAGCGCCGACACCGAGTCCAGGCCGTACTCCACCAGCGGGACGGTGGCGGAGATCTCCGTGGCGGGCCGCTTCACGTACAGGGCGATCTGCTGGGAGAGCCAGGCGCTCAGGGACTCGTGGGTGTGCGGATCCGTCGCGTGCTGTGTCATGTTCTTCCTTTCCCGGTGGTGTACGTCCGGTTGGCGATCCCGAACGAGCGGTCGTGGTCGTGGCGGTCGAGCAGTTCGGTCATCAGCCGCACTTGCACGTCCTCGGGCGCTTCGTCCGCCACCGCGCCCGGCTTCGCCCGGAGGCGGTGCAGCACGGCGATCAGCCACGCGGGGTCGGCGAGGAAGGCGTCGGGCCCGTCGCTGTTGTGCAGCCAGGTCTGGACGCAGGCCGCGGCCGTGAGCACCGTCACGTAGCGCACCACCAGGTCGTAGGCCGCCGGGTCCGCCATGAAGGAGAGTCCGGCGGGGGAAAGGGCGGCGCACACGTCGGTGAGGTCGGCGAGTTCGGCGGTGAAGTGGGCGACGAGGTCGTGTACCCGCCGGTCGGTGCCGTCCGGCAGTGCCTCAAGGGCGGTGGGCAGCGAGGCGACGAGGGCGTCGCCGCCCCGTCCGCTGACCGCGAGCCGGTCCATGCGCAGTGCGGGCAGGACCGCGTCCCGCCGGAACAGGGCGGGGTCGGCGGCCGCCGGCGCGGCCCACGACCGCTTGGCGAGCAGCGGGAGCTGGGGCAGTACGGACACCTGGCATACGGCCCGCGCGGCGTGCCCGAAGCCGACGGGCTTCAGGTCGCGGTGCAGCTTCTGGAAGATGGCGTTGGGGCCCTGCCGGAGGTAGGAGTGCGCGCCGAGCACCACGGACAACTGGTGCATGGCGTCCAGCAGGCGTTGCGAGATGCCGAACTTGACCGCCGACGCGTATACGCTCGTCTGCTGGGGCAGCAGGTGGAGGGCGCGGGCGCCGGCCGAGGCGAACGCCTCGCACATCAGCAGGTCGGTGAAAGCGCCGGAGAGCGCGGAGCGGATCCAGGGCAGGTCGGCCGCCGTCCTGCCGTACAGGTGGCGGGTCCGTACGTGCCGGAGGGTGGTGCGCAGTCCGGTGTCCAGTACGGCGGTCATCATGGCGGGTACCGCGGTGCGGGTGACCTGGAAGGACTTCAGGGCGGTCTCCAGGCCTTGGCCGGGCCTGCCGAGGATGTTCCCGGCGGGCAGCCGGCAGTCCGTGAACTCGACGCCGCCGAGCTGCACGCCGCGCATTCCCAGGCTCGGGAAACGCTGGAGGTAGCGGAGCGCGTCGGGGGGCAGGGACGCCTTGTCGACGTAGACCTGTGAGTGGCTGCGGCTGCCGGGTCCGGTGCCGGTGCGGGCGAACAGGACCAGGGCGTCGGCACGTTGGATGTTGGCGACCACTTCCTTGCGGCCGTTCAGCACGAGGTCCTCGCCGTCGGGCAGTGCCGCGAAGTCGGACCGCGCCACGTCGTTGCCGTGCGCCAGTTCGTGGTAGGCGCAGGCGACCTTCCGGTTGGCGAGGAGCTGTGCGGCCACCGTGCGGCACTGCTCCTCGTCGGCCGCGGCCCAGACGTTGACCGAGGAGATGAAGGAGCTGGTGCCGTAGCCGAGGCCGAGGGCCGGGTCGCGGCGGTAGACCGAGCGCATGATCTCGACGAGGTCGTCGACCCGTGCGAAGCGGCCGCCGTAGGCGTGCGGTACGAACTCGGCGTTGAGGCCGTACTCGTCGAGCGCCGCCTCGCCGTCGGCGAACGCCTCTGCCCGCTCGTCGGCGGCGAGGATCGCGTCGAAACCGAGGGGGTTGCCGGGGGCGTAGGGGTCGCCCAGGAGCCGTTCGAGGTCGTGGCCCCTGGCCGGTACGGCTTCGGAACGGGTCATCGGGTGCTCTCCGTGTCCTGGTCGAGCAGCGAGAAGGTGCCGTCCGGCTCGGCGGCGAGCAGCGCGGCGAGTTCGCCGTACGCCTGCTCGGTGTCGGTGCCGGGGTCCTCTCCGAGCTTGCGGAGCACGTGGCCCAGGCAGGCGCGCAGCCACAGGCCGTCGCGCCACAGCCGGTGGGTGCCGCCGGGCCGGAAGCGTTCCTGGTTGTGCACGGCGAGTTGCAGGCAGGCGGCCGCCGCGAACACCGCTTCGTAGCGTTCGGCGAGGCGGAAGGCGGCGGCCGGGACGTCCCGTGGCGCCGGGACGTACGGCGCCATGTCGGCGTGCAACCGGGCGGCGAGGGTTTCGATCCGCCGGGCCGCTTCCAGGACCGGGCCGGGCAGCAGTCCGGCTTCGACGAGTCCGGCGCAGCGCCGTACCGTGGCCGGCAGCGACTGGACGACGCTGCATCCCTTGGCGGCGACGAGCTTCAGCCGGGAGGGGTCGAGGTCCGCCACGGGTTCGGTGAGCGCGGCGGCGAGTGCCGTCCCCTGCTCGTCGGCGCGTGCTGCCGCGTATCCCCTGGCGAGGCTGCCGAACTGCTGGATCAGCGAGCTGCGGTTGACCGGGGTGCTGCCGTCGAAGATGCCGGCCACCCGGTGGTCGCGCTCCAGCTTGCCGAACATTCCGTGGGCGTACTCCTCGGTGAGGAACGCGCGCAGGCCGATCAGTTCGCCGAAGGAGTCGAGGGTTTCCTGTGCGGTGGCGGGGACGAACGCCTTGGCGACGGCGGATGTCACGACGAGTTCGCCGGGGAGCGCACCGGCCGCGCGGGCCGAGACCACGGCGACGGCCTCGTTCAGGAGCAGCGCGCCCAGGCCCTGGCCGAGGATCTGCCGGACTCTGGGCAGGTCGACGAGGGTACGTCCGTACAGCTCGCGCCGGGTGGCGAAGCCGGCGGCGAGGCGCAGCGCGTGGTCTCCGGCGCCGAGGGACAGCGCGGTGCACACGGTGCGGGTGAGCTGGAGGGCCTTGAGCACGGTCTCCAGTCCGGTGCCCTCCGCGCCGACGAGCGCGGACTGCGGGAGGAGGGCCCCGGTGAAGGAGATGCCGCTGATGTCCGCGCCGCGGATGCCGTGGGTGAGGACCTTGGGCAGGTACGTGTACTGGTCGGCGGCCAGGGCGGCCTTGTCCACCAGGAACACGCTGTAGCCCCGGGCGCCGCCGGCGGGGTCGGTGCGGGCCAGGACGCACAGCTGGTCGCCCCTGGTCGCGTTGTTGATGAGCCACTTCTCGCCGTCGAGCCGCCAGCCGTCCGCGGTGCGGGTGGCGGTGAGTTCGCCCGCGAGCAGGTCGCTGCCGTGGTGGCGTTCGGTCAGGGCCCAGGAGACGACGGCGCCGTCGCGGACGGCCGCCGCGGTCCGCGCGGTCTGCTCGGTGCTGCCGGCGACCCAGACGCAGACGGCGCCGAGCAGGGTCTTGGCGTGTGCCACCGCCACGGTGAGGTCGTGGCGTGCGACCGTGCGCAGGAGCGCCACGAGTTCGGCGACGTCGGCGAGCCGGCCGCCGTTGCGGGCGGGAACGTAGTACTGCTGCAAACCGAACGTGTCGAGGAGGGCGCAGCAGTCGTCGGGGAACGCCTCGTCACGGTCCAGCCGTGCGAGGGTGGCCGGGTGGAAAGGTCCGCCCTCGGCCGCGGCGACGGCGAGCAGCCGTTCCAGTTCCGCCTGGACGGACGTCTCCGGGAGCTGGGCGGCGGTCGTCATCACCCGTTGTCCCCGGTCTGCGTGGGCACGGCCAGGCGGGGGTCGCAGTCGGCGTGCTGCGGGGTGAGCCCGCCGGCGCGGAAGAGCTGCCGCATCGCGGTCCGCTGGATCTTGCCGCTGGTGGTGCGGCGTACCGCGCCCGGTCGCAGCAGGACGATGCCCGCGGCGTGCACGCCGAATTCGTGGGCGACGGTCCTGCGCATCGCCGTGGTGAGTTCGGCCAGGTCGCCCGCCTTGCCGGCGCGGACCTCGTGCGTGACGACGAGCGCCTCTTCCCCGTCGTCCAGCGGGACGGTGAACGCCGCGCCGGCCGCGCCGAGCGCGGGGTGCTGGTCGCGGAGTTCGTGTTCGATGTCCTGCGGGTACAGGTTGCGGCCGCGCATGATCAGGGTTTCCTTGATGCGGCCGGTGATGTACAGCTCGCCCTCGTGCAGCGTGCCGAGATCGCCGGTGCGCAGATAGCCGGTGTCGCCGTCGGTGGTCGCACCCGCGAAGGCTGCCTCGGTCGCCACCTCGTGCTGCCAGTAACCGCTGGACACGCTGGGGCCGCGCAGCCAGATCTCGCCCACCTGGCCCGCCGGGAGGGTGCGCCGGGTCTCCGGGTCCACGATGCGCGCCTCGAGTTCCCGTACCGCGCCGCAGCCGACGAGGTCGCGGCCCGCTTCACCGGCCGGCAGCGGCCGGAACGCGTGGCGCTCCAGCAGTTCGGTGTCGACGCGCTGGACCGGTGCGGCACGGCGGCCCGTGCCGGAGACGAAGACCGTCGCCTCGGCGAGGCCGTAGCAGGCGACGACGGCGTCCTCGCGCAGGCCCGCCGGGGCGAAGCGCTCGGCGAAGGAGCGCAGCGTCGCGGCCCGTACCGGCTCCGAGCCGCTGCAGGCGTACTGCCACCGGGAGAGGTCGATGCCCTGGCACTGGGCGTCGGTGATCCGGCTGACGCACAGGTCGTAGGCGAAGTTGGGGGCGGCGGAGAAGGTGACGTCGAAGGTGTCGACGAGCTGGAGCCACAGGTGGGGGCGCCGGATGAAGGTGGTGGGGCTCATCAGCACCGCGGAGTGGCCGAGGAGGACGCCCGGCAGCAGGATGCCCATCAGGCCCATGTCGTGGTACGTCGGTATCCAGCCGCCGTGCCGCCCCTTCGGGCCGACGGGGAACGCCTGGTGCAGCGCGCTGATGTTGTGCAGCAGGTTGCCGTGGCTGATCATCACGCCCTTGGGCTCGCTGGTGGAGCCCGAGGTGTACTGGAGCAGCGCCAAGGTGTCGTGGTCCATGTCCGGCAGCTTCCAGGCACCGGCGTCGCCGAAGTCCTCGTCGTCGCTGGCGGCGATGAGCGCGGCGTCGCCCAGTTGCTCGTCGCTCCACTCGCGTACCGCGGGGAGCGAGGCGGCGTCGGTGAGCACGGCGCGGACGCCGGCGTTCTTCGCGATGCTCGTCAGCCGCTCCCGCTGGTGCCGGTACTGGCCGGGCACCGGTACCGGCACGGCGATCATGCCGGCGTAGAGGCAGCCGAAGAACGCGGCCGCGAAGTCGAGGCCCTGCTCGAAGGGGAGCAGTACGCGCTCGCCGGGCAGGAAGCGGTCGCCCAGCCAGGCGCCGATCCGGCGGGCGTGCGTGTCGAGTTCGGCGTACGACCAGGTCCGGACGGAGTCCTCGGCGCCGGGGTCGCCGACGAAGAGCACCGCGTCGCTGTCGGGCGTCCGGGACACCAGTCCGCGCAGCACTTCTACGACATGGGCCGATGGCCTCAGATCAGTCATGGCTTGTGATGCCTCTCTCTGCTGCGCCGGCATTCAGGGCGCCCATCCCTCAGGAATCTCCGAACGCCAGGGAGCGATGAGCGGATTTCGCTTTGCCGGATCCCGGGCTCGACATGGGAAAGAACATCAGTTGGGAGCGGCGGACCGCCAGCTACCGGGCCGTTCCTAGTGGTTCACCTAAGGCGCGGACTAGCAGTACCCCTAGAGTCGGGCACGCCGCAGGTCCACCGGCCGAATTTCATTATCTCCGGAAGTAGCGTGCGGAAATCCGAGCAGAGAGCCAGAGAGCCGCAGTGCCGAAATCCGTGCTCGGTTACCCGGATACGAGAAGGAGTCCACCATGACGCCGTTCACCGCGCTTTCCGAGCCAGTGGTGGAGCCCCGGCGGCCGCCTCTCGTGCGGGTCGCGGGGGCGGACGGGGAAGCGCCGCTGGATTGGCTGGAGCGGCACGGGGACGCGTTGCGCGGCCAGGCCGCCGAGCACGGGTCCGTATTGGTGCGCGGTCTCCGGCTGCACGGGCAGGCCGACGCGGTGGCTGCCCTGCGGCGGCTGATGCCCGCCCCGTACGTCGAGTACGAGCCCTTCGCCCCCCGTACCGTGCACGCCGAGGGTGTCTACTCCTCGTCGGAGTGGCCGCCGGACCAGCCCATGTGCATGCACCACGAGGTCAGTTACGCGCTGGACGTGCCGTCGCTGCTGGCGTTCTGCTGCGTGACCCCGCCCGCGTCGGGCGGCGTCACCGCGCTCGCCGACTCGCGCCGTGTGCTGGCCGATCTGCCGGCTCCGCTGGTCGAGCGGTTCGAGCGGCTGGGCTGGGAGCTGCTGCGCAATTACCACGCCTTCGTCGGAGTGCCCTGGCAGAGCGCTTTCCCCGGTGGCGGTGACCGTGCCGCGGTGGAGGACTACTGCCGCCGCCAGGGCATCACGTTCGGCTGGGACGACGACGGCCTGCGCACCCGCCAGCTCCGGCCGGCCGTCGCCCGGCACCCGCTGACCGGGGAGCGGTGCTGGTTCAACCAGATCGCCTTCCTGAACGAGGAGACCATGGACCCCGCGGTCCGCGAGTACCTGGCCCTGGAGTTCGGCGAGGACGGGCTGCCGTTCACCACCCGCTACGGCGACGGCACGCCGATCGACCGGGCGACCGTGGACCTGATCAACGAGGTGTACGAGCGGCACACCGTCCGCTTCACGTGGGAGCGGGGCGACCTGCTGCTCGTGGACAACGTCCTGACGGCGCACAGCCGCGAGCCGTACCGGGGCGACCGCGAGATCGTCGTCGCGATGGGCGGCCCGGTCCGCCTGTGACGGCGGCGCGGTCACGCGAAAGCCCCCGGCGGCCGCCGGGGGCTTTCGCGTTCCGGTCCGGCCGTCAGTCGAAGCTGAGCGTGGAGTACATCGTCACGTTCCCGGCGAGCGCCTCGCAGGTCCTCGCGGCGACGGCGATCTTGTCGGGGGCGTCCGGTTCGGTGCTGTCGATCAGTACGCCGATCACGGTTCCGCTGTGCGCCACGACCACGCCCAGGGCCCCCAGGTCCTGGCACAGGGCCGTCATGGCGCCCAGCGTCCGCTTGGGGCGCAGCAGTTGGTTCAGCTCGGCGCTGCGGGTCGCCACCGCGCCGGCCGCGCCGAGATCGCGCGCGGCGACCGCCCCGGTCAGCCGGTCCAGGAGCCTGACGTACTCCCGCTGCTCGGCCGGGCCGAACGGCTTGGGGATCCGGTTGAACGCGACGGTGTCGACGGCACCGCCCTCGTCCAGGCCGACGATCGTCATCGTCGGCAGCGAGCCCAGCACGCGGCGCAGCCGCACGCTGCGGTGGTGGTAGGCCACGATCCCGGGGTGCAGGACCCCGTCGGTGGGCTCGATCCGGCTGAGGAACCCCTCGATGGTCCTGGGCGCCAGCTCGATGTCGAGCACGTTGCCGATCGCGCGGGCGGTGGCCACCAGGTCGGCCGACGAGCTGGCCAGCCCCTTGCCCTCGGGGAGGCCGCCTTCCAGCGTGAGCACCCCGCCGACCGGCTCGGGCGCCTCCTGCATCATCATCTGCGCGAGCCGGAGCGCCTTGCGCTTGGTGCGCGGCCGTACCTCCAGTTCGGTGGTGTGGTGGTTCGCCTGGAAGGTCGCCATGGTCCACCGGGCGATCGGCAGCGTGACCAGGAAGTCCCCGTCCTCCTCCGGCAGGACTCCCTGGAGCAGCTCGCCGAACGTGCCGAACGCGCTGCTCACCCCGACCGCGCCGCGGTAGTGAGGTAGGACCGCTCTGTCTGTCGTGATGGTCATATACGTTCTCAGCCGTCCTTGCCTGTGTCCGCGGCGGACGCCTCGGGAACGGCGGCTGCCACGATGTCCGCCGCTTGTTCGGCACGGGTGCGAATGAAGTAGTGTCCCCCGTCGCCCAGCTCGCGCAGGGTGACCCGGGCGGCCAGCCGCTTCCAGGCCGTGAACCGCTGCTCGTAGCCGGTCGTGGTGGGGTCGTCGGCGGCGATCACCGCTTCGACGGGCGTGGCCAGGGGCTCACCGGGCTGCTCGGCGGCGTCGACGAGGTAGCGGTTGGTGGAGATGACGTCGTGCCGGTAGGCGGCGCCCAGGACCTCGGCGCGCTCGGGCTTGAGGAAGTCGAGTTCGACGTAGGCGCTGTCCCGGCGCAGCAGGGCGGTGATCTCCTGGTCGCTCAGCCGGCCCACCTCCGTGCTCTCCGCCCACAGGGCGTCGGCGTCGTCCAGCAGGAGGGCGGCGGCGAAGACGCGGAGCGGCGCGTGTCCGCTGGCTTCCAGCAGCCGGGCGAGTTCCAGCGCGTGTGCCGTGCCCGCGCAGTGTCCCCAGAGCACGACCGGCCCGCGGATCGTCGTGACGATCTCGTGGTGGACGGCCTTGGCCACCTCGGTGACCTCCAGGAAGTCCTCGGTCACGGTGTCGCCGAGGTCGTGGCCCGGCAGCTCGACCGCGTACACCGCGATCCGCCGGCGTGCCAGGGCCTCGGCGAGCTGCCGGAAGTTGACCGCGTTGCCGCCGGCGTAGGGGACGGCGACGAGGGTGGCCACCGCGTCGGCGTCCGGTGGCGACAGGCGCTGCAGCAGGCCGCCTGCCAGGGGGGTGCCGGGCCCGGCCGGCGCGTCGACCAGGGCGGCCAGGTCGCCGAGGATTGGGTGGGTGACGAGCTGCTTGAGGGAGATCAGCCGGTTCAGGCCGACCACGAGGCGGACCGCGGCCAGCGACGTACCGCCCAGCTCGAAGAAGTTGTCCCGCCGGCCGATCCGCTCCAGCGGTACGCCGAGCGCCTCGGCCCAGCCGGTGGCCAGGCGCCGTTCGGTGGCGGTGACGGGTGCGGCGTAGGCGCCGCCGCCGTGGCCGAGGGTGCCGGCCAGCCGGGTGAGCATCCGCTTGTTCACCTTGCCGTTCTCGGTGAGCGGCAGCGGGTCCAGGCGGTGGAAGTACGTGGGGATCATGTAGTCGGGCAGCAGGGTGCCGAGGAAGTCGGTGATCTCCTCGGGGCGTAGCGACTCCTCCCCGTTGTAGAAGGCCACGAGGTTCTTGTCCCGCTCGCCCGCGCCCTCGATCACCACCGCCGCCTCCCGCACCTTGGGCATGGACAGCAGCTTGTTCTCGATCTCGCCGATCTCGATGCGGAAGCCCCGGATCTTGACCTGTTCGTCGCGCCGTCCGAGGAACTCGATGGTGCCTTCGGGCAGCCAGCGTCCGAAGTCGCCCGTGCGGTACATCCGTACGCCGGGCCGGTACGGGTCCTCGACGAACGCCTGCGCCGTGCGCTCCTCGTCGTTGATGTAGCCGCGACCGACGCACACGCCGGAGAAGGCGATCTCCCCGGGGGCGCCGAGGGGCGCCACCCGCAGGGTCTCGTCGAGGACGTAGGTGCGCACGTTGCGCAGGGACCGCCCGACGGACACGAAGTCCCGCTCCGGCGGGCCGCTGAGCACCTCGTGCATGGTGTCGTCGGAGACTTCGGTGGCGCCGTAGGCGTTGACCAGCTTGATGTCCGGGTAGAGCGCGAACCAGCGCCGTACGACCTCCAGTTTCAGCGCCTCGCCGGTCACCGAGACGATCCGCAGGTCGCCCAGCGGGCGGGGCTCGCCCGCGAGGTAGGTGATCATCACCTCCAGGTACGCGGGCACGACCTGGATCGCGTGGATGCCGCCGTCGGCGATGTGGCCCACGAAGCGGCCGACGTCGAGCTGGGCGTCGGTGTCCACGATGCGGGTGCTGCCACCGACCAGCAGCGGGGCGATCACCTGCCAGAGCGAGATGTCGAAGCACTGCGAGGCGGTCTGGGTGACGACGTCCCCCTCGCCGAGCCCCATGTCCTCGATCTTCATGTACAGGTGGTTGAGCATGCCCGCGTGCTCGCACATGGCGCCCTTGGGCTCGCCCGTGGAGCCGGAGGTGAAGTAGATGTACGCGAGCGCGTCCGGCGCGACGGGGACCCGGGGGTCGGCGCTGCTGTGGGCGTCGTCCTGGGTGTCCTCGAAGCGCAGCAGCGCGCAGGGGTGGGCGAGGCCGCTCGTCGCGGCCCGTGCGGCGGCGCCCTCGCCCTTGGTGATCACGAAGCGGCACTCCGCGCGGGTGAGCTGGGCGGCGATCCGCTCCGGCGGGAAGTCGGGGCGCAGCGGCAGGTAGGCGCCGCCCGCCTTGACGACGCCGAGCAGGGCGGCGATCCAGTCCAGCTCCCGGTCCATGGCCACGGCGACCGGAGCTTCGGGCTCCAGGCCCTGGCGCAGGAGGGCGTGGGCGACCCGGTTGGCCCGCTCGTTGAGTTCCCGGTAGGTCCAGCTCCGGTCGTGGTGCGCGGCGGCCCGGGCGTCCGGGTGCTGCCGGACGCGCTCCTCGAAGAGCTCGGCGAACAGCTTGCCGGGCAGGGGGATGTCCTCGCCCGCGTGCTCGTGGAGGTGGCGGTGCAGTTCTTCCTCGCCGAGCAGGGTCGCGGCGTTGTGGGGCGCGTCCGGGTCGGCTGCCAGCAGTTCCAGCGCCCTCAGGTGGTAGCCGGCGAAGCGTGCGGCGTGCTCGGCGTCGTACTCCTGCCGCTGGTAGCGCAGGCGCAGCACGAGTCCGCCGGCGGCCGCGGTGTAGGCCACGTCCAGCACGGTGGTGCCGGCGTCGGGGAGTGCGTCCCCGCCCCCGGAGCCGGTGGCGTCGTCGACGGCGGTGAGGTCGAGGACGATGCCGAGGGCGGGTGTCTCTCCCTTGGCGTGCTCACCGTCCCGGTCGTACCGGTTGCCGGCGGCGGCCGCCGCGGCGGCGAGCAGGCCCCGCCAGCTGCCGTGCGGGATGTCGACCGGCCACGGGGCGGCCGGCGCGGACGGTGCGGTGCCCGGTGCGCGGTAGCCCGTCAGTACGGTGCGTTCGCCGCCGACCGCTCCCAGCACCTTGGCGTGCACGGCGAGCAGCACCGTCGCCACGTCGTCGACCGCACGCACGCGCGCAACGAGTTCCGCGGGAACCGGAATTCGGTATTCTGCAATTCCCGTTTCACCGGAAGCATCTCCCGGTTGCTTCCAAGACCAGATTCTGGTCGGGCTCAACCGCGACGATTCTGTCATCGGACCCCCCGTTAGGCGTGGGAAACCATCTAGTGAGTGCCGGAACCAGACACGATGGCTTGATGAGACCCGGGCGCTTGGATTGCGCGGCCCGGCGTGTGACACGCGGTCACGACCCTGGGGGAAATGGAGCGCCACCGTCAACACACGACCGGCGATCACTAGCAACAACCCTAAAGCGACCGCACGACGGCCGGGGAAGTAGCGGAATCACGTAATCCGACAGCTCCGGAAACCGACCGGACGGTAACATGCCGACACCGTAGCCTTCGGCAACCACACGCATCCCGCCCCTAGCAACTTCCCTAAAGATTCCGCGCGATTCGCCTACATTTCAGCCGATCGCGGCTATTGCTCGGAACGCCGGGACGGCAGTGTTGTCCGTGTGACTACGGAGATTGATTCCATTAGCGACATCACGCATGCCCAGCTCCTCCCGCGCTATGTCCGCATCAGCGGCAACCTGTACGGCGCCGTGTTCACCCTCATGAAGATCGTCCCGGCCCGGCACATCCTGCGGGCCGCCCTGGCCCGGGGGGACCTCGGCCCGGACACCCTGATCGTGGAGACCACGTCGGGCACCTTCGGCCTGGCGCTCGCCATGGAAGCCGCACTCCTGGAACGCCGACTCGTCCTGGTCAGCGACCCCGTGATCGACGTGGGCCTGCACCGAAGACTCCGCGACCTCGGCGCCCGGGTGGAAATCTGCTCCGAGCCCGCCGAGGTGGGCGGCTTCCAGGAAGCCAGGCTGCGGCGGGTGGCCGAGATCAGGGCGTCGCACCCGGACACGTTCTGCCCCGAGCAGTACAGCAACCCCGACAACCCCCGCTCCTACGCGGTCGTCGCCGAGGAGATGCTCCGCAGGCTCGGCCGGGTCGACTGCGTCATCGGGCCGGTCGGCTCCGGCGGGTCGATGTGCGGCACCGTGCGGACCCTGCGGGAGCACAACCCGCAGGTGCGGGCGATCGGCGTCGACACCCACCAGAGCGTCCTCTTCGGCCACCCCGACGGCCCCCGCACGCTGCGCGGCCTCGGCAACAGCCTGATGCCGCCCAACCTCGACCACACGGTCTTCGACGAGGTGCACTGGTGCGGCGCCGGCGAGGCGCACGCCGCGACCCGCGCGCTGCACCGCGAACACGCCCTGTTCCAGGGCCCGACCAGCGGCGCCGCTTTCCAGGTGGCGCGCTGGTGGGCGGAGCGCAACCCGGACGCGCGGTGCGTGGTGATGCTGCCGGACGAGGGCCACCGCTACCAGGAGACGACCTACAACGACGCCTGGCTGGCCGAGCAGTCCCTGGCCGGCGCCGACCTGTCCGTCAAGCCCCGCGAGGTCGCCGCTCCCGAGCTGGCCGTCGGCACCTGGGACTGGTTCCCGTGGGCCCGGCGCAGCTTCGAGGATGTGATGGGGGAAGGCCGGTGAGCGGCACAGGACGCCTGACCTCCTCGCTCAACCCGCGCACCCGGCGCATCGTGTACGGCGAGACGGACATCGCCGGACTCGTCAGGGAACTCGACGAGACCACCACCGTCGACCAGGCCCACGTCGTCATGCTCGTACGGCAGGGCCTGCTCCCCCCGGAAAGCGGGAGCGCGCTGCTGCGGTACATCGGCCGGCTGCGGGAACAGCGCTACGCCCCGCTGCACGCGCTGCCCGCGCCGCGCGGGGTGTACCTGATGTACGAGACGCACCTGATCGACGTCCTCGGTGCGGAACTGGGCGGCAAACTGCACACGGGCCGCTCCCGCAACGACCTCAAGGCCACCGCCACGGCGATGCGCCTGCGGGAGACGGCACTGGAGCTCGGCAGCCAACTGCTGCGCCTCCAGGCCGTGCTGCTGTCACGGGCACGGGCGGCGGCCCACGAGGTCATGCCGGTCTACACCCACTTCCAGGCGGCGATGCCGGTCACCTACGGGCACTACCTGCTCGGGGTCGCGTCGGCCCTCGACCGCGACATCGCCGCGTTCCGGCACGCGACCGGCGCGCTGCGCCGCTGCCCGCTGGGGGCCGTCGCGGTGGCCGGCACCGACCTGCCCATCGACACCTCGCTGACCGCCGGGCTCCTCGGGTTCGACGCGCCGGTGGCGCACGCGCTGGACGCCGTCGCCTCCCGCGACGGCGCCCTGCGCATGACCGCGGCGGCTGCGGGCGCGGCCGTGACCCTCAGCAGGCTGGCCACCGACCTCCAGCTCTGGAGCACGGCCGAGTTCGGCATGATCAGGTTCGCCGACCGGCTCGTCGGCGGCAGCTCGGCGATGCCACAGAAACGTAACGCCTTTCTCCTGGAACACATCCGTGCCAAGGCCGGTACCGTGGTGGCTGCTTGGACAGGGGGAATGGGCATGACCAAGTCGACTCCGTTCACCAACTCGATCGAGGTGGGAACCGAGGCCATGGCCGCCGTGTGGCCGGGACTGCGCGCGGCGCTCGATTCGGTGCTGCTGGGCCAGGCCGTGGTCAGCGGCGCCCGGCTCGAACGGGAGCGTGCGACGCGGCGCGCCGAGGAAGGCTTCGTCACGGCGACGGCACTGGCCAACCGGCTGGTACGGGCGGGGGTCCCGTTCCGTACGGCCCACCACCTCGTGGGCGACGCGGTCCGCCGGGCCGTGGCGCGAGGGGACACCGAACTCACCGGCCTCGACCTGCCCGACGGGATCGACGCGCCGGGACCGGACGGCCTCCGCGTCTCCGCCGTGGTCTCCGACCACCGGGCGGGCGGCGGCCCGGGGGCCTTCGACGAGTCCTTCGGCCTGATCCGCCGCGAACTGTGCGAGCACGGCGCGTGGCTCCGGGCCTGGAACAGCCAACTCGATGCCGCCCGCCGCTCCTTGGTGATCGAGACCGACAAGGTGATCAGCCATGGGGGTGACCGGTGACCGCGGCGCGTCAACGCTGGTTCGCGGCCGTGGAGAGCAACACGACCGGAAGCGGGCGGAAGTTCTGCGCGGCGGCGCGCGCCCGCGGGCTGCGTCCGGTCGTGCTGGCCAAGGACCCGGCACGCTATCCGTACATCGCCGAGGACGGGCTGGACACGCTGGTCGTCGACACCTCCGACCTTGACGCGGTCCGCGACGCCTGCCGCGGCCTGTCGGACGGCGACGGTCTCGCCGGCGTCACGTCCAGCTCGGAGTACTTCGTGGGCACGGCGGCCGCGGTGGCGCACGGACTCGGCCTGCCCGCCCCCGACGCCGCGGCCATCGCGCGCTGTCGCGACAAGTCCGCGCAACGCGCCGCGCTCGCGGCGGCCGGTGTGCCGGTACCGGCCTTCCGGGCCGTGCGGGACGCCGACGGCGCGGTCCGGGCGGCCGAGGAGATCGGCTGCCCGGTGGTGCTCAAGCCGGTCAGCGGCTCGGGCTCCGTCGGGGTCCGGCTCTGCCACGACGCGACCGACGTGCACGCGTGGGCGACGGGGCTGCTGGGCGACTGGACGAACGAGCGCGGGGTGCCGGGCGGCGGCACGATCCTCGTCGAGGAGTACGTCGACGGGCCGGAGTTCTCCGTCGAGACGTTCGACGCCGAGGTCGTGGGCGTGGTCGGCAAGCACGTGGGCCGGCCGCCGTACTTCGTGGAGACGGGGCACGACGTCCCCGCCCCCCTGCCCGAGCAGCAGCTCTCCGCGCTCGGCGCCGGAGCGCGGGCCGCGATCATCGCGCTCGGCCTGACCTGGGGCGCCGCGCACACCGAGCTGCGGTCCGGCCCGCGCGGGCCGGTGGTGATCGAGGTCAACCCCCGCCTCGCCGGCGGGATGATTCCCGAACTGGTCCAACTCGCCATGGGCGTCGACCTGGTGGACGCCGTCGTGGCCAGGGCGTGCGGTCTCCCCTGCGCCCATAGGCCGGCCGCCGTGGCCCACGCCGCCATCCGCTTCCTCCTCACCCCCGGCGCCGGCACCGTCACGGCGGTGGACGGTGTGCGTGCGGCCCGCGGCCTGCCCGGCGTGCGGGAGGTACGCATCAACGTACGGCCCGACGACGTCGTGACCGTCCAGCATTCCTTCAAGGACCGGCTGGGTTTCGCCATCGCCACCGGATCCGACGCGGCGACCGCCGCGCGATGTGCGACGGCGGCCGCGGAGTGTATCCGTTTTGGACTCCGCTGACCGCTCCGGCTGTTTACCCCGCGGTCACTTGCATTATTGCAACCTTGTTTAATTGTGACGCACCTCACCGCAAAGAAGGACGATCGCCCTGGAAAACGATTGCACGGTCTTCCTTGAATGCGTAAAATACTGCAAAGAAAGAGTCAAAGGCTAAACCTTCCGCCCACTCGGGCACTTTCACCGGAATGGGGCCTTCCATTCGAAGCGGAACCGGAAGGCACGGGGAACATCGCAGTATCTCGATCGCAGATAATCTCGATCACGGAGAACTGGGGGCATTTCGTGGTTAAGGCGGCCAGCTGGAACGCGAACATCTGCGGGCCGAGCGGGGAGGACAACGAATTAGCGGCACCGCGCAAACGATTGACGCCGCAACTGCAAGCCGAATGCGAAGGCATCTTCGGATCACTGTTCGCCAGGTCCGGATTGCACATGGCCATCCTTGACCGCGACCTCACCGTAGTGGAAGCGAATTCTGAGCTGCTGGGCCTGCTCAACGGGTCGGCCAAACATCTGATTGGGCAGCATCTCAAAGAACTGCTGCACCCCAGCATCCAGCAGCGGGTGCTGCGCCTCTTCGGTCAGCTGGCCGAAGGGAGGTGCGGCCACATCGCCACCCACGCGGTGCTGCAACGCAACGCGAACTCCGCCTTCACCGGGAGGCTCACGGCGGTCACCGTGGAGTCCCCTCCGCAGACCGTCAGCACCATCGTCCTCCTGGTCTCGCCGGACGAGAACCCGACACCGGCCCTGAAGCCGCTCAAAAACCGGCTCAGCGGCCTCAACGTGAAGATCCTCGAAGGAATCGCCGCCGGCAACTCCACCACCCAGCTCGCCTCGCAGCTCTACCTGAGCAGGCAGGGCGTGGAGTATCACGTCAGCACCATGCTGCGTAAGTTCTCCGTGCCCAACCGCGCCGCGCTGGTCTCCAAGGCGTACTCGGCCGGGATGTTCAGCATCGGCAGCTGGCCGCCGAAGATTCTCGTGGAGGGCCTGCGCCAATAGTCTGGACCAACCCACCGCGATCCGGACGTCCCGGCGGTGCGGTACTGGGGATTCCCCCAGTACCGCACCGCCGTCGCGATTCGGCCATTGCCCTTTCCGGATCCGGCTGTTTAAGTTGCTTTCCGTGACGCAAGAGCGTCGCAATTCATCTCTCTACAGCAACTGGAGGTGTCATGGAAAGCGAGCTTGAGTACGAGGCTCCGCAGCTTGTCGAGCTGGGTGACTACGAGGACCTGACCAGGGGCGTCGGTTTCCCGCTGGCCGACTTCTTCATTCACTTCGACTAATCAGTGAAGCCCGGCAGTGCGGTGTGGCGCCACACCGCACTGCCGAAATCTTGCTACCAGGAGTTTCGCGAGAGAGGCCGGCGAGGGTGCAGAAAGAACTGTCCGGGTTTCTGGTGCTGCCCGATTGCGACGAAGCCGCAGCACAGTGCCCCACAAGCGGCGTCGACTCCGGGTTCCAGGTGCTCACGCACCCGTCAGGACGTCCGTGGCTGGTCGCCCCGAAGAAGCCCGGAAAGCTCGGCGAAGGTGACGGACTGATATCCGCTTCGGCCGGCACCACACGGCTCGTCGTCATCGGCTGGTCCACCATCGGCGAAAGCGAACTCGGCCGCTGGGCGGAGAAAGTGAATTCCCTGGCGGATATCGACCAGATCGCCGCCCGTTTGCACGGCAGCCAGCATCTCCTGGCGTCGGTCGACGGGGCCGTACGGTTCCAGGGCACCGTGTCCGGAGTCCGCGGCGCGTACTACGCCGTGCACCGCGGCGTCACCCTCGCTTCGGACCGCGCCGACGTGCTCGCCGCCGTCACCGGGGCCGACCCGGACGAGGCGAGCCTGGCGGTGCGGCTGCTCATCATGTCGTCCTCGGCGCTCGCCCGCCCGGTGTGGCGCGGCGTCGACATGCTCGCGACCGACTCGTACCTGAGGCTGGACACCGACGGCCGCGCGGCCGTCGTCCCGTGGTGGGCCCCGCCGCAGCCGGAACTCGGCCTCGAAGCGGGCGCGGCGCGGCTGCACACGGCCCTCGAACAGTCCGTCGCCGCCCGGGCCGGCCGTACCGCTTCCCTGGGGGCGGACCTCTCGGGCGGGCTGGACTCGACCCCCCTGTGCTTTCTCGCCGCGGACGCGGCGGCCGGCTCCGGCGGGCGGCTGACCACGCTGCGCATCGCGGTGGACGACCCCGCGCACGACGATCACGTCTGGGCGTCCCGGGCGGCGAGCGCGCTGGCGGACGGCGACGTCCGGCACCACGTGTTCACCACCAAGGACGTGCCCCGCATGTTCGCGGCCGTCGGCGAGCCGATCACCGGCGTGGACGAGCCCGTCCGCTGGATCCGCTCCATCGAGCGGCTGCGCTTCACCGCGAAGTGGCTGGCCGAGACCGGCGCCGAGGCACACCTGACGGGGCACGGCGGTGACGAGGTCCTCGTCGCCAAGCCCAACTACCTGCACGACCTGACGCGGCGCAGGCCCGTACTGGCCCGCCGGCACTTCGCCGCGCTGCGCGCCATGAAGCGCTGGTCCCTGGCCGCGGGCGTGCGGGAACTCGCCGACCGGAGTTCGTACCCGCAGTGGCTGCGGCAGCAGAGCACCCTGCTGTCCGAGGCGTTCCCCTCACCGCACACCCCGCCCTTCGGGTGGGAGTACCCCCTGCGCATGCCGCCGTGGGCGTCGGCCGAGGCGAACCGGGCGGCGGCCGCCCGGGTGCGCGAGGCCGCCGCTTCCGTACGGCCCTTCAGCCAGGACCGGGCCCCGCACCTGACGATCGACCTGGTGCGCCAGGTCGGTGCCGCGGTGCGGCAGGGCCAGATGGTGACGGGCTCGGTGGGCACCCCGCTGCACGCGCCGTACCTGGACGACCGGGTCGTCGAGGCGTGCCTGTCCGTGCGCAGCGAGGAACGCACCAGCCCCTGGACGTACAAGCCGCTGATGGCCGAGGCGATGAAGGACCGGATGCCGGCCGATTCGCTGCGCCGCGGCACCAAGGGGGAGTTCTCCGACGACCTGCAGCGCGGGCTGCACCGGCACCGGGACCAGCTGGCGACGCTCTTCGACGATCCGGTCGTCGGGCGCATGGGGCTGGTCGACGTCGAACAGCTCCGGCGGGCCGCGCTGTCGGCGTACCCGCCCGGGTTGCCGATGGCCGCCCTCGACACGTCCATGGCGGTCGAGAACTGGCTGCGGGCCCAGGAACGGACCAAGAACGAACTATGGCAGGAATGGGGAGAGGGCCATGCCGGTCGAACTGCGTGACGAGGTGTCCATCGCCACCTCGGACCTGGGGTCGGTGCTCCTGGACGAGCGGTCGGGGAAATACTGGCAGCTCAACAGGTCGGGAGCGCTGATCCTCGACGTCCTGCTCCAGGGCCGGTCCCTGGCGGACGCGGCCCAGGCCGTCGTCGAGCGTTACCGGGTGGACCGGGAGCGGGCGGACGCGGACGCGAAGGCGCTGCTGGAGCAGCTCAGGGCCGGTGGGCTGGTGTCATGAGCGCTCCCGTGACGATCAGGCCGGGGCGGCGGCGTACGTCCTGGTACCGCCTGCTGCTGCCCTGGTGCGCGGTGCTGGTGGCCAGGACGCTCGCGAACCGGCCGCCGGCCCGGATCCGCGGCGTCCTGGTCCGGCTGCGCGGGAACGCGCGCCCCTCGACGTACGAGGAGGCCGCGCGGGCACGCGCCGATGTGGTCACCGTGAGCACGTTCTGCGCGGGTGAGGGCTGTCTGCCGCGGGCCATCGCCACCGCCCTGCTGTGCCGGGCGCGCGGGTCGTGGCCGACCTGGTGCTCGGGCGTACGGGTGATGCCGTTCCTCGCGCACGCGTGGGTGGAGGTCGACGGCGAGCCCGTGGACGAGCCCCAGCCCGCGGGCTACCACCACGCCCTGATCCGCATCCCGCCGAAGGAGCGCAGTGCACACCAGTGAACTGACCCCCACTGGCTTCGGATCACGGGTGAACGGCCGACCGGATCGCCACACAGCACCCAACCTGACGGACCTGCTCCACCGCCACGGTGTCCTCCTGCTGCCAGGGCTCGCGCCCACGCCCGGCGAATTCGTGGAATTCGCCCGGCAGTTCGGCGAGCCGGAGCACGTGTTCCCGGAAGCGCACCAGGTCGCGGGCCACGCCGTGCTGCGGTTGCAATCGAACGTCGACGGCCTCGGCGCGAGCGCGGGCGGGCGCTACTGGCACGCCGACGGCGCCTTCGCCGAGCGACCGACCGCCGTGACGGCCTTGCTGTGCGTCGAGGCACCGGCGTCGGGCGGCGACACGCTCTTCGCCGACATGCGCGCGGCCCTCGCGTCCCTCCCGGACGAGGTACGCGCGCAAGCGGCAGGCCACCGCGGGTACTACCCGGCCAAAGAGATCGCCCGACGCGACATGGAACGCGCGCGCATGATGCGCACCGTGGTCATGACGGACGAGGAACAAGCGGCGAAGCTCGCCGAACTGCAAAACGTGCACCACCCGCTCGTACGCCGGCACCCCGTCACGGGCAAGCAGGCGCTCTACCTCAACGAACACTGGCTCGCCCGGGTGGAAGGGCTGACCGACGCCGACAGCGAACGGCTCCTCGCCACCCTCTACGAGGCGGCCACCCGCGAAAGCCACGTGTACCGCCACACGTGGACCGAGGGAGACGTCCTCGTCTGGGACAACGCCCTGGTCATGCACAAGGCGCTGCCCGCCGCGAACGGCACCCGCAAGGTGACGTACCGATGCACCATCGCCGACGGGTCCGCCCCTCCCGGATGACCGTTCCCAGTCCGCCCTGAACGCCAGGAGGAGGCCGTACGACCGCCCGCCGTACGGCCTTATGGCTTCCGGCTTCCGGCTTCCGGCTTCCGGCTTCCGGCTTCCGGCTTCCGGCTTCCGGCTTCCGGCTTCCGAGCGCGAACACGCCCAGAGCGGTGGCGATCAGCGATACGGAGACCGTGATCCGACCGTGAGCCCCAGCGCGACCGTCGCGGCGCATCTCGTACCGCCACACCTCGTCGAGGTCGTACTCGTAGGGCGTTCCGGGCGGCGCCGGAGGAAGGTGGCGATCCCCTTCCACACACCGCTCATCGTCGTGACGGGCCAGCCCGTACACGGCGGCGACCCGAACCGCGCGGATCTCATCGTCCAACAGCCCGGCCATGGCGTCAGCAAACGCCGGGTCACGGTCATGACCGTCGGCGACCGTCTGGCAGGCACGCTGCCGCACCTCTGCGTCCGGGTCGCTCATCAGCCCCAGCAACGCCTCCCGCACCGCGGGAGAAAAGGCCTACTGCCACATACTGAGGCCGAAGGCCACCGCGCCCCGCACCCGGGCGTCCGAATGGCCGGCGTATCGCAGCAGCACCTCGTCGACGCACGGCTCAACATGCTCACCGAGGCCGGTCAGCACCTCGGCGAGCACGGCCACGTCCGTCTCCTGCCCCGCCCACTCAACGAAAACTCATCAGTCGTCAACAGAGCAGGTGCCAAAGCGGCACCTTGTCCTGTGCCGAAGTGGGCTAAAGCGGGGAGATGTCAACAGGACAGGTCAAGATCTGGTCGACACCGCGCGGCAAGAGACCGCACCGAGGACAGTCAGTGCCAGCCTGTCGCCCCAAAAACCTGTCGACTCCCCAAAATGTGCACGCCGCCTCGGCCAACTGGCGCGAGATCGCCCAAGAGATCGTCAAGGACCGCTTCTTCTTCGATGCGAACATCCAGTTCGGCAAGCGACTGGGCTAGAGGCGGGTCCCAGGGCGCGTCGGTCGGCATTCCGGTCAAACCCAGCGAACTGACACCTGAAGCGACCGCGGCACGGTAATGGTCAGCCGTGAAGCGCCAGGGGTCCCACGGAACGCTCCGAAGCAATGTCGAGGCGATGCGCAGGCCGCCCCAGTCGAAGTCTCCGTGATACAGGAGAGTCGCTCCCTGGTCGCACACACGGCGCAGCAGGGTGAGCGCCGCGGTGGACGGCTGACCCTGGAGGCAAACCATGGGCGGGCCTTCCGGCCCGTACGCGTCCGCCGCTGCCGCGAGGACCGCTGGATTCTCGCACACGCGAATCCGCTGTGGACCAGCCCGCTTTCCGTCAGCTACCAGGGGCATCGGCTGCCGAACCAGCTGCCGCAGGGTCAGCACTGTGGGCTCCCCCCTATCGGCCATCCAGTCCAGGGCTGGTGTGCCACGAAGGTTGAGTGTGAGAACCGTCGATGACACGTCGTCTTTCAGGAGCCCCACCGAAGCCCACGCCTCTCGCTGTCGACGAGCCCCCTTTTCCTCCTCAATCCCGGTCAGCGCGTGTATTCCGGACCGTACAACGGTCGTCAGTGGCCTGCCGTCGTCCAGGGCATGGGCGTCTCCGAGGATCTGTGCCGCGAAAGCCGCGACGGAAACAGCGGGCTCAGCGGGCAGAGCGCTGAGCGCCTTGACGGCGTTCTCCAGGAGCGCATGCGCGGTTTCCGGAGTACGGGCGAGTCGTCGTATCTGGCCGTTGCCGGTAACCCGTGCCGTCCACTCGGCGAGGTCGGGTCCCAGCAGCCGCAGCGGCGAGTACGCCTGCTCCCAGGCTCGGGCCTCCCTGGCCTTCTGCTCGGCGATCAGGTCCACCCGGCCGGTCAGGGCTGTGACAGCGGCGGCGAGACCGTCCGGGCTCGCCCCGGAACGGCGCAACACCGCGTCCACGTCCTCCAGCCGGACGGTCAGTGAGCCGCCCTCGCGCGGGCCGCGTCCCAGCAGGCGTTCAGCCGCGCGCCTCTGGACGTCTGTGGGAGCAGTGAGCGTGACCGTGCCGGTGAGCGGCTTCTCGCGGGCCATACGGTAACGGGCACGTTGGACGAGCCAGGACAGCTCCGGGCGGCCCAGGAGGCGTCGCAGACGGTCCTCGTCGACACCTGCCGAGGACCGCTCGGCGAATTCGGCTATGTCCACAGCGACTCCTGGGCCTGTACGTGTACATCGACGGCCGACCACGCGTGGCCGTCCGCAACCGCCGTCGCCTCCGGCCCGGTGGCGTCCGGCTCCGGGCCACGCGTACGCTCGGTCCCGTCCCACTCCCAGCGGGTGACCAGGACCGCCGGGATCCCGTCGACTCGCGAGAGCTGCGCGATGGCGATGCCCGGAACCTGCGGATAGCAGGCCCACTCACGTTCACTGGTCATGACGACGTCAAGATCGAAGGCGTACAGGAGTCCGAGACACTTGGCCCGGGAGTCGTCGTCCACTCCGGCGAACGCCTCGTCGAGCGTGACCAGTCTGGGAGCGTACGGCGCCCGCGCGCTCGCGTAGTGCGAGGACGCCGCCGCGAACAGAGGCACGGACACGGAGAGTACGCGTTCCCCGCCCGAGGCCGGCCCGGTGGCGGAGACCCACTTGCCGTGCTGCTGTCGCTCGATGCCGAACTCGTGCCAGGCGCGGTAGTCAAGCGCGGCCGTCAGGTCCTCCAGCCAGCTGCCGGAACTGCCGTCGGCCTGCTGGCGGGCGATCTGCGCCTGAAGGAACTCCCCCACCGCCGCGCGGTCCTCGGGAGACCAGGCGTCCGCGGACTGCCGGAGCCGCTCACGGGCCTGCGCGAGCCCCTGCGGTGCCTTGCGGGAACCCCGCCACACCAGCCGTAGCCTCATACCGGTCGAGGTGGGCCGTTCCTCCAACTCCGCGTTCATGGCGCGGACCTGCCGTTCGGCGGCGCCGATCAGCTCTTGGAGCGTGCCGGCGACCTCGGTGATCAGATGGGTTTCGAGGACCTCACGCTCGTGCGCGGACAGAATGCGGGTCAGCTCCTCGACCTCCGCGGCGAGCGCCTCGGTGATCTCGGGGACGGCCCGCTGACGTCCCTGGTAGACGATGTCGACGCGCATCCCGTCCTCGCTCGGATACGCGGAAGCACTGTGGCCGTTGCGGGACAAGGCGTCCTGGAGCCTGCCGAACTCCTCGCTCAGCCGCTTCTGTACGCGCTCCCAGGCACCGTCCGAGTCGTCGACGCCGGAGAGTTCCGTCTCGACAACGCGGGCCAGGGCGATCGCGGGGGTGGCCGCCCAGGCTCCGGTATCCGCGTCGGGAACGGCGACACCCGGCAAGGCCACGTCCAGCAGCCCGGTCGAGGCGAAGCGGCGCAGCGCGGCGATGGCCCGCTCGCGGGCCGCGGTCGCCTCGGTCAGATCCTTGCCGAGCTGTTCAGTACGGCCCTCTGCGTGGCTGGCCCGCCGGTCGGCCTCGGCGCGGGCTGCCTGGGACGCCTTCAGGTCGTCCGTGCAGATCCGTGTCGCCTCGGCGGTCTCGGCGAGACGGCGCTCGAGTTCGGCGACGGCGGCGCCCACAGTGGACAAGAGGGTCTTGTGGTGCTCGTCGGCCGCGTCTGCGGCACGCGCGGCATCCCCTGCGCGCGTCGAGAATTCGGCCGCACGTGCCGCTGCCTGATCGGCTTCAGTCCTCTCGGCGTCGACGGACCGCCCAGCCTCGGTGCGCTCACGTAAGGCCGGCCAGAACGCGGCCAGCAGGGTGGCGAGTTCGGTAAGGGCTCGTTGTACGACTGCCAGGCCCTCCCGGTCTGCGGGGAGCCCGACGTCGGCGGCGGTGGCGGCGAGCTCCTCCGCCGCCGCGTCCGCGACGTGGACCGCATCGGCGAGTTCCCGTGTCCGTTCCTCGTGCCGCGCACGCGCCCGGTGCGCGGCGTCCGCGGCTGCCGCGACAAGCGCATGGGCGGTGCGCAGGGCGTCGTCGTCGGGGAAGGACGTCAGTTCGTCGTCCAGGGTGCGACGGAGCAGTTCGACGCCCCGCAGTTCGTCACCCGCCGTCTCCGTCTGTGTCCTCAGGGAGGTGAGTTCCCCGCGCAGTTCCCCGATGCGCGCCCGGCGAGCGGCTTCTCGCGCTCCTTCTCCGACGTATTCGGCGGCGGGCTTGGTCCAGCTGCCGGTCAGCACGCCGGACCGGAAACGGCCGTCGCCGGACACCCAGGTCCCCACGCCGCGGCCCTCGGGTGGTTCGCCGCCGCCTGGAACCAGACCGATCGCGGACAGCAGCCGCCGCACCACTGGCTCGCCGACAGCGGCCGCCGGCGCGTCGCCGTGGTCCACCGCCGGACGCAGCACGTCCACGAGACTCGCTCCGAAGACCGGTGCGTTCGGTTCCAGGAGGACGTCGTGGCTGTCCTCGGCCACCGCCGTACCGTCCGGCAGTACCCACGCGTCCAACAGCCCGGATGCCTCCAACGCGGCTTCCAGTCCGGCGCGTTCGTGGTCTGCGACGGCGTCCTGGAATTCGACGAGCCGCCACAGCGGCGCTCCCTCCAGCCGTTCCCGCACACCGGGCGTCCGGGTGTGGGGCGCCTGGGGAATCGTCTGTCCGCCGCTCTCCAGGGTAGTGAGCTCCCGCTCCAACAGCGCCTGGCGACTCTCCAGTTCCGCACGGTGCCGGCTCAGTCCCGCAGTACGGTCGGCGAGTTCGGCCGCCCGGGCGCGGTGCGCCCCGGACACAGCGGTACGGGCCGGATTGGGCCCGTCCAGGGTGACCACCCAGTCCTGGAGGCCGTCCAGCAGCCCTGGGAGATCCGGAGCCGGCAGTTCCCGGCAGGCGGTCAGATGGGCGCGAACCCTGTCGATCAGGGCCTGGCCCTGGCCTGCGGCGTGCTCCTCGGCCTCGGCCTGCCGCACACCGCTGTGCACGGCTTCCTCCTGTGTCTCGTCGGTCCGCCGGAGCGCCGCTCGGCGCTCGGCCTCCGCCCGGTCCGCGCGGTCTACGAGCCGCTCCACGTGTTCGACCGTACGGCGCCGACGGTCGGCCGACTCCCCGGTCGTACGACGCAGCTCGGCCTCGGGGATGCCGTCCGGCACGAGCGCGTCGGTGATGCTCGCTGCGGTGGCGGTCTCCTCGATCCGGGCCCGCAGCCCGGTCAAGGCGTGCTCAGCGGTGGCGAGCCTGTTCTCGGCGGCGGCCAGTCGGTCCACGACCCGGCGGTGGGCGGCTTCCGCCTGTCTGAGGTCGTCATCGGCTCGGGCCCGCTCGACGGCGGTCCGGGCGGTATCGGCCGCCGCCTGTTCGAGTGCCCTCGCGTCGCGCATCTCCGGTCCGGCCCGGAGCGCCGCTTCCTGCGCGGCGAGGCGGGTGATGCGCCCCTCCAGCTCCGCGGACCTCTCCTCGGCGGCCGCCCGGTCCTCCAGGGCGCGCTCACGGTCGGCGTGCGCGTGCGTCAGGTCTCGTTGCAACTGCTCGTACCGGGCGTGCTCGCTGCGTGGCAGCCGCGCCCGCCTGCGGGCGGCGACGCGCGCGTAGCGCCGGTAGTGGTCGAGGAAGGCGGTAGCCGCCTTCTCTGCCTCGCTCGCCGCCCGCAGTTCCTCCTTCTCCTCGTCCAGAGAGCGGAACGCCTCGGCCACGTCGGCGATCACCGCCTGATCCATGGGCGGGAGTGCCTCCGTGAGCGCGCGGGAGAGCGCCGCCTCGTTGGGCCGCTTGGACAGCTGCGGCTGGCGGAGTTGGATCAGCAGGTCCACCAGGGCACCGTAGCGCCGCTCGCCGAGGCCGAAGAGTGTCTCGTCGACCGCCCTGCGGTACGCCTTGGCCGTGTCGTAGACCATGCCGTGCGTGCCGATGGCCTCGGCGAGCCGGTCCCGGGACAGGGCGGTGCCCGTGGCGTCCAGGAGGCCCAGCCCCGGGCCGACGCGCTGGTCGGTGACCGCGAACCAGTGACGGGCGATGCCCCGCCCGCTCACCGCCTTCAGACCGCACAACAGGGTGCAGAAGTGTTCTTCTCCGGTGGTGTCGTCCCGGCGTCCGAACTCGATCCAGGTGTAACCGAGCCGTTCGGGATGCGGGTGTTCCCCACCGAGCAGCAGGTTCCACTCCATGCGTTTGCCGGGATCGCCGTCGGGTTCCACACGGCGGGCCGAGAGGTCGCCGTCGAGAAGGAACGGGAGGGTCAGGGCGAGCACCTTCGACTTGCCGGTGCCATTGTTGCCGCGCAGCAGCAGTCTGCCGTCGTGGAACCAGAACTCATCGACGTCGTAGTGGAAGAGATCGACAAGTCCGATACGAAGAGGGCGCCACCGGCCGGGGGCGGGGGCGGGCAGTGCGGTCACCGGCGGGCCTTTCGTCGTACGAGGATGAAGGTGAACGGGGGCGAGAGGGGAAAGGGGCAGCTGGTCGGTCACTGGTGTCTCCCTCGATCACGGCCGCGAGGCTCGTTCACCTGCGGTGTGCCGACCGCGTACCGCGCCAGGGCCGGGCGAGCCACGACCCCCTCGGCCGTCCGCGTCACCAGCCCGAGGGCAACGAGCCGTTCCACGGCCCACTCGACCAGCTCGGGCTCTGCTCCCGGCTCCTTGGCCGCCTTCGACCAGAAACCGCCGTATTCGACGGCCAGTTCGCGGACCGTCCGCTCCAGTTCCTCCCGTCCGACGCAGCCGTCGCGCGCGGCCAGGTGTCCGGCGAGCAGAAGGGTGATGTGGCCGTGCGTGCCTTGCTCCGGCATCCGAACGTCGGTGAGGTCGTCCAGCGGATCGACCATAGCGATGCCCTCGGCCCGCACCTCGGAGACGAGTCCGGTCAGTTCGGTGATGCGCGCGGTGATAAACCCGCGTTGCCGGGTGAGATAGGCCAGCTCGTCGTCGGTCAGCTCGTCGTAGTAGAGCACCGGGTCGTCGAGCAGGCGGCGGGTGAGCTTCCAGCGGATCGCCCGGAACCGAAGTTCGTCGCTGTCCAGGGCAGCCTCGGCGGTCAGTTCCGTCAGCCGGTCGTCAAGGCCCGTGGCGGTCACCATCGACGGGCCGCGGCGGGTTGCCAGCAGTCCGGCGAGAACCCGGCGCTGCACGTCGTAGAGCACGTCGCCCGCCCCGTTGACGTAGGCTTCCTCGTCGCCAGCCACCCGGCACAGCACTCCGAGCCTCAGTAACAGCCGCACCACGGCGGCGAGGTCTTGGCGCTCGTCCCGGCGCTCCAGTGTAAACGTGATGCCTGCGTCGGTCAGGTAGGGGTCGGCGGCGCCCAGCACCACCTGCTCGGCAAGCCGTCCCAGGGCGACCTGCGCCTCACCGCGTTCGAGTGACGCCAGGGTCAGGCAGAGCAGTACATAGCGGCGGCGGGTGAAAGGCAGGGCCGCACGGCTCGGCTCGCGAGCCGGGTGGGTGGCGTCGGTGAGGGTGCCCGGGTTCTTGCTCAGGCGGGCGGCCTCCGCGTCCACTCGTAGAGACCAGCCGACGTTGCGATCGAACCACTCGCGCAGTTCCGCCTCGTATCGGCGGAGCAGGCGGAACTCGTCTGCGTACGGGCCGCCCACGGTCAGCAGCGGTTCCTTCAGCAGGGCACGTGCCGCCTTCTGGATGTCGGCGGCCCGCTGGCCCTCCAGCACCTCGCCGAGCGGGTCAGCCATCGGTGTCCTCCTGGTCCTTCGGGTGCTCCGGCGGGGTACGGGGCGCGGGCCCGTCCTGGCGAATCTCGGCCAGGTCGACGATCTCCACAAGGTGGTCGGGACCCCGGAACGTGCCGGCCGGGGTTCGGATCTCGGCGCGCGTGCCGTCATCCAGGGCGGTCAGCCGGATCTCCATCGAACCGTCACCACTGGTGGCCACCGTCCGGGTCATACCGGGCCGCCACGTCGAGAGGGCATCGCCGAGTAACCGCAGGAACAGCGCGAAGGCAACTGGATCCAGCTCACCGAGCCGGGACAGTCTCGTCTCGCCGCCGGTCGCGAGCGCCGCGCGGGCCCGCGCCGTCTGCCGGACCTGCCGCGCGGCCAACTCGGCCAGCTGTCGGCGTGCCTCGGTACGGTCAGCTACCCGGCGGGGCTTACCACGGCGTTCATAGCTGCCGGTGCGACGCAACTGTGGGCTGATACGGACCGGTTCGGCCTCCTGCCACGAAGTGGCGGCGGGCACGGGATCGGCCGTGCGGGCCTCCAGAGTGTCGCCGTCCACGGTCAGGTGCCGCGCGGGATGCAGTCCGAAAGCCACCCGCCATAGGCGGTGCCGCGCCGCGTCGTCGGGGGCTTCGGCGAACCAGCGGGCCAGCACCCGGAAGTCCGCCGACCGATCCGACCGGCCGGCCCGCCGGTCGTTCAGCTGGCGCACGACGGACAGGAGCTGCGGAATCGATCCCAGCGCCCGTCTGCGCAACAGGCCGGCCTGTGACTCCCGACCCTCCTCCGACACGAACCAGTCGGCGAGCCCACGCCAGCGCACCTGCCAGCGCCGGTATGCCTCGTCCTCAGCCTGTTCCGCCTCGTCGGGCGCGGCGTCGACGGCCTCCCGAGCCGCCGCAAGGCGCAAGAGCGGCTGTACGTCTCCCTGGTCCGTGAGCGTCCCGATGAGGGCAGCAATCCGTCCGCCCAGCGTAATCAAGTCCTGGATGAACCGCTCCAGGTACTGGATCAGACGGTCCTTGTAAGCGAGAAAGGCGTCCACCTCGACGCCGTGGAGGTCGATGGTCCGTTGCAGGGAGCCCATGAAAGCGCGCGCGTTGTCCGCGAGGGCGATGAAGCGTTCCGTGAGCGCCACCAGGGTGAGGTGGGTTTTCGCCGGATCGGGTTCGTCCTGTGCGGCGATGACGACAAGGGCACGCAGTTGGCCGACGATGTCGTGCAGGGCCACGGCCTGCAGTTCGCCCCGCCGGCCGAGCGCCGCGTTGTATGTCCCGAGCGCGGCCTCGGCGGCCTCCCCGGCCTGGGTGAGCTGGTAGATGAAGCGTTTGCGGTAGAAGTCCTCAGGGGTGGTGACGCGAGCCGTGTCCGGGTCGGCGCGCAGGTTGCCCCAGTCCGCCAGGCTGTCCAGCGCCTTGGTGAGGGCCTCGATGTCCGAGGGCCGCTCGGGCGCGGCCAGCGCCGCGTACACGTCCTCCGGCCGCAGATGCACCGCGAAACGTTCCTTGGCCTCCGTGAACACGCGCATCACGCTGCGGTAGAGGGCGGTATTGGGAACGGTGAGGTGCGCGAAGGGACCGTAGTCGACCTTGCCGTCGTGGTCGGCGTATCCTTCGGAACCGGCTGTCGGGGGCGTCATGGCGCGTCCATGGTCCTCGCGGCCCGGACACGGGCGCGACCGAATGGCCGGATCCTGCGGGCCGTCGCTGCGGAGCTGTCCGGAATTCGCCCCTTGCATACGTATACACCGGTCATGTCACCGCCCTCGCTCGGGGCCTCGGAACCGCTGTCCGGGCCGCGGCAACCGTCCGGGCCAGCTCGTCGATCCTGGCGGCGAGTGCCGGATACGGCAGCGACAGGTCCAAGACGTGACGGTGGAGCGTGATCGCGCCCCCGGGGACGGGGACACGTATGTGGGTGCCGTCGGTGTCCCCGGCCGCGGACACGAGGTGCCCCTCGACCAGCCCGAAGCAGGTGCAGTATGCCAGCATCTGGTAAAGGTTCTCGCGTTTGATTCCCTCCTGGTACTTCGCGTCCACGACGATCGCGGGGTGGAGACCGCCGTCGGCTCCGGGGAGCCGGTGCACTAGGTCCGGCAGCAGGATGTGCTCGCCCTGGTCGTCTAGGTGATGGGTGCGCGGATGGGGCTGGCTACGCCCCCCAATGTGCCGTTCGAGGGCCGCGCCGAGAGCGCTCGCAAGGAAGTCCTCGAAGACCTTCTCCATGTTGAACAGCAGCCCGTCCACGCTGACGTGCCGCCCGTCTTCGTATTCGAACGAGGCGCCGCGCAGGACGATCTCCGCGAGCCGCAGTGCGGGAACGTAGCGGGCGTTGAGCCGGTTCGGCGTCCAGGAGGCGACAGGGGCGCCGGGCGGAGGCGCGGTGACGCCTTCGAGCCGGGCGTCGAACCGGCGCAGCTTGGTCCGCAGGGTCGACGGAACGTCCGGCAGGCGCGCGAGCCGACGCGCGGCGCCGAGCAGGAGCTGGTTTTCGGGGATGTCGGGCGTGTGCTCGTCGTATGTGATCTCCAGCGGCAGGGCAAGCCCGGGGCGGCGACGGAGCTGGGCGGCGGCGCGGAGCCGACCGCGCAGCATCATTGCGGTGTCCTCCCGGTCTCGGTATCCGGAGAGCAGTCCGGGACGCAGGGCCCGTTCGGCGGCGCGAGTGAAGAGGGCCGCGATCGTAGGGAACAGCTCGTTCCTGACGGAGGCGTCGACGGGGTCGGGCTGCCAGCGCAGTCGTCGCTCCTGGGCATGGGCCAGCAGGTACAGCAGTCTGTCGATCGTGATCTTGGGCGCGATGCGCAGCATGACGGTGCCGTCGCCCTGGCCGAGCCTGACGGCGCCGACGGTTCGCCTGGCCTGGACTTCCCAGAGGATTCCGTCGCGTCGGCCGCGGGCGGGACGGATGTCGACGAGTCTGCGGGCGTCGTCCTTGCTGAGTGTGTCGACCTGGGCGTCGGTGAGCGGCCAGGCGTGCCAGCCCGCCCCCTCCCTGACATCGACGGGCCGGAGGGCTCGTCTGCGCGTCGGCAGTCGTACGTCCGCCGTGCTGGTCGGTCGTAAGGGAGATGCCGGTGGCGCCGCGAGCGCGTGGCGCACGTCGCCCGGAGGCTGACGCGGGGCGGGCACCACCGGAGAACCGGAGCCGACCGAGGCCGATGGCGGCAGCCCGCCCGGTCGGCTGGCCGTTGCCCTCGCGACTGCGTGGCCAGCCCGTACGCCGTCGTCGGCGTCCTCGGCAGCGGTCACTCAGCGGCTCCCGGCGCCGCGAGGACGCCGTTCGTGGGCGCAGCTTGCGGTGTGCCATCCGCGCCGGCCGACGCGGATGCGCCTGAGTCCTCCGCCTCCCCTCCCGCTGCGGCCAGACCGGCTTCCTCCTGGAGCACGTCCAGGCCGTACTCGGCCTCCACATCCACGTCGTCGCCCCAGTGGAGCTCCGCGAGAAGCGGGAGGATCTGATGCCGCCAGACCCGCTCCAGTCCCTTCGGGTGGGTGTGTACGGCGGTCCGCATGAAGTAGGAAGGACCGATCCTGAAGTCCCGGTCGTCCAGCCGAAGTTGCTCGATGCGGGCGTTGAGGGTGTCGAGCAGTGTGGTGGAATCGGGCGGGAGCTGCTTGCGGTCCAGCCAGTCGGCCAGGAAGGAGTTCACCGGTTTCCGCGACGGGTGCAGTTCCATGAAGGAGAAGCGTCGGCGCATGGCCGCGTCCATGAGAGCGATGGAGCGGTCGGTGGTATTCATCGTGCCGATGATGACGAGGTTGCGAGGCAGCCGAAAGCGGCGGCCCTTGTCAGAGCCGTAGAGCAGGTGCACGAACTCCTTGCGGTATTCGAGCAGGAAGTACAGCTCCCCGAAGACCTTGGCGAGATGTCCGCGGTTGATCTCGTCGATGACCAGGACGAACGTCTCGCCCTTGCTCTTCTCCGCTTCCTCCGCGAGCGTCTTGAGCGGTCCGGGGATCAGGTCGAACACGATTCCCGAACCGGCGTCGGACAGCCCCCGGCCGTCCACGAGCCCGCCTGGGGAACGGTCGTGTCCGGCACGCGGACCACTCGCCCCCATGCCGTCCTCCGCCGCGAGGGGAACGGCGCGCGGCCGAAACCCTTCGAAGAAGTCCTCATAGGAGTAGGCCGGATGGAACTGCACCAGTCGGACGTTAGCCGAGCGTCCGCCAGTGAGATGGCGGGCCAGAGCGAGGGCCGTGTAGGTCTTGCCGGTACCGGGCGGACCGTAAAGAATCAACTGGGGCCGGTCGCGGAGGAGTTCGACGCAGTCCTGGAGCCACTCCGGATCCCGCATGGTCAGCTCGTCGGCCAGTTCCGCTGTGGCGTCCGGGAATTCGGCGTCGGCGACCGAGCCGCTCGGGGTCTGGCCGGGGTCCTCGTCGAGAAGTACTTCGAGGTCCGCGGTGAACTCGGACAGTTCCAGCAGGCCGGCGTTCGGATTGCCCAGAGGGCCGGCGAGCTGCTGGGGCAGGTCGTCCAGCGTGAGCGGATTGCCGAGGTTGGTCCACTCCACCGGCCGCTGCAGCACGGCCCCGTCGCCGGTGACCGTCTGCACCGGCGGCCCCTCCTTGACCTCACCGAGGTAGATCCGGTCGCCGTCGGTCGTGATGACGATGTCGTTCTCCCGCATCCGCGAGAGGAAGGCGTGGAAGGAGGCGGCAGTCTCGCTGCGGCGCGCCTGGCTCAGCTCGGTGTAGTACGTTTCGACGATCTCGCGGACCTCCTCCGGCTTTGTCTCCGGCCCGAGGGTGGGCAGACGGTCCGCCGCGAGGGTGCAGACGCCCTTGTCCCGCCACAGAGAACGGATCAGGGAGGACCCGGTAAGGTCCATGCCCCGGATCAACCAGGCGCGGCGGGGTGGTTCCGTCTTGGTTGGTGCGGCACCCTGCTGAGCCACCAGCTCGATGAGGCGCTCGGTCGGCAGCCTGCGGTTGAGGCGTGCCCGCACTGCCTGACCGCCGGAGGACGTGACGTCGTAGACACGGCTCTCCTTCAGCATGTCGCGCCACTCGTCGTATTCGCCGTCCGTCAGCTCAAGTTGTTCAGGTACCTCCCCGTCCTGCCCCAGGGCGAGATGCCAGCCACGCTCACGGCCGGCCTGGATCCAGGCCCGCAGAGGCTCCTCTTCCAGGCCGACGGCCGCCGCGAGGTCGCCGGTCGAGACCCACTGGCTGAGGTCGGGCAGCATTTCCAGCACTACCGCTGCCTGGTTGAAGGCCGCCCGCTCCGCGCTCCAGTACCCGTACCGCTCGACGGCCCGGGCGAAGAGCCCGTCCTTGTCTCCCTCGTACGCGGTGAACGCCTGGCGTCCCGGACCGGTCAGCCGCCACTTCCGTCCCGTCTTGCGCAGCCAGCCCGCCTTCACGAGGTTGATGCTGTCGTACTGCAACCTAGTCCGGGCGTTGATGGCGAGATCCGGGAACGCCTCGTCCCACTCCGCCTTCAGCGTAGGGTCGAACTCCTGCACCCGCTCCCACACCTCGGTGAACGCCAGCCCGTGCCCCGCCGGCAGCCGCGCCAACGCCTTCATCGCGGCGTGCACCGCCCGCGCGCTCAACTCCGTGACGGCACTCATGGCATCCCCCTCCTCGCGGGCTCCGACCACCCACGCGGCTCGCCGATCAGATCAACTCCAGGGCCCCCAACATAACCGCCGCCACTGACAACGCAGGTCCGGTGTCATTGCCGCCCCGGAGGAGCGGTGCGCTTCCGGACCCCACCGCCGCGCGCGCCGGTGTCGTCCCTCAGGTCTCCGCGGCGGGCACGGCAGCGCACCTGTCCCGATCGTCGCAGCAGCGCTGCCGCCCGATGCCCCCCTGGCACTGATCGCCCGCATCGAGGAGAAACAACGCAAGTAAGCGACTACCCCAAGTCGGACCTGTGCGGCATCGATTGGTATGCCTCGACATTCGCCCCGCTGCGGAACGGGGCCTGGTACGAATTCGCATCGACCGACGTCACCGCGCCCCAGCGCACGGCGTCTACGAACGCGGCCAGCGCGTTGGGGTCGTCGAACGCCTCCGTCCGCACCTTCTCCGGCAGCCCCTGGTCCGGGGCCACCGTGTGTACCACCTCAAGCTTCCAGACCACCGTCAGCTCCTGGCCGAGCCGGTCCTCGTCCAGCGACTGCAAGCTGACCACATGCGCCAGGCCGGGAACTCCCTCATCAGCGGTACTCCGTGGAAGCCCCTGCCGGCGCACATCAGACACCGCCCACATGGAGCCTCGCGCCTTCACCACCTGGCCGGGCTCTGGGATCGGCGGAAGCGCCGCCGTCCGCCCTGTGCCGCTCGCTGCCTCCTGCGGAAACTCCGTAGCGGTCGCCACCTGACGAGACTCCTTCATCGACACGTCACACTCAGCCGAGTGATCCCCTTCTCACTGGACTACGTCACAGGGAGACCTGAGACTTTCAGGGAGATCATCAACGCACCAGTATCCCCGACTGTTGCCGCGACCCGTGCGAAGTCCCCCAGATCGACATCGCGGCTGCAAGTGCCCTCATCAGTCACCCCATTCCACACTGCCCCAAAAAACACAGCCTGCTGGGAACGCGCCCGCCGCCCGCACGATCTGCGATTCCATCCAGGTGACGGCCCATCAGGACGAACGTCAAATGAGCGTCACAAGCGTCATTTCAGCGTCAAGATTTCGCCCGTAACGCCCACACCGCACCTCACGCGCACGCACAAAACCGCAGCTCAGGCTCCCTTACCCGCCCTCTCCAGGATCATCACGCACTCCACATGATGCGTAACCGGGAACAGGTCACAAAATCGGATCATCATAAAACCCCAGGTCAGGCAATACTTTCGGGCGACGCCACCGGCCCACGCCTTCTCTGAGCGTCAAACGAGCGTCATGCAATTCCGCCTGGCCAGCACCTCGGGACCGGCTGACTACAGACCTCACCTTGAATGTCGACGGGCACGAAGGGCTCACCGTTGCACCAAACAGCCGCTCGAGCACTGCACATAGTTAGGCGGGCACCTGAAAGTTGCTCTTTGAGACGGGTACGGCAACCTCTCCCCCTGTACCCCCCATTGTCAGACCGAACAGGACCCATTCACCAGATTGGCGGTCGCCGCCATACGCGTTCGCACCGGCAAGCCCTCCGTGGGAAGTGCAGCCTCTCGCACTGGCGCGCCGACGCAGTCGATCCAGCTACCAATTCGTCCCCCTGGGGCCGCCCGGCCAGCCTGAAAGTGCGGCCGGAAGCGTCTGGCGGAGGATGTCCCTCGCAGACTCGCGGTGAGCTTCCCCTACGGCAACCAGCGCGCCGCCTGTTCCCGGGTGATCCGGTCCGCGTCGACCCACCAGTGCCGGGCCTCCCTGTCCCACTGGGCCCTGAGCAGGCGCTTGGCCTCGTTCCTCTGCTCGTACGGGACGTCGAGGTACAGTCGGCCGTCCCGCACAAGGCCCGGGTACACCTTGCCGTCCTGCGCCTCGGCTCGCCGGGCAGGTCTCTCGGACGCTGGAGCGGTCTCTCTGGCGGGATGCCACAGCCCTCGTGCCGGGCGTTCCATGCGGGTGCGCTCCATCAGCCGCCGTACACGGTCGCAGGAGGCGGGGTCGGTGTAACGCATCATCAGGTCCGTCGGCCCGATGTTCGCGAGCAGGTTCTTCGAGCCGTGCCACAGGACCGAACCGTCCAGAATGAGAACCTTCTCGTGCATACGATCGCGGAACTCGACCCGGCAGCCGACGGCCTCCAGCTGCCCGACCAGCTCCCGGTGCCGCGCCATGCGGGAGGGTTCCTGCTGCTCTTCCGACGGGCGGGTGAAAACCGTGATCTGGAGTCCCTCAGCCGCCTTCGGGCCGAGCATCCGGGCCCACCGGCGGACGGGAGGTGCGTCCGTGAACGCCGAGTACAGCTCGATGCTGCGCTGTGCTCGCTCCACATCCCATGCCACCGCCCCCAAGACCTCGCTGTGCTCGAAGAACGCCGGTCGCGCCAGTTCCTCCTCCGACAGGGAGGCCAGCTGGTCCGCGTCGCGGATCGGGATCAGCTGGTCGGCGGAGATGGTCTGCGCGTGGGCTTCCAGATGGTCGATCATCGCCAGTGCCTCGCTGTGCGGGGCCAGGTGCTTGCGCAGGAAGGCGACGTCTGCCACGACGACCAGGTGTTCCTGGGCCCGGCTGAGAGCGACGTTCAGAAGGCGGCAGGTCTGCGAGGACAGTCCCGTTCCGCTGTAGAAGAAGCCGGGATCCTTGCCGGCGCCCGCCACCGTGTCGAGGAGCACTACGGGGCGTTGGCTGCCCTGGAACCGGTGGACGGTGTCGACCAAGCCGTCGTAGTCCTCCCCGAACCGGTGGGCCAGGCTGCTATTGAGGGCCTTGACCTGCTCCCGGTACGGGGAGATGACGGCGAGCCGGTCGGTCGCCCGTTCCCCCTCGGGGACCTCCTGCCACTTGCGTCCGGGCAGGATTCCCTCGTACTGGAGCCCTCGGACCAGTTCGTGGATGACCGCGGCGTGGACGGCGTTCGTCATGTGGGGCTTACGGCCGCCACCGGGGATTCGGCGGCCGGACGTGTCGATCAGGATCACCGGGGAGTCGATGAGCGGGGCGAAGGGCAGGCGGCTGGTGTTCCCGCGCCCGGTCCTGAGCGGCGCGTCCGGATACGCTACTTCGTTGACGACCGTGCAGATCGGCTCCCGCATTCGGTACTGGGTGTCGAGCGCCACCAGGCGAGGGTCCTGGCGCACCCGACCGGAAGGATCGACCAGTCCGGCGGCGTGGAAGGCGTCCCGCGCGGTCCACTCGCGGGAGTGGGTGCGCTCCTCCTCGCTCGCCTCCCGGTCACCGTCGCCCTTGGTCACGGCGGGCAACTGTCGGAAGTCTCCCGCCACGACCACCCGCTTGCGGGCGAGACCGGCAGCGAACCAGGCCGACGGCAGGTTGACCATCCCGGCCTCATCGAGCACCACGACGTCGACTTCGTCCAGCAGTTTCCTCGACTGGACGGCCTTGGCCACGGTCGCTCCGAGCACCCGGCAGTGGGAGCGAACCTCGTCCTGGACCTGCTTACGTTTCCGCCCGAGTTCGTTAAGTTGCTCCTGAAGCGAGGCAGCGGACTCGGCGACAATCTGTCTGGGCGGGATCCCTTCGACGGCGGCATAGGCCGCGGGGAGGGCTCGGCGGGCCTCGACCGCCTGCTTCTCGCCCGCCGTGCGGCGCAGGGCCGCGCGCGTCACGTCCGCCCTGGCCCGCTTCACCTCGTCCTCCTCGTGCGCCAGGGCGGTCCAGAGGTCGCTCAGTTTTGCCGTTCTGCGCTCCGCGAGGAATCCGGTCGGGGGCCCCACCTTCTCCATCTTCCGCCGCAGCTGCGCGGCCAGGGTGTCCGCGGTCGCGACCATCCTCGTCGCCGCGGCGTGGTCCTGGTCTGCCTCCGCCATCTCCTCGGTGCGGGTGGCCAGGTCCGACTCCAGGTCCCGGATCCGGTCGTGCAGGGCCAGCGCCGCCCTCGCGCCCTTGAGCTGGTCGGTCGCTGTGCTGATCTGTCGGTCAATGCTCTCCACGAGCAGGGCGGCAATTCGGGCCGGGTCGACCTGGTCTCCGTAGCGGCTGCGCAGCGACGGCAGAACGATGGCCCCTGCTCGCTGGACGATCCCTTCGGCGAAGCCCTGCTCGTGCTCCAGCAGAGAGCACATCCGCTCAAGGGCCTGGTCCACCGCGATGTTCGTGGGGGCCAGAAAGAGGACCTTCAGACCTTGGCGGAAGCTGCCCTCGACGATGTGACCGACGACGTCCGTCTTCCCGGTGCCGGGCGGTCCCCACAGGAACAGCACCTCACTGGCGAGGGCCTGTGCGACGGCGTCGCGCTGTCGTGGGTTCAGCTGGAGCCCCGCCCAGTTCGCTACCCACTGCCCCGGGTTCTCGGCACGGCAGGTGCGCGGAGTACCCCGGCCGACCAGCCAGCCCGCGTGGTCCGCGTCGACGGGGCTGTCCCGACCGCCGACCGCCTCCAGGCGCTCGGCCAGCGCGGCCCAGTTCGCGGAGTCGTCCTTGCGGATCTGGATGTTCGCGGGCGCCGCCCCGAGATCGGCCTTCGTCACGAGCCTGACGGTCCCGTCCGGAGCACGAGACGCCTCGGCCGGGTCCCACGCCTTCCGGGAGCGTGACGGCCGGGCGAGGACGGAAACACCGTCCAGGCTGTCGTGCCAGGTGCGGCACTCGAAGAGATACTCGCGTGTCCCCCCAGATTGCGAGAGAAGCCGCCCCTTAGAAAGAGCGACCTTCATGGCGCCCTCGGCGTCATTCCGGAGTTCGGCGAGGACCTCGGCGCGCACCGCCGTCAAAAGCTCCTCGACGGGATAAGGCCGCCCCGCCCCGGTCATGTACACCGCTCCCCCAACATCGCCCCACAGGTTGGAAGACCTTACGCGAGCCTGCCGATGTCGAACGGTGCACTCGACGACGATGGCCGGTCACTGACCTGTCGCTGGCCGGAATCATTCGTGATTCAGCCATTGCCGGTGGCGACCTCGGGAACCCTCGGCGAGGGCGGGACCGAGTAAACCCCGGAGATGGCGGCTCAGGTCTTCGGGATGCCGTGCTCCTCGGACGCTCTGGGGCTCGAAGCTGCCCTCCCAGTCGCGCGGCACATCCAGCTCGGCCGGTGCAGGGCGCTCTCGAACCCCCATCACTGACCCCAGGGCCGCATACCGGCGCCCCTACCGCCCCAGATCCCGCCGCCGCTCCCCCAAGCACTGCCCCCAAAGCGCCCAGGCCCGTCGCGCCTCGCTCAGCGACTCCCGGGCGAACTCCTCCTGCGCGAAACCGGATTTCGCGGCGTCCTTCACGACAGCCACCAAATGCGCGGCCACCCGGGAAATTCGCTCCGCGTGGGCGAGTTCAAGCCTCGGTGTGAGCTCCACCCCTCGGGCCGCGAGAGCCATGAGGTCATCGAACGCGTCACCGTCGTCGTACGCGGACGGAAGCGCGGGCAACTCGGCCTCGACGAGCGTACGGACACCCGGAGCCACCCCGTCGCTCTCGCCGTCGGCAGCACCGCCCGCATCCCGCCCGAGGACACGGTTCAGCAATCGCAGCAAAGGCGCCGACTCCCACACCCGCCCGGCAACAGCGTCGAGCATGTCCAGCTCGGCCGCAACCTGACCCACCGCCTCCTTCGCCGCCAACTCCCCTATCAGGTCGGCAGATCGCTGCCCCTGCTCCCCCGCCTCATCGATCAAGGCCGCGCACGCGTCGAGTTCGGCAAGTGCCCGCTCGGCCGTACGTATCGACGCCTCGACCATGCCCGCCGTATCCGTCTCGAAGCGGCCCACGGCCCTCCGCAACTCGCCTACCGAGATCGGCACCGCCGCAAGGAGATCCTCGATCCGGTGCCCAGCCCCCGGAAGCCCGCCTTCCATGAAACCCTTCAGCCCCCTCATATCGACGGCACCGCCTCAAAAGGCGCGGCCGAAAATGTACGCAACGTGAACACGGCAGGTCGCAAGAGTCACAGAATACGCACGTGGTCACACACGACACCGGGTTCGTCTACGTCTTGAGCAACCCAGCGATGCCTGGTCTGGTGAAGGTCGGCTTCACCAAGAACCTGCCGGAGCAGCGCGCCGACGAGCTCTACCGCGGGCACACAGGGGTTCCGCTCCCCTTCGAGGTCGCCTTCCGGGCACGCACCATGCGCTGGCCCGCCGTCGAGCGCCTGGTTCATGATCGCCTAGCGGGACGACGCATCTCGAAGCAGCGGGAGTTCTTCTCCGTAGCGGTCGACGAGGCAGTCGAAGCGGTCCGCGAGTGCGTCTTGGAGGCCGACGGCATTCACGCCTGGGCCACCGACGCGCGGCACCCCGTCGGTGGGCGGGACCGGGTCGTCCTCGCCCTGGAGGCCGACGACGTCTTCGTCCTGCTGAGTCAGCCTTCGCCGCTCGGCGGAGGAGGGTGGCAGCCGCTCGACCTCTGGCAGGCGCATTCCGACGGCGATCAGCTGGAGATCTACGCGACGGACAGCCCCTACGAGGTGGCCGGGTTCAGCGATGGCGACGCCGGGGGCGAGGACGACCCGGTGCCCTACCTGGACAGGGTTCGCGAGGTCGCCAATGGAGCACTCAACGGCAAGGAGCGTCTGGCCCCCGGTGACCGCCTCCTCTGGCTGCGCGACGGGGAACAGCCTGACGCGTGCCGAGGAGTCGTGTTCGAGGCACGGGACTACTGTCAGGTCGCCAGTCGTACCTGGAGTCCACGATGGACACCGGAAGGCTTCCCTCTGGTCTTGAACACCCTCGTGCGCGACCCCTCACCGGCCATGATCGCCACCGCCCAAGCCGCCTGCGATCTGCCTGGCCCCCGGACCTGGGCGCCGCGGCCCGAGAAGCGCGAGGAGCCTGTCTTCCCCCTGCCCGGTCCGGAGCGGTGGCTGCCCCAGCTCCAGCCCAGGAATCGGCGTCGGCGCCTGCGTCAGCGATGACACCGAATTGGCGGCGGCAAATATCCTCGTACTGCCAGTGAACGCGTCAGCCCGACCCGACCGAGCAAGGAGCCCCATGGACGGCGAGTACCCCGAATTCCGCCTCCGTCTGCCGCACGGCGGGCCCGAGGCGCGCGGGCGGCTCCTCCGGGAGAAGGGCACGAATGGCAGCCAGAAGTTCGTCGTGTACGCCGGCTCTCCTGCCCGCCCCGAGGTGGTGCCGTCCTTCCCGATTCGGATGCCGTCCTCGCATCGACTCCGCGAGCAGCTGATCCAGGACGGCGTGATTGACAAGTCGTCGACCTGGCCCGGCTGGCTGGAAACCACCGAGGACGTCACCTGCAACTCCTCGTCGGCCGCCGCCGAGATCCTGACCGGCCGCAGCTCCAACGGCTGGCTGGCGTGGAAGACCGAGGACGGCCGGCCACTGGCCGACTTTCTGGAGCAGGTCTGGTGGGGGCCCAGGCACACCTGGCTCGTGCGCGGGTCCAACGTCTTCGGGCTCGACCTCGTCCAGCGTCTGTGGCTGCCCGACGGAGTGGTCTCGCTCGCTGCCCGGGATCTACGCCAAGGCGTCGAGCAGGGCATCAGCAAGGACCGGCTTCGCACCCTCGTCGGCGAGGACTACGAGGCCACGGCCACGTATAATCAGCGAGTACAGCTCGTGGACGAGTTCCACGCCTTCCTCTCCCGGATCAAGCCCGGCGACACCGTGTGCACGCTCTCCGAAGGTCGGCTGTACGTGGGCGAGGTGGTCGGTGCGGCCATACAGGTGCAGTCGGAGGGCGAGCGGTCCAACCTCCGCAGGCCCGTGGAGTGGGGCAGCACGGGATACGCGTACGACGAGCTACCGGAAGAGCTCCAGCAGAAGCTGTCCATCCAGCATGAGCTCGTCGACCTGTCCACGGTTCAGCCGCTGATCGACGGGCTCGGTCTGAGCGATGAGGAACTCTCCGACGAGGCCGAGTCGGCCGACACCGAGTCCAGCGCCGAGCTTCGCGCCCTGGCCGCGCGCCGCGAGCTGGAACTGCCAGAACCGACGGAGCAGCTCGCCGACGAGCTTCTCGTCCACAAGGTCGACTGGCTGCGTGAAGTGCGTGATCTTCTGTGGGACGAGCGGCAGTTGGTGCTGTACGGACCACCGGGCACCGGCAAGACGTATCTCGCGCTCAAGCTGGCCGAGTTCCTCGGGGGCGGGCCTGAGCAGGTCAAGCTCGTGCAGTTCCATCCCTCGTACGCGTATGAGGACTTCTTCGAGGGGTTTCGGCCCCAGGAGGATCCGGAGACCCGGGACGTGGCCTTCCGGCTGACCGCCGGGCCGCTGCGCGAGCTGGCGGACCTCGCCTCCCGCGAAGGCAACCGTCACATCCCCCACTTCCTCGTCATCGACGAGATCAACCGCGCCAATCTGGCGAAGGTCTTCGGCGAGCTGTACTTCCTCCTGGAGTACCGCAACAAGTCGGTGCGCCTCACCTACTCCGGCGACGACTTCGCGCTGCCGCCCAACCTCTTCGTCATCGGGACGATGAACACCGCGGACCGGTCCATCGCCCTCGTGGACGCGGCGATGCGCCGGCGCTTCGCCTTCGTCGAGCTCTCGCCGCGCACCGAGCCGACCAGCGGACTGCTGCACCGCTGGCTGGAGCGCGAGGAGAGGGACGCCGAGCCCGCAGATCTGCTCGCCGCGCTCAATGCGCGCATCAATGACCCGGACTTCCGTGTCGGTCCTTCGTACCTGATGAAGAAGGGCGTCTACCGGGACGGCGGGCTTGAGCGCACCTGGCGTACGAAGATCCTGCCGCTGCTGGAGGAGTACCATTACGGAGAGAACGTGGACGTGGAGCGGCGCTACGGGCTCAAAGCTCTGCGCGCCTCGCTTCCGGCACGTGAGGTCCATGAGGTCACAGAGCCGGATTCCGGGTCCGTATGAACGCCGCCGCAGTGCCCGTCGAGGGCGACGGCCTCCCGGACGCAGGGCTTCCCCTGATCGAGCTCGTCGAACACGGTGGCTCCATCCCGCTCCGGCTCGATGGCGCCACCGGGCGTGCCCTGGCCGCTTCGGACGCCGTCGAGGCCGTGCCCGATCCCGACGTTCCCGGACTCTGGCAAGTGACGGCCGGACGCAAGGTCGGCGCGGCGACCGTGGCTGTCAGGGGCGAGGGCGCTGTGATGGTGCGGATTCTGCCCAAGGTGCCCGTCGCCCGGCTCCTCTTCCTCCTCGGGTACAGCCTCGACGCGAAAGGCTGGCGCGACGAGGACGTGCAGGTGTCGGGCGCCGAGGAGCTGCTTCCCGCCGTTGCCCGGCTGTTCGAGCGGCAAGCCGAGAAGGCGCTCCGTCAAGGGCTGCTCCAGGGCTATCGGACCGTCGAAGAGACCTCTGTGGTCGTACGAGGCCGCATTCGGCAGGGCGACCAGATCCGTCGGCACTATGGGCGGCAGCTGCCGGTGGAGATCGTCCACGACGAGTACACCGCGGACATCCCCGAGAACCAGCTTCTGCGTACCGCCTGCGAGCGGCTGCTGCGCCTGCCGAGTGGTGGTCTTCCGTCGGATGTCCGCGGCAGGCTGCTGCGCCTGCGGGTCCGGCTGGCCGACGTGACGGTCGTCGGGCGCGGGCATCCCCTGCCCGAGTGGCGGCCCAGCCGTCTCAATGTCCGTTACCGGCCCGCGCTGCGCCTTGCCGAACTCGTGCTTCAGGGTGCCTCGGTGGAACACCGGCCGGGTGGGGTCACGGTCAGCGGCTTCCTCTTCGACATGCCCAAAGTCTTCGAGGACTTCGTCACCGTCGCCCTCCGGGAGGCCCTGGTCGACGCGGACGGCTACTGCCGTCTGCAAGCGAGCCATCACCTGGACGAGCGAGCCAAGATCCGCATGGTGCCCGACTTCGTCCACTACACCGACGACGGCACACCGACCGCGGTCGCCGACGCCAAGTACAAGGTCGAGAAGCGCGGCGGCTTCCCGGACGCCGACCTGTACCAGATGCTCGCCTACTGCACGGCCCTCGGCCTGCCCGAAGGTCATCTCGTGTACGCCAAAGGCAACGCCCCGCACGCCACGCACCGCGTCCAGCGAGCCGGCACGACGATCCATCAGCACGCCCTCGAACTCGACCAGCCGCCCTCGGGCCTGCTCACTGAAGTCCGGGCGTTGGCGGGGCGCCTTGCCGCGCCTGCGTCCGTGTGGTTGGGAGGCTCGCGCCCGGAGCCCGACGAGGTTCCGGGTGCCATTCAGACGCTGTTGTTCGGCACGGAGTAGCTCGACCAGGATCCCCGGTAAGCGTGGTGGGCCGCTGCCGATCACCTCCGACGCGCTCACCGACTCCCAGCAGGTCGTCAACAAACTGCTCGACAAGGACACCTCCGGCCTCGGCCAGGCCGGCCTGGCCGAGCTCCGCTCCCACCTGCGCAGCCAGATCCGCGCGAGGGCAGCTGCGGACAAGAAGGGGAGCTACCAACAGGTGATCGCGGGGGTCCTGGACTATCGCGCCTGGCGCAAGTTCGAACTCCGGCTGTTCCGACCCGGCATGAGCGAGGAGGAGCAGAAGAAGGGAGAACTACTCACCAAGACCAACAGCGTGATGTCCGGCGGCAAGAAATCGGCCCCCATCCATTTGCCGCTCTTCGCAGCCGCCCACGCGCAGTACAGCTCCGCATACCCCACCTGACCGCGGCTGATCGCCCTCGACGAGGCTTTCGCCGGCATCGACGAGAAGTACCGCCCCGACCTGCTCGCCCTCGCGGCCAAGTTCGACCTCGACCTCTTCATGACGGGCTACGACCTGTGGATCACCTACCCTGACGTGCCGCAGATCTCCCACTACGACATGAAGCACGACGAGGCGGCCCACACCGTCTCCACCATGCTGCTGGTCTGGGACGGCGAACCGATCCTCGATGACCTCGAGTACCCCGGATCCGACGATCTTGCCGCCGAACTCCTTGGCCTCACGCCCCGCCGACACGTTCCCGCGGGGGCAGGACTGCTCGCGGACGTCTCCGAGGACGAGCCGATGAACGACAAAGTCGAGGAGACAGAATGACCAGGTCGACAAAGGCATACGAGCGCTACCGGGCCCCCGAGTTCCGCTGGCCCCTGGCTGCTGCCCGGCGCTCGCTCGAGCGCAACGGCGGCGAGGCCAAGGGCTCCATCGGCCTGGCCAACCCGACCTCGGCCGAACGCACTGCTGTCATCGGCATCACCGGTACGCACCAGTCGGCTGATGTCCGCCGCATCAGCCTCCCCCTCGAAGCGTTGGAGGAGAGCGTCCGTACGTCACGGGCATGTCGCTCCGCGACGTCCTGGAACGTATCGGCCCCGAGCTGCGCTTTCGGGCCGATGAGCGGACCGTACTCGATCGGGCCCGGCAGAGGATCGTTGCTGAGGGCGAGGCCAGCCCATTGCATGCCGAGCATGCCTGGTACCGGCAGTGGCTGGCCGGCCTCGCATCCGACGGCACGATCACCGCACTGATCAACAAGAAGGACACCCACCTCTTCAGCCAGGCCGTCCGCATCCTGGATGCACCTACACAACCGGCCAAGCGACACTCCACCGATCATGCTGCCCGTCTTGACCGACGCCACCACAGGGGACGCCAAGGCCCTCAACCCCGACCGCGGCTCTCTGCCGACACTGGTCCTGCGCGCCCTGGCCACGGCTCGCCGAGTCCCACTCGGATCAGGGGCCGAGACTCGGCGCGAGTTGTGGGACGCCTTCGACGTCATCGTCGACGACCTGGCCAGCCGTGTCCTCGTCCTGAACCTTCCCGCGACCGGCCAGGGGCTGGGCCAGTGGCTCACCGACGCCGCCCACTACGGCACTCCATTCCACATCACCCTCCACCAGCTCATGACCCTTCCGATCACCGTGAACCTGCCAACGGTGTACGTCTGCGAGAATCCGGCCGTGCTCCGTCGCGCCGCTGGTGAGCTCGGCGCCAGCGACCCGCCGCTGATCTGCACCGAGGGACGCCCCTCGACCGCCTTTCACCGACTCGCGCGGTTGGTCGTTGGAGCCGGTGGCACTTTGCTTTACCACGGGGACTTCAACTGGCATCGACATGACGAATCAGCTCCGTGTCCGCTATCACGCCAAACCCTGGCGAATGAGTGCTGCGGACTACCTCAGCGGCGTTCGCGCCGACAGCGAGCATGTCCGGCTGAGCGGAAGGCGGCAGCACACCTGCTGGGAGTCAGAGCTCGCCGAGGTAATGGAAAGGGAGAACCGTGCTGTCTACGAGGAGGCGGTCGCCGACACACTCTTGGCCGATTTTGGTCATATGAGTCACGGAGAAGATCCAGCGAGGCACAAGAGGTAGCCCGTGACGCTGATAACCTCAGCGTTGTTGACGTGTGACGCATCGCGTCCGGCGCATTCACCTTCATCTGCCCGGTCGCGGAACGGGGGACGATGGTGTTCGAGCCGCTGCGGGAGAACGACCCCCGAGAAATCGCGGGCTTCCGGTTGACCCAGCGTCTCGGCCAGGGCGCCATGGGCGTCGTTTACCTCGGATACCGCAGCCCCCGCCCCGTGGCGATCAAGGTAATCAAGCCGGCGCTGGCAGACCAGCCGTACTTCCGTCAGCGGTTCGCCCAGGAGCTGGAGGCGATCCGGCGTGTCGGCGGATTCCACACCGCGGCGCTCGTGGACGCCGCCCCGGACGCTGAGCAGCCCTGGATCGCCACCGAGTACGTCCACGCGCCCTCGCTCGATGTATTGCTGAACCAGCATGGCGCCGTGAGTGAGCTCGGGGCATGGTGGCTGGCCGCGAGTCTGTCCGATGCTCTGATTCACATCCACTCTGTCCGGCTTCTCCACCGCGACCTGAAGCCCAGCAACGTGCTGGTCACCACACAGGGCACTCGTGTGATCGACTTCGGCGTCTGCCATGTCGGAGGTGCGACCGGCCTGACATCCGGCGACACGCCGGTCGGCACCCTGGTGTACATGGCGCCGGAGCAGGCCATGGACTCCCGCAAGGCGAGCGAAGCCGCGGACGTGTACAGCCTGGGCGCGACGCTCGTGCATGCGGCGACTGGGCACCCCCCGTTTTACGCCGATATTCCGGTACAGCGGATACTGGACGTTCCTCCCGATCTCTCGGGCCTGCCCGAGAGCCTGCGAAGACTGATTGTCAGTGCCTTGTCCTACTCTCCGGAGGACCGGCCGACCGCCCACAGTGTGCTGGAGGCAGCCATGGACCGGTTGCTCGAGCACGCCGTGCCGGTCAGTAGTCCGCATTACCCGCCGCTGCCTGGCGCGTTCCTCACGGACGTCCTGCAGGTGGAAGGTGCGCCTCCGGTGCCGCCGGATCCTCCTGAGCCAGTGTCGGCTCAGGAGGGTCTTGCGGGTCCGGAGCTCGGGGACGAGGTCTCGCCCGCGGAACCTGCCGTCGCCGGCGCGTCCAGTGGAGGGGGGGTGTCATGGGCTGACCGTTGGCGCGGAAAGATCCGCGACGGGCGGTCTGACTTCGGCGGCTGATTCCGCCGGGCGCGCAGCGGGATAGGCAGTAGAGCACGACAAGGCAGTAGACAGTGATCGAAGGAGAGAAACCGGTGACCAGCTCCGCAGGCACAGCCAAGTTCGCCGCGGGCATGCAGGTCCGCGCACGGGACGAGGACTGGCTGGTCATCGAAGTGTCCGAGACCTCGCACGACGGTACACGCCTGGATGTCCGCGGTATCTCCCCGCTCGTACGCGACCAGCGAGCTGTGTTCTTCGCCCACGAATCCCTGGACCAGGTCACCCCTCTGCGACCCGAGGACACCGATCTCGTCGTCGACGATTCCCCGGAGTGCCGCCGCTCCCGGCTCTTCATCGACGCACTGATCCGCAAGACCCCGCTCCCCCTGTCCGAACAACGACTCGCCACCGTCGGCACACACCTCCTCGACAACCTCGCCTACCAGCGCGAGCCCGCCAGGGCGGCCCTGCGCGGCCTGCGCCCCCGACTGCTCATCGCCGACGCAGTCGGACTGGGCAAGACCCTGGAGATCGGGCTACTGCTTTCGGAGCTCATCCGCCGGGGCAGGGGCGAGCGCATCCTCGTCGTCACGCCCAAGCACATCCTGGAGCAGTTCCAGCACGAGCTGTGGACGCGTTTCGCGATCCCCCTCGTACGCCTGGACTCGACCGGCATCGAGCGCATCCGCCAGAACATCCCGGCCGGCCGCAACCCCTTCTCGTACTACAAGCGCGCGATCATCTCCATCGACACCTTGCGCTCTGACCGCTGGCGCAGCCACCTCATGCAGGTCACCTGGGACGCCGTCGTCATCGACGAGTCACACAAGCTGATCAACACCGGGACCAAGAACAACCGGCTCGCAGGGCTGCTCGCCCCGAGGACCGACGCACTGATCCTGGCCAGCGCCACACCACATAACGGTCAGCGTGAGTCGTTCGGTGAACTGCTGAGCCTGCTCGACCCGACCGCCATCCCTGACACCAGCGACTACGACGAGACACAGCTCGACCACCTGTACGTCCGTCGGCACAAGATGTCCCCCGACGTCTCGTCGGAGATCGGCCACAAGTGGGCCACCCGCAAGCCGCCCGTGGCCTTCGACTGTGTCGCGAGCCCTACGGAACAGAAGATCTTCGAGGAGCTGTACGACGTCTGGATCAGGCCGGAAGCAGGCCAGTCGGCCCCGGTGAGCGGCAAGGGCGCCCGGCTGTTCCCGTACACGCTCCTGAAAGCGTTCCTCTCCTCGCACAAAGCGTTGGCCGAGACGGTCGAGAACCGGATCGAGCGCATCGACGAGGACGTACGGAAACACCCGGAGAAGAGAGCGCAGCGGGCCGCAGAGCGCTCGGCGCTGGCACGGTTGAGCCAGCTCGTCGGCGAGGCCAGGGTGGAGGATGCGGCCAAGTTCCGCCGCCTGGTCGACGAGCTGAAGGACATGGGGATCGGGCCGGGGTCCGACACTCGCGTCGTCGTCTTCTCCGAGCGCCGGGCCACCTTGCAGATGCTCCATGAGGCCCTGCCCGGTCAGCTGGGCTTCGAGGCGAGCGAGGAGAACGGGCGCGGGGCGATCCGCCAGCTGCACGGCGGCCGACCCGACGACGAGCAGCAGCGGACCGTGAAGGACTTCGGCCTGGCGGACAGCGAGCTGCGCGTCCTGCTCACAGGTGACATCGCCTCTGAGGGCGTCAACCTGCACCGCCAGTGCCACCAGATGATCCACTACGACTTGCCCTGGTCTCTGATCACCATCGAGCAGCGCAACGGCCGTATCGACCGATACGGCCAGCAGACGTCCCCAGAGGTCCGCGCGTTGCTCCTGGTCCGCCAGGACGAGGACCCAGAGGTGCCCTCCGCGGACCGGCTGGTCTCCCGGCGGCTGCTGGAGCGCGAGGACGAGGTCCACCGCACGCTCGGTGAGGCCGCCTCCATCCTTGGGCTGCGTGACGAGGAGGCGGAGGAGACCGCGATTAAGTCGGGACTCGCGGACGGGAGGATGTTCGACGAGATCGTCCCCGCAGAGCCGATCGACCCCTTCAACCTCTTCATGGCCCACCACACCGTCGACGGATCGGGGGCCCACTACCGCGTACCGCAGTTGTTCGCCTCGACACGGGCCTTCGTCGAGGAGGCACTCGACGAGGTCTACGGCAACCCCGAGGAGAAGATCGGGAAGGCGTGGGACAAGGACTATCCCGAGATGCTCTCCTTCGCCCCGGACCGCGAACTGCAGCGGCGCCTCCTCGTCCTCCCGCAGACTTACCTGGACGAGCGCGGAGTGCTCGACAAGCTCAGAGTCACCTTCGATCCCGGGTTCGCTCAGCAGCGCCTGGACCGCGCCCGCGAGCGCAGCGGAGAGAGGACCAAGGGCGCGATCACGAAGCAGGAGCGGCGCGAGACTTCGGGCTGGCCCGACGTCAGTTACCTCACCGACCAGCATCCGGTGGTGGAGTGGCTCACCGACAAGGTCCTGGTCCGGCTCACCCGCAACGCCGCGCCCGTCATCACGGCCGAGGTCCCTGGGCCGGTGTTCCTGATGCAGGGCATGTACTCCAACGCCAAGGGCCACCCGACAGTCCTCGCCTGGTCCTGCGTGACCGGACTGGAGCACGGCAGCCCCGTGTTCGATGACGATCTGGTCGGTGTCCTGGAGCGCGCCGGCGTGAAGCCGAAGATGCTGAACCGGCCCTTCGCAGGAGACATCGATGCCCTGCGTGCCCTGGTGCCACGGGCGGTCGAGGCCACACGGCAGCACTTGCTCACACTACGTAGCAGCCAGGAAGAACCGCTGATCGAGCAACTGGCTGAGTATGAGAAGCGCTTGGCAGCCTGGCGCAAGGCGAGCCAGTCGACGTTCGAGCAGCTCACCCTCGGCATCCGACGCGAGCATGAGGAACAGCGGGTCGAGACCACCGCAATAGAGGTCGAGCAACTGATCGAGCAGCTCGCCACCCAGGGCGATTCCATGATCCGCGTGATCGGGGTCCTCGTCCCCGCCGCCGCAGCCAATGCCCAGAAGGATGCGTGACCACCGTGGCATTCGAAGCGATCATCAACCGCGGTGAGTACATCTCCACCCACTACCTCGCCGAGCTCTTCGCCAAGGACCTCGCTGACCTGCGCAAGCGCTGGACGGCAGCGGACCGGGCCGGAGCGCCCACCTCCCGCTCAGGCGTGAGGAACCTGGGCCGCGACTACTTCAAGGCCAAGGTCCGCATCACCGAGAAGGACGACTTTGGCGGATCCGAGCTGCGCAAGCTCAACGATGCTCTGCTCGCCGCGCTCGCATACATTCCCCGTGGAGATGAGCCTCCAAAGCGCGAGGACGACACCCACACCAGGGTCCAGCGGGGTGTCTTCGAGGTCATGCACAGCGACAAGCCCAGAGAAGTCCCCGTCGCTTTCGCTGTGAAGGGGCCTGGGGGTGTCGAGCTGATCGCGCTGGACGTCACCTGGAGCACAGATGCCGAACTCGTCGCCTCCGACGTCGAAGACGGCGGCGCGCAGCTGCTCGCGCCCATCGCCCTCGACGGCCGAAACGAGATCACCAGCGCGGCGGACGCCGTCACCTTCCTCTTCGGTAGTGAGGACGCCTACGCGCCCAGGTTCGTACTCCTGCTCGCCGGCGGTGCCGTGCTGCTCGCCGACCGCACCGCATGGCACGAGGGCCGATTCCTGGGCGTCAGCATCGACGCCGCGCTTGATCGCAACCTGGCCGCCGACGGCGGCGAACTTGAAGCCGTCTCGGCCCTGTTCGGCGCGGAGTCCCTGCTGACAGAAGGCGGAGCCGCTGGATTTCTGGACAGCCTCGTCGACAAGGGTCGCAAACACGCCGTCGGCGTCTCCAAAGAGCTGCGGGAGGGCCTGCGACAGTCCGTCGAACTGATCGCCCAGGAGATCCTGGACCGCATCCACGATCAGGATGGCGACCCCTCCGAGCTCGGCGACAGCACCGAACTCGCCAACCGGCTCACCCGCGAATCACTGCGCTACCTATATCGCATTCTGTTCCTGTTGTACGCGGAAGCCCGACCAGAACTGGGCATCCTGCCCAGCAAGGACGACGCCTACCAGGACGGCTACGGGCTCGGCCGACTTGGTGAACTCGTCTCGTACGACCTTCCGTACGAGGCTCAAGACGGCTTCCACTTCCACGAGTCGCTGGATCTGCTGTTCCGTCTCGTCGACCAGGGGCACCGCACCCTGGAAGAGCAGAAGCCGAGCGACACCGGATCGGACGCGGACGGCATCCGCTTCGAGTCCCTGCGCAGTGACCTGTTCCACGCCGATGCCACGCCGCTGATCGGATCGGTACGCATCGACGGCCAGCGCGTCGACACCCGGCTGCGCAACAAGGTGCTGTGGCGAGTGCTGAACCGCCTAATGCTCAGCCACGGCACCGGCAAAGGCTTCATCTCCTACGCCCAGCTCGGCATCAACCAACTCGGCGCGGTGTACGAGGGCCTGATGTCGTACACCGGCTTCTTCGCTTCCGAGGACCTGTACGAGGTAGCCAAGCCGGACTCGGACGGGCTGGCCGGCACATGGGTCGTCCCCCAGCGCGAAGCCGACAACTACGACGACGAGGTCTTCGTCAAGCGCCCCGACGAGATCACAGGCGTACCCAGGCGGGTCGAGCACAAGAAAGGCTCCTTCGTCTACCGCCTCTCCGGCCGCGAGCGACAGCGCTCCGCCTCGTACTACACCCCCGAGGTGCTCACCCGTAGCACGGTCAAACACGCACTGGCCGAGCTGCTCGACCAGGATGGCGAGATCACGCAGGCTCGCGACATCCTGGACCTGGTGGTGTGCGAGCCGGCCCTCGGTTCGGGAGCGTTCCTCAACGAGGCCATCAATCAGCTCGCTGCCGAGTACCTGCGCCGCCGCATGAATGAGCTCTCGGTGGAGCGCGGCCAGGACATGCAGCTGCCGCCGGACCAGTACGAGGCAGAGCTGCAAAAGGTCAAGGCGTACCTGGCCCTCCACAATTGCTACGGCGTGGACCTCAACCACACGGCGGTGGAGCTGGCCGAGGTATCTCTGTGGCTTAACGCGATGCACGAAGGTCTCAAGGCCCCCTGGTTCGGCCTGCACCTGCGGCGAGGCAACTCACTCATTGGCGCACGACATGCGGTATACGACGCCTCGACTCTGAAGCGAAAGGCATGGCTGACCACGGCGCCGACACATCGGCCCCTGCGAGAGAGCATCGATGGCACCACCCACCAGGCAGGTGAGGAGATTCACCATTTCCTGCTTCCAACTCGCGGGTGGGGGTCGGTTGCAGACGCCGAGCAGGCCAAGGAATTGGCCAGGGAGGAACGCGATCGCCTCACAGACTGGCGCAAGAAGGTCACGGGAACTCCGTCTATTTCTCAGACGAAGCGCCTACTGGCCTTGGCGACTCGCGCCGAACGGTTGTGGGAACTGGCGAGGCGCCGACTCGTGGTGTCAGAACGGGAAATCCGTCGCGATATCGCTGTGTGGGAAGTCGACGAGAACAGACCTCTCCCCAGATCGTCGGGGGCCGTGTCGCGCGAGCAAGTAGAAAGGGCACTTCTGCAGCCGGGGTCTCCGCGCGGACGACTGAAGCTCGTCATGGACGCATGGTGTGCGCTGTGGTATTGGCCGGTAAGCCAGCCGCACACTCCGAAACCGCCCGCACTCGATGAGTGGCTGAACTTCTGCGAGTCGGTGCTGGGCGTTCCTCCGGCCAAGGCCAAGGCCAAGTCGACAAAGCGCGGCGCTGGGGCGGGGCTGGACGATGAGCTTGGATTGTTCGCGGACACAGGCGACTTTGAGCAGCTTGCATTGGACGACGAGCTTGACCGCACACTGAGTCAGTGTATCGACATGCCTACCGTGGCAGTGCGTTTCCCTTGGCTCAGCGAGGTAGATGCAATTGCCCAACGGGAGGGTTTTTTCCACTGGGAACTCGAGTTTGCGCATGTCTTCGAGCGAGGAGGATTCGATCTGCAGGTGGGGAATCCTCCTTGGGTTGTCCTTGAGTGGAAAGATCACGTAGCGCTTGCCGAGCAAGACGCATGGTTCGGACTAAACGAGAAGACAACCAATGAGGTAAAGCTTGCTCGTCGAAAGAACCTGCTCTCCAGCGAGAATTCCCTTCGTTCTTACATGGCAGAGGTGAGCGCATGGTCAGGCATGTCTGAATTCCTCGGATCCCCCATTGAATACGCTGACGTCTCCGCGCTCAAGACAAACCTTTACGTCAATTTCATGGATAGGGTTTGGCACAACAGTGCACCCGCAGGAATTTCCGGCCTGATTCACCTAGAATCGCACTTCGGGGCGGTTCGGGGCGGTCGAGTACGGGAGCTTACATACTCCCGCTTGAGGCGGCATTTTCAGTTCCGGAATGAACTGAAGCTATTCGAGATTCTTAACACGCGAGAGTACGGCGTCAATATCTACGGCGCCAAGCGCGATGTCTCGTTCATCAACATTGCCGGACTTCTTCATCCGTCAACAGCTGACAACTCAATCACACATGACGGCTCTGGCGATATTCCCGGGCGCCGATTCGAATCGGGGGACTGGGACATTCGCCCCCACAAGCAGCGCGTGGTATTGGTGAATGAGTCTGTCCTATCTGCCTGGGTCAAGCTTGCCGATGGAACGGCCACGCCGCCCCGCCAATCCAGAATGCTTCGCCCATTGACAGTTCCGGATAACGGAGCCATTGAACTCCTTGCTTCCTTTTCAGAGCGGCTGGACAACCATCCCTTCGAGTGGACGTTTGGGCTTTACGAAAAGAAGGCCAAGGATAATCATGTAATTAGGAGTGTTACCCAGGTCCCCGACTCCCTGGGCAAAGCAATCCTGCAGGGGCCGCACCTCGGCCCTGCCAACCCATTTTTCAAGCAGGCTAATTTCGGCTGCAAGTCATACAAGGATTACTCCTCAGTAGACCTGGAGAGCCTTCCTGAGGTGGCAGCTCCTCGCACAAACTTCATCCCAGGGGTTTCCGAGGAGGAGTTTTCCGCCGCACATGAGGATTGGGCAGAAGGGCGCCCTGTCGATTATTTTCGGGTAGCATGGCGCCGCCGAGTCGATTCCGTAACTGAGCGCACATTGCAGGCGATCCTGATTCCACCCGGCACCAGTCACGTACATGGCGTCTATTCCCTTGCAATGCAAGGGAATAGAGAGACTGCCGCTATTGCCGGCCTCTGGGCCAGCATTCCTCTCGACTATCAAGTCAAGCTCATGGGTAAGGATGACCTTCAAACCGACCTGGTGAATCAGCTCCCTGCCCCACTGGATCACCCGCTCATCACACCACTGCTGTTGCGAACGCTGCGCTTGAACTGCCTAACGCGAGAATACTCTGACTTGTGGACCAATGTATTCTGTCCAGAATGGGCAGATGACCGATGGACCAATGCCGCAGTCGAGGGGCAATCAATCCAGAACGTCGCCCGCACCTGGACAACGAATGTTCCGCTTAGGTCCGATTACGAGCGCCGAATGGCGATGGTAGAGATTGATGCTCTCGTTGCCGTGATGCTCGGACTAAGCGCCCAGCAACTCTGCGCTCTCTATGAATCACAGTTCGGCACCCTGCGGAAGTACGAGTGGGAGATGTTCTTCGGACCTGATGGACACAAGATTGGGGCCTCTAAGGACAATCTAGGCGCGCGCCAAAGCGATGAGGAGATTACCTTTGCGCGCGCGTGGCGCAAGGCAGCGCTGTCAGGCGACCCAACGCCAGAAATTCCCGCAGGCTGGGTGAAGCCTGACCGTGAAGCCGAGATGACCCGGGCTCACGCGGTCTTCACCGCGCGGCTGCTTGCTGGCGAGTACGGAGATTATGCCGCGTACGCGGCCGAGCATGGGGATCACGGCAACCTCCTCGGCGCCGCCGAAGCCGCGCAGGTCCTTGCCGACGTTCCGGCAGAAAGCAGGTAAGACGCCGTCATGCTGCCCTCTCTGGTCGCCGAAGACCTTCGCCGTGCCCTCGCCACCTACCTGACGACGAGCTTTGCACTCGCCGATGACGACGTGCGCGACGAACTCGACGCGTTCCTCGAGCGGCCGGAGAGCCGGCTCTTCCGCGGGCCGTATCTGCGGGTGCGCACTCCCTTCCGGGAGGCTCCCTCCGGCTGGGAGGCCACGCTCGACTGGAGCCCGAAGGACTTCACGCCATACACACACCAGGCCGCGGCCTGGCAGCGGCTGTCCTCGAAGGGTGGGCGTCAGCCGGAACCAACCATCGTCACCACCGGCACCGGATCCGGTAAGACCGAGTCGTTCCTCGTACCGATCCTGGACCACTGCGCTCGTGCCCGCGCCGCAGGACAGCGGGGTGTCAAGGCCCTGCTGCTGTACCCGATGAACGCCCTGGCCGATGACCAGGCCCGCCGCATCGATGACTTCCTCGGTACCGAAGCGGCGCTGAAGGACGTCACGGCCGGCATCTACATCGGCGGTGCCTCCGGCCCGCGTTCAGCGTCGAACGAGGACGAGAACGAGCCGGGCTCGTACGGCCGCGACACCGGTGCGACGTCCCTCGCAGGCGATCCCACCATCAAGCACCTGATCACCGATCGGGAGGCGATCCGTGCCGACCCGCCGGACATCCTGCTCACCAACTACAAGATGCTGGACCTGCTGCTCCAGCGGATTCCGGATGCCCCGCTCTGGAAATCGGACTCCCTCTCCTTCGTCGTCCTCGACGAGTTCCACACCTATGACGGCGCCCAGGGCACCGACGTGGCGATGCTGTTGCGCCGCCTCGGCGCAGCCACGGGGGCAGCCCGTGAGGGACGTCTCCTCGGCGACATCACGCCCGTGGCGACGTCGGCGACGCTCGGCGGGGGAATGCCCAGCGACTCCTCGTCCCTGGCCCTGGATGGGCCTGAGAGATCCGATCGTGAGCTGCTTCGGGAGTTCGCGGAGAAGGTCTTCGGGACACCGTTTCCCGACGCCGCGCTCGTCGGCGAGAACCGTCTGCTGCCCGGAGAGGTCGTCACCGACCCCGACTTCCTGCTCCCCTCGCCGGCCCCTGCGGCTCTGGCGGCGCTGCCCGACCCCTTGGACGACGAGTCGGCGCTCGCAGACCTGGCCCGGCTCATGCTCGGCCAGCCCCTCAGCGATCCGGTTCAGATCGGCGCCAAGCTCAAGCAGCACATCCTGGTCAAGGCGATCCTCGACGTCGCCGGGAGCAACCCCGTCACCATCCCCGACATCGCCCGCGAGTTCGCCCAACGCGGTGGCGGACCGGCCTGGGATGAGGCAGCGCGCAGCGACCCTCGGCTTGTTGAGCTCGCCTTCGCCCGGATCCTCGCACTGATCTCCCATGCCCGCACACCGCACCCCGTGACGGGAAAGCCCGGTCCTTTCCTGCGGGTTGAGGCCCAGCTTTGGGTGCGTGAGGTCCGCCGCGTCATCCGCGCGGCGACCGCCGAGCCCCACTTCCGCTGGTACGACGATGACGGGCCGACCGGAGACTCCCGGCCGAACCCCGCCAACCTCGCGATCTATCAGCCGGCGGAGGTCGACAGCGCCGGGGAAGGCGGAGAGCGGACCGATGCGTCGCGTCGCCCTGTGGGGCCGCCCTACCGGCGGCATCTTCCTGCCGTGTACTGCCGTCATTGCGGGCGGTCCGGCTGGGCTGCGTTGTCTACGGAACTGGAGTGGCAGCAGCTCAAGACGAACACTCTGGAAATCTACAAGGCTTCGGCGCAGAAGAAGCGGGCCGTGCGCTGGATGCTGCGGGCTCGCCCGGACGAGTACCCCGTACTGCACCTGCACGCCGAGAATGAGCGGCTGACGACCAACCCGACCGAGGACACCGTCGCGGTCATCACGCCCCATGGGCCGTTGCCCGCGGCCCCTGACGAGGAGTGCCCTTCGTGTGGTCTCGACGACGGCATGCGCTTCCTCGGTGCCGGCACCGCCACTCTCGCCTCGGTCACCACCACGCAGCTCTTCTCCGACCGGGGACTCGCCGGCGACGAGCGGAAGCTGCTCGTGTTCACCGACTCGGTGCAGGACGCCACCCACCGCGCCGCGTTCATCGCCAACCGCAGTTTCGGCTTCACCTTCCGCGGGCTGCTGACCAAGCACCTCGCCGCGGGCCGGCCTGTCGCTGTACATGATCTCGCTGCTGACGCCGCCGAGGCTGTCGTGACGGCCGCAGGCGCGGGCAAGCGCAGCGAACTCGCCTCCATCGTCCCGCCCGATCTACGAGAGAACCCGGACATCCTCACCCTCCTCGACGAAACAGAGGACTTCAGCGATGCCGGCGCGGACATGCTACAGAGCCGTATGGTCTTCCAGACCCTCATGGAGTTCGGTCTGCGCTCCCGCCTGGGCCGCACCCTGGAGCTGACCCGAACCGCTGCCGCGGAGGTCGACCTCAAGGATCTGCCCGCGCTCTGCGCCGAACTGCGGGAGCGGCACCAACGCCTGCCCGGGCAGATTTCACTGCTGCCAGACGACGGGGCGTACGCGGTATTCCTGCGCGGCCTGGCCGAGCGACTCCGCCTCCGCGGGGCGCTGTATCACCCCTGGCTGCAGGAGTACATCCGGCAGGCCGGCGCAAGGCGCTGGCCGGTCTGGGGCGGCCGTCCCACCGGCATGCCTGCCTTCCCCAGGGGCCTCGCCGCCCCCGCTTTCCCCGTGTCGGGCGGCACCCGCACCACCGGCTTCGACTCCCTGACCCGCGACAACACCTGGTTCGCGGACTGGGGTCACCGTTCGCTGGGCTGCGACCGGCGCGAGGCACGCGCGGTCGCCGAGCTCGCCATGAAGCTGCTCGCCCAGCGCGACATCCTGGCCACCTACCACGCCGAGGGCGGCGCGCTCGTCTACGCGCTCAAGCCCCGCAACGTCCTCATACACCGCATCGACGACACTGCCGCACCGAGCGGGGAAGACGGCGTGAACGCGTGCGGAGTGCGCTGCGACACCTGCACCTGGCGGCAGACCGTGCCACCGAGCCGCCGCTCGGACTGGCTGGGCACCGCGTGCCTGCGATTCCACTGCTCGGGCCACTTCGTGGAGGACGACCGCGACTACACCGCCGACTACTACCGGCACCTGTACACCATCGACCGTCCAGGCGACGTACTGACCGCTGAACACACCGGCGCTCTCAGCCGTGAGCGGCGTGAGCATGTCGAAGCTGCCTTCAAGAACCGGGCCTCGGCTTTCGACCCGAACGTTCTCACCTGCACGCCCACCCTTGAACTCGGCATCGACATCGGCGACTTGTCTGCCGTACTTCTTGCCTCCATGCCGCCCGCACCTGCCAACTACGCGCAGCGGATCGGCCGGGCGGGCCGCAGCACCGGCAACTCGCTCACCGTCACCTTCGTACCGCGAGGCGCCCGAAGCCACTACTACCTGCACGTTCCGGAGCAGATGCTGGCGGGCCGGATCATCCCGCCGGACTGTTACTTGGACGCCTCGGAGATCCTGCGCCGCCAGTACCTGGCCTTCCTCTTCGACCGCGCCGCGGACCGCAGCCTGTGGGAAGGCACGGCGATCCCTGAACGCCCCATGCCGCCGCGCATTGGCGAGCTCTTCGGACATGGCCTGGCCGAGGACGGGTGGTTCAGGCGCTTCCTCGACGTCGCGGGCATCCGCCATGCCCAGCTGTCCGCCGCATTCATCGCTCTGTTCCCCGCGATGACCCCGGCCGCGGCCCAGGGTGTCCAGCACTTCGCCGCCCAGGGCCTGGAGGAAGCCGTCGGAGCCGCGGCCAGCGCGTGGAACAAGCGAGTGGCTGCCCTGCGCTCGAGGATGCGGCAGATCGGCCGGGCCTTCGACGCGCTGTCGACCGCTTCCGGTGATCCCGAACGCGACAAGCAGCGGCGCCAGCTCTTCGCCGAGCAGCGGACGGTACGCAAGCGCCGGGACGCCCTCGTCTCGGAGAACTCGATCAACGCCCTGGTGCGGCTGGGCCTGCTGCCCAACTACACCCTCCACGACGACTCGACCGTCCTAGACGCCACCTTGTGGTGGAAGGACAGCGACGGGGAGTTCGACGAGAGCTCGACCGACTACGGCCGCGGCTCCCGGCTCGCGCTGACCGAACTTGCCCCCGGCAACATCTTCCACAGCGACGGCTACAAGTTCATCGTCAGCACCGTGGACCTCGGCACCGGTGTCGGCGGCGGCGAGAACGCGTACGCCCTGTGGCGGTTCTGCCCAGAATGCGGATTCGTGGCCACCGAGGAAACCGGGCTCGACATCACCGCCTGCCCGCGCTGCAAGGCACCGCAGATCGCCGACCCAGGGGCCGTACACAAGGTGCTGGTGCCCGAGCGGGTCCTCGCCCGCGAGCGACGCGAAGACGCCCGGCTGACCGACGAGCGCGACGAACGCGAGCGGAAACAGTTCGACGTGGTCACGCTCGTCGACATCGACAAGGATCAGCCGCAAGGGCTGAGGGCGTGGCGCCGCTCTGGCAGCGGCCTTCCCTTCGGCGTCGAGTTCGCCCGCGTGGCGACGATCCGCACGATCAACCTCGGCCCCTCCGCCGCGCCCGGGTCGACCCACGCGATCCGCGGAGAAGACGTCCAGGTCTCCGGCTTCGAGACGTGCCTGGAATGCGGAGGGGTGCGCGGCACCCACCCGCAGGCATGGGACCCCTCGGCCCAGCGGATCGGCACCCGGCACGCGTACTGGTGCTCACACCGCGACGACGGCGTCGCGCACGAGCCGACGGAGAAGCTGCTGCTCGCCCACGAGCTCACCACTCAGGCGCTGCGCATCCTGCTGCCCGTCTCCACGATGGACCTCGCCGACCGCCTCATCTCCTTTAAGGCGGCCCTGCTCCTCGGCATCACCAAGCACTTCGGCGGCGCTCCCGACCACATCCGTGTGGTCACCGACAGCATGCCCGGCGACAGTCAGGAACTGCGACGACGGTTCCTCGTCCTGCACGACTCGATGCCCGGCGGCACCGGCTACCTGGAGCACCTGGCGGACGCCGCGGTGCTGCACCGCGTCCTGACCCTCGCGCAGACAGCGCTACGGGACTGCCCCTGCCAGAAGGAGGAGCAGCGCACGCCCTGCCACCGCTGTCTTCTCCCCTTCGTATCCAGCAGCGAACATCCGCACGTCTCGCTGCGCATCGCGAAGGAACTCCTGGACGAGATTCTCAAGGACTGGGCGGTCGAAGCGGTCGACACTCTCTCTGGCGTACGCATCGACCAGCTGGTCGACAGCGAGCTGGAGGACCGGTTCGTCCGTACCCTCATCACCTGGGGCCGCAGAGACGAGGAGGACGGGTCGGTCGCCGCCAAGGCCGGCCAGGGCGGAGTGGAGCACGAACTCCGTTTCACCCGCGGTGATGCGGCCACGCGCTGGCGCATGCGGGACCACGTACGGTTGAACACCTCCGTGCCCAGCGAACCCGACTTCCTCCTGGAGCGGACCGACGGCCCAGCTGAACGGGTGGCGGTCTTTCTCGACGGCTTCGGCTTCCACGCGAGTGAAAAGGTCAACCGCATCGCCGACGACGCTGCCAAGCGAGCGGCCCTCCGGGCGGACGGCGTGTTGGTGTGGCAGCTGACCTGGGACGACGTCATGACGTGGGCAGCAGGTGTCGGCAGCGCGGCGGAAGGGCAGCAGGTTCGTGCCCATGCCAGGCCACTTCACACAGATGACGCACTCCAGCTCGCCCGCCAGATCCACCAAAGCCTGGTCGGCCAGGCCCGCCCCGACGACACCCTCGACCCGGTGCTGCGCAACCCGGTCGAGACCCTGCTGGAGTTCCTCGCCGACCCCGATCGGGCCAAGTGGGCTCGACGGGCAGCCGGCCTGCTGAGCGGCTTCGGAGCAGCGGCGCGCCCCCAGCCGGTGGACCGCGAAGAGACCGGACGAGTGCTTCCCGACGTACTGCGCGGCGCGAGCCTGTCAGCCTCGGCCTCGGCCGCAGAGGCCGTCGCGTTCGACGCCCGCACCACAGGGCAGACCCGGATCATCGGCCTGCTGGACCGTCGGCCTGAGCCGCGCAGCAAGCAACCGGACATGCGGGCGTGGTCCGCACTGGCCGTGCTCGACGACCGGGCCGAAGCCATCACAAGCAGCGAGCACAAGGGCCGCTGGACGGACTGGCTTCGCTGGTCGAACCTGCTCCAATTCCTGCAGCCCGCCGCTGGCGACGAGCTCCCCCGCTCCTTCCACCAGGTCGCAGTGTCTACCAGCGACCAGATCGATCCGCATACCGTGGCTCTGCTGACCAGTGCGTTGCCTACAGAGGCAGGGGCGCCGCAGCCACTGCCCCAGGCATGGACCGAAGCGATCGAGTGGGCCTCATCCCAGGTCGAGGACATCCTTCTCGCTCTCGTCAAGGAAGCCCGCCACGGACGCATCGACGTGCCGGAAGTCGGTTTCGAGTACGGAGACCAGGCGATGCAGGCCGAACTCGCTTGGCCTGACGAGAAGATCGCCGTCTTCATCGACCTGGACGAGCGGCGAGACGCCCTCTTCGCGCGCGACGGATGGTATGTCGCCCAAGCTGGCGCCGTGGATGTAACTGAGCTCATCAAGAAGTTGGAGGGGAACTGATGTCCGGCGCCAAGGTGATCATGGCGGACGTCTTCGGGAAGTCCTATGACGCGCTGGACGGCTCCGTCCAGCCGCAGGTGCTGCAGTTCATCATGAAGATGCAGCGCGACCCGGACTCCAACGGCCTCAACCTGAAGCCGCCGAAAGGCGCCAAGGACAAGAGGGTCCGCACCGCACGCGTCACCGACAATTACCGGGCCGTGCTCATGCACTATGCCGACCGCATCTACTACCTGGTCGCAGTGCTGCCTCACGACGACGCCTACGACTTCGCCGCGAACATCCTCTTCGACATCAACAAGGTCACCGGCGGCATCGAACTGATCAATCTCGGCAGTCTCTACGGCACGCTCAGCGGACAGCCGAAGGCCGACACCGCGCCCGGCACCCCGTCGCTGTTCGCCAGCGTGTCCGACGCTGACTTCGAACGACTGGGCGTCCACACCTCTATCGTTCCGGCGCTCCGCGAGATCCGCAGCGAGGACGCGGTCCTCGGCATCGTCGAGACTCTGCCCAAGCTGGCTCGCGACGTGATCCTGTGCCTCGCCGACGGCATGTCCGTCGAAGAGGTCTGGGAGCAGGTCAGTTCGCTCGCGGCCACCGCCGACGAAGTCGACACCCAGGACTACGAGGCCGCGATCGAACGCCCCGCCACCAAGGAAGCCTTCGTGGTCACCGGCGACTTCGCCGAATTCGGGCGGATCCTCACCGAGCCCCTGTCCGCCTGGCGGATCTTCCTGCACCCGGCACAGCGCGCGCTGGCCGAGCGCAAGGCCCCCTACAAGGGCTCCGTCCGCGTTACCGGAGGGCCTGGAACAGGCAAAACAGTCGTGGCCCTGCACCGCGTCAAGGCCCTAGCCGAACGCCTGCCCGCCGGCCAGGCCATCTTGCTCACCACCTTCACCACCAACCTCGCCAACCTGCTCAAGTCCATGCTCAAGGACCTCGGCGGCGCCCAACTGCTGGCCAAGGTCGATGTACGGAACATCGACAAGGTCGCCTACGGCACCGTGAAAGAGACCTTCGGCGCGGAAGCGCCCAGCAGGCTCAAGGACGGCGAGATCCTCAACCGCTGGATCGAACTCTCCCAGGAGCAGCAGACGCCCCGCTTTGACGGCCGCTTCCTCGATGCCGAGTGGAAGCAGGTGGTGCTGGCCCAGGACATCCGCAGCCGAGACGAGTACTTCGCCGCCAGCCGCGCCGGGCGCGGACGACGCCTCAACCGCCCCGAACGCGCCCAGGTCTGGTCCCTCGTCGAGGAATTCGAGCGCAGACTCGACCGTGAAAAGGCCGCCGGCGTCACCCAGCTCGCCGTTCAGGCAGCCCGGATCGCCTCCGGCTGGTCCGACGAAGAGCGGCCGTACCGGCACATCGTCGTGGACGAGGCCCAGGACCTGCACGCTGCCCACTGGAAACTGCTGCGCGCGCTGGTCCCCGACGGCGATGATGACCTGTTCATCGTCGGTGACGCTCACCAGCGGATCTACGACAACCGGACGTCCCTGAGTGCCCACGGCATCAAGATCCGTGGCCGCTCCAAGCGGCTGACCCTCAACTACCGCACCACCCGGCAAATCCTCGCCGCCTCCCTGAACCTGCTCGGTGACTCCAAGTTCGACGACCTCGACGGGAACCCGGAGCAGCTGCGCGGATACCGCTCCGTCCTGGCGGGAGCCAGGCCTGAGACCATCGGCTATCGCACCCCGTCCGAAGAGATGACAGCGCTGGCCAAGCGCGTCGACGGCTGGCAGCAGGAAGGAATCAAGCCGCACGAGATCGCGGTCGTGGCCCGAACCCACGCGATCGCCGACAGCGCTGTTCGGGCATTGCGTGACGCCGAGCTAGCCGCGGTAAAGGTCGAGGACTATCGCGTCCCCGGCCCCGACGAAGGCGTCCACGTCATGACGATGCACCGCATCAAGGGGCTCGAGTACCGGGCTGTCGCCATCGTCGGGGGCGGCGCCCAGCACATGCCGCTGCCTAGCGTCCTCACCCCGGAGACCGAGGACCGCCTCCAGCACGCCGCCGACCTCCGCCGTGAACAGTCGCTGCTCTTCGTCTCCGCCACACGCGCCCGCGAACAACTGTCGATCACCTGGTCAGGCCGACCCAGCCAGTTTTTGGGGCCCGCGTAGCCAACGCTAAAGGTTGTCCCGTAACCAGTGGTGCGGTTGGCGCGTTGGTTGGGCATGGGTGGGGTGATCTCGGCAGATGATCCGAAGTGGATCGAGCCG
>NZ_JBIRJY010000031.1:0-36412 GCF_044329785.1 Streptomyces sp. NPDC017529
CATCAACTGGGTCGAAACCATGACAGCCATGCCCAGAGCCCCTGGGCCCTCCGATCTTACGAATGACCAGAGCAACCACGCTTGAAAGGTAGGACTCACCATGACAGCTGACCGCACCAAAGACACCGCCCCGGCACCCGGCCCCTGGTGCAACAGCTGCGACAGCTACTTCAACCTGATCACTAACACCTGCCGCTGCAACAACCGCTGACTCAGGGCACGTTCATGGTTGACACCACCGGCACCATTCCCGTCCCGCAGGCCCCGCCCCACCTCGACGCGGTTCTGACCGAGATCGCCCGCCTCTCCAACGAGCTGTGCGAACACCTGGCGGACAGCCAATGGAGCGCAGCCAACCGCATCCGGCACCTTGCCGAGACCGCCACCCCACCCACCGACCCCTGGGGAGAAACACAACCTGATGCACGTACGGTTCGACACTCCGCCTGTTCCCCACCGCAGTCAGGAGACCCACGAGACCGCGCAGGCGCTGCGAGGCCGCCCCGGTGACTGGGCCCACATCGACACCCACGACACCATGAACCGGGCCTCCAACCAGGCCCACCGGGTGCGTACGGGCAAGCTCGCTGCCTTCCGGCCCGCAGGCGCGTTCGAGGCCAAGGCCCACGGCACCAAAGACGGAGGCGCCGAGGTCTGGGCCCGCTACGTCGGCGCGCGCTCCGGCGGCTGAAGACAACTGTTGGGCAGTACACCTGTATGGGTGTCGAAACCCCGCGGTATCCCCGCCTGTGGAGTTTCGCCATGCAGGGGCATGACCAATACTCGACTGCCCGTGCCGCTCCGGCGCCTCATCACAGAGCAGTGGTCAGGGCCGGGAACGGCGTACCTCCATGCCCGCGCTTGCCCGTCTACCCCGGGGAAGGCACGGATCGGCTCTCATGTCGATCCTCTCCGGGTAGGACGTCGTTTCGAGCCGAAATACTCCCGGCCGGGCCGCTCCCGCCCGGCCCCCGCCCAGGCGGGACGGATGAAACGCGGATGCGCTGTCTCGTTTGACATCAGAACGAATGTTCGCCCGTTCCGTCCGTCCCGCTCCGGGCCCAGGATGGCAGCCCAAGTCGGTTCGACGAAGGGCGGTTCGGCATGGCGGACTGGGTGAGGGTTGCGGGCGGTCTGACCGCGATCTCGGCGGGATCCCGGACGACGGTGTGGGGCGTGAACGCGGCGAGCGCCATCTACCGGCACACCAACTACGACGCCACCCCCTGGCAGAACATCCCCGGCGGGCTGAGTGACATCGGGGCGGGCTCCGACGGCACCGTGTGGGGTGTCAACAGCGGCAACCAGATTTTCCGCTACACCGGGGACCAGGACAGCGCGAACCCGTGGAAAGGCATCTCCGGCAGCCTGGTCCGCATCGACGCGGGCTCCCGGACGAACGTGTGGGGGGTGGACTCCGCCGGCGGCATCTACAGGTACACCAACTACGACACCAGCCCCTGGACCAAGATCCCGGGGGGCCTGAGCGACATCGGTGCCGCGGCCGACGGCACCGTGTGGGGCGTCAACAGCGGCAACCAGGTCTACCGCTACACCGGGGACCAGAACAGCGCGAACCCGTGGGTGGGCGTCTCCGGCAGCCTCAAGCGCATCGCGGTGGGCTCCCGGACCAACGTCTGGGGCGTCGACCCCGCCGGCAGCATCTACCGCTACACCAACAACGACGCCAGCGGCGGCAACCCGTGGATCAAGATCCCCGGCACCGCCACCGACATCGCCGCCGGCGCCGACGGCACCGCCTGGCACCTCAACACCGCCGGCGAGATCTACCGCTACACCGGCGACCAGCCCAGCTGACCCCCGCCCCGTCATCCGTGCGGGCGCCGGCCCGGGTAGGGTCGCGGCCTGCACGGATGCCTACTCAGCCCTGCGGGTCTCCCTCGTCATCATCCATCTCGATCGGCCCCCCGCACGGTTATGAGGGCCATTGAGCACGGCCAGGGCTACTCGTCGCCCCACTTGGTCCGACATTCAACGGAGTGGGGAGTTCCAAAGAGCGCCGCGCAGTGTCGAGAGGCCGCCCGGTCAGGGAATGAGCTGGGCGTGTGCTATCGGCGGGAGTGACATCCGAGAGTACGTTGGGCTGGCACCTTTTCCGCGTCGCGTACCGATACCTGCCTGGTGGGGGCAGTGTCCGAGAAGACCACGGCTCGGTGAAAGTCTGGTGACGCCACTACGACGTCGGTGACCGGGCGGATCGCGTCCCAGGGGAAGGTCCCTAGCTTCTTCCAGGTGTCCGGGTACAGGTTGAGCCGGAGGGCGAAGTAGAGATCCGGCACGAAGCACACCGCCCGTCGGCCTTTGCCCTGCCGTTCGGCCAGGTCGAGTTTCCGCAGAACGTCTGTTCTCTGCCCGTGAGTGCTCGGCCGGAGCAGACCCAGGATCGCGTCTACCAGGTCAGACAGCCCCCGGGAGGTCAGGCTCTCGGACACGCTGACGACCACGTTTCCCTTCCGGGAGGCGAGTAGTCCTTCGTCGTCCACGTAGGCGTCGAAGGTCACGGTGCGCGCGACCTGGCAGAACGTGCATATCCGCCCGCCCGATCCAGCGGGGCAGTGGCGACCGCCGCATCCGTACGTGCGGTTTGTGCGGATACCGACCCGCTCCATGAAACGCACTGCCTCCAGGACCGTGTCCAATTGGCCGGTGGGAGTGCGGGCGGGCACCGATATCACCCACGGCAGGGCCAGTCCGAACTCAGCCGGTTCCCCCTCGATCGGTCTGGGGTGACGCTTGTTCCACGAGGAGAAGTTCCTCAGCGCGGAGGAGTTGACGATCGACACGACCTCGACGGCCACGCCCTCCCCCGCGAAGTCGTAGCGGCCGTTATGAGGATTCCCCTGGCTGGGCGGGATGTGCAGGGCTCCGCAGCCGAAGCACCTGTCGTAGGGAAGGATCGGCCCGAACAGCCTGCGGCACGTCCAGAAGGCGAACTGCTCCGAAACCTGTCTGCGCACAGCCCACGTCCTCTGTCCCGCCGGGCGGTTGTTGTCGTCTCATCATGCATCGAAGTGCCTACGAGGGCATCGGCATTACATCGTTTCCGCTCTCTGAACCCGGGTAGCCGTGCCTCAGTGCGCGCGCATTGCGGCCCGTTTCACTCATCAGAGCTGTACCGCGGTTGGCGAGACGGTTCTTGCCGCCCCCTTGTGGGGCTTGTTCGAGTCAGGTGCCGCACGGGTGGGAGATCCACTGAGCAGGTGTGGGGTACTCCGAGCAGGGGGTGGCCGCTTTTTTTCAGGGAGCGTCATCAACGGTGACGCATCGGCCGCCAGTCGGCGACAGCTGATGCACGATGACGGGTGGTACGGCCATAACCTCCTCGTTTGGGCGCGTCGTTCACGGTGCACATAACAGGGGGACGCACGGGTTCAGGGTGCAGGTGGATGGTGGTGGCTTCCCGGACCTGGCGAGCGAGCGTTTGCAACGCTGCGGTGAACGCGGACGAGGTTGCCCCTTGGTGGGCGGTCAAGGTCAAGGTACGGCGAGTTGAGCAGCGTACGCCGGGGGTGATCTGCCTGCCAGGATGGTGGCCGGTCAGCTGGAGCAGCCAACCGGTGCTGGTGCGAAGGGTGCCGAAGTCGTCGCAGTAGACCGGCCCGCCGGCCGTCCGGACGAGGTGGGCCTGGGCGTGGGTGAGGGGCGGGTTGAGGAAGACCGAACCCGCCTGTCGTGCGTCCGGTCCGGTGTCGGGCAGGCTCAGGCCGCGTCGGCAGCGGTCGGCGAGAACGCTTGCGGCGGCTTCCCCCAGGGGCGGACGCGCACCGGGACGGGTGCCGAGGGCGTCGGCGAGGTGGGGGTTGGTGACTGGTGCTGCGCGCTGGGCGCGGGTCAGGTGCAGCGTGAGCTGGAGGATGGTCCAGCGGCCGGGCCGGGCTTTGAAGGTGCTGGTGCGGTAGCCGAATGCGCACTGCTCGGGTGGGAGTTCGGTGATCGTGCGCTGCTGCCAGTCGTAGACGGTGAAGTGGGCGAGGGTGTCGGATATCTGCTGGCCGTAGGCGCCAGTGTTCTGCACCGGGGCGGCGCCGGTGGTGCCGGGGATGCCGCCAAGGTACTCGATGCCGGACAGTCCCTCGTGGACGCAGTGCGCGACGAGATCGGCCAGCGGTTCTCCTGCCTGCACGGTGACTTCCACGATGGTGTTCCCGTACCGGCGGAAGGTGATGCCGCGGGTCGCCATGCGCACCGCGGTGCCGGGGTGTCCGGCGTCGTCGGCGAGGGTATTGCTGCCGCCGCCGAGGATGAACGGCGGGGTGTGAAGGCCGCGTGCAAGGTCAATCCAGTGGGCGGGGTCGGTGTGGGTGAGCAGCCGGTCGGCGGGGCCGCCCAGGCGCAAGGTGGTGTGGTCGGCCAGCAGCTCACTCATCGGGGCCCTCCCGGGGTCAGATGGCGGAGATGGTTTTGAGGGCGAGGGATCGCAAGGGTGCGATGCGGGTGCGGGCGGCGCCGTGGTAGACGGCGTTGGTGCAGATGACCAGGTAGCGGCCGGTGTCGGGGGCCAGGTAGAGGCTGGTTCCGGTGAAGCCGTGGTGGTAGGCGGTGCGGCCGCCGTCGGCCAGGACCCAGGACAGGCCGCGGTCGAGGCCCGGCTCGATCGGGGCGTGCGGGACCAGGCTGGCTCGCAGCCAGCCGCCCAGTGCGCCGCCGTCCTGGTAGGCGGTGATCAGGGCGTGGGCGTAGGTGGCGAGGTCGCCGGGGGTGGAGAAGACGCCTGCGTGGCCGGCGATGCCGCCCATCAGGGCGGCGTTGTCGTCGTGGGCGGCGCCCCAGATCCGGGGGGCGCCGGGCAGGCGCTGTTCGGTCGGGGCGACGTTCTGGGACCGGGTGACGGGGCCGTAGCAGGTGCGGTGCATGCCCAGGCCGGTCCACAATTCGTGGCCGATCATGTCCAGGGGGACCTGGTGGAGGTGGGTCAGGGCCAGGCCGAGCAGGATGTAGCCGCGGTTGATGTAGCGGTGCGTTCCGGGGTCGGTCTCCAGTGGTTCGCGCATCAGCAGTTCGTGCAGCGGGGTGTTGGTGTTTCGGTAGTGGTCCAGGCGGGTGGAGGCGCGCAGGCCGGAGGTGTGGGTGAGCAGCTGCCGGATGGTCGGGGTGCCGCTGGGGGCTTCGCCGGTCGTCGGCGGCAGGGCGGCGCACACTGGCTCGTCCAGGTTCAAGAGCCCGGCATCGAGGGCGCGGCCGGTCAGGGGCCAGGTGGCGACGACCTTGGTCAGGGAGGCGATGTCGTAGACCGTCTCGGCAGTGGGTGGTGCGTCGCCGCATTCGGGGGCGACGGTGCCGGCCGTCAGGATGCGCTGCTGGCCGTCGGTGGTGCCGCAGATGACGACGCCGCCGGGGCTGGCACCGTCGTCGACGACGGCGGTCAGAGTCTCGTGCAGGCGGGCGGTGTCGGCGGCGGGAAACGGTACGGGCATCAGGGCGCCTCCGTAGTCAGGGTGGTGTCGGCTCCCAGCGTGGCGAGGTTGGCCAGCAGGTGGCCGTAGCCGCGCCGGAGGTGGAAAGTTCCCCGGATCGTAGAGGTGCCATCGGCAGCGAGGGCGGCGATCAGCAGCGCGGTCACCGCACGGATGTCCCCGGCAGCCACCTGCGCCGCTCGCAGGCGCACGGGCCCGCGGACGCGAAGGGCCGGGCCGCGGGAGGTGAGGTCGGCGCCGAGGGCGCGCAGTCCCGCACAGTGCGTGTCGCGGCGGGGGTACACCCGCTCGGTGATCAGCGAGGTGCCCCGTGCCTGGGTGAGCAGGGCGGCGAGTTGGGGTGCGGTGTCGGTCGGAACGCCGGGGTGCGGTCCGGTGGCGATCTGCACGGCGCGCAGGCCGTGGTGGTGCGCGCGCAGGGCGCCGTCCGCGCCGTCGGCGACCTTCAGGCCGGCGGCGGCGAAGACGTCGGTGAGCCCGCGGGGGAGGTCTGCGGTGCTGATGCCGTCGAGGGTGATGCTGCCGCCGGTGGCGGCAGCCATCGTGATCATGGTGGCGGCCTCGATGCGGTCACCGGCTACCGCGAACGTCCCTCCGACGATCCAGTCGCTGCCGGTGACGTGCAGGCCGTCCTGGTCGGCGTGCACGGTGGCGCCGCGCTCGGTGAGGAAGCGGGCGGTCTCGGTGACTTCGGGTTCAACGGACGGGTGGGTGATGCGGCTGGTGCCCGGTGTGCGGGCGGCGAGCAGCAGGGCGGTCACCGTGGCGCCCAGGCTGGGTCCGTACGGTGTGGCCACGTCCACGGTGAACGGGCGCAGCCCGTGCGGGGCGCGGGCGTGGATGCCGGTGGTGTCGGCGGTGACGCGGGCGCCGGCGGCCTGCATGGCGGCCAGGTGCCGGTCGATCAGACGTGGGCAAAAGGCGTCACCGCCCGGGTAGGGGAAGACGACTTGCCCGGCGCGAGCCAGGACGGCGGCGGCCAGGACAGCGGTGGTGCGCACACGGTGGCCCAGGTCGGCGTCGATGACCGGGCGAACCGTCGTGGCCGGGGTCACGGTGAACCGGCCGTTGTCGGCGGTGGCGGCGGCTCCGGTGCGGGAAAGGATCTGGGCGCATACCTGGGTGTCGATGATGTCCGGTGCGGCGGTCAGGCGAACGGGGGTGTCGGCCAGCAGCGCCGCGGCGTACAGGTGCAGGGCGATGTTCTTGCTGCCCTGGACGGGGATCCGGCCGGTCAGCCGGTGGCCGCCGGTCACGCGCAGGACGGCGGTGTCGTGTGCGGCGCAGACAGGGGTCAGGGTCATCGCGCTCACCGGATCCGGGAGCCGGCGGGCAGGAAGCCGCCGGTGTGATCGCGCGGGTAAAGGACCGTACCGGGGCCGATGAGCGTGCCCGGAGCCAGCACGGTTCCGGCGGGCAGGGCCACCTCATCGCCGATGACGGCGCCGAACTTCGTCTGCCCGGTGCCGATCCGCTGCCCGTCGAGGGTGACCGTGATCTCGTCCAGGGCCGGTTCGGCGACCGGTCCGCGGTCGCACCGCAGGGCGGTGGTGGAGCAGAACGATCCGATGTTGACGCGCCGTCCGATCACCGAGTCGCCGATGAAGCTGGGGTGCTTCATGAACACGTGCCCGATCAGCAGGCTGCGGGTGATCTCCGCACCGAACCCGATCCGGCAGCCGGGGCCGATGATGCTGTGGTCGCGCACGAGAGCTCCGGCGGCGACGATGGCCCCGGCCCCTACCACCACGGGGCCAATGACCTGGGCGCCTGCCTCGATGCGCGCACCCGGCTGCACGGTGACCGGCCCGTGAACCAAGGCGCCGTCTTCGATGTGCCCGCCTTCCTGAGCCAAGGGGTGTGCGGGGTCGGAGGTGTCGAGGAGAGTAGCCAGGGCGGCCTTGATGTCGAAGACGGTGCGGCACTGGGCCAGCAGACCAGCAAGGCCCGGGGGCAGAGCGTCGGTGTCGGTGAAGTACGACGGGGCGAGGCGGGCGTCGGCGGCCGGCCTCGCGGGCGCTGTGGCGGAGAGGGGCTGCACCAATTCCTCCAGGGTCCGTGGGGGGCGGCCTGCCGGGTGCCGGCCGCCGCACGTCCACGTCACCGCACGGGGGAAGGTGTCGGCAGGGGTGCTACCGGGGGATGCAAACGCTTTTGCATCGGATGCAAAAGGGTCTGGCCGCATCGGCTGGGTATCTCTACGGCGACAGCGCGGCTTCGGCTCTCGAAGCGGACGGGGTGTGTAATGGCCAGTACCTCAGGTCCTGCCTCTACAGCCTGCTCACCCGGGGAGTTGGTACGGCGGACGCGCAAGAAGAAGGGATGGACCCTCGCGCACCTCGGGCAGCTCACCGGATACTCCACGGCCCAGGTCTCCCGTTATGAGCGCGGCATCTCCCCCATGACTGATGTGGCTGTGCTGCGGTGCTTCGCCCACACCCTGGACATCCCTTTGAAATCCTTCGGTCTCGCCGCTCCCGCGCCTGTGGCCGAGGTACGACACGGCCAGGTAGTCGGACCGATCTCGGCGTACCCCCGCCTTCCCGCCCATACAGTGGTCAGCCCCCGGCAGGAGGATGGTGAAGCAGCAGTGCGGCGAAGGCAGTTGCTGGCGAACCTGGCGGTCACGGCCGCCGCAGCCGCAGGCGCCCCGCTCCTGAGCGGCGATAGGGCCCCCACCAACGAGGCAGCCTTGGGGGACATCCTCGTCAACCGACTACGGGATGCGATGCTCGGCCTGGGTCAACGGCTGCCCGACGTGCGGCCCGAGACCTTGGGCCGGGACCTGTCCCGCGCCCTGACCGACTTCCACACCTGCCAGTACGCCAGCCTCGCCATCCGGCTACCCCGGCTCATCCAAGCCGGGCATGCGCTGACCATCAGCAGCGACTCCCCCCAGCATCACCTGCTGCTCGCCCAGTGCTACACCCTGGCCACCCGCATGCTCATCAAACTCGACGAACAACAGCTCGGCTGGATGGCCGCCGACCGCGCCCGCCAGCTCGCCACCACCGCCAATGACCCACTCGCGGTAGCAGAGGCCGCCCGAAACCTTGCTGTCCTGGCACGCAAAGCCCACTGGCACGATCAGGCGCTCTCCCTCGCCCTGGCCGCCGCCGACGACCCCGCCCTCCGCGCCGCCGGACGGCTGGGCGCTGCTCAGCGCGGCCTGCTCATCCAGTCCGCGGCTTACACCGCCGCCCGCAACGGCGACCGCGACGGCATGCGCGACCTGACCGCCGAGGCCGCGTCCATCGCCGACGGTCTCGGAGGAACCACTTTGCTCCGCGACCACGGCGGCGGCTTCAGTCCCGTCACCGTCCAGCTTCACCTGATCTCCGCAGAAAATTCCGCAGGCGACCCTGCAGCGGCGCTCACTGCGGCCCGCGCCCTACCGCCCAGGGCCCTCCCCAGCGACGAGCGGCGCTCGCGCTACCACACAGACGTTGCCACCGCCCTGGCTCACCGCGGCCGCCGCGACGAATGCGTACGCGCGCTGCTGGCCGCCGAACAGCAAGCGCCGGAAGAGACGCACGCGCGCCCCGCGGTGAAGTCGCTCATCTCCGGGCTGCTGGTCTCCGGGCGCACCACGCCGGAACTACGTGGTCTCGCCGCACGCGCAGGCGTCCTAGCCTGACCGACAAGAAGCAGGGACACCCACCGGCACTCGGCGACTCGCTCAGCGCCTGCTTCCAGCCCACGGCATGCTTCGGCGGCGTGATCGGCGACGGCTGCCAGACCGGCAACACCATCAGCCTCGGTCCCGGCATCGCCATCGGCCCCCGCTGCCGCATCGCCAGCGGTGTCACCCTCGCCGGCTGCACCGTCGATGCCAACATCGTCATCATCGGGAGACACAGGCACGGTGCACCCCCGAACACCCCCGATTCGAAGCGGCTTTGGGCCATTCTCGTGAATTAGGCCCACAAATCTATCGGGTGCTGCCGTCTGGGTGCAGGCTCTCCTCATGGAGACCCCAGAGGTACCTACCGGTCACATTCTGCCTAACGGGATCCTCGCGCCCAGCGACTGGAAAACGCTGCCGGACCCCGCCAGCCAGGAAGATCTCACACCCGAGCAAGTAGAGGCCGCCACCGCGTCTACTGGCGAGATGACCCTGGCCGCCAGTTACTTCGTGCTGCGCCCGGTCGCCAATCACGATCTGGTCGTCACCGCGCCCGCGTCAGGCAGTGGGCCTCTCACGCTGGCTCGCCGGGACAACAGCAACCACCAGCAATGGGCCCTTGGGCAAGGGAACATCGGCGGCGGGCTGATGACCTTCGCCTACATCAACCGAGCCACTTCAAAGGGCATCGGCCGCAACAGCACCAATCCGGTCTTGCAGACGATCGACCACTCGAACTACCTTCCCATCGGATGGATCCCGGTAGAGCAGTACAACTCCATGGAGCGCATCTACGCGGTCGCGACACGGGATCCCGTAACCTCGTCCTCCGGGCAGTACTGGGTCGGCAGGCGGGCCATGGCCCCGGTGGATCTCCAAGCCGGAAGGTCGCTGCAAATGGTCGACGGCAAGCGCGCCTTCGACACCCGGGCCTACCACCTGGAGCACGTGTTCCTGTGATGCCGAGCTTCCCGCTCGCATCCGAACCTGTCCTTGTTTTCAGGCGGCGAGCGGGAAACTCCCGACCGGATCGGGGTGGCCTGCCCAGTCTCCGCGTGAATGTCTGCGACCTCTTGGGCAGCCGGGATGCACCGTGCGTACTTTCGTATCGGCGCTCAGCACATGCGTAGACACCGCGAGCGTCTGCGCTGTTCCCGGGCCCTCGCCGACACCGTCACCGACCTGGATGGCCTTCCCGCCCGCTGGCGGTTACCTCAGAGGTCCAGTGCGCTGTCTCCGCTCCGGTCACCGACGGATGGGTCCTGTCTCGGGTCGTCTAGGCTCGGGAGAGGGCGTGGGGCTGGAGAACCGTGTCCACCTCTCGTATCCCGGCCTCGCTCGCGGACCTGGCCGTACCCGTCGATCAGCTCACCGCCTACCACCGCAACCCGCGCACCGGTGATCTCGATGCGATCGCCGAGTCGCTGTCCATGAACGGCCAGTACCGGCCGATCGTCGTCAACAAGGGCTCACTGACCGGACGGCCGAACGAGGTTCTGGCGGGCAACCACACGCTGAAGGCGGCCAAGCGGCTCGGTTGGGACGACATCGCGGTCACCTGGCTCGACGTGGACGACGACGCGGCAGCGAAGATCGTCATCGTCGACAACCGCACCAATGATCTGGCTGGGTACGACACGGCACTGCTCGCCGACATCCTCACCGACCTGCCCGACCTCCAGGGCACCGGGTACGACCAGGCGCAGCTGGACCAGCTCCTCGATGACACGGCCCTGCCGGCGCCGATCGAGCTGCCGACCGACGGAGCCGGGACGGGCGCTGCGGCCACGGTGGACTACCTGCAGTGGGGCTACCTTCAGTGGTCCTCGACGCGGGTGCGGATCACGCAAGCCGAGGTCGAACTGCTCGACGCGCTGTACCGGCAGTTCGTCGACGCGCACGACTCGGACATGGGCTTCGGATGGCACGTTCTCAACGAGGAGCACCAGGCCCGCGAGGGGGACGTGGCGTGAGCAACCGTCTCGACGTGCGCTTCGACCCGGCGTATCCGCTGGAGCAGCTGCGCCCGGCCGACTACAACCCGCGGCACCTGTCCAAGGAGTCGTTCGTGCGTCTGCAGGGTTCGCTGCGTCGCCACGGCGTGGTGAAGCCCGTGATCTTGAACGCGGACGGGACGCTGGTCGCCGGCCACCAGAGGACCAAGGGGCTCAAGGCGATCGGGCAGACGACGACACCGGCAATGATCCTGCCGCAGAAGGTCAGGTTGCAGGACGAGATCAAGTTCAACCTCCTTCACAACCGCGTCGAGACCGAGTCGTCGGTGGTCTACGCGGAGCCGGGGCCGATCGGCGAGTGGTGCTGGATTCCGTGGCAGACCATCGAGGTGGAGGAGTCGAAGAACCTGCCGTTCCAGCAGGCCATCGCGTTCATGACGGCGGCGCACGGGCCGTGGGGGTCGGTCGTCATTGATGACCAGGGCCGCGTCGTGCTGAACGCGGAGTACGCGGCGGTCGCCAAGACGCAACGCTTCGATGTGCTGGCGTGGACGGTGGCCTCGTTCGACGCTGGGCAGCTCGTCGAAGACCTCACTGGTGAGTACGGCGTGTACGACTGGTCCGGCCTGGAGGAGCAGGCGCCGGTGTGGAACCAGCACATCGTTCAGCCCAACCGGCTTCGCGAGCACTCCTCGAAGGCGAAGAAGGACCAGGTGCGCTACAAGTCGGAGGTGTGGGAGCGGCTGGTGCTGCCGTGGCTGACGACCTCGCACCGGGTGGTGGACTTCGGTGCCGGCCATGGCGACTACGCCCGACACCTGCGTACGAGTGGTTACCGGGTGCAGGACTACGAGCCGTACCGCACCCTGAAGGGCAAGTACGCGCTGGATATTCGCAGCATCGTCGGGCAGATCCGCGGCCTGGAACGCGACCTGCGCGCGAACGGCCTCTTCGAGGTCGTGGTGCTGGACTCGGTGATCAACGCGACGACGTCCCTGGAGTACCAGCACTGGGTGCTGCTGGCGGTCAACGCGCTGTGCGCGGCGGACGGGCAGGTGTGCATCGGCACGCGCAACCTGGACCGGGAGCTGGCCTACGAGCATTCCGAGCACTCCATCAGCCGCGACTCGACCCGACTGAGCTTCCTTGATGCGCACAACGTGGACATGCGCTTCACACGGGGGAAGTGGCAGCGCATCCGGTATCACACGCCCGAGTCGCTGCGGGGGCTGCTGTCGCGCTACTTCGAGGAGGTGGAGCTGAGCGACACGACCCGGGCCACGCTCAAGGCGGTGTGCCGCAAGCCGCGCCCCTTCCCAATCGAGGACTACAAGGAAGCCCTCGATAACGAATTCAACATGCCTTACCCCAATGAATTCCGACACAATAAACATGAGGGAATTGTGGGAATTCTGATAGAATTGATCAAGAATAGGAATGCCATTTTGGAGGGGTAGAGGAATGAAATCATGGGCGAGCCCGGGGAGGGTTCGCGTAGAGATAGAGAGCCGCGCCAGCTACCGCATCATGTGGCTGGCCGGCGTGCGTCAACTCGACCTGTCCCAACATTGTTTGAAGACTTTCGCGGAGTGCGACCGGCACAACGTCAACCCGAATCGGCGCACCCAGGTCTTGCACCTGTCGGCAGAAAATCCCCCTGCCGCCTGGTATTTGTGTGCGCTGCCCATCCCGTGGGACTGGGCCCGCAACGCTCATTTGGCTTTTGAGTATGCACCGGGCGCGTCATGGGAGGGTGACGCCCTCGTGGGCGGCCTGCACGTACGGCTCACCAATGCGGTGCCGGTCACCGGATGGGGAGAGCACAGCATTCCGCTGGACGCGCCCCGCCGGTTGTCGTACCGGTACCGCACCTGCCGGAACTGGCAGTTCGCTTGGTGGCTTCGTGCACACCGCGATGTGCCTGACGCTCCGCCCGCGCAGCGCGGGGAAGCGGTCGGCGGACCGGAGCAATTGACCCTGGGCTAACGTGCAGGCGCCGTCTCTGTGGACTTCGGAGGCGGCGCCTGCCCTCGCGGCGGCGGGTCGAGCTTCTACGCGTGGTCCTTGAGGCGTCGGCGTATGCGTTCCGCCAGCTCGTCGGCTTGGTCAGCGAGACCTGGGTGGGTGTCCGCGATCATGTGGAGAAGCGAGATGGCCGCCTCGGCTTCCCCTGCGGTCGCGAGGGCGAGAAGGGGCCCTTTCCGATCCAGTTGAGCGTCGAGGCGGGCCGCCCGCTGGGGGGGTGTCGGAACGTGGCGTGGAGAATCCGCCGATGTGGGCGGCCTGGATGGTGGTGCCGTAGACCTGGGCTCCGGGGCCGATGCTGTTCGTGACGTTCATGATCAGCACCCTAGGATCAACTGATCGCTGAAGGAACCTCTCTCTTCGAACGGCCCAACTATCCGGTGGCAGGCGTGTTCCCGGTGCCAAAAGTTGGTGCGCCGAGCGGCGTCAGGTCCGCTCTCAGTCGCAGCGTGCGTACAGGGTGTCGCTACCGTCCGGCGTCGACGGCTGTGTCCCCGCTGACTTCATCGACGAGGTTGGGGGGTGACGAGTTCAACCGTCGAGGGTTCGCGCGATCCCCAGCCTGTGGAAAACGTCCGGCCTTCCCGAAACCGTAACCCTCCGCCGGGAGTTCGGTTACGAACTCGGCCGGTTTCGGGGGGGGAAGGGCAGCGTCGGCACGACCGACGCCTATCACTGTTTTCGCTAACCTCTGTCAGTTACTCGCCGGGCGGGCATCGGAGTTCACCCGAGTCGCTGTCGCCGCCTGCTCACGCTGATGGCCATGCGGCCGGAGTACGGCCCACAGGTCGGCTCCGGGGCGTGCGCTCAGGTGGCCCGGTCCCATTGGCGGCTGAAGGTCAACAGCGGCCTGACAGCCGGGTCAGCGACTGCCGGCAGCAGGTATTTCCACAGGTTGGTGACGCGGCGGTACAGGTCAGTGCGACGTGTGGAGATGTGGGACAGGAGTTGGGTGCCGGAGTAGGAGGCGACCAGCGTCCAGGCCAGCTCTCGCACGTCCACGTCTGGTAGCACTTCCCCCTTGGCTTGCGCGACTTGCAGCTGCCCGGCGAATTCATCAATCCAGTAGTTGTACGGAGAAGCATCCTGAAGGCCGAAGTCTCCTTGCTCGATCGCAAGGCGCACTCCGGCGCGCAGCTTCGGGTTGGCCTGAAGCTCGCCAGCGAGGTAGAGCGTCTGGTCGATCAGCCGCTGAAGGCCGTCTTCCCCGGGCGGCGCCTCCAGCCCGTCGCCCTGACCGATCATGACTGCATGGGCGAGGGCTTCCTTGGACTCGAAGTGGAAATACAGGGCGCCTGGGGTGACCCCGGCGCGCTTGATGATCTTGTTGACGCTCGCTTCACTGAATCCGTACTCGTCGATCAGCTCGGCAGCCGCCTGAAGGATCGCCTCCCGCGTCTTGACCGCCCGTTCCTGCACTGCGCTACACCATTTCCCTTGACAACCACATGGATAGTACGAAAAAACCGAGCGTTCTGTCGCATTGGGTGCCTGTGCGGCAAAGTTGATCATTATGAGCGGTCTGGCGACCCCGCCTCGCGGCCGTGACCTCGGGACCTGGATTTCGAGTTCGATCAAGGAGATGCGAAGGCGAAGGCGCCGTTCTTGTCCTGCGCCACTGCCCCACCTGAGTGGTCGATGCCCGCAGGTCAGCAGCTGATGGCTTCGGTCAGAGATCATGGACGGACGGCGCGGGGCCCAGGGAGTTGTGCATGGGCCGCCCCAATCGCGCCACGCGGGCCGCCATCACCCAGCGCCGCGCCGACGCCATTGATCTGAAGCTGGCCGGGGTGGACTGGCTGACGATCGGCCGCAAGCTGGCCGCGGACCCGGCGATCAACTCCGACCGTGTCGCCTACCCGCAGGGGTACGGCATCGACAAGTACAAGCGCGGGCTGGAGCCGCCGAGCGACAAGCGGCTGATCGAACTGGCCTGCAAGGACGTCACCAAAGCCTTGCGGGAACGCAGCACGGCGCTGGACGCGAACACCGACGAGCTGCGCCAGGTGATGGCCGAGCGCCTAGAGCGGCTGTTCTTTCCCGTCTACCGGTCAGCGATCCGCAGCGGCGACCTGCAGGCGGTGGACCGTGCGGTGCGCATCATCGAACGCAGCAGCCGCCTGCTCGGACTGGACCGCCCGACCCGCACCGAGGTGTCCGGGCCGGACGGGACCGCGGTTCAGGTGGAGACAGCGGGGCTGGAGGAGCTGGAGCGCCTGATCGGCCTGGCCGGCGGTGCCGAGGATGGGGAGAGCTGACGAGGCGGCGGTCCTCCAGCTGTACCGGTCTCTCCCCGCGCAGCGCCGCCGCGAGATCGCCGCCGCCTCCACTCCACAGCTCAAAGCCCAGCTCGTCCGCATCGAGCGCGAGATGGCGCTGGACCGATCCCCCGGCGCGATGGCCGCGGTGCTCACCGAGGGCCGGGAGATGCAGGCCCCGCACCTGGCGCAGATCGACGCCGCCTTCGAGCGGGTGGCGGCCGGGCGGCCGACCAAGCTGCTGCTGACCATGCCGCCGCGGCACGGCAAGTCGAGGCGGGCCGCGCGGTGGGCGCCGTTGTGGTACCTGCGGCGGCGCCCGGAGCACCGGGTGATGATCGCCTCGTACTCCTCCGACCTGGCTGATGATCACGGCCGGTGGATCAGGGACGCGATCGTCTCGTACGGGCCGCAAATCGGTATCGGGCTGCGGCCGGGGTCCTCGGCCGCGAATCGTTTCGACATCGCCGGGACCGAAGGCGGCTTCGCCGCGGCCGGTGTCGGTGGCGGCCTGACGGGTAAGGGCGCACACCTGGCGGTCCTGGACGACCCGATCAAGGACGCCGCCGAAGCTGCCTCGCCGACGATGCGCCGCCGGCTGTGGGAGTGGTGGCAGGCGGTCCTGCTCACCCGGATCGAGCCGGGCGGGTCCGTCATCCTCATCCAGACGCGCTGGCACGAGGACGACCTGGCGGGTCGGATCCTTGCCGATGAGGCCGACCGCTGGACCGTCATCAACCTGCCCGCCCTTGCGCTGACCGAGGATGACGCGCTCAGCCGGCCGGTGGGGGCCGCGCTGTGGCCCGAGCGGTACGACGAGGCGGCGCTCGCCGAGATCCGCCGCTCCGTGGGCGAGCGGGTGTGGTGGTCGCTGTATATGCAGCAGCCCCGGCCGCAAGAGGGCGGGGTGTGGCAGTGGCCGTGGATCACTGACCATCGCATCAGCGCGGCCCGCTTCCGCGGCATCGACCTGGCGCGCATCGTCGTCGCCGTCGACCCGGCCGGCGGGGAGTCGGCGGTCGGCGACGAGACCGGCATCGTGGCCGTCGCCCGCGACCGGGCCGGGCACCTGTACGTCCTCGACGACCGCTCCGGCAACCGCGGGGCCGACGCGTGGGGCCGGGAAGCGTGCCTGCTGGCGATCGAGCTGCGTGCGGACGCCATCACGGTGGAGTCCAACTACGGCGGCGACATGAGCAAGCAGATCCTGCGCCAGGCGTGGCAGGAGTTGCAGCGCGAGCAGCGCACCGAGGGCCTGCCCATGCCGGCGATGCTTTCGGTGACGGCCAAGCACGGCAAACGGCTCAGGGCCGAGCCGATCGCCCAGCTCTATGAACAGGGCCGCGTCCACCACGTCGGGGCCTGGCCAGAACTGGAACAGCAGATGGTCACGTGGGTCGCCGGAATGGACAGTCCGGACCGGATGGACGCCGCGGTTCACGGGCTGACGCAGCTCGCGGGCACAGACCCCAGCGGCACGGGCGGTACGCCGTACCAGGACAGGAGGCTGTCCGGGCGCCGCTGACCGCCGTCGCCGGGCCGCCGGACTACGAGCTTGTCGCATCAGCACCTTCGGGGCCGACTTCTTGGCTCGGTCGAGGCTCCCTGGGCGCGACCGAAGACGGGTTTCCGGGGCTCGGTTCACCGGGGTTCGGTTCACCGGAACCAGGTGGATCGGGGGTTCTAGTAAGTACCTATAACCAATAACTACAGAAGAACCCCCTACCCCCGCAGCGATGTGGGGAATCAAGCCTTAAGTCTTCGAGAAGTGTCGCCGTCAGGACGCCTGTGCGGGGCCTACGAGCGCCCCGTGGGCGAACTGGAGCAGGAGATCATTTACAGGCTTCAGGGGCCGGTACAGGCCGCCCTGGAGCCCTTTCTGCTCGTCTCTGCGGACCCGGGTGGGTTCCGTCGGGTGACCTACGCTGATCAGTGGCGCGGGGCTGACGCTGTGGATGTTGCTGGTGGGTCTGCCTCGTTTCCTCATCGATGCCTGGTCGTGGCTGAACTACAAGCCGGTCATGGCCGCCTCGTACGACGGCCGCCCGCACCGGGCCCTGGCACCGCAAGTCCAGTCGACGTGGCTGCCGGACAAAGCGGTGCGCCGCTTGGCCGCGTACAAGGTGCTGGCCGCCTACGACTCGAACCAGGCTGGGGAGCTGGCTGTCGTCGCCGGCAACGAGGAAGCTTCGGAGCGGCGCGAGTTCGGCGACCCGGCGGCGCTGGTGGACACCACGCTGGCCCACCTGCTGGGCAAGACACAGCAGATCGTGGTGCCCGGCGCCGAGCACGCCAAGGACGAGCAGGCCACCCCTGAGGCGGTGGCCGCCGCGCAGGCGCAGGAGCGGCTGCGGCGGTGGGCCGAATCCGAGCTGCTGGCTCTGAGGATGCAGGCGTGTGAGCGCAAGGCCGTGCTGCTGGGCGATGGGGTGTACCTGCTGGCGTGGGATCCGGCCAAGGGCAGGGTCCGGCTGAAGACCTATGATCCGGGCCTGTACTTCCCGGTGCTCGAAGACGACGCCGACCCCGGCGACTACCCTTCCCGTGTCCACCTGGCCTGGGAGATTCCCGAGGATCCGCGCCGCGGCATCAAGGCGAAGGTGCGGCGCATCACCTACGAGCTCGGCCCCGTCGAACCAGCCCACGCCAGGCCCGCCATGGTCGGGCAGCCGGAACCGGAGACGGCCGGTGCGAGCGGGCTGGTGCTGGCCGCGGACGAGTTCTACGACGAGAGCACCGGCATGGTCCACCGCGCCTATCCGTGGGCGCCGGACCGCCCGTCCGCGCAGACCTGCTACCTCACCGACGCCGAGTGGGACCTCGACAGCCTGCGGTACGGGCAGCAGCTCGATAACCTGCCGCTGGACAAGGCCGTCTTCCGTACACGCTCCGACGGCGCGGTTCTTGACCGGCTGGATCTGCGGATCGACTTCCTGCCGCTGGTACACATCACCAACACCGTCGCCGACGGCGAACACTTCGGCCAGTCCGCCCTGGCCAAGGTGATGCAGGTCCTCGATGAGCTGGCAGAGACCGATACCGACTCCGCCCGCGCCTCGGCGACCACCGGCGCTCCGATCATCGGCCTGGCCGGATCGCACGCCGAAGTGGATCGGACCACCGGGCGCCCGAAGCCGCTGGCCGTGGCACCGGGGACGGTGTTCCAGCTCGCCGACGGCGGACGCATGGACGTGCTGGACACCTCCAACCAGCTCGCTGAGCTACGGGCACGCGTTGAGGAAGTCCGGGACCGGGCCGCCGTCAACGCACGCATCCCCGCTGTCAGCTTGGGTACCGTCGATCCGTCCGACGTTCCCAGCGGCTATGCCCTTCAGCTGTCTCTCGGTCCGTTGGACTCCCTCGTCGATGCCATGCGGCTGGCTCGCGCCCACAAGTACGCTTTGCTGCTGAAGATGGTCCAGCGCATTCACCAGGCCGGTCACGCTCACGGCTGGCCGCAAGGCGAGTGTCTGCCCGCGCGGCTGGTGTTCGGCCCGCACACGCCCACCGACCGCACCGCGATCCTGGACGAGGTGGTCAAGGGCGTGGGCGCCGGCGTGCTCTCGCTGGAGACCGGCATCCGGATGCTTCAGGACGCGGGCTACCCCATTGAGGACGCGCGGGAGGAGGTGGAACGCATCTCGGCCAGCCGCTCGGTTGAGTCCGTATCCCGCCCGAGGCGAGCGAGTGCAGAAGCTCCCGAGGAGACTTCCGCGGAACAGCAGGGCGCTGCCTGATCCGTTGCCCTTCAGATCGCCCGCCTGAGACAGGCCGGTACACTTTCGTCCGGATTATTCGTTATGCAGGGGGGCGCGTGAGCGCGGAACAGCGGACCGGAACGCAGGTCGAGATGTCGTACCGGGCAACGGTCGAGGACTTTCGCGAGGCGCTGAGAGCCCGGATGCGGGCCGCACCGGCCGGGCGTCGGGTGCGCTGGCTGATGATCGTCATCGCTGTGCTGCTGCTCACCTTCGCGGTTACGTCCTGGCTGATGAAGGGGTCGGTCGATGTGCCGCTTCTGGTCACGCCGACGGCCGTGCTGCTGGTGATGCTGTTCGTGCCGCGGATGCAGGCCCGTCAGTTCTGCCGACTGACGGACGCTGGGGGTGCGTGCCACACGGTGGTGGACGACAGCGGCATCACCGTCACCAATCAGCAGCAGACCAGCACCCTCACCTGGCAAGCCATGGCCCGGTACAGCGAGACCCAACGCGTGTTCGTGCTGTTCAGCGGCGACAAGAACGCCTCGTGCTTGACGATCTTGCCCAAGCGCGGGGTATCCGATTCCGGTGATGCTGACCGGTTGCGCGCCCTGTTTGACCAGCACCTGACGCGCGCCTGAACCGGGACGACGATGGGTATCGATCCGGAACTGCACTCCGGGCGGCCTGCCCGCGGCAAAACGTCCGAGGCCCCCGGCTCACCCCCGAATTGCCGGTTGGCCGCGAGGGACAGCGGGTCGTCAGTGTGATGGCGGCGGCAATGACCAACGCCTCGACGTAGACGGGATCGCGTTCGTAGTTCCTGGCCAGCCGCCGACGCCGCAAGGGCGTGCTCTTGGCTTCCGTAGACTCGATCTCGGCGCGGGGCCGTCTGGGAGCAGCACTCTTGATCACCCGCCCCCTGCCCGCTTCGTGCACCGTGCTCGGCTACCGCAAGGACGGCCGCCCCATCTACCCGGTCCTGGGCGCCTCCTCCGACGACGGGTCGAACGACGAAGCCGCAGTCAGCATCAGCCAGAAGCAGCTCAACGCCCTCCTGTCGCGGGAGAAGGACCAGGGCGGACGGGCCGCCGTACGAGCCCTGGCCGACAAGCTCGGCTTCGCCAACGCCACCGAACTGGCGGACTACGTCAACGGGCAGCGGCAGGCCGAACAGGAGCAGCTGACCGAAACGCAGCGCCGCGAGCAAGAACTCGTCGCGCGGGAGAAGGCGGTGATCGCCCGCGAGGCCGCGACCCTGGTCCGTGAGCGCGACGCCGCCCGCCGGGCGGTTCTGGCCGGCGTCGGTGCGAGCGGCCAGGACCTGGAGGACGCCGCCGTACTGCTGCGTGTGGACGACGACGCGGACGACGCCACCGTCCGCCAGGCCGTGCAGGACCTGAAGGCGCGCCGGCCTGAGTTGTTCACCGTGCCGCCCACCGGCACCGCGCTGCCTCCGGCCGCGCCGGGAGGCGCCCCGGCCTCGGTACCGCCGCCGCGCCCCGGCACCGCGGCCAGCAAGCCCGGAGCCGCCGGGGCCGAGATGGCACGGCGCCGCGGCCTGCTGCCAGCCGCCTGACTCCTTGAACTGCGGGGACCACGCCCCGCCCCTTCCTCTCGTGGACGACGCCACCGGCCGGTGAGTGTGTGACCGCTTCCAGCACCACCAGGAGCAGCGGCGTTGATTCAGCCGTACACCACCTCCGTGACGGTGACCGGTGACCGGGACTGGCTCGCTTCCCGGCACGGCACCGACGCCACCGAGACCATCACCCTCGACCTGTCCCACCTGACCCGCGGCACCCACTACGCAGAACCCGCCGCCGGTCAGCCGCACGGCTTCGTACGCTCCGGTGTCCCGGTGGGCCAGATCACCGCATCCGGCCTGTACGGCGCCTACGACCCGACGGCCGACGACGGCCGCGCAGTGCTCGCCGGCCTGGTCTACGCCGAGGCGCCGTTCGCCCCCGGCACCGGCAAGGTTCCGGCCGCCCTGTTCTGGCACGGCACCGTCCACACCGACAAGATCCCCGGCGGCCTCGACCCCACCAAGATCGCCCCGTCGCCACACGGCGCACAGATCCGCTTCCTCGGGGCGGTGGACGCATGAGCATCGCCGACCTGCTCAAGAACGTCAGCGTCGCCGACCTGACCGTCTACGCCCGCGCCATCCCCAGCCCGGGCGACTTCCTGCTCACCAGCAGCGTCTTCCCCGAGACGCAGGTGCACGACGTGAAGTGGCGCGTGCGGCAGTCCAAGCGGCGCGTCAACGCCGCGATGTACCGCGCGTACGACGCGAGCGTGCCGTTCGCCAAGCGCCAGGCCCAGACCACGCAGACCGAAGGCACCCTCCCGGCCCTGGGACAGAAGCTCCTGGTCGGCGAGATGGAGCAGCTCCTGCTGGACGCCTCGCGCGGTGCGGACGAAGACCGGCTCGTGGACCTGCTCTACGACGACGTCGAGCGGCACGTCGAAGCGATCCGCTCGCGCCTGGAGCTGGCCGCCGCCGACGTCCTGCTCGATGGCCGCTTCACCCTGACCGGCGAGAACGGGCTGACGGTGGAGGCCGACTACGGGGTGCCGCAGGCCAACATGCCCACCGCCCCCAAGCCGTGGTCGTCACCGGACGCGGACCCGATCGCGGACGAGCTGCGGTGGATCGACTACCTCGACTCGATCGGTGCCCCGGCCCCGGAGATGGTGCTCACCTCCCGCAAGGCGTACGCGCACCTGGCCTCCAACGGCGCCTACCGGGCCGCCTACTATGGCACCCCGGCCGGCGCACAGACCCCGACCGCGACGCTGAACCCGCAGCAGGTCAACTCGGTGCGCGGCACCTACGGTCTGCCGCCGGTGACCTTCTACAAGGCGCAGGTGTGGCAGAACGACGTCTCCACGCGGGTCCTGCCGGAAGACCGGTGGATCATGCTCCCGCCGGAGCGCGCGAAGTGGGGCCAGACCCAGTACGGCACCACCACCGAAGCCCTGGCCCTCTCGCGCGGCGCCAACCCGCAGATCGAGCGGGAGGACGCGCCGGGCATCGTCATCACCCGCGACGTGCAGGACGACCCGGTGCAGATCTGGACCAAGGGCGCCGCCATGGCGATGCCGGTCCTGTACTCGCCGGACTGCCACATCACCGCGACCGTCCTGTGACCGCCCCCGCCCCGAACGTGCTGGCCGCCACGGTCCACCTCCTCGACCCCGCCAGCCGCGAACCGCTGGTGCTGACCGTCGGCACCGAGGTCACCGACCCGGCCGTCACCGAGCAGATCACCAACCCGGCCTGCTGGGCCGGCTCGCCGACAGCACCGGCCAGACCGGTCCGTAAGACCAAGGTCACCCAGGACTGACCACCACGGCGGGGAGCAGCCGCCGCTGCTCCCCGCCCCTCCTTCTCTCTTCAGGAACGCCTCTCGTGCCCGCTGCTGTCCTGTGCTGGCTTCTCGCCCAGCTCGGCCCCGACACCGACACCACCGACCTCACCGCCCGCTACGAACGTCTGCACTCCGCGCGCGCCGTCGTCCTCGAAGTGCTGCACGAACGCCGCGCCGCGCTGCTGGCCGAGCCGCTGAAGGTCACCGTCAACGGCGTCGCCACCATCGACACCTCCGCCAACGTCACCGCCCTCGAACGCACCATCACCCAGCTCGCCGACGAACCCGCCCCCGACGACCCAGCGGCCGCCGACCGGAACCTGCTGAGCACCATCGAGCTGTGCCCGCGCCGCCGCCGGTGACCCCCCGCGCTTCAGGTCGGCCCGGTATCCTCGGCCCTCTGCGCATCCGGTCCGCCTTGATACATCGGGTGCTGTGCGGGTGGGTCGGCCGATGAGCCGGGAGGATGCCGGGCGGGGTCTGCACTTGGTGCCGGTTCGCTTCCGGGATGCCGCTGAATTCGTGCGAATGTGGCACCGCCATCATCAGCCACCCCAAGGGCACATATTTTCAGTCGGTGCCGCTGACGAGGCGGGCATCCTGCGGGCGGTCGCGATCGTCGGCAGGCCGGTCGCCCGCTTCCTGGACAACGGCACCACCCTCGAGGTCACCCGCCTGGCCAGCGACGGCTCCCGCAACGCCGGCTCGATGCTATACGCAGCCGCGTGGAGGGCCGCATCCGCGCTCGGATACAGCCGCTTGATCACCTACACCCAGCTCGGCGAGTCCGGTGCGAGCCTGCGCGGTGCCGGGTGGCGCGTCATTGCCCGCCGCCCGGCCCGCCCCGGTTGGCACTGCCCTTCGCGCCCGCGCACCGACCACGGCACGGTCGGCATCCCTCGTATGTTGTGGGAGGCGCCGTGCTCTACCACTCTCACAGCAGTTTCGGGCAGCGAATGAAGAATCCAACCACGTTGCCGCTTAGCAGGGTTGGCGGCCTGACTGCGTCGTAATCGGCCTGTGGCAAAGTCCTTGTCATGGCGACCGGAGGAACGAACTTCGCACCTTACTTGATCACAGCGTTTGCGACGCTTGCCGGTGTCGCAATTACGGCGGCGTTTGCGGAGTATCGAGAGCGACGCCGTTCCCGCGAGGAGCAACAGCGCGAGCGGGATCAGACCGTTGAAGAGCGGTGGAAGTGGCTTCGCCAGGAGCGCCGCCAGAGCTATGCCGCACTGGTGCATCTTGGGTTTCAGTCCGCTGCTGTCCTTCTTGAGGCGGCGGCACGGCTGCATGACAGGAACGACAGCAAGGGGGCGCTTGAATTGTGGTCCCGCCTTGATGAGCTGCAGGACGCGATCTCTGCACAAGTAGCTGACGTGCAGCTGGTGGGTAGTGAAGCCGTCGTTGAGGCGGCGCACGGGCTACGCCGTTCGTTCCGGCATGCGCCAAGGGAGCTAAAGCAAGCTGTCGCAGCCTTCCGAACTGGCGAGTGCGGCGACCGCGAGCTGGACGGTCGCCTGTCTGGGCGTGTACGCACGGTGTATAGAGCCACGCATGCCCTGGTTGAGACGGCTACCCACGACCTCCGTATATCCCTCGGCGTCAGCGGAGAAGCGGAGGTTTGAACGGCGCGGCGTTAGTAGCTGCTTCTGACCCCGTACGTCGTTCGCGCGGAGCGCACCGCCGCATGCCCCTTCGGGTGAGCTGATCCTCTGCCTCGCCGGACGCGAGGGCGCCCAGCGCGCGTTCCGGTTGGTGTTGTGCCTCACGCGCCGGTACCTCACACGGGTGGACTCGCTTGGGTACCCCTGGTCGGACTCCGCGCAACCTGCCTTACTGCATGAGAGGAGACGGAGATTCCGTTTCCCAATCCGATGGAGGTGAGTGCCGTGCGTGAAACGCTGGCGAACATCGAGCCCGACGACGTCTACGAGCCGCCGCTGATGGCCGAGGCGGGTGATTTCGCCGAAGCCACTCAGGGCACCTCGTACACGGGATGTGCCGAAGGTGCGTACAACAAGTACTACTGGTGCTGACCGGTTGCATCAGGGTCGGCCTCAGCCATCGCGGTCTGAACCGGCGTCCACGCTGGACAGTCCGAGATCGTCCCGTCGCCTTGGCCTTTGGGCTGGGGCGGCGGGGGCGTCTTCGCTGTCTCCGCCTGCCTTGACATTCAAACTCGTGGGCCAATAGAAGCCATGCCCCGACACAATCCCAGCACAAGGAACGGGCCCCAGCTTCCTCCGCCGTTGCACCACGGAGTACGGCCGATCGCCGTCTGTGGGTGAGATCTCGCGGAGTACGAGCATGCCGTCCTAAAGATTTTCAATGGCTGGGGTTACGGCGGTGTGGGGTCCAGTCGGTGGGGCGCGGGGGCGTTGTCGGACCGTGGGTGTCCGTGGGGCGGGGAAGTGTGCGGGGTCCGGGCCGAGCGGCAGGTATGAGGAGCTGAGTATGGCGAGTGGTAGCTCGCGGAGCTGGTTCATCGTGGTTCCGGATCAGGAACTGCCACCCGGTCTGCTGACCCGGTTGAGGCCGCGAGCCGGCAGGGTGGTGCGCTACCCGTCGGGGCGGCCGTGGCTGCTGGGTGACTGGGCTCCGGAGCGGATGGTGGTGGCGTCGGCGGGCGAGCAGTTGCTGGCCGTGGCGGGTACGTCCTCGGTGACCACCACAGATCTGCAGGCTCGGCTGAAGGGCGTGAGCGCGGTCGCGGACGTGGAGGGGGCGCTGCGTGGCGTGCACGGCAGTTTCCATGTGGTCGCGTCCCTGAAGGGGCGTGGCTATGTGCGCGGGAGTGCCTCCGGGGCCTGTCGCGTTCACCGGGCCGTGGTCGATGGTGTGACGGTGTGCGCGGACCGGGCGCGCACTCTGGCCTGGCTCACCGACGCCGGGCCGGACACCGCCCAACTCGCCGCCCGCCTTGCCTCCGCCCTGCCGCACCCGCTGGCGGGCGCGGCGATGTGGAGTGCAGTGGAGACTGTCTCACCGGGTCACGCACTGCACCTGGACCCCGGGGGAAGCTGCCGTACCGTCGCGTGGTGGCAGGCACCGGAGGCCGGACTGCCTCTGGCCGAGGCGGCGCTCGCGCTGCGGAAGGCGCTGTGTGACGCGGTCGCCCTGCGGGTGCGCCCCGGGCAAGTGCTCGCCGCGGACCTGTCCGGCGGCATGGACTCCACCTCCCTGTGCTTCCTGGCCGCCGAGGCCGGCGCATCGCTGGTCACCGCAACCCTGCACTGGGAAGCCCTGGGCAACGAGGACCAGCACTACGCCCGGTATGCGGCGGACCGCCTGCCCGACGTCGAGTCCCTGGGCTTCCCGTCCGCCGAACTTCCCCCCTGCTTTGCGGGCTTGGAGCGCCGTCAGGACCCCCAGGAGGAGCCTTCCCCCTCGCTGCGAGACCGGGAGATCCAGCAGCACATCACCCACGCGTTGCGCGCCCGGGGCGCCCCGCTGCGCCTCACCGGGCACGGAGGCGACCACGCCGTCGTGCCCCCCGCCTCCTACATCCATGCCCTGCTGCGCCGCAATCCCACACTGGCGCTACGGCATGCGGCCGGGTTCAAAGCGCAACGGCGCTGGCCGCTGGGCGCGACCGCCCGCGTGCTGCTGAGGGGCGGCTCCTACCCGGACTGGCTGAACACGGCACGGGGTAGGCTCCGCGAAGCCGCAGTTCCCCTTCCCCAATGCGAGACGTGGGGGCCGCAGCCGACCCTTCCGGAGTGGGCGAGCACACGGGCCGCCGACCAGTTCGCCGCACTGCTGCGCTCCGCCGCCGAGCAGACGGTCCCGCTGGCCACCGACTTCTCCCGCCACGCCTGGATCCACCAGATGCGCGAGGCCGGAAGAATCGCCGGGCTCATCATCGATGACACCACGGCCGACGGACTGCCGGCGGACAGTCCCTTCTGCGACGACACGGTGCTGGACGCCTGCCTGTCTGTACGCTCCCACCAGGCGGGTCACCCCTGGTCCTACAAACCCCTGCTGGCCGCTGCGATGGGGGGCCTGGTGCCCGAACACCTCCTGCTGCGCACCACCAAGGACCACTGCGACATCGAGTGGTACCGCGGCATCAGAGAGCACCGGCGCCAACTCGCCGAATGGGCCGAGACATCGCACCTGGTCGCCGCAGGCGTCGCGGAAGAAGACGGGCTGCGACGCGCTCTGCTCAGCCCCGGCCTGCAGGCCGGCGGCGGTGCCGCGTTGGAAAACACCCTGGGCGTTGAGGCATGGCTGCGCGACGTGGCCGCCCACCCCGTACCCGCCTATCTCACCCACACCCCACGCCATCGGTACCAGGAGCCCTTCATTGACTCAGCTGCGCACTGACGTCGTCTGCTGCCCCACGCAGAACGGCATGGTCCTGCTCGACGAACGCGACGGGCGCTACTGGCAGCTCAACGGCACCGGCGCGGCCGTCGTCCAGGCTCTCCTAGACGGCGCGACCCCAGGCCAGGTCGCCGACCGGCTCGCCGCCGTCCGGCCCGTCGACCCCGAGCGGGCGGCGGCCGATGTCGCGGCCCTGCTGGAGGGCCTCACCCGCGCCGGACTGGTGGTGAGCGCGCCATGAGACAGGTCCTCGACACCGATGGCACCCGCCCGCCGCTCGGGCGCCGGCTCGCCGCGCGCGCCGCCGTGGCCGCGGCCCGGCTGCTCGCGCGGCTGCCGCCCCGCCGTATCCGGGCCATGCTGCGAGTGGCGCGCCGCGGGGCCCCGCCCGCCGACTACGCCCGGGCGCTGCGGGCCCGCCAGGACGTGACCGCCGTCAGCACGCTGTGCTCGGGTCGGTACTGCCTCCAGCGTTCCCTGGCCACGGCGCTGTTGTGCCGTCTCGGCGGTGTCTGGCCCACCTGGTGCACCGGCGTACGCACCTCGCCGTTCACCGCACACGCCTGGGTCGAGGCCGAGGGCCGTCCTGTCGGGGAACCCGAGGACACCACCACCTACCGCACCCTCCTTACCGTCCCCCCGCGCTGACCCTCCCCCGGGCACCGGACCACCATCACCCCGTCGAAGAAGCCCACGTGCCGAAGACCCTGCCCAAACGCCACCCAGAGCACCAGCACCAGGAGAAACCGTTGGAGGGCGCCGCGCACACCGAGGAGCTACGGTTCCACGACCCGACCGGACGGCCTCAGGAGGCGGGACGCTCGATCCGGCTACGGGACATGGCGCGCCGCCTGCCGCAGCTCGTGCGGCGGTCGATTGCCCTGGCCTGGCGGGTGGACCGGGCCGCTGCGGCGGGTCTGCTGGCGTGCCAGACCGTATCGGGAGTGATGCAGGCGGTGGGGCTGCTGGCCATCAGCGGTACCCTCACCGCCCTGCTGGCCCACGGGGACGTCTACAACCAACTGCTGGCGGCCTGGCCCTCGCTGCTCATGCTGGTCGCCGCTGCCGCCGCACGGGCGCTGCTGGGCGTCACCGTGAACTGGCTCTCGGCCCGGCTGGGCCCGCAGATGAGCCGCGAAGCGCAACAAATGCTGCTGAAGACCTCGACCGAGGTGGAGCTGGCGGCCTATGACGCGCCCGGTTTCAACCACAGCCGAGAGGCAGCCGACCGGGGCGCACAGGCCGCCCAGGACCTCGTGAACGAGGGCCAGGACCTCATCGCCTCGGCCGCCTCGTTCACCGCCGGGGCCACAGTACTCGCCGGGGTACATCCCATCCTGCTGCCGCTGCTGGCACTGGCCGGCCTCCCCCAGGCCATCGCCCAGACCAGCGCCGCCAGAGCGCGCTACCTCGCCCAGCTCCGCACGACCGGCGACCAGATGCTGCTCAACGTCCTGCGCTGGCAGGCCTTCGACCGGTCCGCGGCCGACCAGATCCGCGCCGGCACCATGTCCCGCTTCCTGCTGGACCGGTACCGGAACATCACCCGCCGTATCAACACCGCCGACCGGCAGGCCGCCAACGCGGGAGCGCGCATGTCGCTGCTCGGCTCCGCGTGCGGTGGCCTGGCCTCGGCTGTGGTCTGGGGCGCGGTGGTATGGCTGCTGGCCAGTGGCCGCATCACCGTCGGCCACGCCGGAACCGCCGTCTTTGCCCTACAAGCTGTCGGGCAGGCGCTGCGCGGGCTGGTGGCCGGCGGCGCGCGCACCATGCGCACCGGCCTCTACATGGACGACTGGTCGCAGTTCCTGGAACAGGCCGGCGGACACCGCATGCGCCGCGGCACCCAGCGGCCCGGCCCGCCCAAGGAAATCGTGCTCAAGGACCTGGTCTACCGCTACGAGGAAGCCGGGTCAGACGCCGTGCTCGGGGTGAACCTGACCCTGCGCCGCGGCGAAGTCGTCGCGCTGGTGGGCTACAACGGCTCCGGCAAATCCACCCTCGGCAAGCTGGTCAGCGGCCTGTACCTGCCCACCACCGGCAGTGTCGCCTGGGATGGCACGGCCACCGACGACATCGACCCAGACTCTCTGTGGTCCCATGTCGCCCTGGTCCCCCAGGACTACGCGCGCTGGCCGCTGTCCGCACGGGAGAACATTACCCTCGGTCAGCCCGCCGGATCAGGAGACGAGGCGGTCCACACCGCCTGCGCCGCCTCCGGCGCCGACGTCGTCCTCACCGAACTGCGATCCGGGCTGGACACCGTGCTCGCCCGGGACTGGCTGGGCGGCCAGGAACTATCCGGCGGACAATGGCAGCGCATCGCCCTCACCCGCGCATTCCACCGCGAAGCCGGACTGCTGATCCTGGACGAGCCAACCGCCAACCTGGACCCCCTGGGCGAGCACAGGATCTTCCAGAGCCTGCGCCGACTCGCCAAGACCCGCGCCGTGCTGCTGATCACGCACCGGCTCACCAACGTCGCGGTCGCAGACCGCATCGTCGTGCTCGACAAGGGCCGCATCGTCCAACAGGGCACTTTCACCGAGCTGACCGAACAACCAGGACACTTCCAGAAACTGTGGAGCTACCAGCACACCCGCGAGACCACCCACCCCAGCACGGCACCGACCAGCGAACTGCACAGCCAGAACGCAGAACGCACATGAACGAGCGGCTACCAGGATGGCCATAGCTTGTCAGGCGGGCAGTGGCAGAAGCTCGGGATCGCTCGCGCCCACTTCCGAGCCGGGCAGATCCTCGTGGTGGACGAGCCGACCGCCGCGCTCGACGCCAAAGCCGAGCAGCAGGCGTTCACCAGAATCCGGGCCCTGGCCGCCGGCGGGCAGACCGTCGTGCTCATCACCCACCGCCTGCACTCCGTACGCTCCGCCGACCTCATCTACCTCATGGAAGACGGCCGGGTAGCCGAGTCCGGCACGTTCGCTGAGCTGATGGACCCGGCTACGGTCCCGGACGGCAGGTTTCGGGACATGTACGAGATTCAGCGTGCCCAGTTCGCCTCAGACGATGATGAGCGCGCCGTGCCGCTCCAGAAGGGCCCAACGGTCACATGAGAAAATGGCCAATGCCCCTGGGCGCCCGGCTTCCAATACGCCGGAAAGTTCCTACCTCGCACGCCGTCCCAGTGTCGGAAGGCCGCCCGATACGGCGCGCACACTCCGTGAGGGAAAACGCTCCTCGTACCCATCTGACGACCGAGGCGTCGCGCAGGTCTCGCTGAGCCTACGGCGTCGCTTCAGGCTGGTCCGGGTCAGCGCGCGCTCGTATGCCGCCTCCCACCGCCGGTGCCAGCCCGGGTCCGCTGGGACTCGAACCGACACGAGGCGTCCCTGCTCTGCGTGGAAGGCCACTCGCCCTTCGGACACATAAAGCTGGATGGCCTGCCCTGCCTGAAGGACACGCGGGATCCTCCGTAGCTGCACGAAGTCCCTCGGGAAGACGAGTCTCTTCCGACTACCGCTTCCGCGCTCAAACGAGACGGTCGGGTTGGCGCCTGACCAGGTTAACCAGCACGGCACCATGGGCGGCCTCTCAGCCCTTTGGCTCATATTTCGACCCATGCGGGCAGTCTGCCCCGTCTGTACGTCACGGGCCAGGGCCAAGTTGATCACACGGCCACGTTGAACAGCTCCGCCCCGGAGTCGGGGCGGAGCTGGGTCCGAGAGCAGCCAGCAGCTCGGATGGATGGATACCGCTCACGCTACGGCAGCCAAGGAGGCGCCGATGCGCCGGACAGACTCGGGCTGATGGGCGTCCGCGTCGCGGACAGCATCGCCGCCTGCCCCACCGGCCATGCCCACAAGGCGCTTCGGACGCACAGCGTCTAGCTGAACTTCAGCTTCAGTCGGCAAGGCGGCCTCACCCAGTTCAGCCGTGCCGACGACAGCACAGTGTCCGCCGTCTTCACAGGCCGGGCCCCGGCCCGCCCCAAGGAAGACGTCATCAGGAGCACGGTGGTCGCCCTGCGCCGCTGACCGGGCCACGCGATCGGACTGCCCGTCAGCACCCGTCCCGGCCTCCGCACGCCGGTGCATACGCCCCGGCGTGCAGGTGGCCTTTCGCCTCCGGCACCGTTGGCGGGTGCGGGGTGGGCGGGTGTCCGTGGCGGGGTGGGGCACCCGTACGGCAGGACCACGACACCGGGAGCCGGTCATGCAGATGCTTTCCCCTCTTCAGCGCGTCCTGCGGGCCGAGTACCTGCTGCCGCCCGCTGCGCGCTCCGCGTCCTGGGCCCGGCGCCTGACCGGCTTATACCTGGACCGACCCGGGTCAGCTTGTTACCTGGTCGATACGGACGCCGCTCAGCTGGTGGTCACCGAGCTGGTCTCCAACGCCACCCGCCATGCCCGCAGCGACTGCCGTCTGCGCCTGTGCGGCGGGGGCGGGTTCCTGAGCATCGAAGTCCACGACGACGACCCGGCACACCCCCGGGCCCGTCCGGCCACCGCGGACGACGAGGGCGGCCGCGGCCTGTTTCTCGTCGACGCCCTGTCGACGGACCTGGCCGTCCTCGACGACCCCGGCGGCGGCAAGACCGTCCGCGCCACACTCGCCGCAGCCTAGCCCGCAGCTTCGCGCGTGCACCCTCGCGCTGGCGGAAGCGCCGCCGAGGCTCGCCTGGGAAGGCAGGGGCGCGAGAACGGGCGGGGGGACCCGGCCTCGCGCCCGGTCACCGCCGGTCTTCGGCGGCCACCTTCGGCTCCTCCGCAGGGAGCTTCCAGGGCAGCTTGCCACGGCCTGTCAGCCAGGTCCGGCCCCATCCCGGCCAACCCGCCCGACGCCTGCGTCCCGGCGGTGCCCCGACCTGCCCGGCACGGGCACCGCCAAAGGCCGAGGCCGACACCGGCCGCCTCCAGGAGATACCCGGCGAGCACCGGTTCGGGCCGGAGCACGGGCCGACGGCGCGCGCGGCGCATGACTTCTCCCGGTGTTCGCCGAGACAAGGACAACCAGCACATGAAGCCCGGCTTTGATGCGGTGCGCCTGGTGCACGCCGCCGCCCGCCCGCACGACCTCGCCCAGCTGCCCCGGCGGCTGTGCACGGCGCTGCGCCAAGGTCTGCCGGTGGACGAGGTGGCCCTGTGCCTGTTCACCAGCCGGGAGTGCCGCCAGCTGCTGGGCGCCTGCGGCCCGGCGGCGCTGCGTCTGGAAGAGGTCCAGTTCGAGACCGGCGAAGGCCCCGGCACCGAGGCGGCGGCCACCGGCCGGCCGGTCCTCTACCCGGACCTGCGCACCCGGCCGATGCCCTACCCGTTCTTCGCGCCGCGCCTGCACGAGGAAGCCGCACACATCGCCGCCGTCTACGCCTTCCCCCTCACCCTCGGCACCCACATCCTCGGCACCGCACAGTGCCTGCGCTACCGGCCGCACCGCCTGGACGCGACGGTTCTGGCCCACACCACCGCAGCCCTGGAAGTGACCGCGGGCGCCATCGCCGACTTCTGCCTGCCCCGCCTCACCGCCGGCGAGGCCCTGCCGTGGGAGCCCGCCGAAACCCTGGACGCACACTGGGAAACCACCTACCGGGCCAGCGGCCTGCTGGCCGACCTGCTCGACACCTCCGTCACCGACGCCTTCGCCCGCCTGCGCGCCACCGCCTTCACCACCGCACGCCCCCTTCCCGCCCTCGCGCAGGAAATCCTCAGCAGCCGGGACACACCCCGGCGGGAATGAACCCGGGCAGTGGCTATGCAGGTGACCAGCGGAGGTGTCCGTCGCTGGGTGTGGGGAGCGTCCTCGTGTTGCGAGGGGTGGTACGGCCGAGACTTGACGGCAGTTGGGTCCTTGCGGTGGGACGCTGGGTGTGCTGCTCCCGTTGAGGGTCTGGATGCGCATATCGGTGCACAAGGTCAAGCTGTATGTGGCGATCCGGCATGGCCGCCGTGCCCGGCTGGGCAGCCGGACTCGTGTGGCTCGGGCCCATGTTGGGGCTCAGGTTTCACGGGGGGGTGGGGGTCTTGTCGGTGTCTGGGGGTGGGGGCAGGGTGGTGGTGCTGTTGACGATGTCGCGGGCGAGGTCGACCAGGCGCAGGTGGTGGTGGCGGGCGTGGGCGCGCAGGCGGTGGAAGGCGGTGTCGGGGTCGGTTTCGTGGCGGGCGGTCAGAAAGCCTTTGGCCTGTTCGATGATGGTGCGGGTGGCCATGGCCGCTTCGAGCTGGGCGCGGACGGTGCGGTGCTGGTCGAGGGTGCTCTGCTGGAGCAGGGAGATGGCGGTGGCGTCCGCCAGGGCCCGGGCCAGGTGCCGGTCGGCTGCCGGCAGCGAGCCGGGGATGCGGCGGAAGAGGTTGAGCACGCCGATGGTGTCGCCGCGCAGCCGGATCGGGGTGGCGTGCACGGAGGTGTAACCAGTCCTGTGGGCGCGGGTGCTGAAGCGCGGCCAGCGCGGTGAGGGTGTGGCGTTGAGGGTGTGGTCGACGGGGACGGCCTGGTCGAAGGCGGTGCAGCAGGGGCCTTCGCTGGCGTCGAGTTCGAAGAGTTCGACCAGGCGTACGCGTTCGGAGGAGGCGGCGACCAGGCGCAGCGGCCCGCCGGGCACGGCGAGCATCACGCCGGCGTCGCCGATGTCGAGCAGGTCCATGCAGTGTTCGGCGACGCGGTAGAGGAATTCGGCCGGGTCGAAGTCGTCGACCAGGGTGTCGGCCAGGTCGATCAGCGCGGCGGTGATCCGCGCCTCGCGCGGCAGCCCAGGCGGCCCGTTCGACGAGGGCGGATCCGGCAGGGGGAAGGACGAACTGGGCATGGCAGCCTCCGGTCGGGACAGTGCCAGCAACCGGGGCCGGAAGCACACTACGGGGTCCGGGTGGAATACCAGCCGAACCACGGACTGGCCTACCGCCACGGTACTCCCCTGCAACAGCGTGAACCAGCCACACGACGCCTTCCGCCATGCCAACGGGCTCCCGTGTCCAGTCGGTCCCGGCGCTCGGAGGGATGCACCAGCTCTGCCCTCACCCTCCGGAGCAGACCGGACATGCACACTGCCGTTCCCGCACACACGAGCGACTTCACATCTCACCGGCATTTCCGCGCATCCCGAGCCGACGACCGACCGAAATCAGCGACGAACGCCTCCCGCACCCATCACATAGCCACCGGCAGCGAGCCGAGGGCCGCGCCCAACGCTTGCCGGACGAACTGCTCAAGCAGCGCGCGGTGCCTACCCGGTCGACAGTTGCGTCAGGCAGCCCGGCCCGATGAGAGCGGGGACGCCCCAGTGCCGCGACGGGACGGACGGAACCGCGTGTTCGCTCCGAAGGTGCGGTCCCGTCCGGTCACACCGTGGTTCCCTGTCGGCCACCCGGTGCGCGCTGAGGGCGGCCACGGATGTTTCCGGGACTCACCCGAAGCACCAGCGCCTTGGTCCCGTGTCCCCGGCGCTGAGCAGCAGGCATACTCGGAGCTCATCGTTACGGTCGGCAAGTCAACCGCTCGCGGTCGCGGCCCGTGGCGGTAGTACCGGAGCTGTGCGGCCAGCTCCTGCCGGACCACCGGTCACGCTGCCTGCGGCCCCGGCCGAAGGCACCTCCCTCCCGGCCGGGGCGGAGGCTGTTCTCACAGTGGTCTCTTTTGCTCGGTCATGCGGGCTTTGGCCGTTCTCCCTGTCGGTCACCGGCCGCCCGTGGCCGCGGTGGGCGCCCTGCCGGGGCTCTGGTCCAGGCGGAGAGCAGGTGGCCGTTGGTGTAGGCGACCGGTCCTGCGGGTGCGGCAGCGGGCCGGACGGTTATGGCCTGGGCCGGACGGTTGGCGCAGGCGTCCTGGGTGGTGGCGTAGCGGGGAAAGCGCCGGGTCAGTCCGGTCAGGCGCAGGAGCCGGCCGATGGCGGGCTGGTGGTAGACCAGGCGTAGCCAGCCGCCGGCGGCCTCGCTGCGGCAGTGGGCGGTTTCGAGTTCGGTCAGGGCGCTGGTGTCCATGAAGGTCACGGCGGTGAGGTCGGCGATGAGGCGGGCTTCGGGTGCCGCATCGTTTCCGCGCAAGAGGTCGCGCAGCGCCGGTGCCGTCGACAGGTCGAGTTCGCCGGTCGGCCGTACCGTGCGGCAGTTCCCCTGCGGCATGGGGGTGCGGGTGCTCAAGTGGGCCAGCTCCTTGCGGGAAGAGGGGCGCCCGCGACACGTGTTCTGCCGTCGGTGAGGCGCCACCTTACGGACCGCACTGATACCGCCGGAGCAAAAAGTTTCTTGTTCAAAGGAATGCGCGCTTCCGGCCCAGTTCGATCACTATCTGGCCGCAACTGCCGTGCTCTTGTGACTTTTCGGCCGCCCCTTTCGAACTGGGGGTGGTGGCGGGTACAGGGCTTCGGCTGCGCTGCGGGCGCCGGTCTTCCTCACCCGACGGCTACCGGTGGCGGAAGGCAGGCGTAGGGGTCTTGGTGGTGGCGGGGCGGAGTGGTGCCGGGGTGGCCGGGTATGTCAGTGGCACGGTCGGCGCGTTGTGCCGTTGGGGCTGCGCGCTCCTGGGCCCGGGGCGTCCCACTTCGCGGATACGAGGCTTCCATGACGGCCACCGGGCCTGCCCAGTACCACCTGCTGTCTCTTCCTGACGGATCGTGCGAGACGGTCAGCTGTCTGGCTTCGGTCATCCGGTGCCGCGCGACGGTGCCCACCGTGATCGTCGATGTGACGGCGGTACAGCGGCTGAGCATCGACGCCCTGGCCGTGCTGGTCCGCAAGGCCATGCGCCTGCACGCGGCCGACGGCCAGCTCCTGCTCGCCGGGCCCTGCCTCGCCGTACGCAAGGTCATCGAACGGACGGGTACCGGTCCGCTGCTGCCCGTCTTCACCGACAGCACTGCCGCGCTCCGCGCGCTGGCCGAAGACGGCCGCGCCTGGCACCACGTGGAACTGCCGGCCGGACGCAGCGCCCTCTTCGCCGAACCACCGCCACCGGAGCTGTGACACCACCGACCGTGACCATCGGGTGAAGGAACCGCAACGGTACGTGACCGGCCGTCGTGGCACTTCGTTGCTCCGTCCAGAAGACCGCCCGGGCCACGAAGGGACAGCCGGTGGAACACGGCGCACCGTTGGGGGCGAGACGTCCACCGCGCCCTCGCCCGTGCCGGCCAACCGCCGCGCCCGAGTCGGAGTACCCGACTGGCGGCCCCCGGTTCGGGGGCCGCCAGGTGCGACTGGTCACGCAGTGCTGAAGGGGCGGACGTCAGGTGCGCGAGGTGCGGCTGCGGCGCACCAGTGCCACACCGCCGAGCAGCAGCGCACCGCTCGTGGCAGCCGCAGTGCCGAGGTGATCGCTGCCGGTGCGTGCCAGCGCCGGGCCCTGCGCGGCCTGGACGGCCCCGGACACCCGGCCCTTGCCGCCGGCCGGAGATGCGGCCGACGGGTTTCGGGAGTCCACGTCTCCGGCGACATCGGCCGGCGGCCGATGCCCCGCCCCCGGAGATCCGGGGACCTCATGTCCCGGCGGCCGATGGCCGGGAGACTGCTGACCAGGCGGCTGGTGACTACTCGGAGGCTTATGTCCCGGCGGCTTTTCGCCAGGAGGCTGGTGGCCGGGCGGCTTGTGCCCAGGGGGCTTATGACCCGGCGGCTTGTGGCCCGGCGGCTTCTCGCCGGGAGGCTGGTGGTTGCCCGGCGGCTTGTGCCCAGGGGGCTTATGACCCGGCGGCTTGTGGCCCGGCGGCTTCTCGCCGGGAGGCTGGTGGTTGCCCGGCGGCTTGTGCCCAGGGG
>NZ_JBIRJY010000031.1:36509-38023 GCF_044329785.1 Streptomyces sp. NPDC017529
GGGGCTTATGACCCGGCGGCTTGTGGCCCGGCGGGTGGTGGTGGCTGCCGGGGTTGGCGCAGTGGTTGTTGAAGGCGGGGTTGAGCAGGCCGATGACGTTGACGGTGTTGCCGCACACGTTCACCGGCACATGGGCCGGGGCCTGGAGCAGGTTGCCGGCGAGCACGCCGGGGGAGGCCGCGGTGCGTCCCGCGGCGCCGGAGTCGGCGTGGGCGCCCGCCGTCGTGCCGGCCAGTATTGCGGTCGCCGTCGCGGCGACCAGCACGCTGTGTTTCACGAGAGGTTGCACGTGTGGTCCTTCATCTTTCGAAGATGACGAACCGGGCACCTGGCGTCGGCCAGGTGCCCGCATCCCGAAGGGGATATCGCCCAGCCCCTGGACCGAGGAGCGCCGCCGAAGCGGCGAACGCCCGGTTCACCCGCTCCCCTTGGGAGCCATGACAGAAACGGACAGGGTGCTGAGCGCGTCGCATCGGATTGAACGATCGTCCCGCTGATAGGAAACGCACAGCTTCCCGCGCCACCGCTGCCTGAACGGTTCTTCTTCCCGCCCCCTGCCCCTGACGGGTTTCTTTCGGCATGGACACGCGTTCGCAGCGGTCGACGCCGCGCGGGCACGCCCGTACGAGATGCCACCCTCAAAAGATCCTGCCCCAGCGAATCTCCAGGTCAGTAGCGTGCGCGGCGCGGTGTGCCGGGGGCGCGTGATCGACGTCTGGGCGCGGGGGCGTGCACTGCGGGCACAGATGGGTTGTGCAAATGTCCGAGTCCTGTAACGGGCCGTCCCATCTTCAACCACCGCCTGCGGGACTAGCCCACAGTGAGGCCCACCCGGCAGCTCCGGGCATCTCGTCCCACCGGCCCCGCCTCCGCGGGGCTGACCGCAGGAGGTTCACCATGTCCCGTTCTGCCCGTCTCGCGGCCGTCGCACTCGGCTCGGCCGCCCTGGCCACCGGCGCGGTCCTGCCCGCCGCCGCCACCGGCGCGCACACCCTGCCCGCCCCGCACCGCTCCCCCATCGTCATCGGCGCGGTACAGGCCGACAGCCCCGGCCGCGACGACGGCTCCAACCGCAGCCTCAACGCGGAGTGGGTCACGGTGAAGAACCTCGGCCACCGCGCGGTCAACCTCAAGGGCTGGACGCTGACCAGCCGCAGCACCCACAAGACCTACCGCTTCAACAGCCTGCGCCTGAACGGCCGCCAGGAGGTCCGCGTGCACACCGGCCACGGGCGTGACACCTGGCGCGACGTCTACCAGGCCCGCCGCAACTACGTCTGGGACAACCGCCGCGACACCGCCAGCCTGCGCAACGACCACCGCCACCTCGTCGACACCAAGCACTGGGGCCGCCGCTGACCGCTGTTCCGGGGCCGCCCGCCACGGCCCCCGGACATCCAGGTGCGCCGCGGCCGAGGGGGCCGCGGCGCCCCCCCCGGCAGGGGAGAGGCAGGGCCCCCAGGTGCGGCCCGGTCCCCGGCCGTTGCCCCCGCAACCCGCACCCGCAGAATGTC
>NZ_JBIRJY010000031.1:38033-59212 GCF_044329785.1 Streptomyces sp. NPDC017529
TGTGGGCGGGGCGGGCGCCGCGGCGTGGGTGCCCCGGCCGCGCCGCCCCCCCCCCCCCCCCCCCGCCCCCGGGGGGGGGGGGCGGGGGGGGGGGGCCCCCCCCCCCACCGCCCTGCTGTGGAGAGGCAGGACCGCCTGGAGCGGCCGGTTCCCGGGCCTTGGCCCCGTCATCCGGCACCGGCAGAATGTCCGTGCCCCCGGCCTGTGACCGGTCCGGCCGCAGTGCGGCAGGAGGGGAAGACATGCTCCCGACCATGGCCACGCACGGATGCGCACCGCAGCACCACCGCGTCCGCCTGCGGGACGGCGTCGTGGTCCGCGAGGAGTGCATGCGGTGCGCATACCGGATTTCCTACGAAGCCGCGGGCCGTGAGCGTCTCTTTCCACCGCCGCGCCCGGCACCCCCGGCAACGGTGGCTGAGCCGAAACCGTTGACCGTGGCCGGTTCACATTCCCCGCGTACGGCCAGTTCCACGTTCACGGAAGGTAGTCGGTGAGAGAACACGGATGCGTGCCATGGGGTGGACGACACCCCTGTGTTCGTAGTGAACGGTGCGCGGGCGGGTGTCAGTCCGTCTCGTCGACGCGGTGCTGCGCCCACGCGATGTCGTCCACCGCCAGCCCCGGGTCACCGGCCAGGGCCGTCGGAGTCATCCCGGTGAACGCCACGGTCTCCCGGTGCAGATGGGACTGGTCGGCGTAGCCGCACTCCGCAGCGACCCGGGCCGCGTTGCCGCCCGTGGTCAAGCGGTGGGCGGCATGGCGGAAGCGGACCAGCATCGCAGCGTGCTTGGGAGGCAGGCCGATCTGTGACCGGAAGCGGGACCACAGGCGTCTGCGGCTCCAGCCGACCTCGGCCGCCAGATCCTCGATCCTGACCCAGCCGCGGCTGACGAGGATCCGGTCCCAGGCCCGGGCCACCTCCGGGTCCGCCGGCGGCCCTGTCCCGCTTCGACGGGCGAGCAGGGCCTCGGTCAAGGAGAAGCGGTCGCTCCACGACGCGGCAGCGTCCAGTTGTTCCCGGAGCCGTTCAGCGTCCCGGCCCCACAGGTCCTCGAGGGCGAGCACGCTACGGTCCGGCTCCGCCGGGCAGACTCCCAGCACGGCGTACGCGACCAGTGGAGACAGGTGCACCTCGACGCACGTGACGTTCTCGCCTCGCATGCGGACTGCACCAGGTGCGAGCCCGGCCACGAAACTTCCACGCTGTTGCCGGCCGGTGGCGTCGCTCACGACGAGCGGGCCGCCGCCGCATTCGACGATCAAGGTGACGGCCGGATGCGGGATCACCGGCAGGTCGACGGGGCCCGGGCTCCGGTCGCCGAACCCGGCCAGACTGACGCCGGCTGTCCGGCTGGGCCACGGCGGCCTGGCGATGTGCCACCTGGCCACCGCTTCACGCTCGTACACGGTGGACCGCATCACCCCATGCTTGGAGAAGACCGGCCGGAACATGTGTCCCAGATACTGGCACGCACTCACGGTGACCGTGGGCTCATGCAGCAGCATGATCCAGAACGGCTTCCAGGCGATCGCCAGCGGCGACCCTGACCGGATCGCCACGGTCCTCACCGAGGACGCCGAATGGCTCCCTCCTCCGGACAACGCCACTGCCGTCGCGCTCAAGACGCCCCACCACAGGGTCGGCAGGAAAGCGATCGTGCGCTTCTTCGCCGACGCCCTCCCCCGTCTGTTCGCGCGTGACGTCACCGTCACCTTCCACCGGTTCCACGCCGCCGGCGAGCGGGTGGTCGTGGAGGCAACCATGACGGCGACGCTCGCCAACGGCAACGGCCATCGACGAGCACACGCTGGTCCACCGGCTCCGGCCGCGCACCGCAGGATGAGCAGCCGAACTCGCGTCGCATCGCTGTCGTGCCCCAGGTGCTCTCACCGGATGACGCTTCGGGCCCGGGCGAAACCGCCCGGGCCCGAAGCCCGGCGTCAGCGGGAGAGCCGCAGGCAGCCGACCCGAAGCGGGCTGCCCGTATCGCTGCCGCACGAGGTCTGAACGGCGGCGACCGCCCACCGGAGCCTGCCAGCCGGCCCCGGCGCACATGCCCCGACCGGGCCGCCGGACATCTACCGATCAAGGTACAGAACGGGTAGCCGCACCCTCCGCACCCAAACCGAAGAACCCGCCGATCACGCCGCGGCCCTGTCCCCACGCTGCACGTCCTGCCCGGTTTCGTTCTGCTCGACCTCGGCCCGCACCCGGGCCAGGGCCCGGGTGAGCAGCCGCGAGACATGCATCTGGGACACGCCCAGCTCGGCGGCGATGGCGCTCTGCGTCATGTCCTCGAAGAACCGCCAGTACAGGATGCGCCGTTCACGCTCCGGCAGCCGGGCCAGGGCGGGCTTGACCGCTTCCCGGTCCTCGATCAGGCCGAAGCGGCCGTCGGCCGAGCCAAGGGTGTCCAGGAGGGTGTAGTCGTCGTTGTCGCCGCCGCGGTCCAGGGCCACGTCCAGCGACAGCGACCGGTAGCTCTCCAGCGCCTCCAGCCCCCGCACCACGTCCTCCTCCGGAAGCCGGGTGTGCTCGGCGATCTGCGCGACGGCGGGCGACCGGCCGTCCAGGGTGGTGCTCAGCTCCCGTACGGCCTTGCGGACCTTGTTGCGCAGTTCCTGGGTACGCCGGGGCACGTGCACGTCCCAGGTGTGGTCACGGAAGTGCCGCTTGAGCTCGCCCGTGATGGTGGGGATGGCGAACTGCTCGAAAGCAACGGCCCGTTCGGGGTCGAAGCGGTCGACTGCCCTGACCAGGCCGAGGGCCGCGACCTGCTGAAGATCATCGAGCTGCTCCCCCCGCTCGCGCAGCCGAGCGGCCTGGCGATGCGCCAGCGGCAGCCAGGCGGTGATCACACGCTGGCGCAGCCGCTCCTTCCTGGGCCCGTCCGGCAGCGTGACCAGCACCTGGAACGCTTCGGTGGTATCCGGGTCGGAGTAAGGCCGCTGCTGAGGGCGCGCGCTGATGGTGGTGGCCATCGCGACTCTCCTTGATCCTGACGGGCGGTTCGCGGATGAGCGGCCACTGACCGGAAGACGGCAGGCTGGCCCCTCTGGACGGGGTGCCTGCGGTTCCGAAGCACTACAGCTCTCCTGACCCGAACGCCGCCCTCCACACGTACAACCCGGAAATACTTGTGGCGACGCGGCGCGGCGCACATCGGACACATCGGACAGCGAAGCGGCTCCTGCCCGGACCGCCACGCGCTGGGCACCATCAGGCTCCCGGCGAAAGCAGCACCGGGCGCCGTTCTGAGCGATGGCCGCATGCTCCGTCCGCTGCGACCGACTGGCTCCATGAGCTGTGCGGGGACGGCGTGACCGGATTCATGCCGCCGGCGATGCCCGACGCCGCCTGGGTCCTCAACGCCATGTACGAGCACGAGCAGGGCCCGGCGGACATGACACACCACGAGTACCACCAGGCTCGGCTGGCTGACAGAAGCATCGAGCCGCACGTCGTGGCGGGCATCAACCTCGACGCCGAGTCGGTCGCCACCGGTGGAGGGCTGGGCCGCGCCGAGCACCCGGGCCCCGGCTGGCGGCGCCTGCGCTGGGCGGCCCTCGCGCGCCGCACCGGTGACCCGATCGTCCCCGAGGGGCTGCTGTCCTGCTACCGCTGCTTCCCTTCAGCCACCAAGGATGGCAGCTGGCCACTGAGCATCATCCCGCCGACCGAAGGCAGCATGGACCGCGAGACCTGGGACCAGCTGATCGCCCTCCTTATCGAGCACAGCCCGGACGGCGCGGACACTGCCTGCTTTGCCTACTACAACCCGCTGACGGCGGGCTGCGACTTCGAGAACCTGCACGTGCGCGCCGGCCGCCTCGGTGACGCCAAGCTGCTCTACGACAACCCCGAGATCGATTTCAGCCCGTCCAACCTGTGGGCCGCCGACCGCTCCTGGATGCTGTGCACCGACTACGACCTGTGGGCCACCAAGGTCTCCGGGCCCCGCCCCCTCATCGACGCGCTGCTGCACGACAGTGAGATCGAGGCCATACAGCTACCCAACGACCCCACCGAACCAGCAGGCCAAGCGTCGCCTTCGCACACCTAGGCTCCGAATCATGAGCACGTCTGATCAGCACCACCGCGTCCGTATATCCGCCGCACCCGAGCGGCCCGCCGTCATCGAGGTGGACGGCCACGATGTCGCGTCGTCGGTGGAGGCGTACCGGATCACGCAGACCGTGGACGAGGGGCCCCAGGTGACGCTGTACGTGGCCAAGGGCTGGAACGGGGTGCGGTTCGAGGGCCTGGCCGACGTGGTGGTCGAGCCAGCGGATGTGCGGCACGTCGTGGCCGGGTTCCTGGATGCGGTGGACTGGCGCAAGCTCGATGAAGCCGTACTCGGCCGCGATGATCTCGACGGTGGGCCGGGGGAGCTGACACGCGGGATGCTGGCGCAACTTCGGGAGTGGGCGCTGAGTGCTTGACCTGCACGGTGTCGCCCGGTTCGCCGAGCGGCGCCTGATGCCGGACACCGTGCTTGTCACCCGCGAGGTCGGCGAGGACGTTCTCGATCCCGCCACAGGCGCCCTCATGCCTGCTCCTCCGCTGGTGGTGCACTCGGGCAAGGCCGGGTTGTACGGGCACCAGGAGCGGATCCGCAGCAAGGGTGGCCACGAAGGTGCGTGGGTCGAAGAGGTGCGGGCCGGGTACCGGCTGCTGCTGCCGCTCGATGCGCCCGAACTGCGGGAGGGCGACATGGTGGAGATGGTCGAGGCTCGTGACGAGCAGGCCGCCGGTCGTACGTACCGGGTCGCGGCGCTCGGCGAGGTGTCCTCGGCTCCGGTGCTGCGCACCGTGTGGCTGGAGGAGCACAACCGCAAGGCCGACGCATGAGCGGCGGCGCGTTCACCGACCCCACGGCGCTGGCCGCCGCCCTGGAACGAGGAGCCGCCCAGACGGTGGCCGCGATGCACGCCGTGATGCGGCACCGCGCCCAGGCGCTGGTCGAGCAAGTGCAGCACAACGCCTCCGGACGGCCAGGCCCACGCGTGATCACCGGCAAGTATCGGGCCTCCTGGCGCGCCGACGTGCAGGGCGCGGGCCCCGTGGTCGTTGCCGAGGTGGGCACCAGCGCGCCGCAGGGACGGCGGTTGGAGTTCGGGTTCGTCGGCGCCGACAGCCTCGGCCGGCACTACGCGCAGCCGCCCTTCCCGCACCTGGGACCGGCCGTCGCCCAAGCCGGGCCTGTCCTCGTGCGGGAGTTGAACGACGCGGTGAAGAGGTCGCTGTGAACGAACTGGCCGAAGAGGTTGAAGCGGCCTTGGCGGAGGTCTTCGGCGACTGGGAGCTGGGGCTGCTCGCCCGCGCGGTCGTCATCGCCGAGCTCCTGGACGAGGACGGCGCACGCGCCCTGTCCGTGATCACCACTCCGGGCGTGCCGGACTGGGACACCGTCGGGCTGTGCCGGTACGGCGCCCTGTCCGTCGAAACCACCGGCAGAGGCTCCTCGGGAGACGACGAATGATCGACCGCGCCGCCGTGTCCGAAGCCTTCCGCCGCACACTGGCCGAAGCGACCGGCCGACCATGCGGGCTCGGGAAGCTGCCGCTCGTCGAAGGTCAGCCGGCTGAGATGCCGTACCTGGTGCTGTACCCGCAAGGCGGCCCCGTCGGCGGGGCTCCCCTGGCCGACGCGTCAGAGGATTCGGAACTTCTGTACCAGGTGTCGGCCGTCGCCGCCCGTACGGACCAAGCGGAGTGGATGGCCGACCGAGTGCGACGTGCGGTCCTTGAACGCACCGCGACCGGCGGCTGGCGCTGGCCGATCGACGTGCCAGGTGCCGACGTGTGGGCGCGCGAACTCAGGGGCGACGCCGGAACCGACGACGCGGGTCCGGCTGCGGCCGTCGTCAGCTACCCGCAGCGGTTCTGTCTGACTGCCAGCGGGTGAGCGTCCGACCCGGTTCGCTTGAGATGGAAAAACGTACAGCGTCCTCCCGAAGCACTGCGGAGTGCTTGGGTGGTCTGTAGAGTCATAAGAGACATTGCGTTAGCGCGCGATTGAGGCTGACGAGAGTGCCTAACCTTCCCGGGATCTGCACCCTCGCCGCCTCTTCACCGCGGAGGATCAGTCGTTAGGAGAGTCACGGAAGATCGAGATCAGCAGGCCGATAAGCGGGCCCACTGCCTTGAGTACCTTGACTAAACCGCGACTGATCCTCCGCAACCACACCAGCAACGCCCCTCGACCACGCCGGTGCTTACCGGTCATGCTCTGCCTCCTCATCTCCATCTGACTGGACTGCTTGGAGTGAGGGAGTGAGGTAGGCACGATTCGTTGCTGCCTGAGCGTCAGGCTACGTGAACACAGGCAAACGCGCGGGCGGTTGTGGCATCTCGGCCCGATCAGTATTCACGTGTGTGCTGTGCCGCCAGGCGGGCGCAGTGGTCGGTAGAGGCTCTGGCGTCGGCCGTTCGTCTGGAAGTGCCGTCCCGTGCGCACAAAGCCGTTCGGTTGGGCGCAGTATCGTGATCAGCGTGCGATTCGGCGTTCGGCATCGCTGAGCTGGTCGTGCCCTCACCGCGGAGGCACTGCGCGGACGCCCACCCGGGTTTCGGGATGGGCCGGTTCCCCGACACGACGTCGAGGGGCGGGGCCATCCCACCATTGCACGTTTGGCTGCCGTCCCGGAATCGGACAGCAAGCCTTGCAGGTCAAGAAGTACAGCCGCCGGGGCGTCACCCGCGTCCTGTGGCTGGAGAAGGTCGCCGACGAGGGCAACGTGCCCACCCGTCCGGAGCTGACGGCCGGCACGGATCTGACGAACGCCATCGCGTCCATCGACGGGTGGACGCTCGCCAACCAGCCCATCGAAACCCCTGACCTGGGCAGCACGTTCGAGAGCAGCATCCCCGGCAGCGACAAGGCCGACGACTCCTCGCTGGGGTTCTACGAGGACAAGGTCAGTGACGCGATCGAGCAGTTGCTCACCAAGGACGCGACGGGCTGGGTGGTGTTCCTGCGCAAGGGTGATCTGCCCGGCAACCGGTCCATGGACGTCTTCCCTGTCCGGATCGGCTCCCGGTCCCCGAACTACTCGACTGACAACGAGGCCGCCAAGTTCACGGTCAGCTTCTCGATCACGGAGAAGCCGACGCAGGACGCCGAAGTCCCGGCCGCCGATACCCCGCCGCCGCCGAAGTTCGACAAGTAACCCGGCCCCTCCCGTCCCCGGCCGGGCGCACGCGCAGCGGCGTTCCACCACCACCTCGGCGCCAGCCCGCGGCCCGGCCGGGCCCCCGTTCCCCTGGAGTTCCCCATGCCCGGCACCTCCCCCTCCCCCACTGTCCCGCCCGCTGAAGCGGTTGCCCGTGACGCGCACTGGGCGCGCAAGCTCGCCCGGCTCCGGGCGCGCCAGCTTCCCGAGTACACGCTGCGGCTCTGTGACGACCTGGCCGCGAAGAAACGTTTCGACCAGGCGAAGCTGGAGGCCGCGCGGCTGCGCATGGCCGACGCTGAGACGGGCGCCGACCCGGCCGAGGTCGAGCGCGCCGAGGTGGAGCTGAAGGAGGCGAAGGCCGCGTACGAGGCGGCGTCGCTGTCGCTGACATTCAGGGCGCTGCCGCGTCCGGTGCTGGACGGGCTGATCCGGCGGTTCCCGCCGACGGAGGAGCAGGCCGAGGACGGGGACGCCTGGAATCCCGAGACGTTCCCCGCCGCGCTGGTCGCCGCCGCCCACATCGAGCGGGACGAGTCCGGGGCGGCGGTCGAGGGCCTGTCCGAACAGGACGCCCAGGAGCTGCTGGACGCGTGGCCGGCGGGTGAGGCGAACGCGCTGTTCGCGGCGGCGTGGCAGGCCCAGCAGATCAGCCGGGCCAGTACGGAGGAGCTGGGAAAAGACTGATCGCGGACGCGCAGCTCCGGGCGGAGCTGGAGCTGTGCGACCGCTACCGCATCCCCCACTCTTTCTTCCTCGGCGCCGGGGACGGCCGCTGGTCCCAGACGGACCGGGCCAAGGCGCTGGCGTTCGAGGCGTACCGGCGCAGCGTGTGTGAGCAGTGCGGCACGCGGGCCGCAGAGTGGGACGAAGAGCAGGGCGGTGACCGGTACGCGTACGTGAGCACCACGGTGCGGTGCGTGGGCTGTGAGCTGATCACCACGGAGCAGGACCAGGTGCCGGACGGCCCCGACGGCTACGGGGTGCGCATCGGTCTGGTGCCGCGCGAACAGCACTACCACCAGCAGCAGTAGCAGGACCCCTTGGGCGCGTTGGGGCGCCACCAAGGGGAAGGGCAGGGCGCGGGGAGTTAGGGCGCCGCCCGGTGTCGAACTACACGCTCAGCGTGCAGATGCGCGCTGATGCGGCGCATCTGCTCTCGCAGGTGCGCCAGGCATCCCGCGCGATGCGGGACCTGCGGCGCGACACCGACGCCCTGCGCAGCGGCCTGGGCCGCATCGACGGCGGCAGCCGGGCCGCCTCCGCCGGCCTGCGGTCGGTGGGCCGCTCCTCCCACGAGGCCGGGGCCGGGCTGCGGCGGGTCGGCGCGGACGGGCACGCGTCGATGAACCGCCTGCGGCACGGCGTGCTCTCCGCACGCCAGGAGCTGCACCACCTGCGCGGCCTGGTCGTCGGCGGCGGCATCGTCGCCGGGCTGGCGGAGATCGCCAAGGAGGGCAACGAGTACCAGCGGTCCATCAACAAGTGGGGCGCGGTCACCGGCGCCTCCGGGACCGAGATGGTCCAGGCCGCGGCCAAGGCCCGCGAGCTCGGTGCGGACCTGACACTGCCGGGCACGTCGGCGGCCAAGGCCGCGGAGGCGATGCTGGAGCTGGCCAAGGCCGGTCAGACCTCCACCTCGTCGCTGGCCAACGCGCGCGCCGCGATGCAGCTCGCCGCCGCCGACAACCTGTCCGCGGCCGACGCCGCCCGCTACCTGGGTGACGTGATGGACCAGTTCGGTCTGTCATCGAACAACGCCGGACGGGCCGCCGACGTTCTCGCCGCGTCGGCGAACGCCGCCTCGGGCGGGCTGCAGGACATCTACTACGCGATGTCCTACACCGGCCCCGTCGCCGCGCAGCTGGGCATCTCGATCGAGGACTGCTCGGCGGCGGTGGCGATGCTGGCCCGCTCGGGCATCCTCGGCTCCAAAGCAGGAACGTCCCTGCGCGGGATGCTCACCAACCTCGCCAAGCCGACCGCGGCCGCGAGGCGGGGCCTGGCCGAGCTGAACATCGAAGCGTGGGACTCGCAGGGCAACTTCAAGGGCCTGCGCACGGTGATCGAGGGCTTGGAGAAGGCCCAGCACCGCATGTCCCAGAAGGACTTCCTCGCCGCGGCCTCCGCGGTGGTGGGCAAGCCCGCGCTGGCCGGTGCGGCAGCCCTGGCCCATCAGGGCGCTGCGTCCTTCGACCAGATGCACACGGCCATCGCCCGTACGGGCGCGGCCGGTGAGATCGCCGCCTCCCAGACCAAGGGGTTGTCGGGTGCGGTCACCCAGCTCAAGACGCAGTGGTCCAACACCGGGCAGGTCCTCTACACGGCGGCGGCGCCGGGGCTGGAGAAGGTTACCCGGTTGCTGACGGCCGGGCTCGGCGCCGCCACCCCGCACATCGCGTCCGGCCTGGACTACCTGCACGACCTGTACACCCTGGCCCGGCCCGGGCTGGCCAAGGCCGCCTCCGACGAGGTCGATGAGCTGACGGAGTCTTTCTCCGGGCTCGGCAAGCCGATCCAGGACCTGGCCCTCGACACCGTCGCCGCCGGCCTGAACATCCTGGTCAATGTCGGCCGTGCGGGCCTGCGGGTGTTGCACAACGTCGGCGAGGCCGCCTCTCCCGTCGCCGAGGCCATCAGCGACGTGGCGAGCGAGGCGGGCGGCGGCGCGTCGGCGTTGGACATGGTGGTTACGGCCGCGAACCTGGCCAGCCGCGGCTTCGGGGTGTTGTCCGGTGTGCTGGTGCCCATCGGACGCGTCATTGCCGCGCTGGTGCACGGCTTCGCGGCGCTGCCGGGCCCGGTGCAGACTGCGATCGCCGCGATGCTGCTGGCGCGCCGGGTCACGCCGATGATGCAGAACCTGGCCCGTACCGTGACCGGTCCGGTGGTCGGGGCGTTCCGGTCGGCCGGGGCGCAGATGCGTGAGCAGCAGCAGCTCGCCGCCGCGAATGGCCGGGAGATCGGCCGCATGGGTGCGGCGTTCGCCGTGCTGGAGAACCGGGTGCCGGTCGTGGGCCGGATGGCGTCGGCGTTCCGTTCCGCCAACGGTCCGGCTTCTGGTCTGGCCCGCTCGCTTGGGGCTGGGCTCGGAGGTGCGGCGCGTGGCCTGATGGGGGCGCTGGGCGGGCCGTTCGGTGTGGCGATCGCCGGTGCCGGTGTGGGGCTGTCGATGCTGGCCGACCGGCAGCAGCAGGCGGCGCAGGAGGCGGCCGAGCACCAGTCGCGCATCAGCACGCTGACGCAGGCGCTGCGGGAGTCCAACGGGGCGATCACCGATTCCGTGCGGGCGACGGCCGCGCAGTCGGTCATGGACACCAAGGTGTTCGACGGCAAGAGCCGCCTGGTCGACGTGATGCGCGGCGCCGGGGTGAGCGTGCGGCAGCTCACCGACGCCTACCTCGGGCAGAACGGCGGGCTGGAGGCGCTGGAGCGCAGCCTGCGGCTGACCGCGAGCGCCAACAGCGACATGCAGTACACGGCGGCCGGCGCGTTTCGCACGTACTCGGAGAAGGGGCAGGCCGCCTACGACGCGGCCAAGGCGCTCGGCTCGGTCAAGGGCGAGATGAACCAGGCCGCCAAGGACGCCCGGGACCTGGCCGATGCGACCGGGCGCAGCGGTTCCGGGGCAAGCGCGGCGCTGGGCCCGTTCGGGAAGTTCTCCGATGCGATGCGGCGTCTGTCCGACACCACCTCGGACGCCGACAGCCGGGCCCGCGCCCTGCACGACGCCCTCAACGTTCTGGCCGGCGGGTCGGTGAACCTCTCGGCCGCCCAGGCCCGGCTGAACAAGGCCGTCTCGGATGCGAAGGACTCGCTCAAGGGCGGCGTGGATGAGGCGGACGGGTACCGCGATGCGCTGCTGAACGTGGACGGTTCGCTGTCCACGGTCACCCGCAACGGCCAGAAGCTCTACGACACCCTCCAGGGCCTGTCCAATAACTCCGCCGACGCGGCGCAGGCCGCGTACGAGTTCGCGCAGTCGCAGGGCAAGAGCGTGCCGGAGTCGCTGAAGGCTGCGCAGGCGGAGATGGCCAAGGCCCGCGCTTCGGCGATCGCCACCGCCGAAGGTTACGGGCTGAGCGCCGAGCAGGCCGCGAAGCTCGCGGACGCGGCGGGCCTGGTGCCCGCGAACGTGTCCATCCTGCTGCAGACCGCTGGCATGGAGCCGGTGATGGCGCAGCTCCTGGCCGTCCAGCAGACGCTGAAGGCCACCCCGGACCGGAAGACGATCACCGTCTCCAGCCTGGACAACGAGGCCCGGGAGAAGCTGACCAGCCTCGGCTTCCAGATCAAGGACCTCAAGGACCGCACGGTCCAGGTGACCGCGCCGACCGATGCCGCGCGCACCAGCCTGGATGCGCTGATCAGCAAGCTCGCCGCGACCCCCGGCGCGAAGCACGTTGCCGTCTCCTCGTCGACGCAGGCAACGATCACAAGCCTGGACGCGGTCCGGCAGGCAGTGGCGGGGGTGCCGGGCGGCAAGACGGTCACGGTCGCGGCCCCGACCGGAGAGGCACGTGCGCAGCTCGAAGCCCTCGGCTTCAAGGTCACCGACGTGCCGGGCAGCAAGACCGTCACGATCACGGTGCCCACCGGCCCGGCCACCTCCAACGTGTCCGCGATCCAGCAGGCGATCAACAACCTCAGCGGGCGCACCATCACCAACTACGTCCAGACCCGCTACATCGGCCCGCAGGTCAACGGCGTGCCGCTGATGAAGCAGGCCAACGGCGGCATCGTCACCTACGCCGACGGCGGCACGCGCGAGAACCACGTCGCGCAGATCGCCAAGGGCGGCGAATGGCGCGTATGGGCGGAGGACGAAACTTTTGGTGAGGCATACATCCCTTTTGCGTCCTCCAAGCGGGCCCGGTCGAAGACGATCTTGGAGCAGGTGGCCAACCGCTTCGGCGGCACCGTCACCTACAACGCGGCCGGCGGGCTGTCGGACTGGTCGTACCAGCCGGTGGGCAGCACCGGCCTGACCGTCTCCGACGTGGTCTCGAAGTCGCAGCGCAAGGACAAGCACGGCGACGAGCACTTCGACCTCGGCCTGTTCGAGCGCAACCTGCACTCCTCCGTACGCACCGCCCAGGCATGGCGCAGTGACCTGGCGACGGTGGCGCGGCGCGCGGGGTCGGAGGTGGCCAAGGCCCTGGAGGAGATGGGCGAAGACGGCATCGCCCTGACACGGAAGATGGCCCGCGGCTCCGGCCGCTACATCAACGACATGGCGGCGCAGCTCCGTCAGCTCGCCGGGGCGGCGCGGTCATCGCTGGCCGACTACACAGGCCAGCTCGCAGGCGCGGTCAAGGACGCCACCGCCTTCCAGAACAACCTGGCCCGCCTGGCGGGCAGCGGCTACGGCGACCTGGCAACGCGCCTGGCGCAGCAGGGCGACGCCAACGCCGAAGCCCTCGCCGCGCAGGCCGTCAAGGACAACACCAAGGCCCGGCAGGCCAACCAGGCCGCCAAGGACGCCTCCAGGGTGATCGACGGTGACCAGCTCACCGACCTGGTGAAGATCATCAGCTCGCTGGCGAAGGGCCGCGGTCTTCACGCGGTCGCCGAGCTGGCAGGGCTGGAAGAGGACCGGCTGATCGAGGTCGCCAACCTCTCCACGAACCAGATCCGCGGCACCGGCAAGGCGGACCGCTTCCTGTCCGACCTGGTGAAGGCGAACGCCGGGCGGGCCTATGCGGACGGCGGCATGTGGACGCCGGGCATCTACTCCTCGCCGTCGCCGAACGGCCTGATCAAGTTCGCGGAACGGTCCACTGGCGGCGAGTCCTACATCCCGCACGCAGCAGCCAAACGCGGCCGGGCCACGGCTGTGCTGGCCCGTACTGCGGACCGGTTCGGCTACGACTTGGCTCCGCGCCGCCTGGTCGATGCCGCCGCCGGCCGCGCCCGGGTGGTGATCGTCCACCAGGCCCCGGCGATCGGCAGCCAGACCATCCACGTGCGCCAGAGCCCGGCGTCAGCTAACGACATCGCCGACGTGGTCGCGTACCAAATACGCCGGGCCAAGCGCGGAGGCGCCCTGCGATGAGCACCCCGGAACTCAAGAACTGGCAGCTGGAGTTCGGCGGCGTCGTGCTCGGCCACGGCACGCGCGTGCCCGTCGCGGAGATCGAAGGGCTCGGCCGTCCCGCAGTGCGCGGCGAACCGGTCCCCCGGCCCGGCGCCGACGGCGCCTGGCCCTCCCCGGACTTCTACAAACCGCGCACGGTCCGCATCGACTGCGCGGTCAAGACACCCGGCGATCCGGCCGCGGCCCGGCAGATCGTCGCCGACCTCCAGCGGGCGGCCGACGAGCCGCGGCTGCGCACGGTGGGCGGGGCTGTGATGCCGCTGCGCATCAAGTGGCCCGGCTCCCCGGTCCGCATGTTGTTCGGACGGCTGACCAAGCTCGACCCGACCTGGGCGGACGCGGCCCACGGCTGGGTGCCGCTCGACGTGGAGTTCGTGGCCACCGACCCGCGTTACTACTCCGACACCGAACAGCAGACCGCGCTGCGGCTCGGCTGGCTGTCCGGCGGCGGCTTCACCGCCCCTGTACAGGCCCCCATCAAGGTCACCAGCGGTACGGCGACCGGGCAGCACCGGCCCGGCTGGGTCACCAACAACGGCGACCTGGAGTCACACCCGGCGCTGACCGTGTATGGGCCGTGCGCCAACCCCGCCATCACCCATGTCGAAAGCGGGCGGACGCTCCGGTTGCCGCTGGTGCTCGGCGCCGGCCAGTGGGTGCGGGTGGACACCCGCCCCGGCCAGGCCATGGCCGTGCGCGACGACGGCGGCACCGTCGCCATCCCTGACCGGCTGGACACCTTCAGCCTGCCGCCCGGCCGCTCCGAAATCCGCTGGGCCGCCGCCGACCCGACCGCCGCCGCCCGCCTGACCGTCGCCTGGCGCGACTCCTTCATAGCCCTCTGAACAAGGACACGTACGACCGATGACGCTCGCCCAGGCCCCGCTACTCGTCGACGGCGCCACGCACTCCGCCCAGACCTTCCGCATGATGATCCGCGACCTGTCACGGGGCGGGGAAGGCATCACCGAAGCCGCCGATCTGAAGGTCACCCCGCTGCCGGTGCCCGGCGCCGGCGTGCAGATCGCCGACGGATCGGCCGTCATCCGCGGGCAGGCCAACGCCTGGCAGGGCTCCTACACCGCCTACAACATCGGCACCGCCACGCTTCCCGTCGCGCCGACTGGTGCCACGCCGCGCTCGGACCTGATCGTGCTGCGCATCACCGACCCCGAGTACGAGGGCGGACTCGACCCGGCGAAGGACGCCATCAACTCCTTCGACGTCATCCCCAACGTCTCCCCCGCCACCACAGCACCCCCGCCCGGCGTGACCGGCATCGCGCTGGCGCGCCTGGACATCCCGGCGTCCACCGGCACCATCACCGCCGGCATGATCCGGGACCTGCGCAACGTCGCCAACCCCCGACGGGAACGGTCACTGCGCACCGCCTACCCGCGCACCCTGACCAAGGCGTGGCAGGACGATGACAAATGGCACACCTGGCCGCCCGAAGCCCAGTGGAACATCGCGGTTCCGCCATGGGCAACCAAGGCAATCATCGTCCTCACGCTGGCCGGGCTACGCCTGGACTTCGACGACGTATTCGGCGTCGTACGGCTCGTACTCGGCAACCGGCCCGGCGAAGGCACCGCCATCGATGACGACCAGGGCAAGGGCGTACGCCGCACCACTGCTGTCGTCGCCGACACCCTGACCGTGCCCCCCGAATACCGCGGCACCACCCAGCGGCTGTATCTGGAAGCACAGATGTCCAGCGGCGAGAAGGGAGACCTGTCGGCCGACGAGGGCACCTCCATCGTCTGTGACGTGGAGTTCACCGAGGGCCCGGTGTGAGCTACCGCTACCTGACCCAGCACGCCCTGACCGGCCAGTGGCTCACCCAGCACCTCCCGCTGACCGATGTCGAGTTCGGTGAAGAACTCAACGGGCCCGGGCACCTGCGGGGCTCCCTCAAGCCGCACCTGGCCACGCTGATTCCCGAGCTCGCCGACCCGGGCACCGTCGTGATCTACGCCGAAAGTGACGGCTTTCTGCGCTGGGGCGGACTCGTGTGGCAGGCCGTTCCCGAGGGCGACGAGCTGAAGATCGAAGCCGCCGGATGGACCTCGTACTTCCAGCACCGCCACGACCTCGACGGGGAGCTCGGCGGCCGGGGCCCCTACGTGCACGGCGACCCGTGCCGCATCATCCGCGACATCATCACCTACGCCCAGTCCATCCCCGACGGGGACCTCGGCATCACCGTGGACGACACTACGGGCGGTGCGACCGTCGGCAACTCCGCGGAGCCGTGGCACTCACGCTGGTGGGAAACCCCAGTGCTCGGTGATCAGATCGATGATCTGGTCAAGGCGCCCGACTCCCCTGATTACGCGTGCACCACGTGGTGGGCCGCCGACGGCCGGCCGGTGCGCCGGATCCGGCTCGGCTACCCGCGCCTGGGCGCCCGGCGCCGCGACCTGATGTTCGCCAGCGGCCTGAACATCATCGACCGCACGCCCGTCACCTACAGCGCCGATGAGTACGCCCAGGTCGTCATCGCCATCGGCAGCGGTGAAGGCCGCGCCCAGCAGCGTGCCATCGACGCCGTCCGCAACGGCCGCCTGCGTCTTGAGCACGTCCTGGAGCTGCCCGACGTACGCGGCAAAGACGTCCTCGCTCAGCGCGCGAAGGCCAACCGCGCCTGGCGCCAGCAGATGGGGGAGGTCGAACAGATCACCGTCCGCAACCACCCCGCCGCCCCCTTCGGCAGCTTCCAGGTTGGGGACGACGTGCAGGTCACCGTCCGCGACCAGTGGGGCGACTGGTCGGGCTGGTGCCGCATCACCGGCTGGACTCTGCACCCCGACACCGACACCGGCGAGACCGCGACTCTCGACCTGCGCCGCGCCGACACCTTCCACTACGCCGCCGCATGAACAAGGAGAACCTGCTGTGCCTGCCGATCTCGGCGCCCGCATCACCCAGATAGAACGGATGCTGCGCGCCGTCATCCGCTCCCCCCGCTTGACCAACGCCTCGATCGAAGGCGGCGCCGTCCAGGTCTACGACGAACACGGCTCGCTGCGTGCGCTGGTCGGCCAGCAGCCCGACGGCACCAGCGGCGTCACCGTCGTCAACGGCCCCCCGCCTCCGACCCCGGCACCGCCGACCGTTGCCCCGGCGCTGGCCGCACTGACCGTCACGTGGGACGGCGCCTTCGCCGACGGGGCGGCTGCGCCTCTGGACTTCGCCCGCGTCGAGGTGCACGTCGGCCCGGACGCCGGGTTCGAGCCGTCACAGGGCACCCTGCGCGACACCATCGAAACCGCCCAGGGCGGCAGCGTCACCGTGCCCCTCCCCTACACCGCCTGGTGGGTCAAGCTCCGGACGCGCACCCTGGCCGGGGTCGCCGGTCCCGCATCGTCTGCCGTCGAGGGCACCCCACGGCAGGCCGCGGCCGCAGATATCCAGGCAGGGGCGGTCACCGCGGAGAGTCTGGCGGCCGACGCCATCACTGGCAAGCACATCGTGGGCGGCCACATCGACGGAGCGATCGTCACCGGCAGCACCGTACGGACTGGGGCCGACGGCAACCGTGTCGTCGTCACCCCCACCCCACCCGCGCCTCTGGAGCAGATCCCCTCCGTATTGCTGCACTCCGCCTCCGGCCTGGAAAAAGCCCCCGGCGCGCTGCGGGCCAACACCAAGTCGGACGGCACAGCCTTTCCGACCGTCGAGCTGACCGCCCCGGCCGTGCAGATCGACCGCTGGAACCTGCCCGACACCTCCGCCTTGCACCTGCGCTCGCCCCAGCTCCACGAGCGCGGCGGCCACTTCTCCTTGACCGCCTCTACCGGCCTGAGGCAGAAGCAAGGCAACGTCACCGTCCGCGGGGAGAGCGGCAGAGGGCCAACGGACACCGCGTTGTTCCGCATCGAGGTGGAAGACGGTCCCGACGCCCCCGGCAATGACAACGGGTTGCCCGCCCGCACCTTCGTCGAAGCCAGTGGTGCCCAGTTCACCGTCCGTAGCGCCTCCACCGCCGGAGACACCACTGTCACCATGAGCCCGGGGGTACTCGCAGTCGAGGGCTGGGTCACCCGGCCGGCCACCGACTGGCGCCTCATCGACCTCGCATCGGGCATCACGCCGGGTTCCGAAGCGCCCGAAGTGCGCGTGACGGCCACCGGAACCATCGAGATGACCGGCTACGTCAACATGTCCGACTCCACCGTGCGCAGCGGACAGCAGATCGGCACCCTCCCGCAGGGTTACCGGCCCAAGACGACCAAGCGCCTCATTGTCGCTTCCACCGCCAACGGCACCATCATCCGCATGGACGTCAACCCCGACGGCGCCCTGAGGCTCTACCCCATCATCGGCAACCGAGCCACCTGGATCGGATTCGACAGCGTCACCTGCCGCGCCAACTGAGGAGTGATTTCCTGATTCTCTGCTCAGCTAGCGGCTGTTCACCGTAGGCTCCCCACCGTGTGACAGCACGCGCTGCTTCCGTTCACTCGCGTACCCGGGCATCGGGTCCGGGACGAACCTCGGAGGTAGGTATGCGTCGCCGCTTAGGGAACCTGGTCAACCGGCTGGGCCGACGTGAACTGGCGCTTATCGTCATCGGAGCACTCGTCTCCGCTGTGGCGGCCAAGCTCGTCGACACCATGCTGTAGCTGGCGTCCCCGATGGTTACGACATCGGGGCCGCCAGCAGCTCAGCGGGTCGGCCACCGTCCCAGCTCGGGAGGGTGCTTCGGCGCCCTCCCGAGCCTCCCCAACCGGCTGCTGCCATACGTCTTAGCAACTTGGGTTGGGCAACGCGGCTTGGGAATGAGCCTGTCACACCTCACGTGTCGGCGATGCAACATTGACAACTTTCGGCATATGCCCGAAAGCCAGGTGATCACATTGCAGTAAGGATCCAGCGCACTCTGTCATATGCCAGAGGTCGCAGCTCAATGCATAGACCGGGGTGCAACCGCGCTCAAGCGCAGGGTATCGGGAGTGACTGCGACGTCTGTGCTGGTACGAGACCTGATGGCACGCCGGTACAGCCACCCTTGCGGCGGCAAGGTCGACGAAAGTCCCTGATTAGGCATCCTACAAACGCAGTTCGCCGTACGCTCACTACGTGCCGAGGCACGCATCGTCCTCATCTCCACCACTCCCCCGGACCAGCCAGGGCCTGGGGCTCACGATGGGAGACGCGGGCATGTGGAGGCGCATCCAAGGGTGGCTGCGGAGGCTAGGTCGACGTGACCTCGCATTAATCGTGATCGCCGGGTTCGTCTCGGCGATTGCGGCGAAGATCGTGGACACCGTGTCGTAGAAGCCGACCCCGATGTCTGTAGCACCGGGGTCGGCGGCTCAACGGCCGCCCGCCCTGTTCCGCGTCAAGCAGACGGGGGGGAACAGGGCAACCTTGATCTCATTCGGAGCGCAGAACTGGCCCCACACTTGCAGCGACACGCCCCTAGTTGGCCGTCGCGGGGGTACCGATTCGTGTGTGCGCGTTCAGTTCGCTGGGCCCGAAAGAGCAAGTCGTGTGTTCTTGGCGGATGCCTTCGAGGATGTCACAACTCCACTTGACTCGTGGGGGAACTGCACAGGTCATTTGCATCAGTACGGTGCGGACGTCCTCACGCCCACCGTTGGCCACCGTACGATCGTGATCAGGCGTGGGGCTGCCGGGAGTGATTGCGGTGTCTGTGCCGCCGGGTGCCGAGCCCACGCTGTGGGAGCTGCACCGTGCCGTCTCACAGCTGCGTGAGGACCTGCGCGGCGACCTCGCCCAGCTCGCCGCCCGCCTCGATCACGTGGTCACTGAGGACGTGTACCGGGCGGATCAGCGGGTGGTCGAGCAGCGCATCGGCCAGGTCGAAGCCGGCCTGTCGGCTCTGCGGAGCGAGCACGAGCAGGTGGTCGAGCGCGGTGCGCAGCAGCGCCGGGAAGATCAGGCTCAGGCGGCTGCGACCCGCCGCCTGGTGATCAGTTCCTTTGTCTCTCCGCTGCTGGTGATGACGTTGCAGCTCTGGCTGGCGTCGCACGGGTCGGCGTTGTAGCCGGTCGAGGGGTGAGTTTCGGGCGCGGGGAGATAGTGAGCGCCGAGTTGGCGACACCGATGAGCCCTGACCGTTTGGTGACTGCCCTGCGGGCCGAGGGTGTGAAGGTGGTGGAGCGTCCGGGCTGGCGGACGCACAACCGCAACGGGAAGGGCCCGTGGGGCCCGGTGAACGGGGTGGTGATCCACCACACCGTCACGTCCGGCACCAGCAACACGGTCAGCATCTGCGAGAACGGATACGCGGGCCTGCCGGGGCCGCTGTGCCACGGCGTGATCGCGAAGGACGGCACGGTCTACCTGATTGGTAACGGCCGCGCCAACCATGCTGGCCGCGGGGACGGTGACGTGCTGCGCGCCGTGATCGCTGAACGGCCGCTGCCCGCGGCCGACCAGGCCGACGCCGACGGCAACACGCACTTCTACGGGTTCGAGTGTGAAAACTTGGGTGACGGCTCAGATCCGTGGCCGGACGTGCAGCTGGAGGCGATCGAGCGGGCGGCGACCGCGGTGTGCCGGGTGCACGGCTGGGGTGCCGGGTCCGTGATCGGCCACCGGGAGTGGCAGCCCGGCAAGGTCGACCCGAAGGGCTTCGGCATGGGCGACCTGCGCTCGCGGATCGCGGCGCGACTCAAGGGGCGGCCGACCGGTGGCGGCTCCAGTACCGGCGGGGCGACGGCTTCGACGTACACGGTGCAGCCGGGCGAGACCCTGTCGGGCATCGGCGCCAAGCTGAAGATCAACTGGAAGGCCATCGCGCAGGCGAACGGCATCCCGGCCCCGTACGTGATCAAGTCCGGCCAGCAGCTCAAGCTCCCCGGCACCGGCGCGCCCTCCGGCGGCGGTGGCTCGTACAGCCCGCCGCCGTTCCCGGCCGGCTTGGCGCCGAACCACAGTTCGCCGTCCGCACGCGGCCTGCAGCAGGCCCTGAAGGACACCGGCTGGCTCGACCCCTCGGTGCCGCTCTCGGACAACTACGGGCCGCAGACTCAGAAGGCCGTCGCCGGCTTCAACCGCAAGCACAACCTGTTCACCACCGGCCAGCCCGACGACCCGGCCATCGGCCACCGCGGCTGGGACCTGCTCCACCGACTCGCCTACGGAAACTGAACCCTTTGCTCACCTTCATCCACACCCACAGCACCCGGCTGTACGCCATCGCCGCAGCCGCCCTCGCCCTGGTCGCCTACTACGTGCCCGACCTGCCGACCGAACTGATCCTCGCCCTATCCGCCGCCATCCTCGGTACGGGCGAGGCGGTCCAGCGGATCGAGGACGCCAAGACCACCAACGCGGTCACCAACACAACCCAAGCCTCGGCTACCGGCACCCAGTAGGTCACCGGTGGCGGTCTTCCTCTGTTGCCCCCACAGCACAGGAAGGCCGCCACGTGCGCCGAGAATTGGCCAACGCCGTGATCACACAGCTTCAGCGCACCGCTTCCTGGTCCAGCGACCTTCGCGCAACGCCGTTCCTACTCACAACCGCTTTGGAGCGGTCGGTCTGAGCGCCATCCGGCGAAGCATCCGTCGCGTGAACGCACGCCTTCTAGGTCGCCTTGAAACAGCACCGCCGCTTCCGGCCTACGTGCCGGCGGATCAGCCAGGTACGCGTTGATGTGGTCCCAGGTTCGCAGGTCGTCCGGGAGCTTCTCATACCATGCCAAGCCGCGAGCATTGCAATCCCTGCACAGCAGACCTCGTACGCATTGCCCGCACGAGGTCTGCCCCGGGCAGCACTTGTGATCATGGTCGATGTGCCACCAAGACGGTCCCTCCATTGAGGGGTCACCGCCTAGTAGGACTTTGTTAGGTGGTGTCGTAGGGCTGCCAGGGTGCGGGGCGGTGGCAGGTTGGGCAGTGGCCCGTGAAGGTGGCCAGCATGTGTTG
>NZ_JBIRJY010000032.1:0-55201 GCF_044329785.1 Streptomyces sp. NPDC017529
CCCGCGGAGCGGGATATGCCCCGGCAAGCCGGGGCATAGAGCGCGAATTGCGCAAGCGCAATTCGGATTCCGGCGCAAGCGCCGGAATTGAATTCCGCGAGCGGAATTCTAAAAGCAGGACAATTCGCGCAAGCGCGAATTGTGGGCACCCGCGCAAGCGCGGTTGCCTCGGTTGGCTACGAGGGGAGGTGCATCATGCGCGGGCCTGTGTAGGGCTTGGGGTTACTGCTCACCACCCCCGCCACGGGTGTGACGGGCCATCGGCTCCATCGGATGCCGGCCGCACCGCAGTGACGGGCTCCGCTGCGCTCCACCCGAACCCCTCCCCTATGCCCGGAACCTGTCCTGTGCGCGTTCACTGCACCCTGCCAGCATACAGGAGATCGGCCGTTCGTGGGCTGGATCGGGCCATGTATCACCCTGGAGGGGCAAGTTGGCTCGACGTTGGTGCATCACTGCTCAGCACTGTGTAGAGTTTGGGACTGGACACCGCACCCCCAACGCCGCGTACCCGCGCCGGGATTTCCTCCCTGATTACGCGTGCATTCTGCGAAAAGGAGAACACGGGGTATGGCAGTGAAACTGCGTGACCATCAGATCGAGGCCGTTGCTGCCATTGTGCGCGGTCTAGATATTCCGCCGGGCGGCATTCCTGTGAACGGTCTGCGAGGGCAGGTGCATGCCGCGTGCGGGACAGGGAAGACCATCATCGCCGCCGCCGCGGCCAAGCGGCTTGTACCCAAAGGCCGTGATCTCATTCTGGTGCCGACGTTGGATTTGCTCGCCCAGACGATCAAGGCGTGGCACGGGGCCGGGCACACCGGGCCGGCGGTCGCGGTGTGCTCGCCCCAGGATGACCCGGAGCTGTGGAACCTGGGGGTGCGGTGCACCACGAATCCCGTGCGGCTCGCGATGTGGCACGGGCAGGGGCCCGTGACCATCTACGCCACCTACGCGTCGCTGCCGGTGCTGGCGGAGGCGTTCGAGGGCGCCTACGGCCAGCAGCTGGCGCCGATGGACCTCGTGGTGGTCGATGAGGCGCACCGGACCAGCGGTTCGCTGGGGAAGGCGTGGGCGGACGTCCACGACCAGCAGATCATTCCGGCACGCCGGCGGCTGTACATGACGGCGACGCCGCGGATCTGGCAGGAGCGGCCCAACTGGGAGGTCGCCGAAGGGATCCGGGAAGCGCTGCCGAAGGAGATGGCGGCTTCCATGGACGACGAGGAGATCTTCGGTCCCGTCCTGTACAAGTTGTCCTTGGCGTCGGCGGTCTCCCGCGGGTTGCTTGCGCGGTATCAGATCATCGTGGTGGAGCTCGCGGACCCGGTCGTCACGCCGGAGCGGCTGATGGGTGAGGAGCGGCGTAGCGAGGAGGTGCGCGGGCAGCGGCTCGGTGCGCTCCAGGCCGCGTTGCTGCGCACGATGGCGGACTACCACCTGAACACCTGCATCACCTTCCACCACCGGACCATGGAGGCGCAGGCGTACGCGGAGGGCCTGCAGCGGGTGGCGGCCAAGCTGCACGCCGACGATCCGGAGAAGTACCCGGCGACGATCTGGGCGGACTGGCTGTGCGGGGAGCACGTGCCCGAGCGCCGGCGGGGGGTGCTCGGTACGTTCGCGAGCACGGCGCGGCGTGCGGTGCTGTGCAACTGCCGGGTGCTGGGTGAGGGCGTCGACATCCGGGCCGTGGACTGTGTGGCGCTGCTGGACCCGAAGGGCGCGCCGCACGACATCGTGCAGGCCATCGGGCGGGCGCTGAGGCAGAAGCCGGGGGAAGGGAAACTGGCCTCGTTGATTGTGCCGGTATTCCTCCAGCCCGGGGAGCAGCCTGAAGACATGTTCACCTCCGCCTCGTACCGTCCTTTGGTGAAGGTCCTGGAAGGTCTGCGGGCTCATGATGAAGAGGCCGTGGAATTGCTGGCCATTCCGCAGGAGCCGCAGAAAGACGTTGCGCAGCCGTCCGTGGATATCGGTACGGAGCCGGAAGAAGGCGAGGATGAATCCCGTCTGCTGCTGCGTTTCGCGGCTCCGCGGGATCCGGTGATGGTCGCGGACTGGGTGTCCTTCAACGTGATCGACACCGAGCGGCAGGACTGGGCCCGCGGCTGGGCGAAGCTCAAGGCGTTCACCGAGCGTGAAGGCCACGCCCGCGTGCCGTACGGCCACCGGGAGGGAGCCACACCCCTTGGACAGTGGGTGGCAGAACAGCGGCGGGCGTACGGGGCCGGGCAGATGAGCGGCCTGCGCGCGAAGCGGCTGGAGAAGCTAGGCATGGTCTGGTCGCCGGCGGATGAACGGTTCCAGGAGAACCTGGAAGCGGCGAAGGCGTACTACGACGAGCACTGGACGCTGTGCGCGCCCCGGTCCGCGACGATGCTGGACCGGCCGATCGGGCAGTGGCTGTCCAACCTGCGCCGCCCCGGCGCCCTGGAGGGCCACCCCGAGTGGGAGACGGCGCTCGAGGAGATCGACGAGGACTGGAACCCGGACTGGTCGGCGGAGTGGCAGCGGCACTACGCCGCGGTGCGCGAGATGCTCGTGGAGGAGAGCGTGCTGGCGTACGTGGAGCCGGGCGTCACCGTGCACGGGATGGACGTCGGCCGGTGGCTGGAGCGGCAGAGGCAGCACGCGGTGTGGCAGGCGCTGATGGACGGGCAGCGCGAGCGCCTGGAGCAGCTCGGGGTCCGGCCGCTGCCCCCAGAGAAGGAAGCGCCGGCGAAGCCGTCCAAGGGGGCCTCTGGCGCCTTCGAGCGGGGTGTCGCAGCCCTGGCCCAGTACAAGGCCCGTACGGGCTCCGTGACGGTCCCCAGGGCCCACGTAGAGCGGCTGGAGGACGGCACCGAGATCAAGCTCGGGGTATTCCTGTCCAACACCAAGTCCAGGCGCGCCAAGCTCACCGCCGACAAGCTGCAGCAGTTGGCCGATCTCGGATTGGAGTGGGCAGCATGAGCACCGGGCAGCACGACGCGGACGCGTACGGCCAGGAGTTGGCCGGCATCAGCCATCACCAGCACGAGGCTACGGCGGCGCGGTTCACCGTCTTCCAGGCCCTGGCCGCCGCCGGCATCGCGGACGACCAGGCCGACGACATCGTCTCGAAGCTGGAGGCCGGTGCGGTGGCTGGCGCCCACACCTGGATCTCCGGGAGCAGCGCCCCGCACGGCTCCGAGCCGCGGTTCGAGGACGGCTGGCACGCCGGAGTCCGCGACGTCGCCAGCCACCTGCTGCGCATCGCCGACACCACCGCCACCGCGCAGCGCGGGCGCGCCGCGTCCAGCGCCCTGCTGGCCGCACACCTCCAGCAGATGGCCTCCCCTGCCCCGCAGGAGGCTCCGGTGGAGGACCCGGGCTCAGCTCCGGCGCTGGATGCGGCGGACGTCCTGGCGGTCGCGGAACGCTTCCCGTGGGCCCTGGCCGCACCGGGCGAGCGGCACTGGCCGGACGGGGAGTTCCTAGACGTCGCGCTGAGCGCGGTGCGCACCGAGGAACGCCAGGGGTACATCGAGCGCCTGGAGGCGTTCGTGGAGCAGCACCGCGCCCGCCTGGAGGAGCTGCTGCGGGCGTATGGGCCGGGCAGCAGGCCCGCCTCGCACGGCCGGTACGCGCTGATCGGGCAGCCCGAGACCCTGGTCATCCTGGAGCGGATGGAGGCCAACCCGTTCGGTCTGCGCGCCCAGTGGGAGAAAGAGCTGGAGACCGTCTTCCTGGACGACCTCGAGTTCGCGTGGGGGCCACGCATCCGCCTCAGCCGGTGAACAGCCGGGAACGAGCAGCGAGGCCGGACAAGGTGATCCTGTCCGGCCCCGCTGTCGTCGGTCAGCCGAAGTCGAGCGTCTCCTGGGCGAAGTCGGCCGGGGGCGGGCTGGGCAGGGGCAGCGGCGCGCCATTCTGGCGGGCGGCCTCCCAGCGCTCGACCAACTCGTCCTTCCACCCCTTGGGCGGCGGCCACGGGACTCCCCAGGCAGCGAGCTGGGCAGGCTTCCATCCACCGGCGGGCGTACAGGCGGCTTCGATCTCTTCGGGCGAAGGAAGTTCGTCAGGCATGCGCGGTGAACGACCACTGCGCCATGCTGGTCACCCCGCTGCCCGCCGCAGATCAGCGGCGCTCGATATCACTATCCACCGCTTGTCATAGGGGGTCAGCGCATCCGCGGGCGCGGGCGTGTCGACAGGAGCAGCGAATACCCGCCCAGTCGCCTCCCACGTTGTCGTCTCCAGCACAACCTTTTGATCGAACACATCGGGGCGAAGCCCGAGAACGCCGTCGGCCTGGAGAGCCCGGATGTAGTTGAGCAGCTCGATCGTGCCGACCATGCTCCAGGCGACCAGCGGTACCGCAGCACGGAAGCGCTCCGACAGGCCGAACGGGTCGGCTTCTCGGCGCCGGTCCGTGTCGTGGTGGACGACATCGCCGTAAATCCACGCCCACGCCAACTCTTGATCACCCAGGTCGGCGGTGTGTCCGGTTGCGGTGTCGCCGATCATGACGCGGTATCCGGTCTCCCGAGCGGGTGCCGCCGCTGTTCTCGCCTGCCACTCGGCCCGCGCCTCCTTCACCCACGCTGTCTCATGCGGCATCGACCGGCAGAAGTATCCCAACCCCGCCAGAGCCTTCCAGTGCGAGCAGGGGTCCTTCTCCAGCAGGATCGGTCTGATCCGTGCTGCGGCCGACTCGACCAGTTCCTCGGGCGGCAGTTCCTGCCGGAACCGGGCCTCGCCGTTCGCCAGAACGCTCACCGAGAACTTTGCGCCGGCCAGGGCGACCAGGACATCCCAGTCGGAAGCCATCGAGTGCGCCTCCACCCGGCGGGCGCGTACTACGAATGCCTCTAGGTGGGCGCGGTGCCGCGCCGCTACTCCTGGCGCGTCGGGCCGTCCGCTCGTCACCGTGGTCCTCCAGCAGGCTGTACCGCCGGGCCCCACGCCGCGCGGTGATAGCCAGCATGACTCGGCAGCCACGCTGGCAACAATGCCGTTTCCACAGCAGCCGATCACACGAAGGCACCGCGTCAGCGGGTCCTGGGCGCGCTGCGCGGCCGGGGCGTTGGCTACTTCGGGCCATCGGCATCGCACCCCAGTGCCTACACGCACCTCAGTACGATGCCGGGGGTCTGGATACAGCGACATCGCACTGGAGTGCGTGTAAACCCTGGGATCTTGGGCTGCTCCCCCATGGGCTGCGTGGCGCCGATAGGGGTTCTGCGAGGCGGGCCAGCCGCGCGCAGAGCCGTACGAGGAGGCGCGGTGCTGGGCAGCGGGCGGTGTTCCCAGCGGCGCGTACAGGTCCGTCAGTTTCGCGAAGAACGACTTCGGCGAGGGCCCCGCGGCTGACGCTCGTGGACAGTGCGGCGTGGCGCCGAATGTCGGCGTCCACACGCAGGCCAGACCGGTCAGTTGGGGTGCGAGGAAGCGGGCGTAGCCACGACCAGCGCGAACCAGTAGCGCAAGGGCGTGACCGGGCTGGCGGAGCGGCGTCACCCAATAGGCGGCGTACAGTGCGACGGTCGGCGTCGTTGATCTTGGCATGACGACGCCGACCGCAGCTGGGGCCAAGGTCGCCCCGGACCGCACCTCTTGTTCAAAGCAGCTGAAAATCCTGCCTCGTGAGACTGCGTACGTGCAGGAGACTCCGGGGATGTCCCTGTTCTGGGAAGAGGTGTCGATCGAGCCTGGGCACCCTCCGGAGCGATGCCCGCGTGGCCGCGATGCCCACTTCGGAGTCTGCTACGCCGAGATGATCACCGAAGAGGTCCGTTCCATGCTGGAGTGCGGTTTGGAGCCTGGGCACGAGGACGCGCATGCAGCGGAGATCGGGTTCAGCGATGACGGCGTGTGCGATATGGACATGTGGATGTTCTGGCGGGCTGGGGTTCCCGGTGCCCGGGAGATCCGGCAGCCGGGCACCTGCGACTGGGAGGCTGGGGAGCGCGGCATCAATCTGTGTGTCCTCTTTCGGGGACATGGCGGAAGGCACAAGGCGCAGGGTCTGGGGTTCGTTGACGACCAAGGCCTGAACCGTTTCGGCGAACGTCCATCTGACGACACCTACGCCGCTTGCGGTCGCTGACATCCGGATGGGCGGCGGTGTCGTCGCCCGTCCGGATGAGCCGCGGGAAGGGCTCCGGTGCCCTGGGCCGTGGCCCCTTTAGCGTGCGGTCATGGACTCCACCCCGATGCCCGAGCCTCTGCGGCGGGCGATCCACCAGCTGGTCTCCGAGGGCGTGCAGAACTGCCAGGAGGTGTTGCGGTACACCGAGCCCGACCAGGCCCACACCTGGAAGCGGATGTCGCTGTACCGGGCCACGGACGCGGCGGACACCATGAACATGGTGGCCATGCTGATCGCTGCGTACTGCGAGCACACCGGCATGGCGCCCGACACGCTGCGGGGCTACCTGCAGGTCGAGCAGCAGGAGCTCCGGTCCGCCGGTCCGCAGGACGATGACCGGGCGCACGTGGCAGGTCTGGTGGGCGAGGCGCTCTCGCACGAGGCGATGCGGGCGCCGGCGAATCGGATGCGGTACGGCCGGGGCCAGCGGCAGGCCGAGCAGGCGCAGCACCCCGAGGACGACCCGCAGAAGCTGTTCACCGAGGCCTGCCTGCACGGGCTGAAGGCGCGGCTGTGCGATGACGTCGACTCGCTGGACAGCTACCTGCCGCCACAGGTGGCGCAGCTGGCCCGCAGGGTGGCCGAAGCTCTCGAAGTGCCGGAACTGGCCGCGACCTGACGCCGGGGCCGCGCGGTCGCCGGACAGTGCGACCCCATACCGGGCCCCGGGGATGTCATGACAGTTCCCCGGGGCCCGTGGTGTGTCCGTCGCCGGGTCAGCTCTCGTGGTCGTCCGGGTCGGTGAGCCAGGTGACGACGTCGGCGTCGGTCATCCAGATCGCCTGCGTCTCGTGAGCCTCGTTCTCCTGGATGACGTGGCTGCGGCCCGAGAGCCTGCTCGGCTTCGGCGCGGGGCCAGCAAGCGGGGCGAGGCGCTGCCAGGTGGTGGTCGTGACCCGGGCCAGGATCACCGTGCCGAACATCTCGTGCGGCGCCACCCCGAGGACGCTGGAGGACGGCGTGCCGTCGAGGATGACGTGGACGCGGATCGCGCGCCCGGTGTACAACGCGGCCTCGAGGGCGGAGACGGCCGGGGACATGCGCGGGTCGTCCTTGCTGCGGAACGTCTCCCAGTAGCGGGTGAGCTGGCGCAACGCGCTGTGGGCGCTGTCCATGGAGACGACGAGCCGGGGCGCGGCGTCGAGCTCGGTGTCGGCGAGGTCGAGGCGGCGCGACAGTTCCTCTCCGAGGCCGACCAAGGCGTCATGGATGCCGGCGACGTTCCCGCGGTGGGTCACGGTCGGCAGACCCCTGGCCCACAGGTGGGAGATCCGCTTGGGGTCAAGGACCAGGGCGTGCGCGCCCTGGTGCAGGAACTGGGCGGTCAGGGAGCGCAGCACGGTGGTGCTGCCGCCGCCGCTGGAGGTGCAGACGAGAACGTGGGGGCAGGCGTTCAGGTCGATGGCGATGGCGCGGCCGTCGGTGCTGATGCCGATGAGGGCCGTCCCCTCGGGCAGAGCCTCTATCTGCTCGCGCAGGTCGGGGGCGGAGAAGCTGAGCATCGTCGGGAGCGCGGTCTTCTTCATGGTGCGGTGTTCCTGTTCTGTGTGATGCCTGGTGAACCGGGCGTTCTCCAGGGCCGGGGAGATCGTGTCGGCGAAAGCGGACAGGTCCGGATTGATGGGCGGCCGGTCGGATTTCCGACCCGCCGCCCGCAGGGGATCAGTCGAGGTCGGTGGTGCCGATGGCGGCGCGGGGCCGGTTGCGGGCCCACTTCTTGAGGTCGCCGACGCGGTAGAGGAGTTCGGCGCCGCGCTTGCCGGCCGAGGCGGGGAAGGCAGGGTCGTTGGCGCGGGCGAAGCGCAGCGCGGCCAGGGTGATGCCGGGCAGGTGGTGGTCGGCGGCCTCGCGGAGCCCCACCGCCTGGTCGTCGTCGACCCGGGCCGGGGCAGGGGTCGCCGGCGGCGCCGTGGCGTTGCCCGTGAGCTCGCCGGGCGCGGCGGCCGGGGCCGGGACGGGGTTCCGGGGGTCGGCGGGCCGGTCCCCGCTCGCGGGCGGCTCGGGGACCGGCGGGAGTTCGCCGGTGCTGGTGGGCCGGGTGCCCAAGAGGGCTTCGGCGGGTGGCTTGTGCAGCTGCACCGGGGCGGGCCCGCAAGCGGCCGCGGCCTTCTTGCCGGTGGTGGCCCACTCGCGGGCTTCGGCCTCGGTGAAGAAGAGGATCTGCGTCTCCCGCGCGGCCCCGCCGCTGACCACCTGAGCGCGGCCGGGGTGCTTGGCGGACTTCGGCGCCGGGTGGACCTCCGGGGCGAGCATCCGCCATGCGTTGACGCTGTAGCGGGCCAGGATCCGGGTGGAGAACTGCTCGCGGGCCTCCGGGCCTCCCAGGGCGCGGGCGGTGGCGGACTGCGCGACCAGGAGCACGTGCATGCGCAGCTGGCGGCCCATGAACAGGATCTCGTTGAGCGCGTCGACGGCCGGGGAGACCTTGGGGTCGCCGGACTCGCGGATCTTGTCCCAGTAGCGGGCCAGCTGCTTCATCGTCGCGTTGACCTCTTCGAGGAGGAGCAGCAGCCGCGGGCCGATGGCCTTGGGGTCGGCGCCGATGCCCAGGTCGTCGGCGACGCGGGTACGGCGCCGGCCCTCCGTGCCGAGGGCGATGAGCTGGTCGTGGATGTCGGCGATGTCGCGGCAGTACGTGACCCCGGGCAGCCCGGAGGCCCACGGGTGGGAGATCCGCTTGGTGTCCAGGACGAACACGAGCGAGCCGTGGTGGAGCATCTGGCAGGCGATGCACCGCAACGTCACCGACTTGCCGCCGCCGGTGGAGGCGTTGACCAGGATGTGCGGGGACTGGTCGTCCAGGTCAACGGAGACGGCCCGGCCGCCGGACCCGACCCCGATGACGGGCGCGGACTCCTTGGCCTTGGCCACCAGCTCCCGCATCTTCGGGTCCTTGAACAGGGCCCGGGCCGGGGGCTTGCGGGTCTTCTTCACCAGCACGTACGGCGCGGCCCCGGCCGGGTGCCAGGCGAAGGTGACGCCCTCCAGGGCGAGCTTCTGGGTGATGAGGTCGGCGATGACGTCGCGGGAGAAGGCCAGGCTGGTGGGCAGGTCGATGCGTATCTCCGCATCGTCGTCGGAGAAGTTCTTCGGGACGTGCAAGTAGCGGCGCGGGTCGGTCTGCTCCGCCATCCCGAGCGGCCGGTGCAGTGCCTGATGCAGCGGGACGATCCACTCGCGCATCAGCTCCCGCCGCTCCCGGCCCAGGACCCCGTACGCCAGGCCGCCCGCAGCCGCGACGCCGGCCACGCCGATACCGCCGGTCTCCAGCACCTGCAGGACGCCCTGCGGCTCATCCCACAGCGCACGGGCGGTCTCGAAGGTGGTGCCCGGGTGGCGGCCGGCCAGGTAGCCGGCCTCGGTCACCGCGCCCAGGACGGTCAGCCGCACCGCCAGGCGCTGCCACCCGGCCCGGTAGGAGGCACGGCGCACCCGGCCTTCCGTCTTCGGCAGCACCCTGCGGCCGGTACGGAAGAACGTCGCATCCGTGCGGCGGATGCCGTCCAAGTCCCGGCCAGCCAGGAACCGGCCGATGCCAAACGCGAGCGTTTCGGCGGTCTCCTCCACCTGCTTGTCGAACTTGCTCTGCGCCATGCGTGATGCCTTTCGCCGTGCCTTCCGGCATCTCACCCCCGGAAGCGGACAGCGAACGTAAACCAGCTCACCTGTGGACAGAGTTATGCAAATGCCGCCACCGCTGTGGACAGTCCGACAGCGTCACACACCACCTCGCAGCAAGGCCCGGACCTCTCGGTTCGGGCCTTCTTCATGAACGTCGCCGCCCGCTGCTGTCCAGCCGCCACCGAGGCCCGCTCAAGCAGTGGGCGGTGGTGCGAGCTGAGGACGAGACACAAACCTCAGCGCCCCTGCACTCTTCCGCCCGGCTGTTATCGATCAAGAAGGAGTAAGCCGTGAACGACCGTCAGGCTCGGCCCGGGGCAATGCCGTCGCCGTCTTCGCCTACCGTGGAAACACCACCCGGAGCCGGGGCCCGACAGCCCGCCTCCGGGGCGCCCTCGCGCAGCACGCCGAGGCGCCGGCCGACCGCGCGGCCTCTGACCGCGGACGCGACAGCCACCGCGCTGTCCGAGACCGACCGCCGCCTGTCACCTGCGCCGAGGAGTGCACCCATGTCCCAGCCCGAGCCCACCCCTGCCCCGTCCGAACCGCCCTGCCCCCGCATACCCCGCCACCGCCGGCTCGCAGCCTGGTTCCGCGCCCGCACCTGGCAGGGCGTACGCCTCTTCAGCGAGCCCTTCCTCGCCACGCTGGGAACCCTCACCGCCTTCGCGCTCATCGCCGCCGTCATCTGCGTGCTGTCCGACACCCCCTTCCTCGAAGTGCTCGACAAGCTCAGCGCATTCGCAGGAAACATCGGCATCCGGGATGTTCTCCGCCGACGGTGACCTGACCTGACGACGACGCTGCTGGCCCGACCGCACATTCCGACGGGCCAGCACCGCGGGTTCTAGCCACTCGCCGTGCCCCAGCCGCCGAGGAAGTCGGCCAGGGCGCGGCGCTGGGCTTCCTCGCGGGCGATCTGCTCGGCGAGCACCTGGCGGTCGATGTAGGGGGCGACGGCGGCGAGGACCAGGCGTTGCAGCTCGTGCGGTTCGAGGGCTTCGACCTCCCACTGCACCGGGCGCGCGGGATCAAGGTCGTAGCGGCGGGCGAAGGCCGGCCACCGCGGGTCGCCGCGCTTGCCCTCGGTCGCCGGCAGGCCGTACGCGCGCACCTGCTCGTACGTGAGCAGCACGCGGGTGACTCGGCTCCAGCAGCCGGTGCGCTGGACCCAGTCGCGTTCGATGTCCATGCCCGAGGCGTCCAGGTCCCCGAGGTAAAGAAGGTGTGCCTCGCGGGGATCACGGGCGGTGCGGCGGCGGACGACATCGGCGTAGGACTGGGAGCCGAAACCGCGCACCACCAGCACGGGGATGCCGTACTCGGCGAGCCAGCCGGTCAACTGCTGTCGGAGAGTATCTTTCTCCGCCGCGACGTACAGGGCGTACTGCTGGCCCGCGGTGCGATCCAGACGGAACCACTCCGGCATCTGCCGTACGAACGTGTCCGCGTCCGGCCAGCTTTCCGGTACGTGCACGTCGCGAACGGTGTCGATCAGGTCAGGGAAGCGGCCCTCGCGGCGGGCCTGCGCCAGCCTCGCGGACAGCCGCCGGTACATCGGCGCCGTATGCGGCAGCACGCCCGTGGAGACCAGGCGGTATGTCACCTGCCGCAACGTCACCTTCAACGGCGCGTACCCGTCCACGATCTGTCGCGCCCGGTCCACGACGGCCGGCCACCGCACCCGCTGCCCCGCCATGCCGGTACATGTACATGTACATGTACCGCGCCACACCGCTCAGCGCCATGGTGCGTCGGACGGGGCCGCGCCGCAGCCGCTGCGTGCCTCCCGCGGCAGTCCGGTTCTTAGGGGACGTCGCCGTCCCAGTCCCACCGGCTCGCATCGCCCGGCCGGGGCTCGTACAGCGCCCGGCCGCCGGCGCCGAACTGCCCGAGCTCCGTCATCAGCGCGGCGCCCGTGGCGACCTCCTCCGTTGTCCAGCCGGTGATGTCGAGCAGCAGTCCGTCCAGCGGCCCGCCCACCAGCTCCGCGTACGTCCGGCCCGCCCGCGGGCCTGGGTGCGGGTCGTCGAAGTCCGTGCCGTAGACCCGGCCGCGCAGCAGCTCCTCATCCCTGTCCCTGTCCATAACAGCCAGGCTCCCAGCACCCACCGACAACCCGGGCGGTCTTCCCCGCTATCCCTGCGGCTGGTCAACGGGCCGTAAGGGAAAGCCCAGGCCCGACAGGAAGCGTGGTACGAAGAGCCCGGAGCACCCGCGCAGCGGACGTCCTCGTGCTCTGCCCGGCTCCCCGCACCGGTTCCGGATACGTCGTGCCTGATCGCCAGGGTGGCGGCCGTCTATCGACCGGGCGGGCTCCGCTGTCTGGCTGTGCCGCCTTCAGGTGTTACTCGGTGGTGCGGTCAGGGTCGGGGAGTTTCGGTGGGAAGTGGCGCTCCAGGATCTCCGCCCAGCGGTGCAGGACGACGTAGCCGGTGGTGTCGGCCTGCGCTTGGACCAGTTCGGTGAGGGCGTCGACGAAAGGCTGTGCGTCGATGTCGGCGGGCAGTTCGGCGGCGGCCTTCTTGAGCCGGTCATGCGCGGCGGGGAAGACGCCTTGGGCCCACTCCTCTTGCTCCTGGGTCCGTTTGTTGCCCTCCACCAGATTGATTTCCGTGATCGCCAGGGTTGGGCAGTCGGGCGTGTGCCAGGTCTCGCTGACCCCGCCGCCGGCCTTCACGTACGCGATGCGAGTGTTGTCGAGGTCCGGCAGAGCGAAGCAGTCGGTGCAGTCGACGCGTTCCGTCTCCGGCTTGTCGGTCATCAAGGAGCTCCCTTCGAGATGCAGACAGAGCCTGCCATCCCGGGCATCGGGTGGCCAGGTACAAGCGGAGCTGGCGGGCCTGCTGGGAGATCCCGACCCCGAAACCGACGCCCCGAGCTGGGCTTCGAGTACGCGTGGGCCCAGGCACGCGCCAAGACTGCTCTCACGCCCGACGACCCGCAGCAACTCTTCACCGCCGCGTTCCTGCACGGGCTGGGCGCCAAGCTCAGCGACGACATCGACTCCCTCGACACCTATCTCCCGCCCCACATCGCATCGCTGGCCCGCAAGGTCGCCGGAGCCCTGGAGGAGCCACCACCGCCCCCGGCATTACGCGGGCCGACGCTTCGCCGCCCCCGGCGCCCCACCGCCGGGTCCGGGATGGCACCGAGGCATCAGAACGCGTCGTCCGCCGGCGGCGGAGGCAGCGTACGCAGCACCGCCTCCGGCCGGCAGATCGCGCACGTGGTGGCCACCTCCGGCCCCTGGGCCAGGAGCCGCAGGGCGTCCGCGTCGGTGGCCAGGCTGCCGCCCTCGGATCCGGCGGCGCAGTCCAGGCGGTGCACCAGGCGGCGTCCGTCCCGCGTCACGTCGACGCGCCAGCGGGTGCGCTTCTCCGGCGGCGGCGGATCCAGAACGGTGTAGTCCTCGCCCTCGATCGGTTGCACGATCGGATGCGGAGCGCTGAGCTCGACGACGTGCGGCTGCTGGATCGGGCCGTGCGCGGTGTCCACCCGGCCGGGCAGCGTGAGCTGGTAGGTATACCACCAGGTGCCCAAGCGGTCGCGGCGGCGCCGGATGACCACCGCCCGAATCGTCTGCCCGTCCGGCAGCGTCACCGCCACCAGGGGCCCGTCGCCCCAGTGCGCCGCCGCCTCGTCGTACTCCTGCACACCTCTGACCCTAGGACGCCCGCCCAGCCGCCGCGCAGCCCGCCCGCACGGCCCGGGGCCGCCAGCCCCAGCGCCCCCTGCGCTTCGCAGGACACCTCTGGCCGGCGCCCGGTCCGGGCCGTGTCGTGGGTGTGCGCCACCGCCCCGTCGGGTGGTGGCGCACTGGCCGTTCGTCAGCGGTCCCGCTGCCGTCACCGGCGATCAGGTCAGCGGCGTCCCCAGCGTTCGGTGTCGATGGGGTGGCGGTGCTGGTCGCGCAGGGTGGCGGTGTCGCGCTTGTTGTCCCACATGTGGTCGCGGCGGTTCTGGAAGACGTGCTGGAGGTTGTCGTGGCCCCGGCCGGTGTGCACGCGCACCGTCTTGTGGCCGCCCAGGCGCAGGTGGTTGAAGCGGTAGGTCTGGTGGCGGCTGTTGGACAGCGTCCAGCCCTTGAGGTTGACCGGGTGCCGGCCGGTGTTCTGCACGGTGATCCACTCCCCGTTCAGGCTCCGGTTGGCGCGGGTGTCCCGTCCGGGGCTGTCGGCCTGCACGGCGCCGATCACGATCGGCGAGCGGTGCTTGGCCGGGGTGTGCTGAGCGGTGGCCGACGCGGGCAGCGCCATGGTGGCGGCCAGGGCGGCCGAGCCGAGGACGGCGGTGGCGAGACGTGGTGCGAAGCGGATCACGGAGACCTCCTGCGAACAGCCCCCGAGGCGGGGGCCGGTGAAACCCGATGCCCGGACCGTCGCCGGACGAGACCACAGTGAGGCCGCCGCCCACCACCTCGTTGAAAATGTGACTGGTCATTACAGAACACGGACATTTGCACACCAGATCCGCGACCGGCGCACACGCCCCCGCACCCGGCGCCCCGTACGCGCCGCTTCCCCACCCCGTGTCCGCCGCCCCGCTGACCAGCACAGCAGCACGCCCCCTGATCGCGCAGGGGATGCTCCGCCGTCACGTTCGAAAAGGCACTCGTCCCCGTTCGCCGGCGCCGCGAACGAAGGAGTACGTGAAGGCGCAGCAGCCATGGCTGCTGCGGCGCCCGCAGAACACGTTCACAGGGCAGCCGCCGTGCGGGCCGTTTTCGGGGTACCCAGGGTGCTTCCGGATCGTCGGCGAGAGTGTGGTGCCCCGCTGGAGCGCTGCGCAGAAGAGGAGTTCCTGTGCTTCCTGGTCACCTTCACCGGATGAAAGGCGCCGTCGTGCTGGGCGCCAGCCGCCCCGGCGAGCCCGGGCCCTTCGGGACCTGGCCGGACGACGACGACCAGACCGACAACACCCTCCAGGAGGAACCGGACGACGAGGGGTAACCCGCGCCTTCACCGCCCGTTGAAGCAGGTGCGCGACAGGCGCCGGGCCGTACGGCCAAGGTCGGGCCCGGCATACAGCCCGGTACCCCGGACCATGAGCGCGCGGCGGCCGGATGCCGGTGACGACACCAGCCCGGCCCGCCTACGCCTCCGGGGCGCTCTCTTCGCCGTCCTCGTCGTAGTCCAGCATCGGCAAGGACTCGGCATCCCGCATCAGCTCCGCCGTCCAGAACCGCTCCACCGCGTTCGGCCGGGGCCGGGTCCAGGGCTTCGACCTCGGGCGGCGGTCAGCGGCTGAACACCTGCGGGTAGCGGGCGCGCCGACGGGGATAGTCGTCGACGGCGAGCTCGTACCAGGGCTCGCCGCGCTTCAAGCGCGGCAGCGTGGTGGCCAGCACCGCGATGGTGATGCCCTCGACGTCGCGTGCGAGAGCTTCCAGGCGCCGTTGGAGGAGATGTTCGGGCAGGCCGGTCAGGACGACGTGCAGGGTCGGGAACAGGCGGCTGCGGGTGTAGCGGTGGCGGGCCCAGAAGCCGTACGAGCGGCCGACGGTGCCGCGGGCGCCTTCCCAGACGCGGTGGCCGGCGTAGCGCTCGTAGTCCCAGACCTCCTGGGCCAGGCGGGCGCGGGTCATGGTGCCGTTGTCGACCTCGAACAGGCGCACCTCGCTGGTGGCGGTGGGCAGGGTGAGGACGGCGTCGGTGCTGAAGCTCAGGCCGATCGCTTTGATGGCGTGGTTGACCTCCACCTGCCAGGCGGTCAGATGGTGGCGGCCGCCGTAGGCGAGGATCGTCTCGGTCACCGCGATGCCGTGCGGCCCGAACCCGGCCCTGATACCCCTGGCCCCAGTACCGGCCCGCGGGCGCGGCGGCAGTTCGTTGCCTGCGGCCAGAGCCTTCAACCCTGCCGGGGTCAGGTTCCAGATCGGGTCGCGGCCGTGCTTGCCGTTCGTCTCCGCCAGGCCCTGGGTCTTCAACTGCCGCATCGCTCTGCGTACGTACGACCGGCCATCCGAACCCTCCCCCGTGATGACCTGAGCTATCTGCCGGACCGTCGCCATCCGCACACACCCCAGCATCCGCAGAGCATCCGCACGCACCCGGGAAGCAGTAGGAGTAGACCTTGTCCCAGTCGCTGACGCTTCAGGGACAAGGAGAGAGGTGTCGGCCCGCCGGAACGCGGCCGTGCAGGGGGTGTGGCCTGCGGTTTCCTGCGTAACCGCCGCTGCCGTCGCGGCACTGGTCACGGCACTGGCCTGCCAGCCGTCGGCAAGGGGGCGCGCGTCGGCCATCGCCGTCGTCCGGGCGTCGTGGTGGTACGTCATCGCGGGTGACCTCCAGCGATCGTGCGGGCTCCGGACAGAACCCGCGCTTGTGACCTATAGAGGTCCGGCCCAGCGCCCCCGTGTGACCGGAAGCGCCGCGCTTCTTCAGCGGAGGCCCGCCGGTTCCTTTCGCGCGCACGGACCGGCAGCAGGCGCGCATCCCGTGTCCTGACCGCGCCCCGCCCCAGCAGACGCGCGCACCCGGCAATGCCTGGCGCGCCCGGTGCGCGCACGCGCCGCGCACCGGGCGGGCGCGCACCGGGCGGGCGCGCCTTCGAAAGGCGTGGCGCGGCGCGCCACGCGCACCAGCCGAGCCTGATCACCTTGAGCGCGCCGCACCGCGCCGCGCCGTATCACAGCACCCCTTGCCGACACCCTTGCCAACCCGCGCCGGAACCGCGCGCACCCTTGCCGAACCCTGCGTGCGCGCCCGGCAAGGGTGCGCGGTCCCGGCGCGCCACCCCTTGCCGACGCGCGCACCGGTCCCCAGGGCGGTCGCCGCGTTGCGCGCGGCCAGGAGCCGAGGAGGCTGGAAGAAGAAGGAGGTGAGGATCGTGAGCAAGCACAGCAGTGGAAAGGGCAGCGGGTCGAAGAGCGGCGCGGGCCAGCGCATGAGCCCGGCCGCGGCCTCGCGGGTGCAGTCCGCCGGCGCGAAGAACCCGGGCAGCCGTACGGCCGAAAGCGGCTTCGCATCCCGCGCGCAGTCGGCCGCGGCCAAGGGCGGCGGAGCGCGTCAACAGGGTGGCCGCTGAGGTTCGCTCACTCACACCTTCCATGCGAGTGAGCACTGAACCCTCCAGACCAGCCGGGACCGGGGCACCGTCCACCGCGCGTACTGGTGGCCCCGGCCCGGCCTGCGCCACGCCCACGGCAGCGCTTGCGAGCCCACCGACCGCGAGCCCATCCCGACGACCGCAGCCAGCTGACCCTGCGGGTGACCACGTGCCGGGCCACCTGGCGTGCATGGCGGCGGCTCGGAGCGCGGGGTAGCTTCGGTCCGCCTCGGTCTCGGGGAAGAACAACGAGTCCACACGACGGGCCGGGCCGGCGGCGGCCAGACGCCGGTGACGAACCGGCCCGGCCCGCCTCCCTCGGACTTTGTCTTCTTCCGCATCGTTCCCAGCGTCGGCCCAGGGGGGCCGATACGGGACACTGGTGCGGTGACCAGCACCCCCGCACCCCGAGCCCTGGGCCGGGGCGTTGCCCAGCTCATCCCCCAGCCCGGCGACGTCTCCGCGGCCGGCCGCGCCGCCGCCTCTCTGTCCGCGCTGCGCACCGTCACCGTCCACGCCGGCGTCCTCGAAGCCGCCGTCGCCCTCCTTGAGGAGCTTCAGGATCCGGCGCGCGGCGCGGACGACGCCACGGTGGCGGCCGCGGCCGCCACTGTCACTCTGCTGCGCCAGGCCCTGCACCCTGATAGCTGACGGCCACGGGAGCGCCGACGGTTACAGCTTCTTCGACCGCGCGCCGCCTCCGTCCGGCGTTCCTGCGTGGGTGCCGACTGCCGACAGGCGTGCGCCCGTGTGCCGTCCGACCGGGAGCACCGCCCCCGACATTGACAAAACGGCACAGAAGCGCTCGTTTGGGTGACTGACAATCCGCTGCTCCTGCGCAACACTGACCCCGCGCGCAGCGCGGGGCGGCCAGATCGCCCCCGTACGCCCGCCGGCCCTCGACCGCTGCGGCCTTGCCGACAGCCGTCGCCCGGTCCGCACCTCATCATCGCGCGGCTGGCGTCTCTGGATGCGCGGTCAACGGCAGGGGCGTCCGGATCGCGCGGTGCAGCCGCGCGCCACGACCGCGCCTTCGACCGGTCTGTCGCCGCCCAGGTCGGCGGGCGCGGCGAGTGCTGGATAGCGGGGCGCCGCGCCCCGTGCGAGCCCTTGTGGCCGGCGTACCTCCATCATCGCTTCGCCCGGGGCTGGGCGGAGGCCTCATACCGTGGTGCGCTGGACGGTACGGCACACCGGGGAGGGGGCGCCGGGTGGAAAGCGTGCAGGAGCTGCGGGCGGTGATGAAGGCGCACGCCGAGCTCGATCCGCTCACCGAGCCGGAGCGCGTACGGGCCCTGGCCCGGCTGCTGGTGCTCTTGGGGGTCGATGTCGTGGATTGTCTATCAGGTGGCCAAACGCGTGGGGCTGCTCCACCAGCCGGGCCTGCTCCGGGGACGGCCCGTCAACGGCGGCGAAGGGTGACGGTTCTCAGGCGGCCACCTGCGGCATGGGCCTGCCCTGCGCGGCGCGGACCGGCTCCAGGCAGCGCAGGCAGAGAGGATTTCCTCCGAAGCCGTAGCGATGGCACGGCTGGTGGCACCGGGCGCACCTACCGACCTGGTCGGACGGGCAGGTCAGCGGGGTGCTCGGGTGTGGTGTGGGCGTGGTCATGGCGGTCGGGTCCTCTCTCGTTCAACGCTAAAGGAACCGTTTTTCCGCTCCGATATTCCCGCGTCGGCGATCGGCTGCCTACGAGGTGACGGGGAGCTCGTCGACGGCCAGGTCCTCGCGCACAGCTGGTAACCGGCACGTATTCGAAGTGCGCCGTGTTCTCCGCTGACGAGCGCCTCTGCGGTGGCGCTCAGAAAGTGTTCGCCGGTCTAGGTGCCCACCACGACGATTTCGTAGCTCTTGGCGGTCGGCGGGCGGCCGTCGGGGCGCAGCTTGGCGTTGACCACGGCGAGACGGTCTCCGAAGCGGGCCGCTGCCGTCGGGACGCGGAACAGGCCGCTGCTGATGGTCTTCTTGGTGATGCCGCGGGACAGGTCCCCGTTCAGCGTGATGCGCTGGATTTGATTGCGGAAGTTCTGCACCGCCCACAGGGTGTGTCCGTGCAGAGCGATGCCGTCGACCATGGGCACGTTCACTCCGGCGACGGCCCGGCTGTGTCCGCTGACGGCATCGACGGTGTACAGCGCGCCCTTGCTGGAGTGCGACACCACCAGGGTGCGCCCGCTGGGGGTGGCCCGGATGCCGTTGAGGTTGAACTTGCCAGCGAGACCGGCTGCCGGGCCGCGCACGGTGAGCGTGGTGAAGCGGCCGGGGATGCCGCGGGGGTCGACCGGCACGAAGTGCAGTCGGGCCCGGCGGGAGTCGGTGAACCAGGCACCGTCACGGGTCAGGGCGACGTCGTTGATCAAGGTGGTGTGTGCGGCCCCGAACCGGTAGACGGCCACCGTGGTTTTGCGCCGCAGATCATAGACGTATGCCTGGCCCGTGGAGCCTCCCGCAACGAACAGCAGCGGGTGCCGGGCGTGGGACTGCATACCCAGGGCCTGGCGGCCCGGCGGGGCATCGATGAACCGGACGGCGGCGCCCGAGTGGAGATCGCCGCGGTAGATGTCGCCCGCGAAGTAGTCCCCGGCGTAGAAGGTGGAGCCACGGCCGGGGCAAAGACCTTCGGCCGACGTGGCCCCCGGCAGCCTGATCACCATCGGGGACCTGCCGGCGGACGAAGCATCCGATGGCGGTACGGCCGCGGCAGCCGCCACCAGGAGGAGCGGCAGCAGCCACGCGGCTGCCCCTCGCCGGCCACGGCCGCGGCGCGCCCGGACCCAGAGCCCGGTCGGTACAAGGCGGAGGAATTGCGGAGACAACAGCACCTACCAGTGTTACCCGGGCAGCCGCGTCGACGACCACAGCCGTACGGCCTTTCGTGCGGCACGGGCCGGGCCCGTGCACCGGACAGTTACAGGCGGCTGGCCAGGTACGTGTTCCAGTCGCGGCCGGCGCGCTGGCTCCAGCGGAGGGCGGCGGTGAGGCTGATGCCGAGGAGGGAGCTGAGGACCGCCGGGGGAAGGTCTGCGGCGAGGGTGACTAGCGCGGAGTTGCGCAAGGGGAAGACCGGGAGCCCGTGGCGCCGCAGCTTACTGGTCAGGTGGTGCGCGGTGACGGGCTGGCCGGCGAGCTGGCCGGGAAAGAGCCACGGAGCCCCGGCCCGTGGGCTGCTGCGTGCGATGGCCGAGGCGGTGACGGCGTGTTCGGCCTGCTGCGTCAGGAGTTCGAACACCGTCGGCGGGAGGGTGGCGGGCTGGGTGCCCAGCAGGATGGTGGGGTGTTTGCCTCCGGTCAGGTGGTGGGTGGTCAGTTCGGTGATCCGCTGCCCGCTGAGGCCGTAGAGGAGGATCAGGCAGCCGGCCGCCCGGACATCGAGCGGGAGGCCGTCGTCGTGCAGGCAGCGTTCCAGCAGGGTCCACCGTTGTTCGGGGGTGCACCACTCGCGCGGTTCGGACGAGCGCCTGGGGCCCGGCACGGTGAGGTCGGCGGTCAGACCGTGCCGGTGGGTCCAGTTCAGGAAGCCGCGGATGGAGCGTCGGGACGGTCCGCCGGCGTCCAGCCAAACGTCGACGTGCTGCTGGGTGACGTTTTCCAGGGTGAGGTGGTGCTCGGATGTCCAGGTGAGGAAGGCGATCACGGATAGCAGGTGGCTGCGTTTGCGGGCCAGGCTCTGCGGAGTAAACCGCGTCCGGTCGGCGCGGCGGCGGGCTTCTCGGACGACGGCCCAGGTGCCGTAGGTGCGCAGAAGGTGGTGGTGTTGCGGCGGGGCGGTTTCGGTCTTGCGCTGAAGCCAGGGGTCAAGGCGTTCGAGGGTTTCGCGGCGTTCGGGGAGGATGCCCAGATGAACCAGCGTCGCGCGCAGAGTGACGGCGGCCGGCCGGTTGGCCTCCGCATCGAGGACTTCATGGGTGATCGTGGTGCCGTCGGCTGCCAGGTGGCGCAGGAGCGCGGCACCGCCGTGGGGCTTGTCGAGCCAGGCCAGGACGGACCGGGCGCGGGGTACATGCGTCAGCGCCTCGGCAAGAGGGGCGAGCTGGGCTGGAGTCGTGCCGTTCGGGCCGGCGAACTCGGTGGGCAGGCGGACGCGGAGTACGCAGCGGGCGCAGCGGCCGTGCCGTTCGGTCTCCTCGCCTGATCCGCAGATTGGGCAGAGGTAGGCGTTGCGGGCGCCGGAGCACTGGCCGCACAGCTCGCCGCCGTGCTCGGTCCGGCCGGTCAGGGGGCGGATCTGTCCGCAGATGGTGCAGGGGCCGGGGTGTGTGCGGATGCGGTTGTAGCAGCTGGGGCAGACGCCGCCGAGCGGCCACCGTGCGGCGACCGGGCGTAGGTTGTGGCACAGCGCGCACGGGGCCTGGCGGACCTGCTGTTTGCGGCAGGAGCTGCAGATCGGCTTGCCGATCGACATCCTGGTGCAGGCCCGGGTGCGGCCGCAGCCGGAGCAGACTGCTTCCTGCCTTTCCCAGCAGCGGCGGCACAGGTCGGGGCGGCCGTTGCGGGCCCGTACATGGATGACGGTGACCTGGCCGCACTGGCCGCAGGCCCGCCGCGGCCGCAGGTTCTTGCGGTAGCACTCCACGCAGTGGGGCCGTCCGTCCGGGCGGGCGGCGACCGCGGCAGTGCGGTCGCAGATGCTGCACGGTTCGGGGGGCTGCCGACCACAGGTCTGGCACAGCGCGGCTCCGTCGGGCAGCCGCCGGTGCACCCGCCGCTGCCGACCGCAGGCGAGGCAAGGTTCGAGCTTGGACTCCCGGGACGCACTCGTCACGACAAATCTGGCCTGCGGATGGTGCTGCGCTGCACGGGCGCCTGCGTATCGCGACGGTCGGCCTCGGCGGTCTTGCGGACCTGGGTGTTGACGGCCTTGACCTCGATGAGGTCGTTGGGGGTGCAGCCGAGGATGTCGCACAGGGCCGCGAGGGTGTCCATGCTCAGGCGCTGCGGGTCCTGGGCGACCAGCCGGTAGACCTGCTCCCGCGAGAGGTTGATGCCCCGTTCGGCGAGCAGCGGCACCAGGGCGGCGGTCTGGAACAGGCCCTGCTCCGCCATGCGCAGGCGCAGGTTCCAGGAGATGCCCATCTTCTTGATCATGCGCTCGGCCCCCACAGGTCGGCGTGCTGGCCCCGCAGAGCGCGGGTGAGCAGGCGGTTACGGTACTCCGGGGAGATGCCCGTGTAGACCGCGGTCGTCGAGCCGTAGCGGTGTCCGACCTGCTCCTGGACGAAGCGTTCCGGATAGTCGAACTCGATCAGGTGAGTGATGTAGGTGTGGCGCAGGCAGTGCAGGTCCAGCGCCGGGTCCAGGCCGGCCAGTTCCCGGATCTCGGCGAAGACGTCGTCCATGCGCCGGCACGACATACGGCCGCGGCGCTCGGTCACCCACAGCGCGGGGTGCGCGCCCGGTGAGAGGGCCGGGCGCAGCTCCTGCACCCACTGCACGAGCACCGGGACGACCCAGTCCATCTCCGGCACCAGGTAGACGGTCCGGCGCTTGGGCGGTGAGCCGCGCGAGGACTTGCCCCAGCGGACGTGGATCAGCCCGTAGCGGCCGAACTGCGGCATCTTCGCGTTGAAGCGCAGGTCCGCCAGGTCCAGTCCCCAGGCACAGCTGCGGCGCAGTCCGAAGGCGTACACCATCTTGATCAGCGCGGAGTCCCGCTGGGCGGCGAGTGCGCCCTTGCGTCCGCGGCGCCGGATGTCCTCCACCCGCTGGTCGGCTGCGTCGAACAGCTGCTGTACCTCGTCGTAGGTGAAGGGCCGCCGTCCCGGATCGCCCTCGTACTCGCCGACGTGGACGACGGTGTTGTGCTCGTCCAGGAACTGCCTGGGCACCGCGCCGAACCGGTCCCGGCACACGCCCGGCCAGCCGTAGCGGGGATCGGTGATGAACTCCAGAAACAGCCGGACGTGGGCCTGATAGCCCCGGGCCGTCGAAACAGCGATCGGCCGCTCCCCCGACCGCATGTGATCGAAGAACGCCTCGACCTCGGGAGCGCTCCACTGCCAGGGATAGAGGTTGGAGAAGCGGATCAGCCGGTGAACGAGGGACTCACGGCGCTCGATGGTATCGGCCTTCAGATACCGCACGCGCTGCTGCCGGGCCCAGCCGTCCAGCATGGCCTTCAGCACAGCCGACTCGGGGTCCAGGTGGACCACACCGTCGAGCAGCGTCAGGTGCGCCGCACCGGGAGGACCATCTCGCTCAGCCACGGGTTGCATTCAACGCAACATTGAGGCGTTCCGTGCTACCGAATGGAAAAGCAGCAGGTCAGCGGCCGTCACCCGGATCGCCGCCGAGTTGACGACCTGGGGAATCGTCCGGATCAGGCAGCGGCGTGAGTTGCATCGGATGCAACTCGGCTCGGACCCGCACCACCCGCGGCCGGTGCCGGAACCGGTGCCATTCGGTGGGCGCGGCCTGGTCGGCCTCGATCTCCACTACCACCTCGGGCCGTACGGGAAGGTAGGAGATCGGCGGGGAGCCGGGCAGGCCGCCGACGGTGCCCGGCAGCTCGCTACGGGCCCCGGCATCCTGCGGGCGCAGCAGGCTGGCGAGCTGGTGGCGCAGCGCGGCCGGCAGCGGAAGGCTCACCCCGACGGCCCGCAGGGCGCCGCGGGTGCGGGGCAGGCCGAGGACGAGGGCCTGGGTGGCCGGGGTGGTGCCGGTGACGCCGAGGACGGCGACGTCCAGGGTGTGGCGCTTCCTCCATTTCAGCCAGCCCGAGGCCGTACGGCCGGCCGCGTAGGGCCGGTCCGGCTTGGACACCACACCTTCAACACCACCGAGCGCGCCCACCCAGCCCATCGCCTTCTCGAGGTCGGTGGTCGCCGGCACCGGGCGGATCTGCGGCGGTCCACCCTCCAGCAGCTCCAGCAACTTCCCGCGGCGCTCCCCGTACCGGCACGGACGGATGTCCGTACGCTCACCGATAGCCAGGACATCGAACGCGGCCAGGTGGACGGTGAAGTCGGCGCCCGGTTTCGGGCCGCGTCCGGCCCGGGTCTGCAGCCGCCCGAAGGAGATCGCACCGTCGTCGGTGACGGCAAGCAGCTCGCCGTCCAGGACGCAGTCCGGCAGCTCCCGCGCCACCTCGGCGACATCGGAGAACGCCCGGGTCAACAACTTGCCGTGACGACTCCAGATACGCCCGGAACCGGTGTGCACGCTGCAACGCCACCCGTCGACCTTCGCCTCAAGATTCCATCCCGGGCCTGTGCGAATCTTGTCGACGGGGCGGGCCAGCGCAAGGTCGGCAGGTAGAGGGAACGGCGGCATGGAGAAGCCGTACCCGCGACGTCTCCGGCCAGGGCGATGTGCCACCGCAGACCACTCCGCCGCACCACAGTGACCGAGACACACCGCCTTGCCGCGGTTGCGTCAGACCCCGTCCAGTGACGCGTCCGCGATGTGCTGCCAGGTGATGTGACGGCGGTCGTGGGACTGTGCGACGAGCGAGATCTTCTCCGCGCGCAACACGACCGGTTCGCCAGGGTGATCAGACAGCAGGCTCTTCATGGCCTGCCGGTTGGCCCGCTCGGGGCCGGCCACCCCGTATGCCAGAGAGCTGTGCGGGTAGTAGCCGCCGGAGGGGGTGGTCGGAAAGCGGCCGCCGGTCACCTCGGCGTCGATCCTGGTGGTCAGCTCCCACAAGCGCCGGGCCGGGGCCCCGGGACGGGCGGTGCATTCCACCGCTACGCGGCCGATCGCCGGGCGGTCGAAGACCAGGTCGAAGGGTGCGAGGGTGGCGCACTCGGCGCGTACGCGCTCCAAGATGGTGTCGATCTCGCCGGGCTTGTACTCCTGCACGGGGCCGCCATGCATGACGGTGGTGTGCACCCAGCGGGCGTCGACCGGGGCGAGCCCGGGCTGGTGCAGGTCCGACCGGCCCGCAGGCCAGGCATTCGCCCGGGTCTCGACCTCCGCATAGAAATCCTCCACCAGCTGCCCCATCAGATCGCCGTGCTGCAAACGGCAGATCATCTTGCCACCAGGAGTGCAGGATGAGGGCATGTCTGACGTCCCGACGGCGGAGTCCGCCGCCCAGAGCGCATACGACCTCGACCTGGAGATGAGCCTGCTCCTTCCCTCGTCAGCCCCAGGCCGCTGGGTCGCCGCAGTGCACGAAGCGGCCCGCATCCTCGCCACCCGGCCGTGGGTGCGCGGCGGCCGGGCAGGCGACGAACTGTGCACGCTGGCGCTGCTTCTCTTCGCCCGCACCTACACCGGAGAGCGGCAACCTCATGATGTGCCCACCACCGAGCTGCATGACGCCCTCGCCGGGCCCGCCGACCGGGAGCCTCAGATCGTCGACGAGATCGAGCTGGCTCTGACCGCAGCCGGGCAGGGCTACGATCCCACGTCGGTGTCTGCCCCTCCGCTGTGGCGGATCTTCAACACCATCCGCAGCCAGTACGGCGGCCGCCTCGGCGCGAGTTCGCTGGCCGACGACATCGAACCGCCCGCCCCGGGCCCCTCCCCCATGCGCGGCGCCGCCCAACGGCTCAGTCAGTTCCTCACCGGCTACTCCGACCAGGAACGCCGGCAGGCCACCGCCCCGGACGTCCAGGCGGGCTCCCTCTCCATCGAAGCCGAACGCATCCAGATCGTGACCACCAACAGCCTCGTGCGACTCTGCTGTCCAGAAGACCACCCGGCTCGCGTGGTGCGCGCTGACGGGCCCTCAGCCACCCGGGAATGCGCGCAGGGGCACGTTGCGGAGCACTGGCAGCTCGACCCCGCCCACCTGCGCGTGGCTGCCGCCCGGGCCACCGGCGTACGCCTCTCATCCCAGGGCACCCACCAGACTCAGGAACTCATGATCGTGGCAGTGGGTATGCCTCGGCACAGCGACCCGAACCAGGTCAACTGGGTCCTTCAGCAGCCGGACCACCCGATCGTCGGCCGCGACGACATCATCGAACAAGTGCGCCGGAAGGTCGACGGCGTGGACTGACTGCCACCGCCCACCTGGCCTGGAGCCTGGCAGGAACCCTCGACCGAGGCAACCTCGCGGGGTGGCCGCTTGGTCAGGCGATGTACCGTGCTGCCCTGCCGCCGCATGGCCTAACCGCCCCGCGCGGGAGGCAGCCTGCCGAGGTGTACTGGGGTGGGATGAAGCGGCGTCCCGATGCCGGTGCCTGAGTGCGCCCCCGAGGACCCGGGCACCGGCATCCATGCAAGGTCAGTAGTCATGGTCACCGAAGGCATCAGCGATGTCGCGGTGCTGGAGCATCCGCCGGTACATGGCGGCAAACTCGCTGAGCGGGGTCTCGGTCTCCCAGTACCGCTCCCCCGCCACGTCCCGGGCCACCGCGGCGGCCAGTCCCTGGGTGACGCGCAGCACCCGCTCCCACAGGTCCCGGCCGGTCGGGCGGCCTGCGTGCTCGGCGAGCATGATCCGCTCGATGCGGCCCCGCTCGTTGTCCTTGCGGTCGGCCACGCCCTGGACGCACTTCAGGGCCTGCTTCGTTAGCAGCCCGGTCACCCCGCGCCCCGCCGGCGCGCACAGCAAGGCGCGCTCGGTTTCCGGCCCGGTCAAAACTGAGGTCGTCGCCTGCTCGTAGATGGCGGCCGCCAGCAAAACGTTCACCAGGCGCTGGTCCGGCTCCGCCAAGGTCAGCGCCCATTCCTCACTGGGCGCCGGGCGGCCGGACTTCTCCAGGTAAGAGATCATCAGCGCGCCCCAGCTCAGGCAGTGCTCCCACGTCGATTCCGGCGCCCGCCCCGGGTCCTGTTCCTGCTCCGGTCCCTGGTCCTGCTCCCCATCAGCCATGCCGCACACCGTAAACCGAGCGATCGTGACCGTCTCTGCCCGGGTGCCAAAGCGCTTTCTCGTTCGTGTGGTTGTGGTCTGGAGCGGGCGGGTGTGCCGCTACGGTGCTGGGTATGAGCCAGCCGTTCGCCCAGGGCGAGGATCATCCGGCGTGTGGGATCTGTCCGTCGAAGCGGCTGCCGCGCGAGTCGTTCGTCGTCTACGACCGGCCGTCCTGGGAGTGCCCGTTCGATCCGGCCGACGGCTACCGGTACACCGCCGACCGGACTCCGGCGTGCGTGCACCCGCACAAGGTGGGGCTGGAGCCGGACCGGACCGCACCCCCGCCGAAGGACACGCCGGTCGAGCCGGAGGCTACGCCGCAGCGGCGGAGAGGATGGCTGCCTTCCTTCCGCGCTCGGTGACGCCAATGCGGGCGTAGACCTCATCGAGGGCCTTGCGGCGCCGCTCGGTCTCCTCCGCGTCGATCCAGTACCGCTCGTTCACCGGGCCGAAGGCCGCTCGGTAGGCCTGGTGGGTGAAGTCGCCCGGCCGCCAGGTGCCGCCGGCGAAGCCGTCCTCCATGTCGGTGGCGTGCACGAAGCGGATGCCGGTGCGTTCCTGGATGCGGGACAGGACGGTGAACTGTGCGGTCAGTGCGTGGGACATGACGTCGACGGGAACCGGCTGGGCGAGCTCGGCGCGCTTCTCGTCGCCGCCCGTGAGCTCGTACACGGCGGCCTTCAGGGCCAGGACGCGGGTGGTCTCGGTGAACAGACCGGGTGCATCGGCGATGGCGTCGTAGTCGACGATGATCGGGAAGCCGTAGAAGTCGTCCCAGTCGCTGGTGTACTGCGCGCAGCTGTTCCACAGGCGGGTCCACTCCGGGTCGGCCTGCCAGGTGGCCAGGATGTCCCGGGCCCGGGCCGCGACGGCTTCGGGCTGGATGAGTGTGCTCACGATGGTGCCCCTTTCGGTGTTCGTGGTGCGCGCCAGGCCCGGCGGGCCGGCCGTGGTGCAGCAGGTGCCGCGCACCCGGGGATCCGTGGTCGCGTCCGGGTGCGCGGCGGCTCAAGGGCTCGTGGCGAGCGTGACGTCGGTGAGGCGGTCCAGGCGCTCGTACAGGGCGCGCACCAGGCGGGCGCGGTTCTGGACGCAGCGCACGGTGGCTTGCGGCGCTACGGACAGGCGGCGGTCGGCTTCGGCGAGGACGACGTCGGCCAGGGCGAGGGCCGGGTGGTCGCCGGGCAGCCTGGCGGCGGTGCGGCGGACGTCGCTGGCCACCGCCTGGGCGGCGCCGGTCAGCTGCAGCGCGATGTGCTGGAGGTCCGCGGCCGCCGGCTTCGGGATGGCGGTCCACGCGAGCACGGCCTGGATCAGGTCCCGGTGCGCTTCCCGGTCGAGGGGGAGCTCGTCGGTGGGGTCGTACAGGACCGTGTGCGTGCTGTTCATCGTTCGCCTCGCTGGCGTGGTCGCGGACGGCCGGTCGGCACGGCGGTCTCGTTGGACGGATACCGACCGCAAAGCGACCGTACGGCGGCCGCGGCTGCGGTAGGACTGACCGTGAGTACGGGTTTCGGGGCGCAGCATGAGCGGGGAGTGGGCCGGTATGGGCAGGCCGCGACGGACCGCAGCAGGAACCGTGACCGGCTTCGTGCTGCGGCTGGCCCGCGAGAGCATCCCCCGCACGCAAGCGGCCCTGGCCGAGGCCCTGGGCGTGGATACCGAGACAGTGCAGGGCTGGGAGACCGGGCGCCGGCCGCTGGCGAACATGCGAGCCGGAGCACTTCTGGAACTGCGCCGCCGTCTGCCGGCGGTCGGTGCGGACGCGGTGCTGGTGAGGTGGCTGGACGCGGCGATGGACGCGGACCGCATCGTCGCGGCCGGCCTCGAGCGAGACGTCACCCGTCCGCACCCGCTGGCCGGGTGGGTGCACACCCGGGAGACCGCGCACATGCTCGCCTGGGCCCTGACTGGCACCACACCGCCAGCCCTCGCCGGATACATACCCCGGCCGCGGCGCGGACCGGTCGCCGCCGCACCGCAGCTGGCGCCGGCCGACCGCCACGTGTTCTTCGACCACCTGCGCGCGGTGACCGAACACGCAGCCACCCAAGGATCCAGTGGAGTGCTGCTGCACCGCCAGGCGCTCTACCTCGCCTCCTACGACCACAGCCCGGACGCAGCCGCGTGGACCGCGCACACCTTGCACGGACACCGTGACGTCCTGGCCCTGCACGGCTGGACACCGCACTGGGCGGCCGCCCGCTCCACCGCCACCGCCCTCGCCCGGCTCGGCGACCCGCAGCCACTGCACGACTTCATCGACCGCGCCCTGGCCGACGACGACACCGCCGAGGCCGCGAACCTGAACTACTGGGCCCTGTGGCTCGGCGCGCTGCCCGTACCGCAGCCGGACGACACCTTCATGTGCGACCGCGGCCTGTCAGGCTGGGACGCACTGACGCTGCTGCGCGCCCTGGTCCGCGGCCTGGTGGAGGACCCGGGCTTCGTCGACCTGTACGCGCACTCGCTGTGGGCGCTGCTGACCGCCTTCCCGTGGCTGCCGCAGGCCGCCGGCCCCACCGCACGGCAGCTGCGCGTACGGACCGAGCACCTGCTCGACGATGTGCGGCTGTCGGCCCGGGCACGCCGGGAGCTGGGATACGTCCACTACGTTCTGCGCCGCATCAACCCCTGAGAGACCGGAGGCATGGCATGTCGGAGGACACCACCAAGGGCACCGCGAGCTTCATCTCCGAGATGGGCGTGCTCAAGCGCGTCGCCCGCACCGGCTGGTGGTTCACCGGCAACAGGTATCCAGAATCCGTCGCCGAGCACTCCTTCCGCGTCGGCGTTATCGGCTCCGTGCTCGCCATGATGGAAGGCGCCGACCCGGCCCGGGTGGCACTGCTGTGCCTGTTCCACGACAGCCAGGAGACCCGCGTCGGCGACATCCCCCACATCGGCCGCAAGTACCTGCGGGCCGCACCGAACGGTGAAGTGACCGCAGATCAGGTCGCCAACGCCCACCCGGCGGTCCGCACCGGCGTCCGAGACGCGGTCGACGAGTACGAGACCGGCGAAACCCCGGAGGCGATCGTCGCCCGCGATGCCGACAAGCTCGAATGCCTCGTACAGGCCGTGGAGTACCGCGAGCAGGGCTACAGCCTCACCCAGAACTGGATCGACACCAGCCTCGCCTCCCTGAAGACGCCTTCTGCCAAGGCCCTCGCCGAAGCTGCGTTGAGCATGTCCTCGCTGGAATGGCAGCACAACTTCCTGCGGTAGCCGAAGCCGAGCGCGCTCTTGCGGGCGGTGGGCACTGGTTGGTTGGCTGAACGTCCCGATGACCAGGAGGGGCAGCAGTGGAAGCGAGCGAATCGGAACACCTGAAGTCGCTGATCATCAGCACCGCGCGTGAACTGTGGGAGGACAAGGACGCGCTGGGCAAGTTCCTGAACGTCGTACGGCGCAGCGAGGGATTCGCCAAGCTCGCCGACACGTTGGAGCAGGGCGAGGTACGGCCCGCAAAACCCACGTTCCACGGCGTGAAGAGCACCGAGTTCCAGAACTGAGCAGGCGCCGGACGCACCGGGGCCTGGACGACAGCGCATGCGGCGGTCCCACCTCTGTGGTGGGGCCGCCGTATGCCGTTCACCGACTGCCGGGGCTCTGGCCGTGGCCCGGCTGAGGCGGGTGCTGTGAGTGCTCGTCTTCTGGGTGAGGCGTACGGGGTGTGTCATTCCCGTGGACCCGGGCGGCACGAAGCCCCGGCGCCGCACCGCCTGCTACGGCCTGCGGCCGCCGGGGCTTTGGTCTCCACCGTCCCGCCGGGCGAGCCCGGGTGACGGCGCTCACGCGCGGGCGCGGGTGAAGTCGCCACTCGGCCACGCGCTGGCCGAGTGGCGTCCTCGTCAGGGGGTGCGGCCTGCTCCCCTGCCCTGGTCAGGTCGGGGCGTGTGGTGGTGCTGCTGCTGGCTGGCAGGGTCGGCCGCGTCTGCGGTCGGCTGCTGCGGCTGCGGCCCGTCGGCGACGATGCGGCTGCGGGCTTCGGCTGCCTTGGTGTGGGCAGCCAGCCGGGCGAGGTTCTTGGGTGTGTACAGCCACGTCGCGGGATCGGACGTACGGCCCTCCAGGTACTCCTCGGGCATCGCGGCCTGCTGATGGACGTGCACAGCAGCAGCCTGCTGCGCCGGGGTGAGCGCGGCGGCCCGGTCCGGGTGGTCGACAGCGTGCGGCGCGGCCGCCGCCTGGTCGTCGTGGTGGTCGCCGGTGCGCGCGGTGGCCGGCGTGGTCGCGGACGGGGCGCCGTCCCGCGCGGCGGGCGCGGTGCGGGCGTTACGGATCGCGTTCTGCAGGGCGAGGCTGGCGACCCGGGCCCGCTCGTACCGGCTCGACTCCCGGGGACGGGCGCCGTCGGTGCCGGCGATCCACCACCGGCGAGGCGCAGCGAAGTCGGCGGTGTAGGTGAGCTGGTCCGGCGCCGGGGCCCGGCGGCCCTTCTGCGGCACCGTGAGCTGACGGGAGTGCCGGGACAGGGCCGCGTCGGCGATGTAGTCGTCCAGGCCGCGCGTGAACGCACGGCCGCGCAGGGTCTCCAGCAGGTGCCGGCGCGCTTCGGCCAGGACGTGACGGCGGGCGAAGGAGTTGCGCACGGTGAAGGCGATGGCGGCGACGTCGACGGCGGCGAGCGCGGTGTCCACCACCGGGCCCACCCGGGCTCGGATCGCCTTCCCGGCCGCCTGGCACCGCTCCAGCAGCCCGTCGACCATCGCCTTGCCGAAGCGCAGGATCGCGGAGGCGCGCCACCACGCGCGCAGCTGCTCCACGGGTTTGGGGGACTTCTTCGCCCGGCGGGTCTCCTGCGCCGCCCACCAGCCCAGGCCGTGGCGGCCGCGCTCCCCGGGCAGCCGCTTGTGCTCCTGGACGTACTCGTCGGTGAGGCGCTCCAGCACCGGCGCCATCTGCTCGCGGCGCGTGGCGGACCAGTCGATGAGCTCCTGGTCGACGCCGGCTATCTCCATGACCGGACGCAGGCCCGGCGTCACTTCCCGGGGCACGGTCGCCAGCCCGAGCTCCTCGCACACCTCGGTCGTCATCGTGAGCGAGTAGAGCGTTCCGGCCGCGACCACGTGCTGGTAGAGGCGGACCGTGTCCAGCGCGTACCAGGAGCCGTCCGGGCGCTGCGCCCGGTTGAGGACCAGACAGTGGTCGTGGAGCAGGGGAAAGCCGTCGCGGTTGTCGAAGTGCCGCCACTTCGCGACCACCAGGCCCGGCGCCTTCGCGCGCTGACGGCCCGACGACCACCGGGTCTGTGCGACCTCGTCCTCGAGCCAGCGCAGCGCGGTGGCGATGGCCCGCTCGTGGGCCCGCTCGATGACGCGCCGGGTGTGGTCGTCTCCCAGCGCCCACAGCACGATCAGGGACGCCTGCGCCCGGAAGGTGAAGTCGAGCGCGAGCAAGGGGGTCGCCTTGCGTCGATTGATCACGTCGACCGGCTGGCCCAGGGCAGTTGCCAGCCGGGCCGTCTTAGGGTCGGCGCCGTCGTCCAGGAGCTCGCGCTCGATCCGGTCGGCGTCCGGGTGCCGGAGCTCGCCGAAGACCAGCTCCATCTGCCGCTCGCTCACCGCCTGCCCGGCGGACAGCCCGAGCGCGGCCAGGCCGCGCCCCATCCACACCCCGGGCGGCAGGCCGGCCTTCTCCAGGGCGCCCTTCAGGGACTGGCCGGCAGGACGGCGGCCGTCACCGAAGGCGACCCCGCGCACGTAGTAGCGCCACGCATTTCGCCTCTGAACCTTCGCAAAACTCAGCATCCCGGCACCGAACACCGGCTCTGACCTGGGCAAAAGGCCGATCCCGTGAGGCGGGAGGGTTCACCGGAAGTTCACGGCCGATCCCGCACGGCGGGCGCCGGCGACGGCGTCGCGCCCGCTGGGCGGACCCCTTCTTTCGCCATGCGCGGCCTCTACAGGGGCCATGCAAATGCTGCGCGGCGACCAGCCACACACGTCCCACGCACCCCAACAACCGACTCCAGCTGACTCTGTCGCCAAGACGCGTATACACGCGTGACTCTCCCCCACCCGACAGCCGAAGAGGTCCCAGCACCAAGCAATCGACTCCGTCGCCTGAGCTAGACAGCCATCGCCCCCGGCGCGCCGGGGGCTTCGTGCTTCCTGGAGGAGCTCGCCGTGCCCACCTACGAGGTTCTGCCCCGCTTCACCGCCGACCTCCAGCACCTCACCCCAGAACAGCGCCGCCGATTCCGCCGCACCGTCGCGGCCTTCGTCGAGGACCTGCGCACCGGTAGCTTCCGCGCCGGCCTTCGCGTCAAGCGCGTCCAGCGAGCCTCGGGCGTCTACGAACTCACCTGGTCCATGAGCACTGGCCCCGCAGGACGCGCCACCTGGCTGTACGGCCGGGAGAAGCTACGCGGCACCCACCACATCGTGTGGCGCCGGATCGGCACCCACGCCATCCTCACCGGCCCCTAACGCCGCCCTCGGCTGTGTCCTGGCCGAACGTCTTCAGAATCAGGTCGGCGAGCGGTACGTAGTCACCCATCGTCCGGTTCCGGGGCGCATTGGCGTCCCAGGCCGCGATGAGCGTCGCCAGCGACTCGGCGTCCGGATGGAGTGCGCGGCTGACGGTGGCAGGCATAGGCGCCCCTCTCGCTTCGGAGCCCAGGCTTCTACCTCCGCAGTCGATTGTCGCGCTTAGCTTGTTCTTTATCTTCCGGCCTCGAACGGTGTCTCGAACTGGGTCGCTCACCAGGGAGTTCGCCGGACACGGGGGCGGCCTTCGTCTGATCCTGTGCTCCGACCAAGGTGCAGGTGACCACGACGAAGGCCGTGAAGGTGAGTCTGCTGCCTGATGCTGTCCGGAGGGAAGCGTTCGCGGAAGCGTCACGCTTCCGGGGAGAGTTCTACGAGTGCCTGACCGCACGGCGCGACGAGTTGTTCGAGCTGGCGGAGGCGGTGCTGTGTGCGGATGGGGCGGTGAGGTCCCCGGTGGACCTGACGCTGCTGCCCGAACATCAACGTGGGCACGGAGCGATGTACGGCGGCCTGAACCACGGCCGGATCGACACCGAACGGCTGCGGACCGTGTTGGCCGGGTTGCCGCTGCCGCGGTTCGACGGCGGGCGCCTGGTCCTGGCGGTCGACGTGTCACCGTGGCTTCGCTCAGACGCGCCGTGTTCAGCAGACCGGCTGTTCTGCCACGTCTACGGCCGGGCGAAGACAGCCTCGCAGTTCATCCCGGGCTGGCCCTACTCCTTCGTTGCCGTGCTGGAGCCGGGAGCCACCTCCTGGACCGCGATCCTGGACGCGGTCCGGCTGGGGCCGGTGGACGACGCGACCGCGGTCACCGCAGCCCAACTGCGAGGAGTCGTTGAACGGCTCATGGCCGTCGGCCAGTGGCAGAGCGGCGACCCGCATATCGTGATCGTCAGCGACGCCGGTTACGACGTCACCCGCTTGGCCTGGGTCCTGCGCGACTTGCCCGTCGAGCTGGTCGGCCGGGTCCGTTCCGACCGCGTCATGCGACTGCCGAAGCCGCCTCGCGCCTACGACCCGAAGGGCGGCCGGCCGCCCAAGCACGGCCCGGAATTCCACTTCAGCAAGCCGGACACCTGGCCTGAGCCCGCGATCACCACGGTCACCGCCACCACCCACTACGGCAAAGCCGAGACACAGGCATGGGACCGGGTCCACCCCCGGCTCACCCACCGCTCCTCCTGGCTCGACCACGACGGCGAACTCCCATTGGTCGAGGGCACGTTGATCCGGTTAAAGGTCGAGCATCTGTCGAAGGAACGGGCTGCCCCGCCGGTGTGGTTATGGTCCTCCAAGACCGGTGCCACACCGGACGACGTGGACCGTTTCTGGCAGGCGTTTCTCCGCCGCTTCGACCTGGAGCACACCTTCCGCTTCGCGAAGCAGACCCTGGGCTGGACCGCTCCGAAGCTCCGCACTCCCGAGGCGGCGGACCGCTGGACCTGGCTCCTGATCGTCGCTCACACCCAGCTCCGACTCGCCCGGCCTCTCGCCGAAGACCTCCGCCGGCCCTGGGAGAAACCCACCGCCTCCGACCGGCTCACCCCGGCCCGGGTCCGCCGGGGGTTCAGAAACATCCGCGCTCACCTCGCCTGCCCGGCCCGTGTTCCCAAACCCCGAGGCGCCGGTCCCGGACGGCCACCCGGCGCCAAGAACAAACAACGGGCACCCCGCTACGACGTCGGCAAAACCGTCAGACGCCCCGAGACCCTCAAGGCCATCGGCAAGCCGGGCAGGTCCTGGTAGATAAAGAACAAGCTTAGAGCCTGTTTCTCTTCCGCTGATGTGGATCTGTAGGGCGGTCTAATCTGGCCGTGTGTCCGGGGTGGTTTGGCTTCCGGTTCAGCGGTGTTGTCCAGTGTGTGACGAGCCGTTGAGGAAGGGGGCCGCGGCGGAGGCGGTGTACTGCTCGGCGGCGTGTCGTGCCAGGCAGTGGCGCCGTGCACGGCGGATTCGGCGCCGTGCTGTGGCGGAGCGCGATGGTGCGGGGCGGCGGGTGTGTCCGGTCTGCCGGACGGAGTGGGTGGCGGCGGTGGATCACCGCAGTGATGCCGTCTACTGCTCGCCGCGGTGCCGCAGCCGGGCTTGGTACCGGCGGCGGAAGGCGTTCGCCGAGGCGTCGAATTGACGCGTGAGCGAACGGCCCAGGTGGGGCCCGCGGTCTTGGCCGGTCCGGCCCGGTCACCTTTGGCCTGTGGTGGTGTTCGATCTGAGGGCGGGCGGACGCTGGCTCAAGCGCGGGTCCGGCCCAGTCGCTGGCGTTCGCCGCTCCGGGCCCGCGGCAGGTGGTGATCACAGTGCCCACCATGGTCGGCAAGGTGACCCAGGAACGCTACGACGAGCTCGTGGCCGAGTCGAAGCTCCTGGTCGAGACCGAACGCGACACGCACTTCAAACTAGGTGACAACGCTTTGGAGATTGAGCCCCTGCAGCCCAGGGGCGGGGCCCGGCCTGCGCCGGGCGAGGAGCTGCAGTCGGTCGAGGAGTCTCTGGGCCGGTTCGCGGACGACATCGGGGTGGCGACGAGCACCATCATGCAGTACCGCTACACCGCGGCCCACTGGCCTCCCGAGCACCGGGTCAAGGGCGTGTCTCTCGACGTCCACCGCATTCTGATGGTCCGCCCGGACCGGTTCGAGCTGATCCGCAATCCGCCGTTCAACGCCCGCTACGGCCGGCACTGCTGGACGCAGGACGCGGCCAAGCGGGAGGCCGGCTGGCAGGTCGAGACCCCGGTGTCGGTGCAGGAGAAGGTGACCGCCATCCACGGCCTGGCCGCCGATGACCGGGTCGCCGCCCAGGTCGCCGCCGATCTGCTGCAACGGCCGGCGGTGGCCGAGGGTGTCCCGCCGAAAGCACGCATCGAGGCGATCAAGGACCTGGCGCACGATGAGCGGGTGGCCTCCGAGGCCGCCACCCACCTGCTGCACCGGCCCGACGTCGCCTTCAAGGCGATGAACGACGACCGGGCCCGGCAGGCGGTCAACCACGCGCAGGTCGAACGCGGCCGCCAGGCCCGCGAGGAGTATGAACGCACCAGCGAACTCGCGCCGACCCGCGAGCGCCTGGAGCGGACCGCGGAGTTCTTGGACCTGGTCGGGGCCTGCCACGCCTTCGTGGCCACCGCCGGCCGTGTCGTCCCGGGCCTGCGCGGACGCACCATGTCCGGCGATGAGCGGGCGGTGCTCGCCGAGAACGTCGCCCGGGTGCGCGCCACCCTCGACTGGATCGAACACGCCGCCGAAACCGGCGACGTCGATGTGGACGAGGCCCTGGCCCGCCTGCTGCGGGACGAGTAGCCGTGCCGCGCGCCCGCAGAAGGGAGCGGGACCGGCGCCGTTCGCCGGCGTCCGGGCGGCACGCCGACTCGATCCGGCTGGCGTTGATGGAGACGGCCCCGGCCGGGCTGAAGATGGCCCGGCTGATGGCGGTCGCCGAGCTGTCCAGGTCGCAGGCGGTGCGCGGACTTGCCGCCTACCGGGAGCTGGCCGGGGAGAAGCGGTGGCCGCCGCTGCTGTGGTCCTTCGAGCGCGGATACCACTTCTGCCAGGACCAGGAGGAGCTGGAGAACTACGAGCGCCAGTGGGCCGAGGTGAAGCACACACAGGTCTCCAGCCTGATCTCCAACGTGCTGGAGGAACACGCCCGGCTGTTTCCCAAGAGCCGCTGGGTGGCCTACATCGTCGCGCAGGTCAACGCGATCTACGCGTCCCTGGACATGATCGCCCACCCGCAGGCCCAGTGACCGGCCGGACGGCGGGCCGCATGTCCGAGTGAGGAGAGCAGGGGCCGGCCCGGCCCGCCGATCCGCATCCGCCTGGCCGGGCCGGCCCCGCCCTCCTGCCATGCGCACTGCCCGCTATCCCTCGGACATGACGGACGCCGAGTGGGACTTGATCCGCCCCCTGCTGCCGGTCCCGGCCAGCCAGACCCGCAAAGGCGGGCACCCCGAGAAGTGGCCTCGCCGTGACGTGGTCGACGGCATCCGCTATCTGGTCGATAACGGCATCAAGTGGCGGTCCATGCCGGTCGACTACCCGCCCTGGCGCACGGTTTACGGCTTCGCGCGGAGGTGGGCTGCCGCCGGCGTGCTCGGTGTCATCCGTGAGCAGTTGCGCCGCCGCATCCGTCTGGCCGCGGGCAAGACCCCCAACACCGCGTCGCTGCTGATCGATGCCCAGACCGTCAAGGCGTCCGAGACCGTCTCCAAGGCCACCCGGGGCTGGGACGGCGGGAAGATGATCAATGGGAGGAAGCGGCACCTGATCTGTGACCACCGCGGCCTGGCGCTGCTGGTCTGGGTCACCCCCGCCGACGTCCAGGACTCCCTGGTCGCCCGGGACATGCTGCTGCGGCTCGCGCTGCTGCACCCGGAGGTCGCCATCGTCTGGGCCGACTCGGCCTATGCCAAGAACCAGCTGGTGCCCTGGGCGGAGAAGTACCTCGACATCACCGTCAAAACGGTACGGCGCCCGCCCGGGACCAGGGGGTTTATCGTGCTGCCGCGCCGGTGGGCGGTGGAGCGGTCCTGGTCGTGGCTCTTGCGGGCCCGCCGGCACTGCCGCGACCACGAACGGCTGCCCGAGATGAGCGAATCACTGATCACCTGGGCCTGCATCACCCTGATGACAAGGCGCCTCACCCGCGGCCGGGCCCGCCCCGCTGAACGCCGCGATGTCGCCCACGGCTACGTGATGCCCGAAGCCGCCTGACCGGAGCGGTCCGGATACAGGTGCGCCGTCGGTCAACACCTTGATCCTCGTGTTCCCCTGAAACCGCTCAACCGCAGCCGTCCATACGTCGTTCTCCAAGCGCTGTTCCGGCATGACGGCCTCGTGTTCCTCGGCATCTCCTTCCGCGAGCGCCTGCGCCACCATCTCCGTCTCGGCGGCCCGGTCGGCGGCTGGCAGCCCCAACAGCACGGCCGCGGCCTGTCTCAGCAAAATTCCAGCGTCTTCCAGCAGCGCGTGGGCCCGCCCGATCTCCTGCCAACCCAGGCCAGCTCTGCGCGCTGCGTCTGTCGCCACCAGCGCCTCGGAGTGCATCGTCAGTACCAGCTGATCTACCAAGCTCAACGCCTGCTCGGGATCGGCCATCACCAGCCTCTGAAACTCCGTACGCAGCCATCCGTCCAGCAGCTTCGGCTTCACATCTTCGTCGTCCATACCCGAACAACGAACCCGTCCAGCTCTGGCCACTCAACTCCGGAGTTCAGACACAGGCTCTTATGTCGCAGGCTGACAGGCCCGCGCTCCTGTGCGGTTCATCTCGCGAGTGGGGGGCAGCACAGTCGGCAACGCCCGTGCAGGAGACGGCCATTTGCGACCTCACAAGTCAGGCGCGAGAGGCACGGTGCCCGGAGAAGACCTCGTCGTTACCCGCTCAAAGCGGAGTGGTCACGCATATACCGACCGTGGACCTAGTAATGTTCGGTCGCATGAGCATTCCCAGCCCCCGAGGGGAACGAGAGAAGCTAATTACTGCTCTCACTCCCGAGTTGCGTCGGCATCTGAAAATCCGCGCTTTCGAGCACGGAATGGACATCCAGGACGCCACCGAGCATGCGATCAACGCCTGGTACACCGCCGACGACCTCCCCGAGGTAGACACCGACGGCGCCAAGACGTGGGGGACGTTCCTCCCGGCTGGCGGTCCGGACCAGTTCAAGGCGGCCTGTACCGAACGCGGTGTCACCTACGTCCAGGGCCTCGCGCAAGCGATCACCCTGTGGTTGAAGAACCACCCCTCCCCCACCAAGCCTTTGACCGCCCAGCCAGCGGTGCGGGTCATAGTGGCCAACCAAAAGGGCGGCGTCGGCAAGACATTCATCAGCAGCGGTATCGCCCAGGCCCTGGCCGAGGCCGGCAACCGTGTCCTGCTCGTGGACTACGACCCGCAAGGGCACCTCACCGCCGAGCTCGGCTTCGAAGACCTCATGTACGAGGACGACGTCGAAACCCTGCTCATGCACATGGACGGCACAGCCAAGGGCGACATCCACGCCCTGCTGGTGGCCCTGGACCAGGAGCGGTTCGGCGAGCGGCTGCACCTGCTGCCCGCGTCCGACGATGCCTTCCTCCGCGATGTGGCCCTGTCCAAGGTCAGCTTCAGCGAAGCTGCCCTGGAGCGAGCCCTGGAGCCGCTGGAAGCCGACTACGACGTCATCATCATCGACGGTCCGCCCAGCCTCGGCCTCAACATGGACACCGCCCTGTATTACGTGCGCCGCCGGGAAGGGGAACTCGCGGACCGCTCGGGCGTCATCACGCCAGTGTGGGCCAACAAGGCCTCGCACCGGGCCTTCCGGCTGCTGAAGAGGCAGATGGACGACCTGTGCGTCAAGGGCCGGATCGAGGTCGACTACCTCGGCCTGGTCGTCAACGCCTACGACAGCCGCCGCGGCAAGCTCGTCAAGGAGAACAAGGACCAGTGGGAGAAGAGCTCTTCCCCGGCGGTCCTCGCGGTGATCGGTGACCTGAAGGAAGGGCGTGAGGCCTCGGACGGCGAGATCCCGCTGCTTGAGTACGCGCCGGACAGCGACCACGCGCAGGCGATGCGCGACCTGGCGAAGGAGCTTGCCGTATGACGCCGCCTCAGCAGCGGGTGACCCGCGGCTTCAGCATGGACGAAGAGGACGGCCCGCAGGCGAAGCCCGCACCCCGCCGGATCCGCACACGCGAGCAGATCATGAAGGGGGAGGGGAAGCGGCCCCCCGCATCGGTGGAACTGAAGCTGCTGGCCCACAACCCCTTCAACCCGCGTGACGAGATCACTGATGTCGAAGAGACCGCCGAGTCGCTCAAGGGGCGCGGTCAGATCCAACCGGTCGCCGTCGTACGGCGCACGGCCTTCCTGAAGGCGCACCCCGGTCAGGAGGAGGCGCTCGGCGATGCCGAGTACGTCGTCCTGGACGGTAACCGCCGCTTGGCCGCCGCGCACAAGGCCGGCCTGGCCGAGTTGCGGATCGATGTCAACGACGACCTGGCCGCCAGCGCGGAAGACCTCCTGGAGTCCGCGCTGATCGCCAACATCCACCGGGTGGATGTGCCGCCGATAGACCAGGCCAAGGCGATCCAGTCGCTTCTTGCCGTACACGGCTCGCAGGAGAAGGTCGCCAAGCGCCTCGGGAAAACCGGGGCCTGGGTGTCTCAGCGGCTTGCCCTGTTGGAGTTGTCTCCGGACCTTCAGAAAAAGGTCGAGTCGGGGGAACTGAAGGTCAAGGACGGTCGCCGCATCGGACGCCTGCCCCGCGAACAGCAGAAGGAAGAAGCCGACAAGGCCATTAACCGGGTTAAGCCCCCGCGCAAGCCACGCACCACCAAGTCCGCAGTGGCGAAGGAACCCGCCACGGGCGGACAAGCCAACGGAGCCGTTTCCTCGGCTCTTAACCCGGTTAAGAGCCCGGCATCGGTCCCCGGGCAGGCTGGCCCTCCGGCGAATGATCCAGTGGCAGCCGCTGTAGAGACGCTCGTTGATCTGACCGATACTGCTGACGGTCTCGCGGAAGCTCTTGCTGCGCACCTCCCATCCCCGATGTTTAACGCCGTCGTGGAGCGGCTCCTCAGCCGGCTGCCCTGACGGCATCGTTGGCGTTAACCGGGTTAAGGGTTGCAGGAGGCGCCCCAGAATGGCCCTCGTCTCTTGGTCGCCGAAGGCGAGGGCCCCTTTTTTGCCCTGTGGTGATGCTGGCACGGGGCTTCGCTCAGCACCGGTGTGTGGGTGCCACATGCTGTGGGCGCCCCTGGCATGGTCTGGGCGTGGATAGCGCTCAGGAGCAAGAGCTCGCCGTGCGTCTGCGCTGCGCGATGGAGGCGTCGCATACAGCTGGGTAACTGGCTTACTTCGCCACTGCCTCGTTCCCAGACGGATACTGCGGTGTGGCTACTGACTTTGTGTGTCAGTACTTGCAGGACAAGGACATGGGGGAGGATTGGCAACGCGTATCTCGCGCTCTGGCCCGAGCAGGAGCAGCAGCTCGGAGACGTCGACTACATCCTGGTCAACGGCGAGCGGCGCTGCCGCAGCGCGGTGCACGTCGGGCTCGAATTCCTCGACTTCGTTGTCCGGGACGATCTGGCCGTCTCCAAGGAAGACTTTGTCGACCATCTGCTCAAGGAGAACCTGGAGCGGGAGGACTTCGACGTGATTGAACGGGCCCGGGGCGTCCAGCAGATGGTGGGCGTCTGCGCCGAGGCCGGAGAGAACGGCGCCCGCTCCCGCGCCGCCCAGAGGCTCGGCCGGGCCCGGTCCTGGATCACCAACCAGCTCGCTCTACTGCGGCTGCCGATCGGACTCCAGGCGATGCTGAGCTCCGGTGAGCTCGCGGAACGCGATGGCCGGCAGATCGCCCGTTACTACAAGGAGCACCCCGAGCAGGACTCGGCGTCGCTCCTCTCGCACTGGGAGGGCTTGAAGACAGCTGAGGTCGCCGAGAAACAACGGCAGAAAGAGATACTGCGAGCAGTCAAGCAGGCCGAGAATGTCGCCGCGGACCCCGCGTTGTCCGCGGACAACACCATGGGCCCCGAAGCGACGGTGACAGCTGAGTCATCAGCTTCCTCCGCGGTGTTGTCCGCGCACAACGCCGTCGATTCAGCAGTCGGCCAGAGCGGGGGCAGCGAACCGCAGCCCGTGCGCATGGGCCGTTCCGACACCCCATCGACGCAGACGGCAGAGCACGAGACGTGGCCCACGGTTGATACGTGGTCGGGTAAGCCCCCAGCGCCGGACCAGACGATCGAGGCAGCCGAGCCTGCGACGTCGGCGACAACCGGCCTCGTCCGCCAGCTGGGTGCCACCCCCGCTGCCCAGGCCAGGGCTCTCGCCGCCGGGCTTGGCGAGAGCGGCCTCGTGGCACTGATCGAGGAACTGCACGCTTACGTGTAGGAATCTGAGCCACGCCTACGCCGGAGGGGTCGCACGTGTTGCGTGCGGCCCCTCCGGCGTAAGCCCAGATTTCGATCTACTGCTCTTGCTGCCCACGGGCGACGTCTCCCTCAGCCGCCAGCTCCACCCGGAGTGCCGCCCCATTCGCCGTGTCGTCCGCGGACAACACGCGCTCACTTCAGCTTCGAGGACCACGAACGCGAGCAGTTGTCCGGCTTCTGGTGTTGTCCGCGGGCAACACCAGAAGCCGCGGCGCACCACGCTAACGGTCCTATGCCGCTTCTTCGGCAGCCAGCTCTGCGCTACCTACGCTGCCGATCGCCTCATGTGTACGCGGCGCGGCCGGCTTCCTGGGTTACTTTCTGAGGCGCCCATAGCCGCCTATTGCCGCAGCCACGATCAACAGGGCTCCGCCTTCTATCAACAGGACGGTGGTGACACCGAGGTCGGTCGCGGTGCCGACAACGACTCCAGCAGCGATCAGGATGGCTAATGCCGCTATGAGGGCTAGCCTGCGTTTGGCCGCGCTAGACATCAGAAAGCCTCCGAGAAGAACTCATAGGAGGCGCCGGCCGCGGCGATGGCGCCGCCGGCCTCTGCGATGGTGGGCGCACAGCCGACGATCGTTGTGCATGCCGGTGCGGAGGCTACCGCCAGACCGGTGACTCCTACTGCGACCACCGCGCTTCCTACTCCTTGGAGGAACTTCGGCAGGGAGAAGGTCCCTGCGGCGTCTATGTGATTGACCGGGTCTCCCTCGGCGTAGAGGTAGGGGTTCTTCTCCTGGCCGGAGGGGTCGGGTTGGGTAAAGCGGCCGACGGTGGGGTCGTAGTAGCGGGCGCCGAAATGGTAGAGGCCGGTGGGGTCCTGATAGCCGCTGGCGAACCGGTACGGCTGCGGGACCTGCTCGTGGTTGGCTGCGCGGGCGACGCCGCGGGGGCTGTAGCCGTAGCTGTTGACCTTCGCGCCGCTCTCGTCGACGAGGCCGACGACCGAGCCGAGGGCGTCGGTCAGGTAGTAGTAGGCCTTGCCCCCACGGTTCATGGAGTTCAGTGTGCCCCGTGGCTCGCGGACGAATCCGGTGTCCGTGCCGCCGGTGGTCTGTCCGGCCAGACCCAAGGGACCGTTGTGGAAGACGGTGTCGCCGAGGCGGGCGCTCACTGTTGTCGGTCGAGCCGTGGGCTGGCGACCGTACCTCGACCATGTGTCGTTGGCCTGCGCCGAACTGGTCCTCAGCGAGGCGGACATGGCCCACCGTTACGGTCCGCACGGACGTGAGTGCCCGGCGACTGCAAAGGTCACCGCGGCCGTCGAAGCGGCCTACAGGACGATCGCATTGCCGCCTTGTCCGCCGTGGTACTTCCCGCAAGGAGAACCAGCACGCTGGTTCTCCGCCCCCGGAAAGCTGTTGTGTCTGGAACCGGACCCGGACGAGCCGGGTCCGGTCGTCGTCAGCCAGACGGAAACCGACGTACTGGAGATCCTTGTGGCGGTCCCCGGCGCATGGTCCGCAACCGAATCCGTGGAGCACGAGGAGAACCAACCTCCTACAGCGAACTCATTCTGATCCCCTCCCGCCGACCGGACCGACAGCTTCGGCGCGGGTGGCCAAGGGCCTCGCCTGGAGAAAGCACGGGCCGGGACCCACAGAGGTGGGGCCCCGATTCCGTCAGGCGGTATAGACAAGCTGGCGGCCGTAGATCCGCCCGTCGACGAGATACGCCGGCGCAACGACGAAGGAGACTGGCACCTCGGGGTCGCACGATGCCCAGGCTTCCTGCCGTTCAGGGTCCAGGGGCGCTCCTGCGGTGTAGGTGTAGCTCCATTCGTGTGCGAGGCCGATCTTGGCGATGCGCTCCGCCAGGGCGACGCAGTCGGTCCGCAGGCGGTTGATCGCGGCCTCGGTGCCGGGGTCGTCCGCGAGGCGGAGGGACTGCTGGATGGACCAACTGGAGGCCGGTCTCTTGTCCAGGAGGCGCCGGATGAGTTGGGACATGAGGAACGCGGTGCGTTCCCGGTTGGGGCGGTGTCGGGCGAGGTCAGTTCTGTCGCTGTACTGGCGGGAGAAATTCTGGACCTGCTGTTCCACCAGTGTCCGGGTCTGGCGGGAGAGCTCCTGGTGCTCGCAGTGCTGCGCTCCCGCGAGATCGCCGCGCCGGTCCAGCTGGGTGGCGAGGAGGCTGCCCAGCTGGCGTTCGAGTCGGTTGATGTGCCGCCACATGCGCTGGTGCTCTGTAGCGCCGCGGCGCACCTCGAATTCCAGCGCCCCGATCCGCTGGTGGGCGGTCTCCAGCTCTTCGTCGACGCTTGGTACGGGGTCTGGGAGGATGTCCAGGCCCCGGTCGGGGCCTGTCAGCCGCTCGTCTTGCGAAGGTTGCCTGGGTTCACGGAACATGGGTCTCGGCTCAGTAGTTGGAGTGGAAGCGGACCTGCGCGATGGCCTCGCCGCCTCCTTGGACCAGTTCGGCGCGAACCTTGATCTCGGTCTCGCCGAACTTCATGAAAGTGCGCACTGCGCGCTCCCTGCGGTCGAAGCGCATGACCGGGCTGAGGTCGATAGTGACCTCAGCCAGCTGGTCGCAGCCGTCGTCGGTGATGTACCGGGGTTCGGTGTCCCGGGTGGCGTAGACGCCGAGCACGATTTCCTTCTGCCGCTCGAACAGGGGGATCACCGTGTGGCAGACCTCGGCGTCCGTCGGCACCGACTGTCCGGCAGTGGTGTAGATGTTGAACCGGTCCCCACACCTGTCTCCGTCCGGGGTCTTCAGCCGGGACGATTCGGGGTCGATGCCCTCTTCAAAGGGCATGGCGGTGTCGATGCCGTACGTGAACCGGCTACGGCGTGCGCGGGTCTGGGGGTCGTAGCAGAAGTGGACGGCCCCAGCCAGGACGGCGATGTCGGGGTTCGGCGGCACGACGATGGTGGCGCGGGTTCCGAAGCGCTCCTTGATGGCCTGCTGGAGGTACGGCGAGTTGCTGAAGCCGCCGGCAAGGACGATCACGATGGGGGTGTCGGAGTTGCTCTGGGCGAACTCCATCTCGTTCAGCTGGGCCTCGACGAGGTCGAGGGTACCTGGCACGACCGTGTCGAAGAGCGCGTGCAGCTGGGCGGGGGTGAGGACGATGGCGTCGTCGACCTTGTTCTGACGGCGGGCCAGTCGGCGGCGGCCTGTCGCTCCCATCTTCCGGTCGATGGCGGTGGGAACGAGGAGGTTGAGGTTGTCCTCCTGGTCGAGCCGGACGGCGACCTTGGCGCGCTCCCACTGGTCGATCATGTGCAGCAGGGCGTCGGGGCAGGCTTCCCGGATGTCGTCCATGACGACCTTGCCGAAGCCTTCGAGGAGGTATTCGTTCTCGACTCGGCGGTTGAGGAAGTCCGAGCCCAGGCGGTCGCCGAGAGACCGCCCGATCTCGACCATCTTGCCGTCTTGGTCGTTCTCGTAGGCGGTGATGTCGATGGTGCCGCCACCGCAGTCGACAACCATGAAGCGGGATCCCGGGGCCATCAGCCCTGATCCGGCATCACCGTGGCGTGCTCCGGAGACGCGGGCGTAGTGGGCGGCGGCTTCGGGTTCCAGCGAGAGCAGGACCCGGCCGTCTTCGCCGGGCAGTCCGGCGTTCTTGATCACATCGCGATAGATGGCCTTCTGATAGTCGCTGAAGCAGGCGGGCACCGTCAGCACCCAGCGGACGTCGTCCTCGTCGTAGCCGCTGGCGGTGATCTGCTGGAGCAGCGTCTGCACGACCTGGCGCAGAAGCATCGTGAGTAGGGCCGCCGTCTGGAGGTCCCGGGGACTCACGCCGCTGGCGTGGTCGGTGCGTTCGAGCTCGGGGGCGCCGTCAGCCGGGCTCGCATCCTCCGCCGCCTCCACGGCCTTCTCCGTGCTGCCGTTCTCCGCCAGAGCTCCGAGGTCCATCTTGAAGCCGTGGTAGTACTTGGCCCCTGCCGTGCGCTGGGCCATACCCTGGGTGAGCCAGATGCGCCTAGCTTCGTAGCCCCACGCGATCATCTCGCCGTCGGCGTCCAGGAGGAGTGCCGAGAGGTTCTTGACGGTGGGTGCTGGCTGCGATTCCCAGTTGTTGAAGAAGTGAATCTTTCGCGTTTCCGGGGCCTCGTTGTCCGGAGAGGCTGTGGTCCAGCCTCCGCCGATCGCGTAGGTCCCCATGTCCACGGCGGCGAAGACGCGGGGGTCGAACATTTGGGGTTCCTTGGCTCGGATGGTGCCGCGGGGTGGGCTCCTTCGGCGGGCCTGCCGGCGGCGGGGCAGTCAATGTGTCCCAGGGGGTGGGCGCACCCCTCAACTTCCGGCCCTGCCAGGGGCAGGACATTCACCCGTCCAGTCCATCAGGGCTGTGCAACCCTGCACAGTCTGCGCATTTACGCACAGCGTGTCAGCCCCCTGCCCGCCACCGCAGGTTCTACGCTGCCGCGCATGGAAATGGATAGGCGCAGGTCGTCGCACATGTGCGAGCCCGGTTCTCCTACCTGGATCACACCGCTGCCGAAACGCGCGGCTGACGCGGTGATCCGCGCGAAGCTCACGGAGTACCGGCGCATGTGCCAGAAACGCGACCGCCTGATCCTTGAAGCGAAGAAGGCGGGCCTCTCCGAGGTATCCATCGCAGATCTCACCGGACACTCTCGCAACACAGTGCGGAGCGTCCTGAAAGCACACGGGATCTCGTGATCAAGCACTTACTGGTCGTTTCAGGATGAGGTTCGCAGGCGTCGCAAGCAGATGGTGCTGCAAGCGAGTTGAAGAAGCCCAAGGTGGAGATGGGCGCGTACCTGGTAGCGGATCCGGAGGCGTTTGAACTGGTGGAGCCAGGCGAAGGTCCGCTCCACGATCCAATGTGTCTTGCCCAAACCCGAGCCGTGCTGCACACCTCGACGGGCAATCTTCGGTGTGATGCCACGGGCCGGAGGATGTGCCGGCACTTGTCGTAGTCGTAGCCGCGATCGGCGAACAGCCGGCCCGGCCGGTGCCGCGACCATCCCCGAAGCCCCGGATGCGGGGGATCGCGTCCAGCAGCGGCGTCAGCTGGGTGACGCCGTGCCTGTTTCCGCCGGTCAGGATGACGGCGAGAGGGGTGCCCTGCCGGTCGACGATCAGGTGATGCTTGCTGCCCGGCCGCACGCGGTCGACGGCGAAGGTCTGGTGTGAGCCCCCTTTCAGTGCCCGGACGTGCAAGCCGTCGATCGTGGCGTCGTCCATGTCCAGCAGACCTGCCTTGCGCAGCTCGGCCAGGAGCACTTCTGCAGGCGGGGCCAGACGCCGGCCTCGAGCCAGTCCCGCAGGCGCCACCAGGCCGTCACCCCACTGCACCCGGTCCGCTCGGCAGGCACATCCCTCCAGGTGACGTTCTTGCGCAGCACGTAAACGATGCCCCGCTCTCCGCGTCCACGTAAGCCGTCCCGCCCTTCGGCGCTGTTACGGTACTTCGGCCCGAGGGCTTATCCGGGAGGAGAGCCATGGAGGCCATGAACTTCTTGGTCACCACGATCGCGATGACCTTCTCCGCAGACGAGTACGCGGCCGTCACCGGGCACGCCGCCAAGCTCGGCGTCCCCCTCGACACCTACGTCCAGCCCCTGCTCCACGAGATCGCCGCCCGGCGAGGCAAGAGCGTCGAAGAGTTCCTCAAGCCCGGCATCCTCATCGCCGCCGACGACACCGGAAGCGAGTCCGAGGCCGAGTGGCGCACTTCACGTCGAGGCGGAGCCTGGTGAGTGGCTCCCCAGGAAGTACTCCTCCAAACGACTTTCGATAACCGCGCTCAGATCGCGCCGCCAGTTCGCGGCCCGCTGGCTTAGCGCCTCCAACTCTTCCAGCGCCTCAGCCGACATCGGGAGACCGTCCTGCCCTACCTGGCTAAGTCGCAGTCCGAACTGTTCCAGGGCCTCGGTGAGCATGGACGGTCGGAACGTTTCGTTCGCGAGCAGATGACGCTGAATGGCCGCGCTCACCACTACGTGGTCATGCATGACCGCGTCCAGGGCCCTCCAGCCCTCGTTCATGGCATTTAGCTCATCTTGCCGGAATTGATCCAGGTCGACGCTGCGTCCTGGGATCTGCATCTCAAGAAATGTCCTGTTCAACAGAGCGTTCCAAGCGCGCAGAGATGAGCGCACCGCAATCAGCCGTTCGATTTTCTCATGCCTCTCCGCATACATACGTTCCGCGGCCGCTTGCAACGCCACCTCCCGCTGCTGACGCAGCGGGCCCCAGTACGCACCCGCTGCGCCCAGCGCAGCCCCGCCAAGGGCACCTATCAGTCCATACAAGGCGTCTGACATGCACACCACTGTGACAGGGCATCAGTAACAGGGGCCTTCGTTCCCAGAAGGAGGCCTCCCTAACGACACCGACGACATCGGGAGCGCGTCCGAGGCCGACAGCTACCGCAGCCTGAAGGACGAGTTCAGCCCGGACGAGGACCAGGGCGACCCGCACGGCGTCCGTGCAGGTCGCCGTGGGCGAGGAAGCCGTTCTCCACCGCGTCCTCGCCCGGAGTCCAGAGCTGTCCGACGGGGTGCATGGTGCCGTCCTCGTCCTCGCTGGTCTCGATCTCGTACAGGGCCGGGGCGGTCACGCGCTCACCCCCGCGACGGCGGCGTCCAGGAGCGCCATGGCGTCGGCCCCGTACGGGTCGGCGAACAGCTGGTGGTCGCTGACGTCGAACGGCCCGAACCTTGCGGCAACGCGGTGTCCGGGCACGAGGGCGGTCTCGCGTCCGTCCAGCGCGGTGGTGATCCGGTCGTGGTCCTGCTGCGCGTGCCAGGTCTGGGTGTACGGGCCGAGGCGCAGCAGGGTGTAGCCGTCGCGGCTGTCGTCGCGGCGGCGGGCCTCGATGTAGAGGGCGTAGTGGGCGGGGTCCATGCCGATGTCGTCGGGCAGGGGCAGGTCCGCGGCGGCGTGGGTGAGTATCGCGTAGCCCGGCTGCCAGGTGCCGATGATGGCGGTCGTCTCGCAGCGCAGCCAGCCGCGCTCGGTGTAGCCGAGCTGGCGGCGGTGGAGGTAGGCGCCGGCGTGCGGGGTGTCGGGGTGGACCAGGGCCACGGCGATCATGTCGGTGCCGTGGTCGTCGCCGGGCCGGGGCTGCGCGCGCTCGATGAACGGGCCGATCCGTACGGCGACGTCCTGGGCGCGGCCAGGCGTCCAAGGCTCCGGATGGCGTACGGCGGCGAGCATCGCGCGGTCCTGGTCGACGACGGCCTGGTCTTCGGGGGTGAGGGCGCCGGGGGGTGGCCGCAGCGGCGGAAGAGCCGCTTCATCGAGTGGGCTCCTGTTCGCGAGCAGGGTGGGTCCAGGGCAGGGCCAGGCCGTCACCGGCGATGCGGGGGAGCAGATGCTGGTGATGGTGGAAGACGGTCTGCGAGGCGACCGCTCCGGCGTTGCAGATCGTGTTGCAGCCACCGCCGTCCTTGGACGGGGCGATGCCGAGTTCGTGGGCGAGTTCGGCGGTGCGCTGCATGGTGATGCCGGCCACGACCGGGTCGGTGGTGAAGTCCCGGACGTGACCGCGGGGGATGACGAGGATGTGGCCGGGTGTGCAGCCGCCGCGGTGCGGCGCGATCGCGACGGTGTCGGACCAGGCGCGGATGAGGGTGGCGTCGGCGCCGTGGTGAATGATCGCGCAGAACGGGCAGCCGGGCTGCGGGTATTTGCGTGGGGCCGGGGGCCGGTTGATGTGGTGGTGGGTGACTGTGGCCCGTACACCGTGGATGTGCAGGCGCCGGCCGATGGCGTCAGCGATAGCGGGAGCGCGGTGGCGGCCGTACCAGCAGTTGACCAGGAGCTGGACGGGGCGGTCCCCGGTGGCGGTGAGCAGGGCGGTCAGTTCGTGGACGGCATCGTCGACAATGCGAGCCGCACCAGGCGTGGCCAAAACGTACACGCTCATAGTGGAGTACGCGCGGGTTCGCCTGCGGCGGTCTGAGCCTCCGGCCCTGCATGTCAGCAGGTAAAGCCCACCTTCAGGGTCGTTCACTCGTTGGGATGAAATCTCGGCAGTAACTCGCAGATTCTGCGAGTGGTCTCTGTAATCTCCGGGTTCGTGTCAGATTCCGAAAGTCGCGTGCTGACGCTGGTACGCCTGGGGGAGGCCCCCGGCGTGGCGGTGGACCCGGCCGCGGTGTCGGTGGAGTCCGGGTTGGCGGACGTCGTCACCCTGCAGCGCCGCCAGCAGGCCCGTATCTCCGCCGTCGACGAGGAGAGCTTCTTCCTCGACACTCTCTCGGAGTACCAGTGGGCCCGGGACGCCGCCGGGCTGGCGCCGGCCACGCTCGGCGGCCTCCTCAAGCCGGTGGTGGAGGTCTGCGAGTACTACGGCACCGTGCCGTGGCAGCTCTCCCCGCGCGAGGTCGACCGCTACTTCGCCGGTCCGGGAAAGCGGGCGTCATCGACGCTGCGAGCCAAGATCAACAAGATTGACGCGTACTTCGCGTTCCTCGAGCAGCGCTACGCCGGCGAGATCATGCGGCGTTTCGGCGCTGCGGTGGAGTCGCCGATCGACCCGTTCAACCGGCCGCGGCACCGCGGGGACTTCGGCCTGCGGATCCCGCCGTCGCAGACAACGATGCGGGACTTCCTCGGCCGGTGGCGCGAGGACCTGCCCAATGCGCGGAAGTATCTGGTCGCCTGCCGCGACTACGTGATGACCAAGGTCGCCTACCTCTCCGGTGTCCGCGCCGGGGAGCTGTGCGGGGTGTGTCTCGGGGATCTGCACTGGGAGCTCGGGCAGTGGGGCCGCTTCGTCGTGTTGGGCAAAGGGGCGCGCGGTTCGGGGCCGCGGCCGCGTGAGGCGTACATGTTCCAGGAGGGCCGGGCCCTCCTGTGGTGGTACGTCGAGGAGATCCGGGGTGAGTTCGGCGACGATGTCGAGCATCCCCGGGCGCCGCTGTGGCCCTCCGAGCGTAAGGCCACCGCGGTGGTAGCGCTGAACCTGCCGATCGCTCCGGCGATCGTTGCGTCCACATTCCGCCGCGCGCTGCACGCGGCAGCTTCGCACTACCTGACCGGCCCGGTCACCGACCTCTTCCCGCACCTGCTGCGGCACGCCTGCGCGACCCACAACTACGAGCGGGGCATGACGCTGTGGGAGGTGCAGAAAGTCCTCGGACACGACTGGGCAACTACGACACTTCGGTACATGGCGACTGCGCACGCCGACCCTGAGCACGCGAACCTGGCCGCCAGTGCCCGGGCGGCTCAACGACTGGTGATGGACAAGGGGAACCTGCGGTGAAGTGGAATCTGCGGATGGTCGCCGCCCAGCGGGACCTGTGGAGGCCCACCGAGGTACTGGCCGCGTTCCAGCAGGTGGGGTTCAACCCCTCGCTGAGCAAAGTCGCAGCCCTGTGGGGCGGGACGCCGGTCACCGTGCGTCTGGAGGACTTGGACAAGATATGCGCCGCGCTGAACTGCACGGTCGCCGACTTGCTCCAGGCCGAGCCGCTCGCTGACGCCCGGGCGGTGCCGGAGTCCGGCCAGCGCGCGGTCGGCGCCGAGGAACAGACGGCGGGCCCGGTCCGGCCGGTGCCGCGCAGCCGTCGCGGTACCGGTCCCCGCTCGCTTCCGCCGAACTGAGAGGCGTCGGCCAGTGGGAGCGGGACGCGGGAAGGGGCAGGCGCGAAGCTGCCCGGTGTGTCTGGGCTGGTTGGTGGTGCACTGGTACCGGGTGTGCGACGGGTGCCGGCCCTGGACGCGGAAGTATCCCGAGCGCGGGGTGTGTCCGCGGTGCCGGCACGAGGCGCACCTCAACCCGGACGGGCTGTGCAAGCCGTGTCTGCAGGCGATCCGGGCCGAGAACGACGCCGAGTGGGCTCTTGGGATGGAGGAAGCGCGGCCGCGGCCGGTCCAGCTCAGGGTCGGCGGTGCGTACGGCGACCGGTCGGCATCGGCGCGGCCACTGCGCCGGGGCTCCAGCGGCGGGCGGCGGGTGGCGGAGGAGTGGCGGATCAAGCTCAAGCAGCAGCGCGCCGCGCCCGCAGGACGGCCGGTGCTGCAAGCGCAGATGCGCGGACAGCTCCCGCTGTTCACGGTGCCCAGGACGCTGACCGACGCCACGGTCAGCGCGCTCGTCGGCCGACCGGTCTCCGGGTGGCCACATTGCCGGCCGGTGCTCGAAGCGATGGCGCAAGAGCACGGTTTGACTGCGGCCTGGAGCAGTAAGATCGCCGAGATGGTCCGCCTCGCGCTGGCCGTACGCGAGGCAGAGGGCGCCGAACGGCTGCCCGAACCGATGCTGCGGGATCTGCCGACCAACGGAGATGCGGTCCGCCTGGTGCTGCTGCAGGCCGAACTGCTCGACCAGGCACCGGAGCCGATGCGGTTTTCCACCACCAACCAGCCCACCGCCGCCTACATCACCGCCCCGGTACCGCTGCCGCCGCCCGCCCCGCGGCAGTGCCGCGACTGCCACGCGTGGATGGCCGCCGACAAGCGCGGCTTCCGCTGCACCCCGTGCCGGCACTGGCGCGAACTGCACCATGCGGGCCGGTGCCTGCGCTGCCTGCGGGACGGCCTGCCACTGCGCGCCGGCCGGTGCCGCACCTGCCGTCTGCACCGGCATCTGGACGGAACGAGACCGGACGCGCGGCGGGCCACCCAGCTGGTCATCGACCTGCCCCATGGCGCTCCCGGACAGGCCCAGCTGATCCCGGACGGCGCACGTGCACCGGCAAATGACGACGAGGACGAGGCAGTGCCCGCGCTCCACGTCGGCCGCGGGCAGGAACCCCTTTTCCGGATGCGGCGCGACTGGTCGCCGGTGCTGGCCCGCCTGCGCCGCCGCACGTATGTGGACCTGCCCTTGACCGGCCCGGCCCGGGCCTTGACCGAGGACCTCACCCGGCTGCGCCGCGACCAGCAAGACCCCTCACACCGCACGGACATCCGCACGCTGACCATCCTGGTCTACTGGCTCGGCGCCGAGACGGCCATCACGGAACGCGACGTCCACGACCTCGCCCAGCTCGATTCGAACCTCACGGCCAAGCGGCTGTGCCAGTTCCTCGCAACCCGCGGCTTGCTGGCCGAAGACCCCGAACTGCGCAGAGACGCAGACCAGGTGTGGATCGAGACCGCTCTCGGCGCGCTCCCGCAGCCCGCGGCCGAGGAAGTCGCCACGTGGGTACGGGTGCTGCGCGGCCAGGGCCGACGCGAGCACGAGGCCCGCGGCTACAACGGCATCCGCCGCTACCTCACCGCCCTCCAGCCCGTCCTCACTGCCTGGACCGACAGCGGGATCACAACACTGCGCCAGATCACCAGCGAGCACGCCACCACCGCCCTCGACGACCTGACCGGGCACACCCGCCGGAAGCTCGCCATCAGCCTGCGCAGCCTGTTCAAGGCCCTGCGCCAGGAGCGCATCATCTTCCGCGACCCCACCCGTAACCTCCCCGTCGGCGAACTCAGGGGCATCCCGAAGCCCGTTGCCTCAGACTTGCTGGCCGGGCTCCTTGAGCGCACCAAGACCCCGCTCGGCCGGCTCGTCGTCGCCCTGGCCGCCATCCACGCCCTGCCAGGACACGAAATCCCCACGCTGCTCACCATCGACCTCAGCCTCGCCCACGGCACCCTCGAAGCCCGCCGCGGACTGCTGCGCCACACCCTTTACATCGAGGAGTTCACCCACACCCTCGCCGCACAGTGGCTCACCTACCGGCATCGACGCTGGCCGGTCTCGGCCAACCCCCACCTGCTGGTCAGCCAGCGCACCGCGCTCGACCCCGACCACCCGCCGGTCAGCATGACCCTGCTCCAACGGGCACTTCCCTCAGGCGTGACACTGGACGGTCTGCGACAAGACCGGATCCTGAACGAGGCGTTCGAGACCGGCGATCCCCTCAAACTGATGCGCCTGTTCGGCATCGCGGAGCAGACCGCCATGCACTACGTGAGCGTCGCCCATCCCGAGCGCACGGCGAAGCTGCCCAGATGACCGCTCTGCCACGGCGGACGCGACGAATGGCTGGCCTACCGCCACCACCGCTGGCCCACCTCGACCAACCCGCATCTGCTGGTCAGCCAGAAGGCGGCGCCCGACTCCGACCACCCGCCCGTCAGCACCGGCACCCTGAGCAGTACCCTCCCCAAAGGGATCACCCGGTCCGGGCTACGCCAGGACCGGATCCTGCGGCGATCCCCTCAAGCTGATGCGCCTGTTCGGCATCACCGAGCGGACCGCGACGCGCTACACCAGCGCCGCGCATCCCGAGCGGACCAGCAAGCTCCCGTGCTGAGCGGCTGGCTCCCGCCCCTTCCCGTCAGCCCGGCCGCACGGCCGGTATCGGTGGCCGCCTGGCGGGCAAGCCCCTTTCAGCGCCACGGCCCACCACACGGACCGACCGTGCCCAGCATCGCTCCGGCGAAGCCAGGCCCGGTGTTCAGCGCCCGTCGTTGACCACCGAGGGAGCCCACGCTTGTGATCGCAGCGATCGCCGACTCCGCCGTCGGTCTCTTCCTGCCCCTGCTAGCGACAACGGTGCTATGCGACTGACGAGTAGCGGCATACCGTTAGATATCGGGCATCTAGCGCAATCCGGGAGGTGTGCCATGACCACACAGCCTCCCCACCGGTGGTCTGCTCCTGCCCCGCCTGCGGCGAGCAAGCCACACCGGTCCTGGCGCCCGCACTGGCGGATCATGACGTGGGTCGTACTGGCTTTCAACGCCCTGATGCTGGCCTGGCTGATCACCGGGATCAGCCAGGCCAGCAGTGCTGAGGACTGCGGGGAGCACACGGGGGACGCGCTGCGGCTGTGCCAGGCCGCGAATGACGCGGGCACGGCCATCGGCGCCGGGCTGATCATCGCTCTATGGGCCGTGGGCGCCGTGATCCTGGGCGTGCTCTGGCTGGTGACGGGCCCGACGGCCCAACGCATGCAGCGGCGGCAGTGAGTGCAGGTGACGCCGCAGCACAAGAGGCGTGTTGCCGGGTGAGCCATCGCCTCGTGCGCCAGGCGCTGTCCGGGCCCGGTGTTCGGCGCCCGCCGCGCACCGGTACGCGGAGGCTGTTGTCTGCGCCCGGGCCGAGGAACACCCCGGAGCCTTTGCCGGTGATCTGGTAGGGCACCTCGGTGCCTGCGGGCAGCGTCTTGGGGGTGCCGGTGTCGGTCGTGAGTGCCTGTTCCTGAACCGGTTTCCGCTGGTCACCGGGCTGCGGCGTATAGAGGCAGTTTCGATAGCCGTTCGGTTCGGCGTCGATGGACGGCGT
>NZ_JBIRJY010000033.1:0-17246 GCF_044329785.1 Streptomyces sp. NPDC017529
GAGAGCGGGCTTGCGTACGGTCCGGTATTCCAGGGGATGCGTGCGGCCTGGCGGCGCGGCGACGAACTGTTCGCCGAGGTCGCGTTGGCCGAGGGTACGGCGGTGTCCGGCTTCGGGGTGCACCCGGTGCTGCTGGACGCTGCCCTGCATGTGCTGGGCTTGGGTGCTGCGCATGAAGGGCTGGCGCTGCCGTTCGCCTGGAAGAACGTCAGCCTGCATGCGTCGGGTGCGTCGGTGGCCCGGGTCCGGATGACCCCGGAGCGTACTGGCGAGGGCGTATCGCTGACTCTCGCCGACCCCACCGGTGAACTGATCGTGTCCGTCGGTTCTTTGGTGTTGCGGTCGGTGTCGGCCGAGGACCTTGCCGCTGCGACGGCGTCGGCTCGTGGGGGTCTGTACGGCGTGGAGTGGGTGCCGGTCACGCCCGAGGGTGAGTCGGTGTCTGAGTGCCTGTGGGTGGAGCTGGGCGTCGAGGGTGTGAGTGGCCTGGTGGCGTCGGTGGAAGAGGGCGGAGAAGTTCCCTCGGTTGTGGTGCTGCGGGTCGTGCCGGAGGTGGGCACGGCCGGTGTTGCGGGCGCGGCTCGTAGCGCGGCGGTGCACGTGCTGGGTGTCGTACAGGAGTGGCTTGCGCAGGAGGCCTTGTCCGGGTCGCGGCTGTTGGTGGTCACCGAGCGCGCGATGGATGCGGGTGCGGACTGCGCCGTGGAGGTTGCCCCTGCTGCGGTGTGGGGGCTGGTGCGGGTAGCGCAGGCGGAGAATCCGGGGCGTTTGGTGCTCGCGGATGTGGATGATCTGTCCGCCGATGGTGTCGCGGAGTGGCTGCGGGTGGGTGTGGGTTCGGGTGAGCCGCAGTTCGCGGTACGCGGGGGCCAGGTGCGGGTACCGCGGCTGGCGCGGGCCGTGCGGGCGGCTTCGGTGGGGTGTGTGGGTCGTGCGGGAACGGTGTTGGTGACGGGTGCTTCGGGGGCTCTGGGTGGGCGGGTGGCCCGGCATCTGGCGGCAGCCAACCGGGCCGAGCGGCTGCTGCTGCTCTCACGCCGTGGTATCGAGGCGTCGGGTATGCCGGAACTGGTCGCCGATCTGGAGAAGGCGGGCGTCGAGGTCACTGTTGCCGCATGTGATGCCGCTGACCGTGGTCAGCTCGCCGAGGTCCTGGACGGTGTGCCGCTGACCGGTGTCGTCCACGCGGCCGGGATCGTGGACGACGGCCTGGCCACGGCTCTGACCGCGGAGCGGGTGGAGTCGGTGATGCGGCCGAAGGTCGACGCTGCCTGGAACCTGCACGAGCTGACCCGTGATCTGGACCTGGACACTTTCGTTCTCTTCTCGTCCATCGCCGGTGTCATCGGCAACGCGGGCCAGGCCAACTATGCGGCAGGCAACACCTTCCTGGACGCCCTCGCCGCCCACCGCCGCCAGCAGGGCCTGCCCGCCGTGTCGTTGGCGTGGGGCCCCTGGGAGCAGGGCATGGCCAGCGAACTCACAGAAGGTGACCGGCAGCGGCTGGCCCGCCAGGGGATGAGGCTGCTGCCTGTCGCGGACGGTCTCGCCGCACTCGACGAGGCCATGGGCCGCACCGAACCACTGCTGGTAGCAGCCAAGTTGGACCTGGCGGCAATACGCGGAACGGCCGAGGCACCACCCCTCCTGTCCGCACTTGCGCGCACGACACGTATGGACTCGCCTGCCCGTCGTACGGTCGGGCAGGCCGCCGATGGGCAGAACGCACTGGCCGTGCGTCTGGCCGGGCTGAGCCCTGCCGAGCAGCAAGAGGCCGTACGGGACATGATCGCCACCCAGACCGCCCTGGTGCTGGGCCTGCCGGGGCCTGACAGCGTGGTTGCGGACCGCGCCTTCCGGGACGTCGGTTTCGACTCCCTCACCGCAGTCGAGCTGCGCAACCGCCTCAACAACGTCACCGGCCTGCGCCTCTCCGCTACCGCAGTGTTCGACTACCCGACCCCGGCCGCTCTCGTCGGCTTCGTACTGCGTGAGATGGTCGGCGAGACGGATGCCGTGCCGGTGGGCCCTGCCCTCCCGGCGACCGGTGGAGCACTGGTTGACGACGACCGCCTGGTGATCGTGGGGATGGCGTGCCGCTTCCCGGGTGGTGTCTCGTCTCCGGGCGAGTTCTGGCAGCTGCTCGAATCGGGCGGGGACGCGGTGGGCGCGTTCCCCGTGGACCGAGGATGGCCCGGAGACGTGGTCGACCCGGATCCGGAAGCGGTCGGAAAGACCTACTCGGGCCAGGGCGGCTTCCTCCACGACGCCGGGGAGTTCGATGCGGAGTTCTTCGGGATCAGTCCGCGTGAGGCGGTGGCGATGGATCCGCAGCAGCGGCTGCTGCTGGAGACCTCGTGGGAAGCGCTGGAAGACGCGGGGATCGATCCTGGATCATTGAAGGGCAGCGATACGGGCGTCTTCGCGGGCCTCTTCTACCACGACTACCTGCCGTCGTATCCCGTCCCCGAGGAGGTCGAGGGTTACCTCGGCACGGGCGGCACGGGGTCCGTCGCCTCGGGTCGGGTGGCGTATGCGCTGGGTCTGGAGGGTCCGGCGGTGACGGTGGACACGGCGTGTTCGTCGTCGTTGGTGGCGTTGCATCTGGCGTGCCAGTCGTTGCGTTCGGGGGAGTCGTCGCTCGCGTTGGCCGGCGGCGTGACGGTGATGTCCACACCCGGCACGTTCATCGACTTCTCTCGACAGCGAGGCCTTTCCGCTGACGGGCGCTGCAAGGCGTATGCGGAGGCTGCGGACGGTACGGGCTGGGGCGAGGGTGTCGGCGTCCTGGTGGTCGAGCGGATGTCGGACGCGCGGCGCAACGGTCACCGGATTCTCGCGGTGGTGGCCGGAACGGCGATGAACCAGGACGGTGCTTCCAACGGTCTGACGGCGCCGAACGGCCCGTCGCAGCAGCGGGTGATCCGGTCCGCGCTGGCCAATGCCCACCTGACGTCCGCCGACGTGGATGTGGTCGAGGGCCATGGCACGGGTACCCGGTTGGGTGATCCGATCGAGGCGCAGGCGCTGCTGGCGACGTACGGCCAGGGTCGGCCGGAGGAGCGGCCGTTGCTGTTGGGTTCGGTGAAGTCCAACATTGGTCATGCGCAGGCGGCGGCCGGCGTGGCGGGGGTCATCAAGATGGTGTCGGCGATGCGGCACGGCATCGTCCCCGCGACACTGCACGTGGACGCACCCTCCTCACACATCGACTGGGATGCGGGTGCGGTACGGCTGGTGACCGAGGCCGCTCCGTGGCCGGAGGTGGGGGAGCGTCCGCGGCGTGCGGGCGTGTCCTCGTTCGGGTTCTCCGGCACCAACGCCCACGTCATTATCGAGCAGGCACCCGAAGCCGCTTCCGCACTGGATGCCGAAACCTCCCCGGCCGATGGTGCGGTGCTGCCGGTGGTGCCGTGGGTGGTGTCGGGTCGGTCGGCTGCCGGGCTGCTGGGCCAGGCCGAGCGGCTGGCGCAGTTCGCCCAGGAACATTCGGACGTGGACGCGAGCGACATGGGTTGGTCACTGGCGACTTTGCGTGGGGTGTTGGAGCACCGTGCGGTGGTGCTGGGCTCTGATCGCGAGGAACTGGCCGCCGGGGTACGGGCGTTGGCGGAAGGGCGTGAGGTTCCGGGTGTCGTCTTCGGGACATCCAGTGGCGCGGGCAAGATCGGCTTCGTGTTCACGGGGCAGGGCGCCCAGCGGGTCGGCATGGGTCAGGGGCTGTATGCGGCGTTCCCGGTCTTCGCTGAGGCCTTCGATGCCGTGTGCGCGGGCCTGGCCGAGCATCTGGAGGGTTCGCTGGCAGCGGTGAGCCGTGGCGAAGGCGAGGCGTCCTGGCCGGGTGAGGGCCGCATTGACGAGACGGTGTGGGCGCAGTCCGGTCTGTTTGCGGTTGAGGTGGCGTTGTTTCGGCTGTTGGAGTCGTGGGGCGTGCGTCCGCAGGTGGTGGCGGGGCATTCGATCGGTGAGCTGGCGGCTGCGTATGTCGCGGAGGTGTGGTCGCTGGCCGACGCCTGCGCGGTGGTGGCCGCACGCGGCCGCCTCATGCAGCAACTCCCCACCGGTGGAGCGATGGTGGCGGTCGAGGCCAGTGAGGAGCGGGTCCTCGAAGCGATCAAGGGCCGCCCGGGTGTCGGCATCGCGGCGGTCAACGGACCGAAGGCCGTCGTGATATCCGGGAACGAAGACGAAGCGCTGGCCGCTGCCCAGGAGTTGGCGCAGGCCGGGGCGCGTACCAGTCGTCTGCGGGTCTCGCATGCCTTCCACTCGCCGTTGATGGAGCCGATGCTGGAGGAGTTCGCGCGCGTCGTGAGCTCCGTCACCGTCCAGGAGCCGCGTCTGACGCTGGTGTCGGCTCTGACCGGCAAGCCTGTGACCAGTGAGGTCACCGATCCTTCGTACTGGGTGCGGCACGTCCGCGAAGCGGTCCGCTTTGCCGATTCGGCCTGCGCGCTCCGTGACAGCGGCGTACGGACATTCATCGAGATCGGTCCGGACGGTGTGCTGTCGGGCATGGGCCCGCAGTCCCGTACGGAGACTGAGAACGACGATGCCTCCGAGGCCTGGCTGCCGGTGCTGCGCCGTGGCCGTGACGAACCCCGCGCGCTGCTGACGGCGCTGGCCAAGGCATTCGTCCGAGGTGTGGACGTCGGCTGGGACCAGGTCTTCACGAGCACGAGCACAGGCAAGGCCCCCCAGCGGATCGACCTCCCCACCTACGCCTTCCAGCGCCAGCGGTACTGGCTGGCCCCGGTCGCCGGCAGCCGTGCCGAGGACCTGGGCCTGGAGAGCCCGCGTCACCCGCTGCTGGGCGCGGCCGTCGAGCTCCCCGCGACCGGCGGGGTGGTACTGACCGGGCAGCTCGTCGTGTCCGCGCAACCGTGGCTGGCCCAGTCGCTCGTCGCGGGCCGGGTGGTGGTACCTGCCGCGGCACTGGTGGAGATGGCGGTGCGGGCCGGTGACGAGGCCGGCTGCGACCAGGTCGAGGAACTGGTCGTCGAAAAGCCGTTGGTGCTGCCGGAGCGCGGGGACATGCGGGTTCAGGTCACCGTCGGTGAGGCCGGCCCCGCGGGGCGGCGGGAGTTCTCCGTGTTCGCGCGGGCGGCCGAGGGCGAGTGGGTCTGCCATGCGGCGGGAGCCCTGGCACCGGCCGATACGGACGGTGACACAGTCGCGGAAACGGCAGCGTGGAGTGTGCAGTGGCCACCGGCGGGTGCCGTGGTGGCCGATGTGGACGGGCTCTACGAGGGCCTGGCGGCTGCCGGGGCCGAGTACGGGCAGGTGTTCCAGGGCGTACGGCGGGCATGGCGGCGCGGCGACGAGGTGTTCGCGGAGGTGGCGCTGGCCGAGGGCGCGGAGGTGTCCGGGTTCGGGGTGCATCCGGCGTTGCTGGACGCCGCGTTGCATGTGACGAGCCTGGAACAGGCGGGGGGCGGCGAGGGGCCGCTGCTGCCTTTCGTGTGGAGTGGCGTACGGGTGCACGCGTCGGGCGCGACGGCGGCGCGGGTACGAGTGGCGCCGTCACCCACGGGCGAAGGCACATCGGTGACGCTCGCCGACGCGGCCGGACAGCCGATCGTCTCGATCGGATCGGTGGTGCTGGAGCCGCCGGCCGCCGGAGCCCTGGACCAGGCTGCGGGACCGGCCCGTGAAGGGCTCTTCCGCGTGGACTGGGTCCCGGCCGCCGTGGCGGAGGGCGCCGGGCAGCCGGCCCGCAGCTGGGCGGTGCTCGGCGAGGACGGCGGACTGGGCGTGCCCGGCGCGGCGGCGTACGCGGACATGGCGGCGCTGCTCGCGGCGGTCGAGGCGGGTGCCGCGGTGCCCGACGTGGTGGTGACCTGCTGCGTCCCCGGCCTCAGTCTCGAACCCGACAGCGACGCCGCCTCCTCACAGAGCCCCGACGCTCCATACGCCGAGGCTTCCACCGCCATCCACCACCGCGCCCAGCGCACCGTACTCAGCGCCCTCGGCGTCATACAGGAATGGCTGGCCGCCGGAGTGCTCGACGGTTCGCGCCTCGTGGTGGTGACGGAGCGCGGTGTGGACACAGGCCCCGGTGTGAGCCTGCGGATGGACAGCGCGGGCGTCACCGGTCTGGTGCGCGCGGCGGCGGGTGAGCACCCGGAGCGGATCGTGCTGGCGGACGTGGAGGCGCTGAACGGCTCCGGGCCCCTCGTCGTGGCCGGAACGGCGCTGGGGGAGCCCGAGTTCGCGGTACGGGACGCGCAGGTGCGGGTACGGCGACTGGCGCGTGCCGCCGGGGACGGACTGGCGGTGCCGGACGGGGCGCACTGGCGGCTGGGGATCACCGAGCGCGGCACGGTGGAGAACCTGGTCCTGGAGGAGTGCGAGGACGGGCAGCGGCCGCTGGCGGCCGGTGAGGTACGGGTGGCGGTGCGCGCGGCCGGCGTGAACTTCCACGACGTGCTGAACGTGCTGGGCATGTATCCCGGTGAGGCGGGTGCGCTGGGCCTCGAAGGCACCGGAGTCGTGCTGGAGACCGGGCCGGGCGTGGTGGAACCTGCGGTCGGCGACGCGGTGATGGGGCTGTTCCCGGGCGCGTTCGGGCCCGTGGCGGTGGCTGCCGCACACGCCGTGACGCGGGTGCCCGCTGGCTGGTCCGCGGCGGAAGCGGCCGGTGCGCCGATGGCGTTCCTGGCCGCGTACCATGCGCTGGTGCGGCTGGCTGGGCTGCGGCGCGGCGAGCGGGTGCTGATCCACGCCGCCGCGGGCGGTGTGGGCATGGCCGCCGTGCAGGTGGCCCGGTACCTGGGCGCCGAGGTCTTCGTGACCGCGTCGCCGAAGAAGTGGAGTGCGCTGCGGGAACTGGGGCTGGACGAGCGGCACATGGCGTCGTCCCGGACCACGGACTTCGAGGCGGCGTTCCGTACGGAGACCGGTGGGCGCGGCATGGATGTGGTGCTGGGCTCCCTGACAGGGGAGTCGGTGGATGCGTCGCTGCGGCTGACCCGTCCCGGCGGGCGGTTCGTCGAGATGGGCAAGGCCGATGTACGCGACCCCGGCCAGGTGGAGCGGGATCACCAGGTCACCTATCGGACGCTCGACCTGCTGCTGGAGGATCCGGAGGCGATCGGCGGCATGCTGTCGTCGCTGTCGGAACTGTTCGCGCAGGGCGCGCTGCGGCCGTTGCCGGTGGCGTGCTGGGATGTGCGGCGCGCGGTGGATGCCTTCCGGTTCCTGCGTCAGGGACGGCACATCGGGAAGGTCGTCCTGACCGTGCCGACGCGGCCGTCCGACGTGGGCACGGTGCTGGTGACCGGTGCGTCGGGCGCGCTGGGCGGCCTGGTCGCCCGGCACCTGGCGGCGACCGGGCGGGCCCGGCGCGTGCTGCTGGCCTCGCGTCGCGGCATGGGCGCGGCCGGGATGCCGGAGCTGGTCGCCGGGTTGGCGGGCTCCGGTACGGGCGTGCAGGTGGTGGCCTGCGACGTGGCGGACCGGGACCAGCTGGCCGAGGTGATCGCCGGGGTGCCGGCGGTGGCGCCGCTGACCGGGGTCGTCCACACGGCAGGCGTCCTCGACGACGGTGTCATCGGGGCGCTCACCCCGGACCGGGTACAGCGGGTCATGCGACCCAAGGCGGATGCGGCCTGGCACCTGCACGAGCTGACCCGCCACCTGGACCTGGACACCTTCACCCTCTTCTCCTCGGTGGCCGGCGTCTGGGGCACCCCGGGGCAGGCCAACTACGCGGCCTGCAACACCTTCCTGGACGCCCTCGCCGCCCACCGGCGCCATCAGGGCCTGCCCGCCGTGTCGTTGGCGTGGGGCCCGTGGGAGCAGGGCATGGCCGGCGAACTGACGGACGCCGACCGGCAGCGGATGAGCCGGCAGGGGCTGCGGCCGCTGACCACGTCCGACGGACTCGCCCTGCTGGACGCGGCGGCGGGCCGGACGGACCCGCTGCTGGTGACGGCCCGCCTGGACCTGCTCGCGCTGGGCCGCCTGGGAAGCGCGGCCCCCGCCCTGGTGACCGGCCTGGTCCGGCCCAACCGGCGTACGGCCGGAGCGGCGGGGCCGGACGCCGGCAGGAACCTGGCCGGCCAGTGGGCCGCGCTGCCGCCCGAGCAGCTGGGGGGCGCGGTTTTGAATCTGGTGCTGACCCAGGCGGCCCTCGTCCTCAACAGGCCAGGGCCCGAGTCCATCGAGTCCGCCCGGTACTTCCGTCAGCTCGGCTTCGACTCGCTGACCGCGGTGGAGTTCCGTAACCGGATCAGCGGCGCCATCGGGCTGCGGCTGCCCGCCGCGGTGGTCTTCGACTACCCCACCCCCGGCGAGCTCGCCGAATATCTCCGGGAAAGGATCGCCGACCAGGAAATCGACTACGAGCCGGTCCTCAACGAACTCGACAGGCTCAAGTCCCTTCTTTCCGTGATAGCCCGGCGGGGCGGCAAGAAGGCGATGATCATGAGCCGCCTGGAGGGAATCGTGGAGGAGTTCCGCGGCGGGGACGCGGACGGCGCGCCCGCCGACGAGGACATCAGCGAGGCGACCGACGACGAGATATTCGATCTCATCGACAAGGAACTGGGCATCTAGGGTGGCCGGGCACCCAGGGGAAAGCCGGCGGAGTCAGCGGACTTGTGAAGGAGCGACGTGATGAATTCCGCGAAGGGGCACACGCCTGCGGAATTGGGTGAGGAAACGGGAGCCGCTCCGAAGGAAGAGGCTCTGTGGCTGCGCGAGTCGTCGGCGCCGGGCTCCCCCGTGCACAACCTGTCCATGGCGTTCGCCGTCACAGGGCACATGGACGCGTCCCGGCTCGACGCGGCGCTGGCCGTGGTGCTGCGCCGCCACGAGGCGTTGCGCACCGTCTACCGCAGCGACGGCACCCGGCTGGTCAAGCGCGTGGCCGGACCGGACGAGTTCCGGCTCGACGTGGTGCAGTTCGTGCTTCCGGGCGAGCCGTCCGAGGACGACCTGGCGGTCGTGACCGCCGCGCCGTTCGGCCTGGACGGCGGGCCGATGCTGAGGGCGGCGCTCTTCCGCTCCCCGGGCACGGACGTCTTCTGCGTCACGGCGCACCACCTCGTCTTCGACGAGGTGTCCGCCTCGGTCTTCCGCACCGAGCTGGTGTCCGCGTACGAGCACGCGGACGGGGCGCCGGAGGCGGGACTGGCACCGGTACCCCGGTGGGCAGAGGCGCCGCCGAGTGGGAAGAGCCTCGCCTTCTGGCGCGAGGAGCTGGCGGGCGCGGACACCGACGGCCTGGAACTGGCCTGCGCGGCCCCCGAGCCGGACCGGCCGACGCTGGCGGCGGCGCAGGTCGACCGCGAGGTGCCGGCGCGTACGGTGGCCGCGGTCCGGCGGCTCGCCGACGACCTCGGCGTCCTGGAGTCCGCGGTCCTGCTGGCCGCGTACTACGTGCTGCTGGAGACGCACGGTGCCGGGCCCGACCTGCTCGTCGGCTCCCCGGTCGACGTCAGACCACAGCACGCCGCCCGCACGATCGGGTACCACGTCACCCACGTACCGCTGCGGCTGCGGGTGACCCGGGAGGAGAGCGTGCGCGACCTGGTGCGCAGGAGCGGCGAGCGGTTGCTGACGGCCGCGGCGCACGCCGATGCGGCCGTGGAGGCGCTCGCCGGCCTCACGCCCGTGGCGCGGTCCGGCCGGCGGTCCCTGCCGTTCCGGCACGTGTTCGAGCACCGGGCGGGGTGCGGCCCTGCCGCCTTCACCCTCGGCGGCCTCGCGGCGGGACCGTTCCCCGCCGCGAGCGGCTTCGCCACGTTCGACCTCCACCTCTCCACCACCTCTACGGACGACGGCATCTCGGTACGGGTCGTCCACCGGACCGAGCTCTTCGCGCGACCCTGCGCCGAACTGCTGCTGGCGCGGTACGAGGCGGTGCTGGCCTCGTTCGCGGACGCCCCCGACCGCGCGGTGGGAGAGGTCCACTGGTGGAGCGACCGGGACCACGGGATCATCGCGGCGGCGAACGACACGGCCCGGCCCGTCGAGCCTGCCTCGGTCCTCGACGCCGTCCACGAGCACGCCCTGCGCAGGCCCGAAGCCGTCGCCGTCATGGACGGCGAACGGTCGGTCGGATACGGCCGGTTGTGGAGCGCGGCACACGCCATGAGCGCTGTCATCCGGGGCGCCGGCGTCCGGCCGGGGGACGTGGTGGCGATAGCCCTCCCGCGCGGTCCCGAGCTGGTCGCGGCCGTCCTGGGAACCTGGCTGGCGCACGCGGCGTACCTGCCCGTCGACGCGGCCCACCCCGAGGAGCGGATCCGGTACCAGCTCTCCGACTCGGCAGCGAAGGTCCTCGTGGCCACCGAGGACGCGACGCACTTCGCCGAGGACGGTCTCGTGGTGCTGACCGTGCCCGCGGTTGACACCGTTCCGGACGCGAACGCGTGTGACGCCCCGCCCGGTGCGGTGGACCCGGCGTCCTGCGCGTACCTGATCTACACCTCCGGATCGACCGGGCGGCCGAAGGGGACCCTGATCACCCACGCGGCCCTGGCCAATGTGGCGGTGCACTTCGCCGAGCAGTTGGAAGCGTCGTCCGGTGACGCGATGTTGTGGACGACGACGTTCGCGTTCGACATGTCCGGCATCGAGCTGCACGTGGCGCTGGTCTCCGGCGGCCGCCTGGTGGCGGCCCCCGACCGGGCCAGGAGCGACGGCCGGGTCATGCGGGAGCTGGTGTCGCGCTACGGGGTGCGGTTCATCGAGGCGACGCCGACGACCTGGCGGCTGGTCATCGACCGGATGGAGGACTGCCTGCGGGGCCGCAGCGTCATAGTGGGCGGTGAGCCCGTGCCGGTTTCCCTGGCCCAGCGGCTGGTGGCCGCCGGCTGTGTGCTGCACCACGCCTACGGGCCCACGGAGACGACCATCTGGTCGACGTCACGTGTGGTCACCCAAGCGATGGGGCCCCGCCTGGACGTCGGTCGGCCGATCCGCAACACCCAGCTCCATGTGGTCGATCAGCACGGCCGCGAACTCCCCGTCGGTGTTCGTGGGGAACTGTGCATCTCGGGCGCCGGGGTGGCGATCGGGTACCACGGCCGGCCGGAACTCAACGCGCAGCGCTTCGGCGAACACCGTACGTACGGCCGCTTCTACCGTACGGGCGACATGGCCTGCTGGCGTACGGACGGAACGCTCGACCTGTTCGGCCGTAGCGACCGGCAGGTCAAACTCCGCGGGAACCGCATCGAGCTCGGCGAGATCGAGTCGACGCTCCTCGCGCACCCCGAAGTCGGCGCCGCCGCGGTGGTCATGGTGGGCGACCCGAGCGCGGACGCCGTGCTCATCGGCTGCCTGGAGCCGGCCGCAGCCGGCTCGCTCGACACCGAAAGCGTCTGGGCGCATGCCCGTTCCCGCCTGTCCCGGTCGATGCTTCCCGGTGACCTCGTCACGGTCGACCCGATGCCGGTCAACGCCAATGGCAAGGTCGACTATCCCGCACTGGAGCGGATGCTCGCCGACCGGCGCACGGGCCTCGCCTCGGCACGGCCCGGGGCGCGTCGCCCGGACCTGGACGAGCTGACGGGCCGGCTGACCGCGCTGTGGCGGAGCCTGCTGCGGCGCGAGGACGTCGACGCCGACACGGACTTCTTCGCTTACGGAGGCAACTCCATGCTCGCCGCCATGGCGATGCAGGAACTCCAGAACATGAGCGGCGTATCGCTGAGCCTCACCGAGGTGTTCGAGCGGCCCACCCCGCGGGGACTGGCCGCCCGGGTCCGGGATACGGAGCGGCGCGAGGAGGCGGCCGCCGGCTGAGACCCCGCGGCCCCGGCTGCTACTTCGCCTTGAAGTCGCTGCTGGTCAGGTCGAGGAACGCGTCCTCCAACGTGGCCTGTTCGACACGGAGGTGTCTGGGCACGATGGCGTGGCGCGCCAGTTCCGACGTGACCGCGTACAGCACGTCGGTGGTGCCGGTGACCGTCACGTGATCCCCCTCGCCGGTCACGCCGGTCACGTCGGGCAGCCGGGTCAGAAGGCTGTCGTCGAACGGTGCTGACGGGCGGAAGGTGATCCGTGTGTCGCGCTGGACCCGCTCGATCAGCGCCGACGGTGTGCCGACGGTCGTGACACGGCCCTTGCTGATCAGGGCGACCCGGTCGCACAGCCGCTCGGCCTCTTCCATGAGGTCCGTGGCGAGGAGGATGGTGACTCCGCTGGCGCGGACGGCCTCGATCACCTCCCATGTGTCGTGCCGAGCCTGCGGGTCCAGACCGGTGGTGAGCTCGTCGAAGACCGCGACCTGCGGGTTGCCGACCCGGGCCAGCGCTGCCGAGAGGCGCTGCTCCTGGCTGTCTGACAACCCGTTTAAGGGGACCTCGTCCTCCAGCCGGAGCGAGTCCATGAGGTGACGCCAGTCGGCGGGGTCGCGGTAGAAGGAGCTGTAGAGCGACAGCGCCTCGGCGATCCGCTGCCGGTTGGTCCCGTTGCCGTCCTGGAGCTGGACGTCGAGCCGCTGAGTGATCTCGGCCCGTTGCGCGTGGGGGTCGCAGCCGAGCACGCGGACCTCCCCGCCGTCACACTTGCGCAGTCCCTCGATGCATTCCAGGGCCGTGGTCTTGCCCGCGCCGTTGGGGCCTACGATCCCGAAGACCTCACCTTCCTCGACGGTGAAGGACACATCGTCCAGTGCCGCCAGATCGCCGTACTTCTTGTGGAGGTTCTGCACTGCAATCACTGCGGACATGATCCTGCCCTTTCGTGTGCTGATCGCTTGGCGCCCTCGGTCTCGCTCCGCACCCCCGTGCACGGAGGGGCAAGGTCCAATTACTGCGGTAACGGTGTGGTGTGGTACTGCGGCAGCCGACAGCGCCGCTCGGCGGCTGTTCGGCCTGCGTCGAGCCGGACCCGGCCGTCAGGGCCGGTCCGCATGGTCCCGGCACGCGTGCTCAGGGACCGGCGCGTGCCTTCAGTGATCGTTCGGTTCGCCGGCGCCGAGGTAGGTGAGGACGGCCCGCACCCGGCGATTCGTGTCGTCGGCGGTGGCAATCCCGAGCTTGGCGAAGATCGTGGTCGTGTACTTGCTGATGGCGCCCTCGCTGAGGAACAGCCGGCCCGCGATCGCCGTGTTGCTGAGTCCCTCGGCCATCAGCGCGAGCACCGAGCGTTCCCGGTCGGTGAGCGTGGCGAGCGGATCGGCCCGCTGGGGCCGGCCCAGCAGCTTCGCGACGACCGTCGGATCCAGTGCCGTACCGCCGTCGGCGACGCGCTGGAGCGCGTCCATGAACTGGCCGGCGTCCAGGACCCGGTCCTTGAGCTGGTATCCGGTGCCGCCGTGCCCGTCGGCGAGCAGTTCGCGCGCATACAGCTGTTCCACGTGCTGCGAGAGGATGAGCACGGGCAGTCCCGGAATCTCCCGGCGGGCGGCGAGAGCGGCCTGAAGTCCCTCGTCGGAGAACGTCGGTGGCAGCCGGACGTCCACGATCGCCGCGTCCGGCCGCAGCGTCAGCAGTGCGTCGAGCGTGGCCGGCCCCGTGTCGACCGCCGCGACCACGGTATGCCCGTGCGCCTCGACGAGCCGGACCATCCCGTCGCGGAGCAGGAAGAGGTCTTCGGCTACGACAACGCGCATGGCACCGCCACAGTGATGTGAGTTGGTCCCCCGGGGGGGCTGTCGATCTCCAGGCGGCCGTTGAATGCCGCCATCCGACGCTCGATCCCGCGCAGCCCCGAGCCTGCCGAGGCGACGGCTCCGCCGATCCCGTCGTCGGTCACCGTCGTGGTGAGCGTCTGCTGCGCGAAGCTGAACTCGACCTTCACCTGCGAGGCTTTGGCGTGTTTGGCGACGTTCGCCAACAGTTCCGCGACGGCGAAATAGACCGCCGACTCGACGGGGCGCTCGGGCCGGGAGGGCACTGTGCTGTGCACGGCGATCTCGACGGGAGCGTCGAGCGCCAGGGCGCGGATGGCGTCCACCAGGCCGCGCTCGGCCAGCACGGGCGGGTTGATGCCGCGGACCAGCGAGCGCAACTCGGCGAGCGCGGTCGCCGACGCGGTACGGGCCTCGGCGAGGAGTGCCTTCGCGGCGGCGGGATCGGTGTCGACGAGTTGCTCGGCGGCCCCTACTGACATGCCCATGGCGAGCAGCCGGGCCTGGGTCCCGTCGTGCAGGTCCCGCTCGATCCGCTCCAGTTCGACCGCCTGAGTCTGGGTCAGGTCCGCCTGGATGGCTTCCAGTTCCTTCACCCGCCTGCCCAGCCACGAGCGCGGGATCGGTCCGAGCAGCCGCTGTGCCACCGGCCGAAAGATCCGCCACGCGAACGGGGAGGCGGCCAGACTGGCGACGATCAGGGCGATGCCGTATCCGATGAGCCCCGGCGTCAACGTCATGTACACGCCGCCGGCGAGTCCGAGCAGGGGCAGGGCCGCGACCGGCAGCACCGTCACACCGGCGACCACGGCCCACAGCCCGTCCCAGTGCAATTGCGGATCATGGAACCGGGCGTGCACCTTGGCTCGGCGGCGCGCTTCCCGTTCGGATCGGTGGTACTCGTGGCCGTCCCACCAGTAACCCGTCGACATGCGGCTGACCTGGGGAACGGCGCGGTAGGTCACTTCGAGCCGCATACCCAGCCAGCTCTCCGCACATCGCCGCGCGGCCTTGGCGAGGGGCCGGCTGGTCAGCGGGTGCACGATCCAGATGGCCACGGTGACCCACAGCAGCACCATCAGGACCTGCCCGAGGGTCACCAGCGCCCGGACGACCAGGGGCGCGCTCAACCCCTCGGACCAGCTGCGGACCACGTGGGAGCCGCCCAGCGCAACGCCCAGACACACCGCGGGCATCAGCCAGGTCAGCCCGGTCAGTACCGCGGACCGGTACACCCCACGCGCCATCTCGACCCACCAGCGTGGTGGACCGCCTCCCGCAGGCAGTCTCATCCGTCTGATCCTTTCGTCACGGAACCATTCTGCCAGCCGGGAACAATGCACCCGACCAATGGTGGAGAGCGTATGGCCGGACGGTTTGCGCTGGTATCCCGCTACGCCCCGCGGGCGGTGGGGCTAGCCCCACCAGGCATCGGCCACCCCCGGACTCAGGACGGATCCGAGGGCGGCGGGACCGCGATCGCGGTGGCGACCAGGCCCTGCCGGACGGTCCACCGCCCCTGGAAGTGCCCGAGCCGCCGGTCACCCACCAGCGGTCCAGGGACGAGCAGTCCGGCGCGGAAGCGACCGTGCGCCGCCGTTTCGGGGTCCGGGCGGATCTCGATGTCGGCCTCCTCGAAGTCCAGCCACTTCCCCGTCAGCGGGAACCACGCCTTGTAGACGGACTCCTTGGCGCTGAACAGCAGCCGGTCCCAGTGGACGGTGGGGTGCCGGGCGGCGAGGAGAGCCAGGCGCGCCCGCTCTGCGGGGAGCGAGACGGAGTGCAGGACGCCGGCCGGGAGCGGACCGTGGGGTTCGGCGTCGATGCCGACAGAGGCCAGGTCGGTGGCGCGGGCCAGGGCGGCCGCGCGATACCCGTCGCAGTGGGTCATGCTGCCGAGCAGCCCCTTCGGCCAGCGCGGGGCGCCGCGCTGATCGGGCAGGACGGGCTGCGGCGGCACGCCGAGCTTCTCCATGGCGCGGCGGGCGCAGGTGCGTACGGTGGCGAACTCGCGGCGCCGCTTGTCCACCGCCCGAGCCACCACCGCCTCTTCCTCGGGGTACAACGGGGTCTGGCCGGCCTCGTCGTCACCGTAGACCTCCACGGCCACCACCGACTCAGGCAGCAGTTCCCCGATCACCGGCCGTGCACTCCCAGCGGCAGGATGCGGCGCAGCCCGCCGGGCGGCCCCGGGCGGTTGCGCCACTCGCGGGGATAGCCCACCGACACCTCTTCGAAGCGGACGCCGCCGTGCCAGGTGGTCCGCGGGATGTGGAGGTGGCCGTAGACCATGGCGGCCACGCGGAACCGGCGGTGCCAGTCGGCGGTCAGCCGGGTGCCGCACCACATGGCGAACTCGGGGTACCTCAGGACGTCCGTGGGATGGCGGTCCAGCGGGTAGTGGTTGACCAGGACCGCGGGCAGGCCGTCGGGAAGCGCGGCGAGCCGGCGCTCGGTCACCGCCACCCGGTCCCTGCACCAGGCATCCCGGCTCGGATAGGGGTCGGGGTGCAGCAGGTACTCGTCGTTGCAGATGACGCCGGTTTCGCGCGCGTAGGAGAGACCTTCGTCCTTGGTCGCGCAACCGGTCGGCAGAAAGCTGTAGTCGTACAGCAGGAACAGCGGTGCCACGGCGACCGGGCCGCCGGGGCCTTCCCAGACCGGGTAGGGGTCCTCGGGGGTGACCACGCCCAGCTCGCGGCACAGCTCGACCAGGTGCTCGTAACGGGCGGCGCCGCGCAGGGTGACGGCGTCTTCCGGGTGGGTCCACAGTTCGTGGTTGCCCGGAGCCCAGACCACCTTGCGGAAGCGGCTCGCCAGCGTCTTGAGAGCCCAGCGGATGTCGGCCACCGTCTCGGCGACGTCCCCGGCCACGAGCAGCCAGTCGTCGTCGGAGTCCGGCGCCATGCGCTCGACCAGGGCACGGTTCTCGGCATAGCTGATGTGCAGGTCGCTGATGGCCAGCAACTGCCCGGTTCTGTCGGCCATCGAAGCCCCTCCTAGCCTCCCGCACGCATATGACCGAGACCACGAGAACACACGCCGCCATACCCGGACAAGGGTGTTCAAGTGCGGTGGCAGGGGGAAAGCGGCAGCGCTACGGCGGCAGTTGGGACGCGCGGAAGGAGTGGGGCTGGGCCCACCGGCGATGGGGCGTAGCGGGATATCAGGAGTGGGTCTGCCGACCCTACCTTCGCCACCAACTGCCACGAATCAGATGACAGGAGATCTCCATGCCCCGCTCTGCACGTGTCGCCGCATCTGTTCTCGTGCTCGCTCTTCCGCTGCTGGCGGTGGCCGGCTGCGCTCCCGACGACATCGACGCGCGCTGTGAGGGAGGCGCGTGCACCATTCACGCGCGCTCGGGGACGTCGATCAAGATCCAGAACCTTGAGCTGGAGGTCAAAGAAGTGAGCGAGAGCCACGTCAGGCTCAGTTCGCACGGTGTGAGCCTGAAGCTGTCCAAGGAACTCGACCTCCGCTTCGGGAGCCACCGCCTCCACCTCGTGGGAACGGAGGGAGGAACGGCGGACATCGAGATCGAGTAGAACGCGGCCGATACGGCCGGCAGGCCGCAACATACCCCCCACACGGCGGACGACCGCCCGATACGCCGCGCATCGGGTGGGGCAATGGCGTGCGGGTGCCTTAAGCGAGGTTT
>NZ_JBIRJY010000033.1:17256-53822 GCF_044329785.1 Streptomyces sp. NPDC017529
CCCGGGTGGTACGGGCGGGATCACCGGCCCAAATCGTCTCGGTGTTCCCCGGGGCCCATCCGGCGGCCAGCCGGCCTGCACCCCCCAAATGGCGGGCGCCCGGCCGTATCGGCCGCGAATCGGAGGACGCTCTGCCTGCGTGGTCAAGACGGCCTGTTTCCGGGCCGTCGGACCCTGCAAGCGCCGCGAACCGCCGACTTGAGAGGGGCGCGGCCCCTCAGGAAACCTTGGCGAACACGGTGCGCAGTCCGGCGCCCCTGGTGACGAACGCGGCACCGACGAGGGCCAGAGCGGACACGCCCTGCATCACGGCGTACCACGCCGGGCAGAGGCCGGGGATCAGGTCGACGGCGATGATCGCGATCGGCAGGATGATGGTGAGGGTGCTCAGGCGCTCGTACCCCCGCCGCGAGCCCCGCGAAGCGCTGACGGCGATCCGGTGGATCAGCACGGAGACCGCCAGCAGGAGAGCCGACCGGACCCACATGAATGTGGTCACCGACTGGCCGCTGAACGCCATCACGGCAACGGTGCCGAGGACGATGGCGCTGATGACGCCGTAGAGCACGACGCACTTCTTCACAGTCTCGAAGGCTTGCTGGGCCTGCGGGGCGTTGAGCTGCGCTTCCTCGACCGGGGCCTCTTTGGTGTTTGCCATGACTTTCTTCCTCCGTGTTGTTGTGGTGTAGACGTTACGGAGCGCGCGGCCGGCGCGGTATGGGCCTGGGCGTACGGGTGGGTGGGTCCAGCCCCACCTCCTTCGACCTCGGGGTATCGCTGTACGTGACCAGGTTGGTCACTGGTGGTGATCGAAAATGCGTTGCGCAGGCCGGCCGGCAGGGAAGACGTACGGCGGCCGTGACGGGGCAAGCCGCCAGACCCTTCGTGGGGGACTGGCGGGGCCTGCCGGTGTCTGGCGGGGCCTGCCGGTGTCTGGCGGACGGTGTCGACCGGCCTCCGGCAGGACAAGGGCACGAGTAGCGGCATCGGCCTTGCTGCTCACCGTGCTGCCGCCGCATCATCTCCGGGATCCAGACGGGCACGAACGGAGACGTGCCCGGGAATTGCCTGGTGCCAGGCAGCCTTGTTCAGCCACATGTACGTAGGTCCGGGAGGGCGATCGTCGCCGGGTAGGCACGTACGTGGAATCAGTTTCTCCGTCCAAGGCGCTGCAGGAACTCTGCAACGGCGTCGAGAAGCGCCGGCGGATACGAAGGGCAGCTCGCCTCGTACCGGGCGGCCGCGGAATTGAACGCCTGAGCACGTGAGCTGACAGCCACCTGCTCATCATCGTTCCCGGAAGGAGCCGGCCCGCTACCGGGCCGAGCTGGTCGAGCGGATCGCGCTGCCGCACGTCGGCCGGCTGGCCGGGGGCTTCGGGAACTGCTGCGCCAGGGGAGGCACCTGCCAGGTCACGATCACAGGTGCCGCGCAGCCGGGTCCTCGTCAGGCGGGCCCTTCCTCGGAGCGGCGGAGGGCGAGGCGCCACTGGACGAAGGAGTGCCGGAGGGCTGCGGGACGAACTCCATGTTCCGTCTCTCCATCGCCTGCCGCCGGCGGTCCCAGGAGTAGACCGTGCGCAGGTCATACCCGGCTGTCGTGGTGGGCTCCCGCACGATGACATCCCGGCCCGTCAGCTCCACCGACAACGGCTGCGCGAAGGCGTCCATGATCTGGGTCACTACCTCGTCCTTGATCGTGAAGGCGCGCACGATCAAGAAGTTCGAGTCCTCGATGCCGACGAGCAGTTCGTCCTTCTCGTCACCGTTCAGATCCCGGTACAGGGGTCTTCGTAGCGGGCACCGCTTCGTATCCCGGCCGATCTCGTCGCCGGCGCATTGGCTGATCTTTCTGCCCATGTCACGGAAGAGCACGCCGCCGTCGTCGCTGCCGTCCTCGGCGATCTGGGCCTTGATGACATCGAGTGGAGACAGCCTGTGGATATCACCGGACGGCACCCGGGGCACCGTCTTCAGCGGCCTGGCCGTCATGGGGCCCAGCCCTCTCTCAGGCGCGGGCCGCGGCGCAGGCGGCCGCTCGGGCCACAACTGCGCCGGGGGCAAGGCGACCGCCGCGTGTCCGGCGGACCGAGGCTCCCCGGTCCCTGCGCACCCGCTCAGCAGCGGGGCGGACACCGCGACTGCCGCGGTTGCGACCACGAGCCCTGACAGCGCCGCCCGAACGGGCCCGGAGGCAGGCGGAAGGCGGAGAGAAAACAACATCATTTCCCATCGGTGCGGACGGTCGCGCTACGCAGGAGAAGCACCCAGGGCATGCGGCCCACGTCAACGTAATGCTGTCTGTCCTGTATTGCGACACTCCGGCGGTCGTGTAACGAGAGCCCATAAGAAGACGTTGCGCGACGGCGACCACGCAATGTGATCAGCTCAGGCCGGTGACCTGCGCTCTGTGCACGATGTCCATCGCGGCAGGGGGCTCATCGCCCGGCTGCACGCTCCCTGGGGCATCCGGTTCGCTGCGCCGGGCCGGCCGGACGCGAAGCCGCGTAAGCGGCCGGTGCGGATATGGAGTACCCGACCACGATCGAGTCGCGAGCTCTTAACGGCTGGAACATGTCCTGAACGGAGTGGCAGGCAGGCAGCGCGCTGTAATCCGGTGCCCGAATCCGGTGCCTGCGCGCCTTGCCGAGGGGGAAGGCCTCCGGGCTGAATCTAATAGTGGCTCTTATAAGCGTTCGCTACGCTCTACGACTGTTGGCCGGGGCACCCATGTCCGGCTGATACAGGGCTTGTTGTGCTCACACACCTGGGCAGACTCCCGGCCCTTCTCCCGCGTCTCACAAGGGCGGAATCAGGTGTTGCGGAAGCGACTGCCTTCAAGCGAGTCAACCGGCATGTGCGCAAGCGGAGGACGACGTTTGGCACCAGGAGAGGGGGACGTCCCGCGCATCGGCCCCCGTTTCTGCCTCTGCCATCATCGTGCTGGCAGGCGCCCTACCGGCGGATCTGCCGCTGCTGTTGGCAGGTGAGAACGGTCCGGCTCTGCTCTTGAAGCTGTGTCCTGGCTGACACGAGTGCTGGCGGTGAGGCAGGTATTGCCTCAAGAGGCTCTCGCGTAATGCCGTCTGATCTCTTTGCGGTCTCTTTGCGGCCAACCAAGAGTCATCAGAAACGGCCTAGCGTCAGCCCTTGTTTCACCTCCGTACTACCGTCACCGGTTGGTATGGCGCCGGCATCCGCCGCAGGCCGGCAGCCCCATCACCGGGACGGCGGTCTGTCGCCGCCGTTGTCCCGCATCGTCGCGAAGGAGTACTCGTCCATGCCGACACTTGAACAAACGCTTACAACGCAGTCAAAGTCTTCCGGGGCCTGAGCTGCCGAAAACAAAAGAGATACCGTCACTGCTCGGAGCCGAGTTCCCGAGTAACAAGAAGGAGGATCTGCAAGGCCACCGCAATGCTCGTATGGCATCGGCTTTATCTCGACATAGTCCGAACCGCCTCGGACGCGAAAGACCTGCCGACCCCGTCGGCACTCCACCTCCTGGAGGCCCCATGCCCGTAGCGCGCACCGGCTTCGTGCCGTTCGCCACCCCTGTGGAACCACTGGACGGACTCGGCGAGCGGCTCGGCCTACGCCGTGGTTCTTTGTGGGTCAAGCGAGATGACCTCACGGGCCTGTCCGGCGGCGGCAACAAGGCACGCAAGCTGGAGCATCTGTGCGCCCGTGTGGCCTCTCAAGGCTGGCGGACGCTCGTGGCTACGGGGGGTCCGCAGAGCAATCTGGCCCGCTCCGTCGCAGCGGCGGCGGCTCGCCTGGGCCTCGACTGCCACTTGATACTCGCCGGCGAACCGCCCGCTCGCCCCAGCGGCAACCTCATCCTGGACGACCTGTTGGGGGCCACGGTCGAGTGGACCGGCCGCCCCTTGTCTCTGGACGCTGCCGAACAGGCAGTTCGCGCAGCCGCCGCGCGACTCACCGCGGAAGGCAAGCCCGCCTACCCCATACCCTTCGGCGGCAGTTCCCCGCTGGGCTGCCAGGGCTACCTGCATGCCGCCCGCGAAATGCGGCAACAACTCCCCGACGTTCAACTCGTCGTCACCGCCACCGGCTCCGGCGGCACTCAAGCCGGCCTCGCCGCCGGCCTGGGCTCTCACGACCACGTCCTGGGAATCCGCGTCACTCCCTTCCCGGACCTCGCGGGCCGCGTTCGTGACCTCGCCGACGCGACCGCGCAGACGGCTGGTACGCCCGCCCCACGGGGCCGCGTACAGCTTGACGACAGTCAACTCGGCGAGGGCTACGGCATTCCCACTGATGCATGCCTGGAAGCCATCAGATACACCGCTCGGCACACCGGGCTCATCCTTGATCCCACCTACACAGGTAAGGCCATGGCCGGACTCATCGCAGCCGTGCACGAGGGACGCATCACTTCGGAAATGACAACAGTCTTCTTGCACACCGGCGGGCTTCCTGGCCTATTCGGCGCACTCTACAGCCCCCACTGGAAGGTGCCAGGGGCCGCCGGGCCGGCGCCGTCCTGACACGGTCACAGGGCTCCGACGGAATTCCAGTGGGCTTCACGACTCTCGCCGTCCAGAGGTAATCCAAGCGCCTGGAGGCCGGATTCGGATCGCGTGAGCTCCCGACTGGCCAACGGCGCGCCGAAGGCGCGAGCCAACGCAGAATCTTGTGTCATTGATTTTGATAATCGAGTGCACCGACATGAGGGATTTTGCGTCTTAACCACTAACTGCGGCCGAGTAAAGGCCGCAACTGATGGATAGGAGACGTTATGCGACAGAGAATGAGGCGCGCTGCGCGGATAGTCGCGGTGGCGGGTATCGCGTCGGCCGGCCTGGCCGCTGCAGGTCCGGCCTTCGCCAAGGGCGGCATCTGGGTCAGCGCAGCGCCGCACTCGGTACGCGTCGGGCAAACCATCCACGTCAACGCAGCAGGACACTATGGCGATGGCGTTGAGGTCGAGAAGTACCAGTACCAGAGGGCCTGCATCCAGCAGCGCCTGACCCCGAGCGGCCCCTGGCACACCGTGAAGTGCGGCAAGGTGATCAACCACGCCAGCTGGGAGGTCGGGGTCAAGGCCGACGCCAACGTCAAGGCGCTGCGACACGGAACCGTTCAATTCCGGGGCGTCCTGTACGGGGCGGAAAGCCCGCACGTCAAGCACCCCGCTCCGGTGACGACTTCGGAGGTCGCGACCGTGCGCGTACGCTGACGGCACGTCACGTACTTACCGTGGGTGGCCGAAATGGCCGCCCACGGGCCGTTTGCGCAGCACGCACACCCCCGAGGCCGTCCGGCGCGCGAAAGGCTTGCACGCCGCCAGTCCTGACGTCGCGACTCCAGCCAATGGGCGAACAACGGCGCGTACCCCATATGCGGTTCTGTTGCGTCGTCGAACAGCCGGCTCTGGTTGCCATGCCAGTCTTTCCAGGAGGAGGACGGACAGACCACGACGTGGCATCGGCGACGACGATCCGGACACGGGAGGCGACACCCTCGACGTCCGGCTTGTCACGCCAAATGAGCTACATGTCGCGCGATTGCCCCAAGTCCCAGAGAGGTAGTGAGGACGGCTAAATGGCGCAGGCATAAATGACGGAGCCGGGACAGGAGCCCAACCTTGAAAGGTCCGCTTCTCGGGCCGAACGCTTGCGGAACTGGTGGCGCCCCGAAGGGATGTGGCGTCGCGGCATCGTGCTCGCGGTGCTCGCCGTACTGCTCGGCCTACTCCTGTCTATGTATGCCCGGGTTCCGAACACCGTGGGAAACCTGGGCAGTGTGCTGGATACCTTCCTGCCGTGGCTGGGGATGGGCGCCCCGGTGCTACTCACCTTGGCGGTGCTGCGTCGCTCGGCAACCGCGCTGGTTGCGCTGGTCTTGCCGGTCTTCGCTTGGGTGAGTCTCTTCACCCCGGCCACCTACTTCCGGGTCGAGAAGTCCGTGACGTAAGCAGACCGTCGACCGATACCCCTCACCCGGCAGCTGACACCTGCGTCACAGGAACCTGCCGGGTGATCCGGGTACGGGCACGACTCTTCTGACCTCGCTCTCCAAGGTCCCCGTATCAAGGTGTGGAGAGTGGGACTGGGCGCCGGTCCGTAATACGCCCGGGAGCAGCGAGACGTCCGCCCCCAGGCGCGGCGCTTACTCCGTTTGATCCCGTGGGCGAGCACCAGGGCGGGATGCCGACGACTATGGAGGGGACCGCGGCCAGGGTGCTTATGGTGCCCGGCAGGGCTTCCGCCGGCGCATGCAGCCAGCTGTGCCACCCAAGGCGGCACTATTTCCGGGCGGGGCCGCGTTGCCGGCGTGGCGGATGCCACGCAACCGTCCCGGACTTTTCGCCATCTAGCTTGGCAGACATTACTTGCCCGTCGCCCCGGTCGAGAGAGTGCGCGAGTGTGCGTCGCGACCTTTGGACTGTTGCGCCCTGTACGACGGTGTATCAGGGCCCGGGGCAGCACCTGCGGCCTGGCTGACCGGCCGCCCGTAAGAAAGCGCCACATGGGTCTCACCAGCAAAACAGTGCTGCTCCTGGCCGTCCTTTTCGCGGTAGCACTCTTCGCCCTCACCATCTGGCTATGGCCTCGCCTGTCCAAGCGCAACTGGCGTGCGGTCCTCGGCCGCGCCGGCTTGCTGCTGGCGACCCAGCTGTCGATCTTCGCGTTGGTCGGCCTTCTCGCGAACAATGCGCACCTTTTCTTCGGCTCCTGGGGGGAACTGCTCGGCGAAAAGCAGGATTCCGTGAGCACCGGCCCGAACGGCGCCAAGGTGAAGCTGCTCGGCATCGAGCGCTCGGGACTGCCCGGCGGTTCCAATCCCCAGACCGCCGGCCGGATCGAGAAGGTCGTGCTCAAGGGCGAGAAATCCAAGATCAACAGCCAGGCGTTCGTGTATCTGCCGCCGGAGTACTTCCAGCCGGAGTACGCGAAGAAGCGCTTCCCGGCGTCCGTGGTGCTGACCGGCTACCCGGGCATCGCACAGAACCTCTACAAGAAGTTGCACTTCCCGCAGAGCCAGCACGACCTGGTCCGTAAGAACAAGGCGCAGCCGACCATACTGGTGATGATGAGCCCGGCCGTCGTGCCGGGGCGGGACACGGAGTGCGTGGACGTCCCGAACGGCCCGCAGACCGAGACGTTCTTCACCCAGGACGTACGCCACGACATAGCCAGCCACTACCGGGTGGGCACCGACGCCAGGAATTGGGGCGTCATAGGGGACTCCACGGGCGGCTACTGCGCACTGAAGATGCCCATGCGCCACCCGAAGACGTTCTCCACCGGCGCGGCCCTCTCCGCCGATTACAAGGCCCCCCGCGACGCCAAGACCGGCGAGCTGTTCGGTGGCGACAAGCAGCTGGAGCGGGAGAACGACCTGCTGTGGCGGCAGAAAAACCTGCCCGCGGCACCGGTGAACCTCCTGGTCACCTCCAGCAAACAGGGCGAGCCGAATTACCCGGACACGCTGAAGTTCATCCAGCAGACCAAGTCCCCTGGCCACATAGCGTCGATCATCCTCGACAGCGGCGGCCACAGCTTCAACACCTGGCGCCGTGAGATACTCGCCGCCTTGGAGTGGATGAGCGGCCACCTCAAGGCATAGCCCCCGCCGCACAAATCCCCTCGGAGCTCGTAACGCGATCATGGTCGGGTTTTCTTGAGGCGCCTCCAGCAGGGGAGGCTGCAGGCGGGGTGAGACGAGGGCGGCGTGCAGGGCGGGGCGTCTTCCCCCAGCGGGTGGCCGGCTGCCGCGCCATTCCCACCCGTATGCTCGCCATTCCCACCGTATGCTCGTCCACGCCCTGATCCGCGATGACGGCACGGTCGAGGCGGACGAGCTCTGTACCGTGGCCGCCGCCCTCGGCATGAGCGACCAGCAGGTACGGCTGTGCGTCAAGCGCCTCGTCGCCGAGGGCCGGTTCACCCACGAAGGCCGCGGCCGCAGAGCACTGCTGCATGCCACCGAGGACACCAGACACGCTCTGGCCCCCAACGCGGACTTCCTGCGGCACGCATTCCGTCAGGACGCCGGACTCGCCCCCTGGGACGGCGTCTGGCACCTGGCAGCCTTCGCCGTGCCCGAATCGGCACGCACGGCCCGCGACACCCTGCGCGAGACCCTCCTCCACCTCGGCGGCGCCCCGCTCCAAGGCGGACTGTACGTCTGCGCCAACGCTTGGGAACCGTACGTCGAGAACGCCGCCCACCGCCTCGATGCCCACGGCGCGCTCGCCCTCCTCACCACGACAGACCTGCGCAGAGGCGACACCGGGGACCCTGCCGAACTCGCCCGGCGCCTGTGGCCCCTGGCGGAGATCGCCGACCGCTACCACCGCCTCAGCCGCCTCGCCGGCCCCGCCTCACCCGGCTCACCGACGGCCCCGGCCTCTTGCCGTCCGCGCTCCTGACCATCGCGGTCGAGCTGGCCGCCGAACTCACCCGCGCCATGGAACCCGATCCGCTGCTGCCGCCCCAGCTCCTGCCCCAGCCCTGGCCCGGTACACAGGCCCGTGATCTCATCGCCCGGTGCTGGGCAGCGCTGCACGAACGCGACCACGGCGAAACCCGCCCCGTCGTCCTCTTTCGCTTCTATTCCGATATCACCCGGGAAGCAGTCGGCCGCACCGCGCAGCCCCTCATCTGCCCCCGGCCCCCGGCATACGGATGATTGCCCTCCCTCGCTCCAGGTCCACCGCTGTCCGGTTCGGCGGTGCCCCGTCCTCTTCGTCGTCCCGCATCAGCAGGGCTGATTGCCGTTCCTTGAGTTCGTTCTGCTTACCGGGCGAGAAGCTCGCATGCAGCTGCTCGAACCCGGTCGCGGATATCTGCCCCTGCCGGACGCTGTTGCGCCACGGCAGCAGTCCGGCCCGCCCGGCACGGAGAAGCAGCTGATCTGCGAAGGCCACGACAGTCAGCAAGATGACCAGTCCGGGCAAGGTCATGAAAACGACGAATTCCATGCCCCCAGTATCCGAGCCCCAGGGTGGTTCCGGCAGGGCCATCGGTAGGGTCAACTACGGTGCCGGTGCAGGCCAGTTCAGGGGTTTGCGGAAGACCAACTGGTTGGTTCGGTCTTCGGGTGACTCCTCACCTGTGATCGTTTAAAGCATGACCCGGCCCACCTGGAATGGACGTTCACGGCGGTATCTAGATCCTCGGGAACGTGCTCGGCGAGCACGGACTGTTGTAGCTGCTCGTCGGGGTCCTGGACGGAAGCCGGCGCCGGTGGCCTTCCGGCCGTGCATGGTCGTGTCGTTCAGCCCTACGTTGAGGATCGTGTCCATCATCCCCGGCATGGAGTAGCGGCCTCCCGAGCGTACGGACAGCAGCAGCGGATCGTCCCGCCTGGCCGAGGCGGCGTCCCGTACGCCGCTCCAGCCGCTGGAGTGCGAGGACGACCTGCCGGGCCAGGTCCTGTGGCAGCTCACCCGCTGTCAGGAGCGCTCGTTACGCCTCGATGGTGACGGTGAGCCAGGGAGCTGGCGACGTGCCGGAAGCGCCAGGGGAAGGGGTGCATGGGATCCGCCCGCCTCGACGGAGGTGCGGTCGGCGTCGGCCCCAACCGTACGGGCCGACCACGGCACGGGCCGACCACGACTCATGCCGAATCGGTCGTTCACTTGGGCACTCATGGCGCGGCAGCCCGCCATGCGGTCGTCATCCGCGTCAACGGCAACGGGTCTCCTGGTCATCACGGCATCGCCCCGTGCCCCCGCCGACAGGACGTCTGGTCCGCTGGGAGCGGGGGAGGAGGGAAAGTCGCCGCGTCCCTCCGAGCGCTGTTGCCGATCGAACTCCAGTCACCTGCGGAAGGCGTGGGGTGAAAGACGTCGTGTGGCTGGTTCGCGCTGCTGCCGGAGAGTAGCGTGACGGTAGGCCAGTCCGTGGTTCGGCTGGTATTCCACCCGGACCCCGTAGCGTGCTTCCGGCCCCGGTTGCTGGCGTCGTCCCGACCGGAGGCCGCCATGCCCAGCTCGTCTTTTCCCTCGCCGGATGTGCCCTCGTCGAACGGGTCGCCCCGGCTGCCGCGTGAGGCGCGGATCACCGCCGCGCTGATCGACCTGGCCGACACCCTGGTCGACGACTTCGATCCTGCGGAGTTCCTCTACCGCGTCGCCGAACACTGCATGGATCTGCTCGACATCGGTGACGCCGGCGTGATGCTCGCCCTGCCCGGCGGGCCGCTGCGCCTGGTCGCGGCCTCCTCCGAGCGCGTCCGCGTGGTCGAACTCTTCGAACTCGACGCCAGCGAAGGCCCCTGCTGCACCGCCTTCGACCAAGCCGTCCCCGTCGACCACACCCTCAACGCGGCACCGTCACCGCGCTGGCCGCGCTTCAGCACCCGCGCCCACAGCGCCGGTTACACCTCTGTCCACGCCACCCCGATCCGGCTGCGCGGCGACACCATCGGCGTGCTCAACCTCTTCCGCCGCATCCCCGGTTGCCTGCTGGAAGCCGACCGGCACCTGGCCCGGGCCCTGGCGGACGCCACCGCCATCTCCCTGCTCCAGCAGACCACCCTCGACCAGCACCGCACCGTCCGTGCCCAGCTCGAAAAAGCCCTGGACACCCGCACCATCATTGAACAGGCCAAAGGCTTCCTGGCCGCCCGCCACGAAAGCGACCCCGACACCGCCTTCCACCACATGCGCGCCCACGCCCGCCACCACCACCTGCGCCTGGTCGACCTCGCCCGCGACATCGTCGACGGCACCACCACCCTCCCCCCCCTCATCCCCGGACACTGACGGGGCTTCCGCCCCGTCCTGACTGGATGCCGGGCATTGGCCCGGGCCACATCAGACCGGGCGGCCCGAGTCGGTCACGGCTTGGCTTGGGACCGGGCGCGTCGGTGTTCTAGTGGAGGCGGTGGTGGTCGAGGACGTGTTGGGCGGTGTGGAGGAGGGGTTGGTTGTGGCGGAAGGAGTGGGCGCGCAGGCGGGCGAGGGCGTCGTCAGGGGTGAGGTCATATTTGGCGGCGAGGACGCCGGCGGCCATGTGAACGGTGGGCGGGTAGCCCTGGGGGCCGCGCTGGGCTGGGCGGGGCTGGGCGTTAAGGAGGTGGGGATGTTCGTCCAGGGCGAGCAAGGCGAGGATGCGGGCGTAAGCGGCGGCCCGGGTCTTCTGTTCCGGGGTGAAGGGGACGGGCTCTTGGCGGTAGAGGTCCATGGCACCGACGGGGAGACTGCCGATGGTCAGGGGCAGGGCCAGGACACTGCGAGCGCCGTGTTCGCAGGCGATGGGGGTGTAGGCGGGCCAGCGGGCGGCCGTGTGGTGCAGGTCGGCTGCTTCGGTGGGTTCGCGGTGGGTGTAGGCGTCGGTGCACGGGCCTTCCCCGGTGACCAGCTGGGCGTCTTCGACCGCCCTGGCGCGTTCGTCGGTGGCCGCGGCCAGCAGCCGCAGTTCCCCGGCGACGACCAGGGTGGCGCCGGCGAAGTCGGCGTCCAGGTCGCCGGCGCAGGCCCGGCAGGCGGTGGTGAGCGTGAAGCCGTCGGTGAACACGGCGGTACTGATGCGCTGCCACGCCGCGGCGTGGTGGTCGTGATCCACGAGGTGTCCCTTGAGCGGGGTACGTGCCGGGCAGGTGGCGGGAGGGACACGTCCTTCCGCCGGGGTCTGGGGCGGGGACCGGCCGTACGGATACGGGCCGGGGCGTGCGGTCGGCGTTGCCTGGTCAGGGGCGTGGGATGGCGTCGGTGTCGAGTGTGCCGTCGATGAGCTGCCGGCACAGCCCGGTAAGGGGCAGTTGGTGGGTGCGGGCGTAGCGGCGCAGGGTGCCAAAGGCGTTGTCCAGGGTGGTGTTCCAGCGTTCGGCGAGGATGCCCTTGGCCTGCTCGATGACGATGCGGCTGGACAGGGCGGACCGCAGCTGGGCCCGCTCGACGTTGCCGAACATGATGGTGCGCTGCTGCAGGATGGCGATGGTCGCCACATCTGCCAGCGCCTGCCCGACCCGGGCGTCGGCTGCGCTGAGACTCTGCTCACGGGTGTCGAAGAGGTTCAGGGCGCCCACGACCTGCTGACGCAGCCGCATGGGCAGGGCGTGGGTGGTGGCGAAGCCGGTCCGGCGGGCACGCTCGGCGAACATCGGGAACGCGGCAGTCTGCACGGGAGAGACGAGACTGATGTTGAGGCGTGCGGTGCCGCTGCGGTGGCACTCCACACAGGGGCCCTGGTCGGTCTGCAGGGCGAAGAGTTCCAGCAGGCGGGTGTGCTCGTCGGAGGCGGCGATCAACTGGAGCCTGCCCTCGGGGTCGGTGATCATGACACCCACGGCCGTCACGTCCAGCAACTCGTTGCAGCGGTCGCACAACTGGTGCAGGAAGTCGATCAGGTCGAAGTCGTCGACCAGCGTGTCCACGGCATCGACCATGGCCGCCAGCAGTAGTTCCTCACGTGTCATGGCCCGTCAATCCCTTCGCCGGCGGCAGTGTCCGGCCCGTTCTCATCATCTCGGAAGCTCAGCCGCCGGGCCACCACGTCCTCGGCAACCTTTGTCACCGAGCGTCCGTGGCGGAAGGCGTGGGCCCGCAGCCGCAGCAGGGCCTGGGCCAGCGAGACCCCGGCCTGCACGCTGACCATGCCACTGGCCTGGTGGACGGCGGCCCGGTAGAACTCCGATTTTCCTTCCCCGGCGGCGAACGCGTCCTGCTGCGGGCCGCCCTCCAGCAGCACGGCGGTCAGCGCGTCGGCCACCAGCCACGCGTCGGTCATCGTGGCGTCAGGCAGCGGGCCGGGAGCTGCGCGCTGCAGGGTCAGGGTGCCCAGACAGGCGGAACCGACGGACAGTGGGAAGCAGAAGACCGCCCCGATGCCCAGCGTCGCGATCTCGGGCAGCAGCGCGGGCCACCGGCCGGCCGGCACCTGCGCCAGATCCGGCACCAGCACCGGCGAACAGCAGGCACTCACCTGCGGCCCCGGTCCTTGGCCCAGCGTGAACTGCAAGTCTTCCAGCCGCGCGCTCGCACCGTCGGAGTACCACACCACCTCGCTCAGGCCGCTCTCCGTCGTCACCGAGGCGGCGATGCCGTCCACCTCCAGAGCTTGAGCGCACCGGACCGGATCGGCGCCGACCAGGCCCGCATCGGTGGAGGAGGGGTGCAGGTCCTCCAGCACAGCGGCCAGATCATGGTCAGCACTCACGCTCCACACCTCCCGGCACAGCCACCCTCCTGCTCGAAAGAGCGGCCCCTGCGGTACGGGAACGGACTCCCGACGGTCTCAGTCTAGGGAGCTGCGGCGGCCCGTGTGCGCCACGCGGCAGAGGCTGGGAAGAGAGCGGATCGGAACCTGTACGCGGAGCCCGGCCGGGCGAAGAAACTGCTGCCGGATGCGCGCGGGCCCTGTGGAGCGCCGCAGCGAGGCGTAGGGTGAAGATACGGCTGCCCGCAGGTGACGACCTCGTCCACCCAGGCTGACATTGGCTTCCGATCGGGGCAGCGTCGGCGGTGAATGCCGGAGATCGGAACACCCCGATGCCCACGCACCGCAGGGCCGCGAACCTGCCCCTTTCAGCACCGAGCTTCCGGTGACGGCCCCGCGGCCGGCAGCCGTCGCCCTCGCCTCCCGCTTCGTGGGCCAGGCCCACCCGGCCCGGCACATCGGCGAAGCATGCCGGATGGCGCTGCGCGGCGAGTATTCGGTGGGGCTCACCCTGGCGGCGGACGCCGCCCTGGCCCAACGGGTCTCACTGTGCGCCGCCGGCCCGCTGGCCGCCAGGGGCGAATCCTTGCAGATCAACCTCGGAGAAGGCCCCTGCGTGCAGGCCCTGCGCCAGCGTACGCAGGTATGCGCCGATACCCTCGATGATCCCGGTACCACACGGAACTGGCCCGTCTATGCCCAGCAGGCCAAGACCCACGGTATCCGCGCGGTCTTCGCCCTGCCCGTCCTCAACGGCACCGACCCTGCACAGCAGGCCGGACTCATCCTTACGCTCTACCGCGACCGGCCCGGCCCGATCTGCGAGGCGGACCTGCGCACCGCCCAGGACCACACGGACGCCGCCGACCTCTTGCTCCTGACGGCTCCCGAGCCCACCGAGGACGACCTCGCCCACGCCTGGCTCCTGCCCACCGAAGCCGTCGTCCACCAGGCCATCGGCATGATCAGCTACCGCCACACCCTCACCACCGGTCAAGCCCTGGCCCTGCTGCGTGCCCACGCCTACACCCAGGACATCGACCTGACCGCCCTCGCCCACGGCATCGTCCACGAGCACCTCACCCTCCCCGACACCTCTGAGCCGCCCTCAGAACCGCCACCGGACTGAGGGCCTCGAAGCCGACCCGAACGGATTCGGCGACGTGGATGTCTTCCATGAGGGATGTGTTTGCCTCAGAGCCATCACCCATCGGCTCCAGTCCTTCGCTGTTGTGGACGTTCGCCGCAGAGACCGCCTCACCACATAGGACAACGTCTTAACCGACGCTGTCTCTAAGGAAGCGCTAACCCGAGTGGCAGAGCGGGGAAACGCCGGACCAGACTGGTCAGGCGCAGAAGCCGGCCAGTGGTGTGCTGGTGATAGGCCAGGCGCAGCCTGCCACCGGCGGCTTCGCTGCGGGATGGGGCGGTTTCGAGTTTGGTGAGGGCGCTGTTGCCGATGAAGGTCACGCCAGCCAGGTCGGCAATGAGGTGGACCGCAGGTGCTGCATCGTTTCCTCGGAGAAGGCCGCGCAGAGCCGGTGCCGTCGGCACATCGAGTTTGCCGGTTGGGCGCATCGAACGACAGTTCTCTCACGGTACGGACGTGCGAATGCTCAAGTGGGCCAACATCGCGCAGGGAAAGGGGGAACCGCCGACATGTGTTCTGCCGTCGGCGGGACGCACCTTACGGACCGCACTGGGGCCGCCGCGCGCGAGTAGCGTCAATGCGCGGGCCAGCAGGGCGAATTGCATAAACTCGTCACGAATAAACGGTTCCGCACGGGCCGAAGCGGAAAACACGGTGAGCCGATTACCGATGGTCACAGCAGTACGAATCCCGGTTCCGCAGACCACCGCTGATCTTTAGCGGTCCATTCGGCGCGACACGGAAATGGCGCGATAAGGCCCGTCGGCTCCCGGCGTACGACAGACAGGTACACGCGCTACCTATCCCAATGGGAGCATCTTTCTAACATTGCGGAGCGGGCCGATACAGGCTGGCTGTGACTGCCGGTTCTGTTGCATGCCCGCTGCTGGGCGGCGGCGGGTTCACCATGGGGGGAAGATGTGACAGGTACAGAGTGGTGGCTTCCGGTAGCTGCCTGCGCGGTCGTGACGTGGGTGGCGTTGCTGATCCGCTTCCGTGGGGAGGGCCGAATACTGGCGACGGCGGCGTCACGGGGTCGCTTCGTCATCTTCGTCGTCTGGACGGCATCCGTGGCCGGGCTGGCCAGCACCCTGCTCGTTCCGTACGCCTCGAACGTGCCTCCTGCGATCGTCGGAGCGGCCGCCGGCATAGCGGTCGTCTTCCGCACCGGACAGGCCAAGCAACCCTCCGACATCGTCCTGAAGGTTCTCACCTTGTACAACTCGGTGCTGCTGGAGCGCCTGGCCGAGCAGGTGAAGAGTGATGAGGCCGACTGGAGCCTGCGTCTGGCCGAAGGGTTCTGCGAGAGCTTCGAACTCGAAGGCTTCATCGACGACGTCAAGAGCTATCTGTTGCAGCGGACCGAGATTCCCGGGAGGACCAAACAGCGCACCAGCGCGATGAAGCGGTCGATCACCGCTACACACCAGCAGGCTCAGACCGCCGTACGAGCGTGGGCCACGCAGGAACGCAACGCGCAGAAACTCAATTCGCCCGCAAGCGGGGACGCCATCTCGGCGGAGAGGAAGGTCCGCAACGCCCGGGCCCGTGCCGAGCAGCATTGCTGCTTCCTTCTCGGGATCGCATACAAATTCGGCAATCGTGCAGCCGATCGGAAGATCGAAGCCCTCAAGGGAAAGCAGTCTCACCATGGCGTGCGCCACGGCCTCGATTCGGCGCGCAGCCGTCGGTCTTCCTCTGCGATGCCCCGTGTTCGCCCCCGCTTTCGCAGACGCTAGCGAGGAGCGGGAACGTACGGCCGGACCGGGCCCTCCGGGGCGTGCTGCTCGGCGGAACCCGACTGGGCTGCTCGCGGCGGATCGTAGAACTGGACCTCGACGCGGGCGCTCAGCGCCTCGGCGATGTTCGCTAGGGAGTGCAGCGTCAGATTTTCGTCTCCCGACAAGATCTGGCTGACCCTCCCTGGGGACACCCCCATGCACTTGGCGAGGTCCCTGCGGCTCATGTTGCGCTCGGCAAGCAGGCCCGCGAGTGAGGCTGTGACTTGGCGAGCGAGTAACGTGCCTGCGGATATATCTGTCCAGGCCATTGCAACCCCCAGTCGCGAAGGCGCCCGGGCGGACGCCTTCGTTAAGAGCATCCCACGTTTAGGCTTAGCTAAAAGCCCCTTTGGGGCAAAAAATCGTCGAGCCGTCGCACGCGTGTCTGGTATATCGTTCCGTGACCAGCAAAGATGAATCAGTGTCGCGATTCGGCCATATTCCGTCGGCAAGTTGTAGCCTCCTCAGCCTCGAAGGCCACCTTGTCATCATTACTGTGTACTGCATCCTTGAGGCGCACGACCCTGAGGCTGCTCGCCAGTGCAACCGTCGAACTACGAGACGGTGAGTACTCCGACACGGTGGCAGTCGTGGAGGATCTTGCAGGTCTTCATGCGGGCGAAGGCGTGCCCGGCGTGGGCGCGGACCTGTTGGCGGGGCTTGTCGTGCACGATGAGTACGGTGCCCTGGGCAAACCGTCGCGGGGCTGGAGCGCGAGCGTCGGCCCGAGGCGGTCGATGATGCGGCCCGTTGCCGACTGGGAGACGCTGAACAGCGGGGCGAACTGCCGCAACGTCAGGATTCGTGCGCCTGTGCGCCGCGACCAGCACGGCCCGGTACGCCGACGTAGACGATGACCCGGGCGATCAGTGCGAGCGAGAGCACCGACAACGTAGCGAAGATCAGGTGCCGGCCCAGCAGGGTTCCGGCGTAACTGCCCAGCGGTGTGCCCACCGAGAGGGCCGGCGGGGCGCCGACCATCGCGACGGCGACCCTTTGCCTGCTACCGGGCTCGGCACGATGGCACGCGCATAGCTGGCGATCATTTCTCACAGCAGGCCGGAGAACGCGCCCGCGCGACGGGTATCCCCTCGGCCAGCTTCTACGCGGCCTTCGGCTCGAAGGAGGCACTGTACGAGGAGGCCGTGCGGGGCGATGTCGCGGGCCGCGTGCGGCGAGCCATCGTGACGGGGGATCTCTCAGAATCCGAACGCGGCGATCACCTGTCGGGACGGCCCGTAGGCACAGCATGGTGGCTGGGGCGGGCAACTGGACACGCTTGCCCGGTTTCAGTCGATTATGCGCTGGTTTCCCTTTGGATGGGTATCTTGACGGTTGCGAAGCAACGGAAGCCGCCGGGAGGAAACACATGCCCACCCCAGGGTCCGACTCACCACAGCACCGCATCTTCGCGATGCTGGACGTGGACGGTGATGGCGTCATTACCTACGCGGAATACCTCGAACGGGTCGACCGCGTGGCCTTGGCCATGGGGCGTGCCGCTGATCAACCGGTGGTCGCCAGTGCTCGGGCTGCCCACGATGCGGTTTTCGCAGACATGGACGCCGACCACGATGGCCGCGTGACCTTCGAGGAATACCGCACATGGGTCGGACATGAATCGTTCGAACGCTTCTGCCGGCGCGCGCTGGGTTCTCTGTTCGACATCGCCGACACCGACGCCGACGGGTGCCTTGACCGCGACGAGTTCACCCGGATGCGCACAGCGGCGGGCAACGGAGAAGCCGACGCCGGTACGGCTTTCGACGCCCTCGACGCCGACTGCGACGGACTGATCGACCGTGACACCTACCTCGCGGGCATCCGCGACTTCGTCATCACCGGCAGTTCCCCGATGGCCGCGGCATACGGCACCGGCCGACCGGAAGCCACCTCCGAGCCGGTACGGAACTGAGCAGCTGCGAGGCAGTGGGTGCACTGCTTGGATGGCCCGGGCCTGATCGACGTCTCCCCCTACACCATCGTCGCAGTCGTCATGGCGGCTGCGGCCCAGTCGACCATGAGCATGTGGTCGGTGACACGGCGCACAACGACGTCGGCGTATCGCCCGCGGCCTTCGGTGCTTGAAGGCGGGATCGTCGACTCTGCGACCTCCCACACTGTTACCGGTGCCGGCGGCTGCGCCGGATCGGTTCGGTGGCGGTGGCCGGTTCGATGACGCGTGGCTGGACGTGTTCGTACGCCATGGTCGTCTGTACGTCGGCCACCTCCCGCCGTTCGGTGAGCCGGTCGATGACGAAGGCGTACACGCCGTTCACGTCCGGTACCGCGATGTGCAGGAGAAAGTCGTAGGAGCCGGAGGTGACAAACATGGCGATCACCTCCGGCAGTCGCTGCGCCCATTCCCTGAAGCCCTCGATGACGGGCCGGGCGGGGGGACGGATCCGTACCGAGATGAGCGCCTGCACGGGCCGCCCGACGGCCTCCAGGTCCAGCGCGGCGTGATAGCCGGTGATCAGGCCCCGCTCCCGTAGCAGCCGCACCCGCTCCAGCGACGTCGACGGCGAGACGCCCGTCTTCGCGGCCAGGTCCCGGTTCGTCTGCCGTGCATCGTTCTGCAACTCCCGCAAGAGAGCCCTGTCTATCGCATCAAGTTCCATGCTTTTGCCTCCGTGGTGCATGAAGTGCGCTGAACTGCATTACGTGGCACATCAATGCCTAGCCTATGGCGCCATGAGGCATCAAAAACACGGTTTCTGCGGCGGTTCTGGACTGATTCTGGGCGCCATGCTGCTGTGGGGCACCGTCGGCCCGGCACAGGCCCTGGCCGGCACCCCCTTGGCCCCGGCCGCTCTCGGTGGCTGGCGGCTGCTCGTCGGCGGTGTGGTGCTGGGCATTCTCGCCCGCCGTCATCTGCCTGCCCTGGTCCCGGCGTTGCGGCGGGGACTGGCCCGCCCCCTCCTCATCTGCGCCGCCGCCACGGGGACTTACCAGGCGGCCTTCCTCTGTTCCACCGCGCGCACCGGCGCGGCATTGGCCACCACCGTCGCTTTGGGGACCGCGCCCGTCGCCACCGGACTCATCGCCCGCGCCTTGGGCGGGGAACGGCTCACCCGGACCTGGCTGGTCTCCACTGCCGCCGCCGTGACCGGCTGCGCCCTGCTGATGGCGCCCACCGGGACCGGGGCCGACGCCCTCGGACTGCTGGCGGGTACGGCCTCGGGTGTCTGCTTCGGTCTGTACACCGTGTTCGCGAAGAAGTTGGCCACCGACCACCCGCATGCGCACCTGCCGACGGTGTCTGCCCTGTCCCTGCTGCTCGGTGCCGTACCGCTGGTGCCGTGGATGGTCACCGACGCCCGCGCTCTCGGAGATCCTGCCGCGTTGGGCCTCGTCTCCTGGTTGGGTCTGGCCGCCACTGCCCTGCCGTACTGGCTGTTCTCCACCGGCATCGCCTCCACCAGTTCGGCGGCCGTGGGCACGCTCTGCCTCGCCGAACCCCTCGCGGCATCCTTCCTCGGTGTCTTCATCCTGCACGAGCACCTCACCGCGACCGCCGTCCTCGGCAGCCTGCTCATGTTGGGCGGCCTCGCCGCGGCCTGCCTGCCCGCGCTCCGCCCTCGGTCCCCCACGCCACCCGCCGAGCCGTCCGCCACAACACCTCGCGCGCCTCAAGCGGAGCATCACGCGTGACATGACAAGCGGTAATCGAAGAGGGTGCGCTTACGTACGTGGAAATACGCCTTCCGGGAAACTCCCGCGCGTCGTGCGGAATCGCTAGGGTTGGGCGATACTTCATCGGCTCAGCTTTCGGGGGACGACATGCCGATGTCCATCAAAGTTGTCATTTTCGCTTTAGGTGGCCTGATGATATTGGCCGCCCTCCTGGGGAGCGGATTCTCCGTCCGGGAGATCTCCTTTCCGAGAATCAGCCCGGCGATACGGGCCGCGACCGTTGTGCTCGGCATCGGCCTCGTCATCACCAGCGTCATCCTCTTGGCCACGGAGTCCAAAACGCCTGTCGCGCAGCCGCAGCCGCAGCCGTCACCTTCGGCCGGCTCCCCGTCGTCAGCCGCTCCGACCACTCCGTCACCGGACACCACCCCGCCGTCCACCGACGCGCCCACGCCGACACGGGGCTCGGAGGCGGCGGCCAACGAGTTGCTGACGCACGTTCCCGCGGCGGTGCGCGGAGGGTGCCTTGCCATCGACGCCTCGGACCTGCCCGACGCGGCGACCGCCGGCCTGCGGTGCTCAGGCAACGACGGGTTCAATACCGACTACTGGCAATTCTCCGATTCCGGCAGCATGCAGAGTGAGTACGCGAAAGCCCTCAAGGGTTACGAGTTCACCGGAAAGTCGTGTGCGAGTTCGTCCGACCTCAATGGGCAGAGCGAATTCACGGACGGCGGCGAGACCGCCGGGTCCATGTCGTGCTTCCTGGACAGTGACGGTTACGCGAACATCATGTGGACGTACGACGAGCTGGCCATCGTCTCGCTGACCTATTCTCCCGAGGCGGACTACGGAGCGCTCAGGCAGTGGTGGGCGCAGGCCGGACCGGTCTCCGGTTCCGCGGTGTAAAGGGGTATGAGCTCGTGAAAGTGCTGGAAATACCGCTGGAGCCGGGTGGCAGCGTGGCGGTCGAGTGCGTCGATACGCCCTACGGGGACGTGGTGACGCGCGGCATGTCCGTACAAGCGGCGGCCGAGCGGGCCCAGCAGACCTTCGAAGCCTCTCTGGACGCGATCCGCACCGTCGCCGATACGGTCGTCGCCCAGCTGAACGGACTGCGTGCGCGGCCGGACAGCGCGACCGTGGAATTCGGTGTCGCGCTGACCGCCAAAGCGGGAGCGGTCGTGACGGCAGGAGCCGCCACCCACCTCCAAGTGACCCTCACCTGGCAGGCGGTGGGCGGCAGCCCGGACGCCGCGACAGGGCGCGGGTAGCGCCGGCATGCGAGACACCAGCGACTTCGTCCTGGAGATCAGTGGCCAAGCCGGGCGCTACAGGGTGGACGTGTCCTCCCGCGCCGGCGAGGGCAGTGTGCCGGTGGACCTCGACGCCCAGGCGATCAGCTCCCGCCTTGAGGAGCTGCAGGCCGTGGTGCTCGCTTCGTCGGCGACGCCCCGTGCGGTCGCGCTGGGCCTGGAGCGCCCGGTACGGGACGTGGGCGCCCACTTGTTCGAAACCATCTTCCCTGGCCAGATCCGCGGCCTGTACCTGTCGAGCCGGCAACGCGCCGTGGAGAACGACGAGATGCACCGGCTGGTGCTGCGCATCCGCGCCCCCGAACTCGCCGTCCTGCCGTGGGAACTGCTCAACAACGCCGAACTGGGCGGCTACCTCTGTATGCGCGAACCGGTCGTCCGCTACGTCGACATGCCGGAACCCGTGGTGGCGTTGCCCGTCGATCCGCCGTTGCACGTCCTCGGCGTGATTTCTCTTCCGGGAAACCGCGCGGCACTGGACGCGGACAGTGAACGGGCGGGGCTGGAGATCGCGCTGCGCCCGCTGATACGCAAAGGGCTGGTCCGACTGGACTGGGTGGACGGGCAGACCGCCGAAGACCTCTCCCGACGGCTCCTGGAAGGCTGTCACGTCCTGCATTTCATCGGTCACGGGGCCTACGATCCGGCGCGCCAGGAAGGCATGATCGCGCTGGCCGACGGCAACGGCCACGAGCACCTGCTGCACGCGACCGCCCTGTCCGACCTGATCAGCCTGGCCCGGCCGAAACCGCAGCTCATCGTGCTCAACAGCTGCCAAAGCGGCATGGGCAACTCCGACGACCTGTTCTCCAGCACGGCGGCGGTCCTGGTGCGCAACGTGCCCGCCGTTGTCGCCATGCAGTTCGCCATCACCGACAAGGCCGCCCTGCGGTTCGCCGCCTCCTTCTACGAAGCGCTCACGTTCGGCAGGCCGGTCGACGAGGCTGTGCGCGTCGGGCGTGTGGCCCTCGTGGTGGGCAAGGACGACAGTCTCGAATGGGCGACTCCCGTGCTGTACCTCCGCGGAGGCAACACCCACCTCTTCGACATTTCCGCCTCTGTGACCGAGGACGTCCTCTCCGCTTCCGAGGCGACAGGCGCGACAGGCACAGGCAGCAAGGAGAACGCCTCCACCGGTACGGCTCGTTTCGTGTCCGGGGCCTTGCCGCCCAAACCCGATTTCTCCCCTCACGCGACAGGCCGTCCCACCGCGCCCGCTCGGGTGATCCGTACAGGCCAGTGGGTCCATTCGGTGGCCTTCCACCCCGACGGCAGGCGGCTGGTCACCGGTTCACGCAAATGGGTACGCGTCTGGGACGCGCAGACGGGAAACCGCATCTGGGAACAAGCGATCGGCTGGGTCTCCACCGTGTTCGCGACGGCGTTCAGTGCCGACGGGTACCGTCTGGCCACCGGCGGTGCCGACAACTCCGCGCGCGTATGGGCCTCCTCCGACGGTGAGCAGCTCTTGTGCGTCCGTCACGACCACGTCGTCTTCGGGGTCGACTTCAGTCCGGACGGCCGGTACCTGGCCACCGCCTCCGCCGACCGGACCGTACGCCTGTGGGACGTCACCGGCGGGGAACCGCTGCTGAGCATTCCCCACGACCAGGTGGTCCGTGACGTGGCTTTCAGTCCGGACGGCTGGTGCCTGGCCAGCGCCTCCTCCGACCGTTCCGCGCGAGTGTGGTCCACCAACGGCGCGCTGCTGACGCGTATGCGGCACCCTCACGCGGTCCGTGCCGTGGCCTTCGCTCCCGACGGCAACACCCTGGCGACCGCCGGCGAGGACGGCACGGCCCGCCTGTGGAACACGCGTACCGGTCACCAACTGCTGCTGATCCGGCACGGCGGTGCCGTCAAGAACATCACCTTCAGCCCGGACGGCAAGTGGGTCGCCACCGCGAGTGCGGACCGCACCGCGGGAATCTGGAGCGTGGCCGACGGGAGCCGGGTCCTACGGGTCCAGCACGACCACGTGGTCTTCGGCATCGCCTTCAGCCCGGACGGCCAGTGGCTCGCCAGCTGCGGGGAGGACAAGCTCGTCAAGCTGACGCCGGTTCCCCTCACCGCTCTCCCGCACGGCAACGGAGGTGCCGGCACGGCCATGGAATGACGGCGCATCCGTGTCCGTGAGCACGACGACGGCGTTGTGGCCGCCGAACCCGAACGAGTTGCTGACGGCTGCGGACAGGGGCAGGCTCCGCGGTGCGCGGCGGACGACGTCCAGGTCGATGGCCGGGTCCGGGCACTCCAGGTTGGCAGTGGGCGGGATGAGGCCGTGTTGCAGGCTGAGGACGGTGCAGGCCGCCTCGATGGCGCCGGTCGCTCCCAGGGAGTGGCCGAGGGTGCCTTTCAGGGACGTGACGGGAGGCACGCGGGAGAAGACCTCGTGGAGCGCGCGGGATTCCGTCAGGTCGTTCTCGCGGGTGGCGGTGCCGTGGGCGTTGACGAAGCCGATGTCCTGGGGGGACAGGCCGGCGTCGTCGAGTGCGGTGCGCAGGGCCTGGACGGCGCCCCGGCCCTGGGGGTGGGGGATGGCGATGTGGTGGGCGTCGCAGGAAGCTCCGTAGCCGGCGAGACGGGCCCGAGGGGCGGCGCGTCTGGCGCGGGCGTGGGCCGCGCGTTCGAGGACCATGAGGCCGGCGCCCTCGCCCAGGACGAAGCCGTCCCGGTCCCGGTCGAAGGGCCGCGATGCGGCCGCGGGGGCGTGGCAGCGGCGCGAAAGGGCTCTCATCTGGGAGAAGCAAACGGCGGGAATGCGCGTGCAGTTGGCCTCGGCGCCTCCGGCGATGGCGATGTCACAGCTGCCTGCGCGCAGCAGATCGCGCGCGATGCCCAGGGCGGTCGTTCCCGACGCGCACGCCGTGGAGACCGCCAGGCTCGGGCCGTGCGTCCGCAGGTCCAGGGCGACTTCCCCCGCGGTCATGCTCGATACGCTGCGGACGATCAGGAGCGGTGAGACGTATGCGAGCCGGCCTTCGGCGAGTTTGGCGAACTCGCTCTCGTACCGGTCGAAACTGCAGGATCCGATGCCGATGACCACCGCCACCCGCGCCGGGTCCCAGGCGCCGCCCGCCAGGCCCGCGTCCGTGACGGCCTCCCGGGCGGCGACGAGGGCCAGCTTCGTCACCCGGTCGAGACGCAGGTCCAGACGGCGGCCCAGAAGAGCGGCGGCGTCGAAGCCGGGCACCCGGCAGGAGATGTCGACGGGCAGGCCGGCCAGCTGCGGATCGGTGGCGGCCGTCGACTCCGCCACGAGGAGACGCTCCCACGTCGCCTGTGTGCCGACACCGGCGGGCGTGACCAGGCCCAGCCCGGTGATCACGATGTCGTCGGGCGTCATGGGAGCTTACGAGCCATGTCCGGCGTGAGCCGGGCGGCCATCGCCTCGGCCGTCTGGGCCAGGGTGTGGTCGGCTGTGAGATCGTCCAGGCTGCACCCGGTCTCCTCCGCGACGGTGACCGCGAGTTCCGCCAGGGCGAGGGAGTCGAGCCCGAGTTCGTAGAACGTGGCCTCCGGCCGCAGCTCGTCTTCCGGCAGGTCGAAGGTGCTGGACAGGGTGGCGGTGATCAGCTGGTATGCCGCAGGTCGGTCTGACATGGTGCCTCCTGGTGCGGTGGGTGCGGTGGGTGGACGGCAGTCGCCGGACGAAGGGCCTGGCACAGGTAGGCCATGTCCAGGCCGGGTGGCGGGGGTACGGCCGGTGAGAGGGCCCGGCGCAGCAGGGTCCGGTCGTAGCGGCGGTGCACCCGGCTGTACGCGGTGATGCCTCCGGTGATGTCGGCCAGGGCACGCTGGGCCGGCCCCAGATGTGTGCAGGCGGGATCGAGACGTACGTCCAGGCGGGGCCACAGTTGCCGGGCGGCGGTCAGGACCCACTGCACGGGAGTGTCCTGGGGGTGGGTGAGGTGGAAGGTGTCGGTGTACGTAAGCGGGGCGCGGCCGAGCAGCCGGCTCATCACCTCGGCGGCGTGCTCGACCGGCAGCAGGTTCACGGTGGCATCCGGGCGGCCGGGGAAGCGGAGGGGGCCCGGTGCCGCGCTGACCGTGGGCCAGAACGTCTGGCTGCGGCTCAGCAGGGACAGGCGCGATCCGATCTCGGAGAGCGGGTGGCGGGGAGCGGCGGGAGGGCGGCAGCGGGAGGTGACCAGGACGGCGGGGCGCAGGACGGTGACCGGCCGGTCGTGGCGGTGCGCCCAGGCGCGGACGAACTCCTCGGCCAGGTACTTGGTCTGCTCGTACGGTGTCAGGAAGCCGTGCCGGTCGCTGAAGTCGGTCTCCTTGACCAGCCCTTCGAGCCGCCCGCCGGCGACGAAGGCGGTGCTGATGTGCACCACGCGCCCCCGCGCACCGGAACGGTGCAGGAAGTCCAGAAGGTGGCGGGTGCCGTCGACATTGACCGGGTGGAGCGACCGGAGGTCCGCGGCCAGGTCGATCAGTGCGGCGCTGTGCCACCATTCGTCGACCGTCGCGGCCAGTTCCCGGCGGTCCGGTGTGCTCAGGCCCAGTCCGGGCCGGGCCAGGTCCACGGTGCGCAGCCGGACGCGGCGCTCCCGGTCCGCGGGCAGCGGGGCGCCGGTGGCGTCGAGGGCGCGCCACAGGCGGTGCCGCCCGGAAGGCCCGTCGTCACGGACGAGCGCGACGACGTCGGCGCCCCGGGCCAGGAAGCGGGCCACCAGGTGGGAGCCGAGGAAACCGGTGGCGCCGGTCAGGGCGATGAGCATACGCCGGTCCCTTCGTGTGGTTCCGGTATCCGTCACTGCGGCCTCAGTACGACTTCGGCAGGCCGAGCGTGTGGGCGATGTGGTTGAGGATCATTTCCTGGCTCACCGGCGCGATGCGGATGGCCCGGGACAGCCCGAGCAGGGGCGCGACGCCGTACTCCGTGCACAGGCCGTTCCCGCCGAAGACCTGCACGACCTGGTCGGCGGTACGGGCGGCGGCCTCGGCCGCGGCGTACTTGGCCATGTTCGCCGTTTCGCCCGCGGCCTTGTGCCGCCCCAGGTCGCACAGGGCCGCGGCCTTGCCGGTCATCAGCCGGGCCAGTTCCGTGTCGATCGCGGCCTTGGCGAGGGGATGGGCGATTCCCTGGTGGGCGCCGATGGGCACCTGCCACACCGCGCGTTCGCAGGCGAAGTCGACGGCCCGGCGCAGCGCCAGTGAGCTGAGCCCGGTGGCCAGGGAGGCGGCCACCAGCCGTTCCGGGTTGAGCCCGGCGAACAACGGCTTGAGCCCGTCCTGCCCGTCCGTGACCCTCGCGTCGCGCGGTACCCGGACCTCGTCGAAGAACAGGGCGTGCTGCTCTTCGGCGAGCGCGACGTCCATGGGAATCGGGCGCCATTCCACGCCGGGGGCGCCGCACTCGACGATGAACAGCCCCGGGGCCGTCCCTCCCGAGGGGAGTTCGGCGCGGGCGACGACCATGACGGCCGCGGCGGTGTCGACGCCCGAGGTGAAGACCTTACGACCGGACAGGACCCAGTCGTGCCGGTCGGTCCGGGCGGTGGTGGCGATGCGGTAGCTGTTGGAGCCGGCATCGGCCTCGGTGATCGCGAAGGCCATGGTGGCGCTGCCGTCCGCGATGCCCGGCAGCCACCGGCGCTTCTGCTCCTCCGTGCCGAAGCGGGCCAGGACGGTCCCGCACACGGCCGAGGACACCATGAGCATGAGCAGGGGGCAGCCGCCGGCGGAGACCTCCTCGGCCACCACGCAGAGTTCGGCCAGGCCGGCGCCGCCACCCCCGTAGGCCTCCGGCAGATGCACGCCGGTGAAGCCGCAGCGCCCCAGGTCGGCCCAGAGGTCCTCGCACCGGCTCCCCGTGCGGACCTGCTCCAGGAAGTACGCCATTCCGTAGTTCCGCCCCACCTGGGCGACAGCGCGGCGGAGCGCGGCACGCTCCGCGCCGCCCAGCGTGACGGCGCACATGTCGGCTGCTGCGCGTGACGTCGGCATCATGGAGTGGCGCGCCCTCCTTCCGGGACGTCCGCCCGGCTGCCGGCAGGTGGCCCGGGGGCGGGCGGAGGCGGTGACGCCGCCTCCCACAGCCGTGCGGCTTCCTGCTGCCACAGCAGCGGGATACGGTCGGCGCCGGGAACCGCCACATCGCTGATCACGGCGACCTGGGCGGTCGAGCCGTAGGTCGTCAGACCGACGTTGAACGGATGCCCGGGAGGCAGCAGGGTCATCGGCAACAGGCCGGTCAGCGACGGCGGCACCGCCGCCTCGTCCTCCCCGCACGGTACGTACGACGAGATGACCGGGGCGTAGCGGGGATCCAGCATCCGGCGGAGCGCGAATTCCACGAGCCGGACCGGCGAGCCGTGCAGCAGGTCCTGCGCGGTCTGCCGCACGCGTGCCGACTTGAGGCCGGTGGTCGCCTCCACGGTCCGCGACAGCCGAATCCGCGGGTCGCTCTCCTGGCACGGCAGCCACACCCGGCGCAGAAAGCACCGATTGCCCCATGACGACGACTCTTCGGAGCGCCTGACGTTGAGCGGGACGGCGACCGCCAGCGGCGCCGGAGGCCTGCCCGCCTCCAGGCACCAGGCGCGCACCGCTCCTGCCAAGGCGGCCAGGTGGACGTCGTTGACCGTCGCCCCGGCAGCGCGGGCCACCGTACGCATCCGGGGCAGCGACGCCGTGGCGGTCGACACCTGGCGCCGGCCGGACAGCTCCCAGGGCCCACCCAGCCCGGTCGGCGGAAAGCGCCGGTACGCGGCGTACGTCGCCACCGCCGTGCCGATCGCCCGCAGGAGCCGGCCCATGCCCGATCCGGTGCCTTCGCCGGCGGGCGGTCGCGGGGCGGGACCCGGCCCCGCCGGAGCGAAGAGCGCCTGAAGCGTCCGCCCGATCGCCACGCCGTCCTGCCGGCCGTGGTGCACGCGGTACGACAGGGCCCAACCGTGCCCCGAGGCGGGCCGCACCAGACGCAATTCCCAGCCGAGTGCCAGCGGAGAGGTCCCGGCCCACGTCTGCTGGGCCTCGTCCGCCACACACGTACCCGCCTCGCCCGTGACGACCGTTTCCACCACATGCCGGGCCACTTCGAAATCGGCAACCGGTGCCCAGGCGGCGGCCGAGGCCGGACCGCGCAGTTCGTGCGAGAGCACCGGCAATTCGCGCAGTGCCTCGCCGACCAAGCACCTCAAATCCTCCAACGCCGGTGCTTCGCCTTCCAGATAGGCGATCGCTCCCACATCCAGACACGCCTGCGGAGCGCTGCTCCCGAAAGCGTGAAAGGCCCGGTCCAAGGCCGAATCCCGAGGGGACGGCGGCGCGCCGGATTCCCGCACGCCATTCACCGGTGGCCTCGCCGGCACAGAGGGTGGATCATTCGCATCGTGGGACCTCCCGGTACGAAGGGACGCGGCCCCGCCGGTACGGCACGGGCCACCCGTGATCTGCCCCTCGTACATGCCTTTTGAGCCCCCGAAAGACATAAACCACCTAGCACAGTGAACCCACGGCTTCGTGGAGTTCAGGGGAGAGGTCCGGCCTTGTCGCTCGTTGGTTGGGTATCGGCGGCCGAAGAGCGTGTTGTGGCGAGACGGGGGTATGGCGCTGGCGAATCCGACGCCTACGGAAGGAGCAGCATGCCCAAGCAGCACCCCCGCCCCTTGCTGATCGGTCTGATCGCAGGAGCCGTCATGGCCGCCGGAGGTGTATTCGCCACGCCGGCCGCGGCGGCACCCTCGGTCAACGTCCAGGCCAGCGGCTCGACAGTGACCGTCAGCACGCCGAAAAGCGCCCGGGGCTGCACGAAAGGCGCGGTTGCCGAATGGCGCAGCAAGGCCGGTAAACCGGGGAGCCGGGGCAGCGCCAAGATGACGCGGAAGCGCAGGGCGTGGGTCGCCACTTTCACCGGTCTGAAGTCGGGAAGGTATACCGCCTACGTGCGGTGCGAAGGGTCCGGTTCAGCCGACCCGGGAACGAGGGATTTCACCGTCTTCGACTGAGGCCGCGCGACGCCCTGACCGGCCGGACCGGGAGCCGACCTGCATCAAGGCCGGCTCCCGGTCCGCGATGTCTCCCCTATCGCGTGTGGTCGGTTGCTGGCCCCTTGAGCGGTTCGTTAGGGGAAAGTGAGCACTTCGGTACGGCAGTGCGCTTCCGTGGAGATGCAACACGAAACCTCTGGAGGAAACGTGTCCGTCATCTCTGATCCCATGGTGCATGCGCCGGGAGATCTCCGGATCGATGCCTATGGCCTCTCCTACGCCGGGGTGCACATCACCTTGGACCTGTGGGGCGCATCGTCGCTCGACGACGAGCAGGTGGTCGGGAACGCCTTGCGGAAGGCTGTCGCGGCCTGCGGGGCGCACTTGCTGGAGCTGAAGATGCACCGCTTCGCTCCGCAAGGTCTCACCGGTGTCGCCATCCTGAGCGAGTCGCACATGTCGATTCACTGTTGGCCGGAGAACAATTACGCCGCCATCGACGTCTTCACCTGCGGTGAAGCCGACCCGCGCAAAGCCATCCCCATTCTGCGGGACGCCTTCAGCCCGGAGCATCTCCAGGTGACGGAGCTGAAGAGGGGGATCAAGCCGGAGTAGTGAGCAGTAAGGCACGGCCGGAAGGCAGCAGCGAGTACGTTCATCGGAAGGGGAGCATTGCCGTGGCAGAGAAGAGCGTTTCCATCATCAAGGAGACCCGGGCCGGCGAAAAGCGCGTCATCGTCCTTCCGGAGCAGGTCGCGGAATTCTCCGGCGCCGGCTTCGAAGTCCTGGTGGAAACCGGTGCGGGCGTCGGCACGAAGGCGCCGGACGACGACTACGTACGTGCCGGCGCCCGCATCGTGAGCACCGAAGAGGCGTGGCGAGGCAGTGACTTCGTGCTCAAGTACAAGGCTCCGGGGCCCCACGAGTTCACCTATCTGCGGCCGGGCCTGCGTCTCGGCGCCTTCTTCCACGCCGAAGGGAACCCGGAACTGACGCGCGCCCTCCTGAACTCCGGCACGCAAGCCTATGCCTACGAGTTCTTCAAGACGCCGGACGGCGCATACCCGCTGGCCGTACCGGACAGCGAGATATCGGGCAAGCTGGCCGTTCTGTACGCGGCGTACCACCTGCAGAGCCACCTGAACGGTTCGGGTGTCCTGCTGGCGGACGTGCCCTACGTGACGTCCCCGAAGGTCGTCGTCATCGGTTACGGGAACGCCGGTGCCGCGGCCGCCCGCACGGCCCGTGCCCTCGGCGCCGACGTCACCGTCCTGGGAACGGACCGGCACCGCTTGCGCCGGTTCGCCGCCTCGGCCCCGGGCGTCTCCTGCCGTATCAACACTCCCGAGGTGCTGGAGCGGGAGGTCCAGGAAGCCGACGTGGTCGTCGGAGCGATCCTCATCTCGACTTACGACACTCCGCCGATGATCGGCGAAGACCTCGTGCGCCGGATGAAGCCCGGCTCCATGATCGTTGACGTCACGGTCGGCTACGGCAGCGGCTATCTGCCGACCTTCGACCGGCAGACCGTCCACACGGAGCCGGTGTACGAGCGGTTCGGTGTGCTGCACTGCAAGATCGACGCGATGCCCGGTTCGGTGCCCCACACTGCGTCACGGGCCGTCAGCCCGCTCATCACGCCGTATCTGATCGAACTCGGCAACAGCCTGCAGGACGGCCGGCCTGCCCCCACGGCCGCCAACGGCATGATCACCGACGGGGGCCGGATGGCGCACCACGAAATCGAACGCCATATGGACCGCGCGTTCGGTGCCGAGCCGGCCACGGTGCACTGACGTGGCGGGCCCCACGACGAGCGGCCTCGGCGCACCGGACACGGGGTACCGGCGCCGCGCGCACTTCTACGACGTCGAGTACCGGACCACTGAGGACCACGGCTACCTCCAACGCCTGGTCACCGACCGGGTGCGGTCGATCCTGGAGATCCCCAGCGGATCGGGCCGCAACGCGGACTGGCTCATCGCCGCCGGCCGGCGGGTGGTCTGCGCCGATCTCGAACCCGGCATGGTCGACCAGGTCCGCGCCCGGATCGAGAAGGCCGCAGCACAGGACCGCGTCACGGCCGTCCAGGCCGATATGCGGGAACTGGACCTCCCCGAGCGTTTCGACCTGATCCTCGTGCCCCAGGAGGCCTTCCAGCTGCTCCACGAGCCGGGGGACGCCGAACGGGCCCTGCCCCGGCTGGCGAGCCACCTGCGTCCCGGCGGAACGCTTCTGCTCGACCTCCACACCTTCGACAGCGACGGCAGCCGGGCAGGTTCGCGGGCACGGGACGTCTCTCCGCTGCCGGACTACTTCGACCCACGGCTGGCGGAAGGCCGGGTCGTCACCGAATGGCGGAGGCCGGTGCCTCCGACGGGCTGGCTCGAACGGGCGCGGAGCCAGCACAGCGAAGGAAGCCGGATGCGCATCGTCTACGACTACCGGTTCGGGGAGGGAGACCGCGAACTCGACCGGTGGACCTCGTCCATCAGAATGCGGCGCTACACAGCGGACGGGATTGCCGACCTGGCCGCCCGGAGCGGGCTGCGTATCCAGCGCATGGCACTCGACTACGCCGGCACACCGTGGGTGCCCGGTGCGGCACGAATGGTCACACACCTGTGCGCCGCGTCGGAAGAGGAGGAACGATGACGACCCGGACGCCGCGCCTCGATGAAGACCGGCTGGCCTATTACCGGCAGTACTTCGCCGACTTCTTCGACGGCGACTTCAAGCTGGGTATGGGCACCGAAGACATCCTGGACACCTTGTACGCCTCGGAGGCCGGTGGCGACTGGCTGGATCTCGGATCCGGCCCGTGCACACTGTTCTGGTCCATCGCCCTACCGGAAACAATCCGCTCGATCCGCAGTGTCGATGCTGCGGAGGAAGCCTTGGCCGTGCTGCGCGAAGCCAACAACGGGTCCCGCGTTCCTCGCGCCTACCAGCAGGTGTTACAGCGCTATGGCCGTGAGCCCGGCCACCTGCACGAGATGAAGTCCCGCATGGCGGGCTATCACGCCTTCGACGCCATGGCGGCCTGGCCGGCGGAATTCGACGGACAACGGTTCGACCTCGTCACGGAATTCGGCCTCTTCGGCCTGTCGCCGGATGCCGAACGCTACCGCCGGTGCTTCCCGTCCGTGCACGATCACCTCCGCCCCGGGGGAGTCGCTGTCGGAGCGGACTGGATCCGCAGCGCCGAGTACGTCGCCGAGGAAGGCCACGACAACACCTACCTGACCGAGGCCCTCGTCTCGTCCGCCATCAAGGAAGCCGGCCTCACGCCCACCCGGCACCGGCTGTGTCCCATCGAGGGGGACGCGCTGTACGACGCGCTGATCGTCTGGACGGCCGAACGCACGCCCTGAATGCGACGAGCTACGGAAACACCGACCGGCCCCGGCGATCCCGGATTGCAGAAAGGAATGGTCATGTCGACCCCGAGCCTTCCCCCGAGCTTCCTGGCCACCCTCCCCGGGCGCTATTACCACGCCCCGGACATCTTCGAACTCGAACAGGACCGGCTGTTCCAGCAGTACTGGTACGCGTTCACGCACGTCACGGACGTACAGCAGCCGGGAAAGTACCGCACGGCACAAGTAGGCAGGGAGAACGTGCTCGTCGTACGCGGCAACGACGGGGAGTTGCGGGCCTTTCTGAACGTCTGCCGGCACCGGGGGACCCGCCTGTGCATGGACGAGTACGGCGAGACGAAAAAGAACTTCCGGTGCACCTACCACGCGTGGACGTACGGCCTGGACGGCGGGCTCGTGGCCGCGCCGCACCTCGCCAAGATGCCGGACGTGGACCGGACGGAGTGGGGCCTCAAACAGGTGTGGCTGCGCGAGTACCTCGGCTACGTCTGGGTGTGTTTGGCGGATGAGCCTCCGTCGTTCGAAGACACGGTGATCAGCCCCGTTTCGGAGCGGTTCGGCGACGCGCAGGCAGTGGACAACTGGACGATGCCGGAGCTCAAGGTCGGACGGCGCATCAGCTACGACGTCAAAGCCAACTGGAAAGTCCTCGTGGAGAACTTCCTGGAGTGCTACCACTGCGCCACCATGCACCCCGAGTTCCTCGGCGTCATACCGGAATACGCCGAGGGGTATGCGGCTCAGTACTACGTGGGCCGTGGCGTGAAGTTCGGTGAGGACGTCGAAGGGTTCACCGTCGACGGAAAAGGCGGCTTCGGGAAGCTGCCCGGACTCACCGAAGAGCAGGACCGCCAGTACTGGGGCGTTCTCATCAATCCGCAGTTCTTCGTCAGCCTCGTTCCGGACCACGTGATCGCACACCGGATGTTCCCGGTCTCGGCGCACCGGACGATCGTCGAGTGCGACTGGCTCTACGCCCAGGACGTACCCGACGAAGGACCCGAACTCGACCGGTCCGTGGAACTGTTCCACCGCGTCAACCAGCAGGACTTCGCCGCCTGCGAACGGTGCCAGGTCAACATGGGCTCCAAGCTCTACGAGCCCGGTGGCGTCCTGGTGCCGCACGAGCACCAGATCGCCAGTGCTTTCCACGACTGGTTCACGAAGGCGTTCGGAGAGCCGTGATGCCCGAGGGACAGGCGCGAGGAGTGCCACGGCACTTCTCCGAAAGTGACGGCGCGTCCGAGGCGGACCGTGAAAAGGTCGCCGCCGCGTGCCGGGACCTGTACCGCCAGGGCTGGGCACCGGGGACGGCCGGCAATGTGTCGGTACGGGCGGGCGACCGGGTGACCATTTCCGCGAGCGGGCGCGCCAAGGGCCGGATGTCGCCGAGGGACACCGTCGTGGTGTCCCTCAACGACGGGGCGCCGCTCGTGGGCGAGAGCGAGCGCCCCTCGGCCGAGACGAGCATCCACCTGGCGATCTACGCGAACGTGCCCGCCGCGCGAGCGGTGGTACACGCTCACCCGCCCTACGCCACCGCGTTGGCCGCCACGTGTGAACACGGTAGCCGGAGCGTCGAATTCGGCCGGTGGGAGCTGGCCAAAGGGCTGGGCGGCCCCGGCCTCGCCGATACCACCGTCCCCGTGTTCCGCAACTGGACCGACGTGCCGCGCATAGCCGAGGACGTGGCCGACGCCTTGGCGGCGGCACGGGACGACCGCTCACCCACCACGCCGGCCCTGCTCATCGCCTGCCACGGAGCCACTACGTGGGGAAGCGACCTGCTGGAAGCCGTGAACCGGCTGGAGTGCGTGGAAGGGCTTTCCCACCTCACGCTGCTCACCGGAAACCTGGGTGATCCCGAAAGGTGCAGGACATGACCTGCTTGCATGTGTTTTCCGCGGCCGACCCGGAAAATCCGACGCTCCGGGCCCGGCGTCCCGAACGTATCCGCAGGGAACTCGCCGCCATAGGCGTGCGCTACGAACAATGGGAAATCGACCGCGCCCTGCCGCCTCAGGCGGACACCTCGGCGGTCCTGGACGCCTATAGAAAACCGGTTGACCGGATGTGCGCAGAGGGTGGTTACACCCTGGTGGACGTCGCCTCCGTACATCCCGATCCCGCGGACCCGAAGTGGCCGGACCGGGCCCGCGAAGCCCGCACGTCCTTCCTTGAAGAGCACTACCACGAGGAAGACGAAGTGCGCTTCTTCGCCGGAGGAACCGGCTGTTTCTACCTCCACAGCCAAAACCGCGTGTACGCCGTGCTGTGCACGGCCGGTGACCTCATTTCCGTCCCGGCGCGCACCGCTCACTGGTTCGACATGGGAAGCGAACCCGACTTCACGGCCGTCCGCTTCTTTCGCTCAGCGGACGGCTGGATCGGGACATTCCTGCCGCACAGTCTCGCAGCGAGGTTCCCGACCATGGACGAACTGCTCCCCGCGGCCCGGGAGGCGGCATGACCGCGGCTGTCGTCCTGGACGTCGAGGGAACCACGAGCGCCACCTCGCACGTCTACACCGAACTGTTCCCGTACGCGCGCAGCCGGATCGCCGAGTGGGTGAGCCGACACGGTCACGAACCGCAGACCCGCGCCGTACTCGACGAAGTCGGACGCCGCTGTGCCCGCTCGGCAGAGTGGGACGACCGGGCCGCGATACGCACGCTCATAGCGTGGGCCGACGAGGACGCGAAGATCGCGCCGTTGAAGACCCTGCAAGGCCTGATATGGCGCCAGGGATACGACCGCGGTGAGCTGTCCGGCCACATATACGCCGACACCCTTCTCGCACTGCGCTCATGGCTCGACCGCGGGACGAGCATCTATCTGTACTCATCGGGCTCGGTTCAGGCGCAGCGCGACCTGTTCGCCCACACCCAGTTCGGTGACTTGCGCGATCGGCTGAGCGGATACTTCGACACCACGTCGGCCGGCGGGAAACACTGTCCCGACTCGTACCGGACCATCGCCCGAAGTGTCGGTGCAGTGGAAGGGCAAGTGCTGTTCGCCTCCGACTGTGTGAAGGAACTCGACTCGGCGCGGTCCGCCGGTTTGCGTACGGCTCGGGTGAAACGCCCGGAGGAAACCCCAAGAGCGGCCTCCACACAAGGGACGTACGCGCACGCGCTCTACCGCAACCTCATCGCTGTGGCGGAGGCGAAACCCGGATGACGCCTGCCCGTGAAGCCGGCTCGCCCGCCACGTCCCACCTGTTTCGCACGTGCAGGAGCTTCCATGGAACATGCTCAGGCAGATATCGGCATCATCGGGGGCACCGGCCTCTACTCGCTGCTCACAGACGGTACGGAAGAATGGCCTGACACCCCTTACGGCAAAGCCAGCGCACCACTGACGGTCGGGAAGATGTCGGGCCGAATGGTTGCGTTTCTCCCGCGACACGGCCGCAACCACGAGTACGCGCCGCACAACGTGAACTATCGCGCCAACCTGTGGTCGCTCGAAAGATGCGGTGTCACGCGCGTGATAGGCGTCGGCGCCGTCGGCAGCCTCACTCCGCGCATTCCGCCCGGGAGCCTCGTCGTCCCGGACCAACTGGTGGACCGGACAACCGGCCGTACGCAGACGTATATCGACGGCCCCGGCGTGGCCCATGCGCCATTCGCCGACCCCTTCTGCCCGGCCGGACGCCAGGCGGCGCTGCGCGCTGCCGAGCAGGCCCGCTGGCCGGCGGTGGACGGTGGCACGCAGGTCGTTGTCGAAGGGCCGCGTTTCTCGACGCGGGCCGAATCACAGTGGTACGCCGGCCAAGGGTGGACCACGATCGGCATGACGGTCCACCCGGAGGCCGTACTCGCCCGGGAACTCGGCCTGTGTTACGTCCCTTTGTCCATGGTCACCGACTGGGACGCCGGTGTCCTGCCCGGCCACGGAGTCACTCAGGACGACGTCGTCGAGGCTTTCGCGGTCAACGTGGACCGTATGCGGGACGTCCTCGCCCGATTGGTCGAGGCATTGCCCACCGAAGACGAATGCAATTGCAGGGAACTGAAGCCCAGCGTTCTATGAGAGGGGAGTGGAAGCCATGACGACAAGCCCGAGGGAAAGCACGGCGGCCGAGGAGTTGGCGCGGCGGTGGGCGTCCGATCCGCGGTGGCGGGGCACGGCCCGTGCGCACAGTGCCGCGGATGTGGTGCGGCTGGCGGGTCGTGTGCGTGAGGAGCACACGCTGGCCCGGCGGGGTGCCGAGCGGCTGTGGCGCCTG
>NZ_JBIRJY010000034.1:0-19112 GCF_044329785.1 Streptomyces sp. NPDC017529
ACGCCGTCCATCGACGCCGAACCGAACGGCTATCGAAACTGCCTCTATACGCCGCAGCCCGGTGACCAGCGGAAACCGGTTCAGGAACAGGCACTTACGCCACAGCCACCAGCTGGTGAGTGTGCCGAGGGCGGCGGTGCCGAGGTGGGCGGGCCAGAGGTCGGTGTGCGGTCCGAGGGCCAGGCCGAGGGTGGCGGCGCCGTAGGTGAGGCGTTCGAGGCGTTTGCGGCGGCGGATGCTGCGGGCGGGCACGGGCCGCGGCGCTGCCGGTAGGGCGGTCAGGGGCTGGTCGGCGAGGGCCACGGCGGTCCTTCCTGGTCGAGGGGGGGTGGTCAGTGGGTGAGCTGGTGTTGGGCGTCCGCGAGGATTCGGGCGTGGTCGAACGCCAGGTTGGGGAGGGCGTCCAGGGGCCACCAGCGGGCCTCGGCGGCGTCGTCCGCTGCTGTTGGCGGGATCGGTGAGGGCAGCGTGGCCGCGTAGGCGTCGGTGATGTACCGGCCGCGGGGGTCACGACCGGGGGCGTCGTACCGCCCCACGTGCCGGAGGTCGGCAGCCGGGGCCGTGAGACCTGTCTCCTCCTGCGCCTCGCGGGCGGCAGCGACGTCCGGGGCCTCGATCGGGGCCTCATCCGGACCCTCGTCCGCGTTTCGGTGGCCGCCGGGCAGGGCCCAGCTGCCGGCGTACGGATCCCACTTCCGCTTGATCAGCAGGACGTGTCCGTCGGCGAACAGAACGAGGTCGGCGGTGTAGCGGATGGTCTCGTGGGTCTCGGCCATGGTGCTTTTCCCTTCGTGATGAGTTCAGCGGACTTCGTTGAAGCCGGGCTTGGGCTGGTCGTACTCGGAGGCCTGGGCGACTTCGTAGATGCCGCCGTACTCGGTCTGGTGGGCGTCGCGGACACCGCGGGCGTCGGCTTCCATCTGGTCGGCGGCGTTCGCGACTTCGCCGGAGGCTTCGGCGACCCGGTCGAAGTCGGCGGCGACCTCGAGAGCCTGGGCCTGGAAGCGGGGGGCGACGTGGGCCTGACCGAGGTGTCCGGTCAAGCGGCGGGCCCGGTCGGCGTCGTCGTGCATCCGTGCCTTGAGCAAGTGCAGCTGTTCCTTGAGGAACGCGGCGGCGCCGGCCAGGGCGATGACACGGGCGGCGAGGGAGACGAAATTGAGGATGCCGTGCAGGGCGCTGGTCCAGCCGGTGGTGGCGGGAGTGTTCTCGTCGCGGACCGCGGGCACGGCGCCGTGCCCGGCGGCTTCGGCGCCGGTGCGCACGGAAGTCGGTTCGATGGCGTCGCTGTCGTCGCTCACGGGATGTCCTCAGCTCTGGTTGTGGATCGGGGCGGACGGGGTGGTCAGGCCCGCGTCGGCGGTGGCCTGGCTCCAGGGTCGATAGGTGTCGTTGAGGTCGTCGTTGGCGGCCTCCGCCATCTCTGCGGCGTGCAGGGAGGAGATCTGCATCTCGTCGGCCATGCGCGCCAGGAGGTCCATGGACTCCGACAGGCGGGCCATCGATCCGGTGAACAGGCGGCCGATGAGGTTGTGGTTGACGGCGAGGTCTGCGGCGAACGCGGCGAGGGTGTCGCGCAGGGCACGGGCCCGGTTGGAGAGCTTCAGGCACTGTTCGTGGGTCTTGAAACCGTCGGCGGCGAACACGTCGTACTCGTCGAGCGCGTCGTCGAGGTTGATCTCGGTGGCGTGCTGGGCGTCCATCTGGCGGGCGGCGTGGGCGACGGCGGTGCCGTGCTGGTGGGCCATGGTGCGGGCCTCCTTGAGGCGGGGGTCGGTGCGGGCGGAGGCGGGAGCAGGTGCGGGTGGTGCCGGGTGGGGGCGGGTGGTGCCGGGGCGCGGGGTGTGCGGGACAGGGGCCGCGGGCAGGGCGGCCTGGCCTTGGGTGAGGGCGTCGGGCTCCCACCGGCGGGCCTGGGCGCCGACGTAGTCGTCGCGGTCGACCGTGAAGGTGGTGGGGCCGGTGCTGGCGGCATGTTCGAAGGGGCTGCGCCGCGGCCCGGCCTGCCCGCCGGTGCGGTCCTGGAAGTCCTGGGCCCAGTCGCTGGCCGCGTCCGGGCCCGGGGTGCCCATACCGGGGCCGGCGGCCCCGGAGTCGTAGGCGCGGCGGGCGCGGTCGCGCATCCGGGTCCAGCGGTCCTGCGGACCGGTACCGCCCGCAGCCTTCTTGGTCCTGGTCTTCGGACCGGCCGAGGCCGCCTTGGGGCCGTCCTTCGGCGACTTCTTGGGTCCGGTCTTCTTCTGCTCCTGCTTGTCGCGCTTGGCCTTGTTCTTCTTCTTGGTGCGCTGCTTGTCGTTCTTCCACAGCGGCGGCACTCCGCGGTCCGTGGCGCGTTGGCCCCACCGGTTGCTGGCGGAATCGGCGGTGTCCTTTTTGAGGGCGTCCCACAGGCTGGTGCGGTCCGTGCCGCGCGTCCCGCCGGCGCCCTTGTGGTCCTTGCGATCCGTGCCGGGGTCGTTCTTGCCGCGCCGGGGTGTCGTGGCGGCGTCCGGGCCGAGCTTGGGTTTCTTGGTGCCCGGTGTCTCCTTGCCGTCCTTCGGCGGGCCCTTGGTGAGGTCGGGGCCCTTCGCCTGGTCCGTCCGGCCTTTGGTGTCCTTCTTGTTCAGCGGCGTCTTCGTGCCGCTCTGGGGCCCTTGGGTGTTCTTCGGGTCCTTCCACACGGCGGGCTTGTCCAGGTTGCTGCGGCGGCTGTTCAGCCGCCGTGCCGCGGCCTTCTGTGCCGTGTCCTTCAGCGCATCCGGCAGCCGGGTGCGGTCCTGGTTCGCTTTGTTCTGCTGTTTCTTCAGCCCGGCGCCGGCGCCCTGCGAGGACCGTTTCGGCGCTTTCGTGCGGTCCGAGCCGCCCGACGCCGAGCCGCCGCCCGAATGCTTCGTGCCACCGGAAGACTTGCCGGCCGTCCCGGTGCCGGTGTTGCGGCCCCCGGTGTTCGTGGTGCCCTTCGCGCCGCTGCCCGCGCCGCCCCTCGAGCCGCCGCCGGACGCGGAGCGGTCCTTCGTTCCCCCACCGCCACGGCCGCGACCAGCAGAATTGCGATCACTGCCACCGGACCCGGGGCCTCGCGATCCGCTGCCCTTCACCCCTCCCCCGGACAGGCCGGCACCGGAACTGGAGCGGTTGCCCGGACCCGACCCCGGCTTGTTGCCGCGGCCCGGCCCCGTACCGTTCGCACCCGACGAGCCCGCCCCGCCACGGCCCCCACCGGATCCCTGGCCGCCGCCACCGGCTGCCTTACGACCGAACTCCAGGCTGGAGGGCACCTTGGCCTGCTGCTTGGCGCGCTCCTGCGCCGCCTTGTCGCCGATCCCGTTCATCGCCTGCTGATGCTTGGCCTGCGCCGCCTCGCCGGAGAACGCGGCCTGCTCCATGGCCAGCTGGTGCTTGAGGCGGGCCTGGCGCAGCGGGGCACCCTCCGCGCGCTTTTGCATCCGGCGCTGGCGCCAGTCCTCCAGGGCGATGCTGGTGCCGCGCAACGCGGCGACGGCCACCGCGAGGATGGCGGCCAAGGACAGGGCGCCCATCCGGCCGCCCGTGTCCTGCGGGGTGCTGTCGCTGGTGCCGCGGAAGGTGTCCGGCAGGCCGCCCTCGGGACTGGGCGTAGCTGCCACGGGGGCGAGGCTGAAGTCCGGGGCGGGCAGCGCGTCCACGATGTCCAGAGGGCTGCGCCGGCCCTCTGCCTCTGTTCCGCTTCCGGTCCCGGCGGGGGCCTGAACATCGGGCGTCGACGGGACCGGGGGCCCGGAGGGCGTCCCCGAGGCGGGGCTCAGGCGGAAGCCGAGCCGGGGGAAGGGGTAGACCCGAGCATCGCCGTCACGGCCGTCGCGGGTGGAATCGTCGCTCATCGCGGCTCCTTTCGGGGTTGACAGGCTGTAGTCGGGTGCGGCACCCTCGCGCGTGCGCGACGCGCACGCGCGTTGGGCGGTTCATCACCTCGTTTTCGGCGGGTGATGATGACGAATCCGGTCACTGTGTGTGAGCCCGGTAGAAGTCGTTGAGGTGGGCCGCCAGCCGGTTCGCGACCTCCGGGTCGCCGTCTTCGAGGGCGTCCTTGGCGAGCTTGCGGCACACGCTGGTCCAGAACGTGATGAGGTGCATCGGCCCCCTTCCCGCAGCCTTCGCCTGTGCCGCGTTGTAGTGCTCCGCTTGGTTGGCGAGGGTCTGCTGCAGGGCCTTGGCCGGCGTGGTCACAGGGCCTCCGGGAACAGGTCGGTGATGTTCGGCAGCGGCTGGTTGGCGGCGCCCGTGTTCGGCAGGGAGTAGGGCTGGGGGCTGACGTACTGGGGCGGCGGGGCGACCGCCTGCGGGGGCGTCGCGGGCTGCCCGTGGGCGGTCTCGGGGGCGGCGATGGCGTGTGCTGACTCGGTCAGGGACCGGTCGACGACGGTGCGGGCCTTGGCCCAGGCCAGGGCCCGCATCTGACGGCGGTCCTGCTTCTTCTCCAGGGTCTTCGCACGGCGTTCGGGCAGGTCGAGGACGTCGCGCTTGTAGGCCTCGTTGAGGCCTTCGCACTCGGCGGCGGCTTTCTGCAGCAGGTCGGCGACCTTGTTGAAGCGCTTGCCGACTTTGCGGGCCCGGCGCTTGGCGGAGCCCGGCTTGTCTCCTTCGATCTGCTGGGCGGCGAGGCGGGCTTGCAGGATCTGGCCGAGCTGGCGGACCTGGGAGGCGTCGTTTACCCAGGTGGCGAGCTGTTCGGTGGTGTACTCGCGCATCCCTGGGCGGCTCATCAGCTTGTCGATGTCCATGGCGTACGTCCTGGTTAGTCGCTGTTTTGGGCGGGGAGTTCGAGGCGGATGTGGCAGGGGGTTGTGCTGGTCGCGGGCCGTTCGGCGAAGTAGGCGCGTACGTGGTCGGCGGCCTCTTCCAGGGCGGCGAGGGTGACGCTGAGGGTGACCGTGTCCCACTCGTAGCGGGCGCCGTCGGGGCTGGTGGCCGGGGCTTCGTTGCTCATGCGGCGGTCCCGGGGGCGGTGAGGGCCTGGCCGGCGCAGGTGGCGGCGTGCTTGGTGGCCCCTTCGGAGGCGAGGTAGTACGAGATGTCGTGGCTGCCTGCGGGGCAGCCGGTGCAGGTCCAGCGGGTGTTGAGCCATTCGGCGTCGTGGGGGTCGGCGGGCCGGGGCTGGGTGGCGATGATTTCGACGGGGGCTCCGGCGCGGTTGGTCAGACGCAGCCAGACGTGGCCGTTTCCGCTGGTGGGCAGGTCGGGGCGGAGGGCGTAGGTGGCGGTGCGGCAGGTTTCGTGGAGGAGGCCGGCGTCGTGCAGGGCGGCCAGGGCGTTGCGGGCGCGGGTCCAGCCGAGGCCGGGGTGGATGTCGGTGAGGGTGAAGGGGGTGATGACCTGGTCGGGGTCGAAGTCATCGAGGTGGGCGCGGAGCCAGTGGGTGAGCTGGTCGGGGGTCAGGGGCTGGGTGTCGGTCCGGGTGGTCATGGCGGTCTCCTTTGCGGTGGTCAGGCGACTTCGGCGGGCAGTTCGTGGTTGTCCTGGAGGATCTGGATGGCGCGCTTGCGGCGGCTGTGGGCGGTGCCGGTGGACACGCCGAGGTCGGCTTCGATGCGGGCGACGGTGACGGCCTTGAGCCCTTCGTCGCGGATCATCTGGGCGACCTTGCGGGCGTCGCGTTCAACCGGGGTGAGGCGGGCTTCAGCCTCCAGTTCGGCGGCTTTCAATTCGTCCTGGGCGGCTTTCAACCGGGCGGCTGCGGTGGCGGCCTCGGTGGTGGCGGCGCGGCGCTCGAGGGCCTGCGCCTGGTCTTCCGTTTCGGCGAGCTTCAACCGGTTCTCCTGGACTTTCAGCTCACGTTCAACGGCGGCGTCGGCGGTTTCAGCTGCCTCCAGCCGGAGCTGTTCGGCGCGGGCTTTCTCCTCTTGCTCGCGGCGGTTGGCCGTGGCGGTGTCGGCGCGCCGGCGGGCCTCGGCTTCAATCTCCTGGCGGCGGTTTTCAACTGTGGCGTCGCGGGCTTCAAGTGCCTGCCGGCGCTGGATGCTGGCGCGTTCGGCGTCCCATGCGAGCTGGTCTTTTTCCCGCTGGCGGGCCAGTTCGTCTTCGCGGGCCTGGCCCTGGGCCTGCAGCTCGGCGACCTTGGCTTGGGCCTCGGCGGCGAGGCGGGTCATCTCGGCTTGAGCCTGCGCCTGGTGCACTTGAAGATCGGTTTCAGCTTGTTGAACGGCCACTGAAGCGTCCGCGTCGGCCTTGGCTTCGGCGGCTTTCAGTTCGCCCTGGGCGCGGACCTCGGCGGTACGGGCTTGAAGTTCGGCGGCTCGGATTGAAGATTCCGCTTCAACCTTTTGAAGGCGGGCCTGGGCGCGTTGAAGGTCGTGCTTCTGGGTCCGCAGGGCGGCGTCGGTCTTCTGCCGCTCGGGCTCTCCCAGGGCGTCTTCGAGGGTCATTCCGTAGCCGAGGAGCCGCAGCGGTTGAAGGTCCTTCTCGGTGGACTTGAAACGCCAGCGGCGGCCGTGCTTCTCGCGCAGTCCGGAGCGGTAGACCATGCGCTGCCGGTCGCGTTCGAGGGCCTCGTTGTAGGAGGTGATTTCCCAGGTCTTCATCAGGCGGTGGATGCGGGCGGTGCTGACGGGCTGGTAGAGCCAGCGGGAGAGGCGGATGCGTTCCATGTGCCGCTGGCCCTTGAGGCGGCCGATGTGGGCGGCGTAGAGGTGGGCGGCGATTTCGGAGAGGACGACCCACAGGGCGGCGAGGGCGGCGTGGCCGAGCTTGCCTTCGAGGGTGGCGCCGGTGGACCAGTTCAGGACGATGGTGACGATGGTCAGCAGGCGGGGGACCCATTTGACCCAGGCGAGGGGCTTTTCGGCTTTGACGAGGAGGAGGTTGACGATGGAGAAGGTGAGGATGCCGAGGTCGACGCCGACGGGCAGCATCCAGGCGTAGTCGCCCCAGCCCCATCCGCCGGCGGAGGCGGGGGCGGCGGCTTTGTGTTCGAGGGCGCGGTAGGAGGAGGCGAGGCCGAGGGTGCCGACGCCGGTGCCGGAGGCGATGCCGGCGCGCAGCAGCCACTTTTCGCCGCGGGACCAGGTGAGGGTGGTGGTGCGGGGGGCGGGCCCGGCCTCGGGAGAGGCGGGGGCCCCGGTGGGGGGCGGCTCCGGGGCCGGGTGGGTGGTCACGGGGACATGTCCTTTCGGCTGGCGGGGGTCAGTCGGTCTGCTGAGTGCGGTAGCCGTAGGGGTCGAACAGGGCGGCGGTGACGTACTTGGTGGCTTCCGACTCGTCCAGGCACATCGCGTACTGGCCGAAGGCGGCGGTGACCAGGTCGTTGGGGCGTACGTCGGGGGTGCCGTCAGCGGTACGGCGGGAGCCGAGGATGGCTTCGCTGACCAGGTGGCGGGCCAGGTTCATCAGCTGGTCGTGGATGGCGCGGGCTTGCTGCGCTTCTCGCCGTGCTTCTCGGCGGGTCTTCAGGGCGGTGAACATGGCGGTCCTTCCGGGTGGTCAGGCGGTGGTCTTGAGGGGGAGGGTTCTCCTCGATCGGGGCGGAGTCGGGTGGCGCGGGGCTTTAGGCGCGGTAGACGGGCGGTCGGACGCCCGCGCGGAGCTCGCGGATGATCGAGCAGGGGCCCTTGGCCGCGCAGTACGCGTCGTCGGTGTCCGGCAGGGGGTTGCTCGTCATGCCGAGGCGGTCCTTGGCGACGGCGTTGACGGCGCGCAGCATCTCGCCGCCGTTGGGACGGCAGGGGCTGTTCTGTCCGCCGACGCCGTGCCGGTGGGCGTTCACGATGTGCTGCCGGGCCTGCCGGGCCGCCCACCGGCGGTCGCTGGGGCCGGTGTTCTCGTGCACGTGCCCGCAGTCGTGGAACGTGTCCAGGTGGCAGGCGGTGCAGTGGTAGGTGACCATCGGGGTCGGGTCGCGGTCGGGCAGCCACTTGCCTTCGAACTCGTAGACGATGACCTCGGCGCCCGGGGTCTCGGTGTGCGCGAAGGCGGTGACGAGGCCGATGCCGTCCGCGATGGCACCGCGCGCCTTCACATTCCAGAAGACGCGGGGCAGGAACTCATCCCAGCCCTTGCCGTGGGGCCACTGGGCGTACACGACACCCTGCGAGGCGTCGAAGGTCGCCGCGCCGTCGACGTTCTCGCGCTTGTACTGCTCGATCTGCTCGATCGATCCGAAGTAGGTGGCGCTGAACTCCTCGGACTCCAGGAAGATCAGCCCGTAGCCCTCGGGCCGGGTGTCGTGGCCGTTGTCCTTCAGGATCTCGACCATGTCCTCGTAGCCGGGGTTTCCGGGGGCGATGGTGCCGACGAGCGGCAGCCGGTAGTTGTCGCAGCTGGTGACGTGGGTCGGGTTGGTGTCGCTGACGTTGTGCGGTGTGCCGTACGTGTTGCGGATCGTGACGCTCATGGGTCAGTGCTCCTTGTCGGTGGTGGTGCGGGGGCCCGGTGTCGGCTTCCGGGCTCCACACGGCGGTTGGTCAGCGGCGGGCGTTCTTGATGTCGTCGTCGGTGGCGCCGACGGCGCGGGCTTCAGCGTGGGCGGCGAGGGCGTTATCCCGGGCAGCGTGGGTGTCGGGGTGGTCGAAGCCCTTGTCGTTGACGGTGTGGGCGAAGTTCTGGATGGCGTCGGCGGCGTTCTGGGCTGCGCTCACGGCGGTCTCCTTCGGGTGCGGGGCCCGGCCGTTGTCGGCTCCCGGCCGGGCCCCGCTGGGCGGGTGGTCAGGCGGCCTGCTCGTCGGGGACGACCTTGAACAGGTCGCCGTGGGCGGCGTAGACGACGTGGACGTGTTCGCCGGCGGCGCGCAGGACTTCGACGACGGCGTCGAGCATGGGCAGGGAGCGGGCGGAGCCGGCGGGCAGCTCGCGGGGCAGGGACGCGGTGCGGGGTGCGGTGGCGGGCATGGCGATCTCCTCAGGGCTGGTAGGGGTCGATGGCGGCGGCTGCCGCGTCGGCGAGGTGGGTGGGCAGGGCTTCGAGGTGTGCTGCCAGGGCGGTGATCTGGGCCAGGGCGGTGGTGCGCTGCTCGTACGGCAGGGCCGCGATGGCGGGGCCGGTGACGAGGGAGCGCAGGACCTGCGGGAGGAGGGTGGTGAGGACGCTGTCTTCGCCCGCGAGGCGGGAGATGAGCGCGCCGGTGGCATCGGCCTCCAGGCCCGTGGCCTCGTCAAGTTCGATCAGGGCGAGGAGGATCTGGTCGAGTGCGGGGTGGGCCCCGGCCAGGTCGGCGGCGGTGTCCGCGACCGGGCCGGGGAGGGTGCACAGGGTCATCACTGGTCGCCGCTCTGGCAGGTGCGGGCGGGCGGGTCGGCGTCGGCGTCCGGCTCGGGCTCGGTTTCGCGGGTCTGGGAGCCGTGCTGGTGGGCGTAGGTCTGGAGGGCGTGGGGCCGGTAGTCGGCGGTGAACAGGTCGAGCAGGGCGTCGTCCCAGTAGCCGAGGAAGACGGCATCGATGTCGGCGACGAGCTCGGGGTCGACCGGGCCGGGCTGCGGGTTCGGGGTGGCAGTCATCGCACGCCTCCCGTCGTGCGGGCCTTGCCCGCCTCGTGGGAGGCGACCGTGGCCAGGAAGACCGTCGCGACGAGGGTGAAGACGGTCCACGGCAGGTCGCGCTGCAGGACGTGGTTGAGGGTGGAGAGGGCGGCGGCCGCCGCCCACGCGGCCGGGACCTGCCACTGGGACGCCGCGTCCCGACGGACGGCCCGCAGAAGACCGGCAAAGAACAGCAGGGTGGACAGGAGCCACAGGACGGTGGTCACGACGCGCCTCCGGTGCGGGTGTAGGTGACGAGGTGGGCGTCGTCGCGGTGGTCCTGGATGTCGCGCAGGGCCTGGGCGGCGGCGTATTCGGCGGCGTCCTCGAGCCGGTGCAGCTGCTCTTCGACGCTCGGCGTGGCCGGGGTGCGCGGGTCGGTGCTCATCGGGCACCTCCCGCCGGGACGAGGCGCAGCGCCAGACGCGTCGAGTCGGAGGAGTCGGAGCCGTCGGCCCGGTTCTCGGCGGCCATCAGGCTCGTGACCACCGCAAGCGCCCCCACCACCAGCTCCGCCATCTCCGCGGGCATCTGCGCCACCAGCACGTCGTCACCGGAGGCGTGGTCGGTGATGGCGACCCGGGTGACCGGGTCAGTGCTGTCCTGCAGGTACGCGGTGGCGGCCTTCGCGAACGCGGTGAACGCGTTGGACAGGCGGCGGGTGGGGATGGAGGGGGACGGCGGCTGGTACGCGGCCTGCCCGGTGGTGCGGGCGACGGCCTCGCGCAGCTCATCGTCGTGGCGGGCGCGGCGCAGGAACTCGTCCGGCTCCGACAGGTACGCGGTGCGGGTGTCGGCGGTCGTCATCGCGCACCGCCCGGCTGGTAGGGCTGGCGGCCCGCCGCGGCAAGAATCCTCCGGGTCCGGCGCAACGTGTTGAGGGCGCACCGGTACTCGGCCTGCTCAGCGAGGGTGAGGTCCCGGGTGGCCATCCACCGGGTCTTCTGACCGACGTGGAAGGAGGCGATGTCGTGACGGGCCTCGACGACGTCCAGCGATTCGGGGGCGGCGGGACGGAAGCCGGCGGCGGCCAGGTCGTCGGCGGTGATGTGTACGAGGCGGATGGGGGTCCGGCCCGCCGCCAACCCGGCGATGGTCGGCTGGGAGTAGTCGGTGGCCTCGGCACGCATGGCGCGCGGGGCGATGGTGCGGGTTGCCATTTGGCCGTTACGATCCATACGGATCGGCCTCCCTGTATCGGCAGGTGGGCGGGTCTTCTGCTCGGTGTTGGAGCACCGGGCGGGGCAGACGGCCTCGGTCCAGCTCGGCTGGTTCGGGGCCGTTCTGTTGCGCTGATAAGAACGTAACGCCTGACTTGCCACATGGCAAGTCAGTAGACGAAGATGGAGGCAGACAAAATCGCCGGAGAAGGAGGAACGGAGTTGGTGACCTTCCGCGAAGCCGCAAGACGCGTAGTGGAGGAAGGCATCGCCCCGTCCATGAGCCACCAGCGGGTATCCCAGCTCGCCAGAACCGACGAGAACTTCCCGCCCGTCCAGCAAGTTGGACGCTCGAAGGTCGCCGACTGGCACGAGCTCAAGCCGTACTTCGTCGCGCATGCGAGCAAGGCGGCCGTAAGGGACAGCCGGCGGCGACTGGAGAAGAAGGAGGCGAACGACGAGTAGCCGTCTCGCGCGCGGGCCTCCAGTGGTCTGAACGCGCAGACGGCCGACCGGTGTGCAAGACCGGCCGACCGTCACAAGCCACGCCGACCGTTCGCAGCGTCTCGTCGGCGCAGATGAACCACCCCGTGAAGAGAGGTTCCAGTTGAGCGTACTAGTGAGACTCACCAGAAAGCACCCCGCTGCTACCTGGGGAGCCGCCTGGTGACCACGGAGAAGAGGCTGCCGCCCGTCGTCACCTTCCAGAGCGGCGCTGAGCTGCTGATGGAACTGGGCATCCGAGACCGGATCACCCACCAGGGCGTGCGGCACATTGCCGACACCTACGAGGACTGGCCGTTCGGCGAAGACAGGTCGCATCCGTACGGGAAAGTCAGCAACGCCCGGGTGATGGCCACCGAGCCGTTCCTTGAGTTCTTTCGGACCCACCCATCCGCTGGACGCGGTCCCGGCCGTCGCCGCGGCGACGTGTAAGTCCCAGAAAGCACGAACGACCGGCGTTGTTCGCAGCTCCGCCGGCCGTCCAAGCACAACAGCGAGGTCGCACTCGCTGCCAAGACGCTCACCCTGAAAGTTGAGGTCCCCAATGAGGGTACCTGCACTTGGCGAACCGCCAACAAGGCCACTCTGCGCCATCGTCCGTACGGCGGAGGTGGCACGGTGACCGGCGCCCACGAGATGCCCACGCCCGACGCGGTCAGCAGTACCGCCGAGACCTACGCGCGTGCGGTGGAGACCGAGCCGTCGGTCACCGTGACGGAGGAGACCTTCTTCGGGCACGGATGGCAGCCGCAGACCATCACCGTTCTGCAGGCCATCTGGTTCCTGCCGCAGGGCGCCCAGTTCGGCGTGGAAGACCTCGTGGACTGGTTCCGGTCCTTGGGCTGGAAGAGCGCCAACGGCAAGCCGCTCGGAGAAGACGCCGTACGCCGCGAGATGGCTCTGATCCGGAAGTCTGGGTACGTACGCGCTCGGCGTCTGCGTGGCGAAGGAGGGCGTGTGGCGGGCATCCGCTACGAGGTCTCGAAGCGCGCCCGGCCCGATGCTTCGGCGGGGCAAAGGTTCATCGGCTTCGAAGGGGACGAATCGGAAACGCGCAGGTCGGACCATGTGCCTCCATCCACCACACATGGTGATCCACCACATGTGGTGGATGAGGCAAAACCGCAGGTCGGACCATGTGCCGTCAATGACCAGGCATGGTCGATGGCCGGTGTGGTGGAACACGAGAAACCGCAGGTCGCACCATGTGCCTCCAATGGCGGTTACCCCCCACACCCCCCGGAGGAGGAGGGAACTACCTCCCCCTACCCCCTCATGCCGGAGGCTGCCGATGGGAGGGAGGGGGAGGGCTCCGCCATCACCGAAGAACAGATCGCGGCCGCATCGGTCTTCCTCGAGGAACTGCCGGATCCGTGGTGTGCCGGGCCGGCCACTGCTCGGAAGCTGTCGCCGAAACTGGCCGCAGCAGTAGCTGAGCGAGGGTGGGAGCTGGATGATGCTCTGGTGCGGAAGCTGACGTACAACCCCGATGGCATCAGGAGCTTCCCCAAGGTGCTCGCCGCACGCATCGATGACCTTCCGCGGAAGGGATCCAGGAGCAGGAAGCCGCCTGGGCAGCGATCGAACAACGGTGTTCCTCAGCGGCCGGAGAACGTGGTGTGCTCGGAGGAGGGCATGGGCGCGGTCCGTGCCGCTCTGGAAGCCTTCCGTCAGGGCGGGAAGCGCCCCTGAGCAAGTTGTACGGGCCAGCGGGGACCGTGCTGCGATCCGGTCCCCGCCAGCCCCTCCCGGAGCCGTACGGCCGGGGGTGTGCCACTGCTGCATGGCTCTCCTCCCGAGGCCGCCGGTGATCTCCTTCCGTCACCGTGCGACCCCGGGTAAGCGCCCCGTAAGTGACGTTCACCTGGGCATTTGAAATGTCACCGCCAGATGTCACCCCCCGAACCCGCCCGCCCCATGCCAGACTCAGCCGTAGCCGACAACGCCCCTGGGGGAGCAGATGGCAGCCGACGACCGCCCCGACTGGGCCCGCCGCATGATCGAAGAACGGGCCGCACGTGCCTGGTCCCAGCGCGACGCCGTCCGCGCCCTCCACCCCCGCCTCACCGGCCCCCAAGCCGACACCAGCGAAGACTCCCTCCTGCGGCAATGGAAGCGGTGGGAGACCGGCGAGGTCTTCCCCGACCAGTACGCCGAGCACATCGCCGCCACCTTCGGCTCCGCCCGCTACGCGTTCTTCCCCAAGAAGAACCCCCGCCGCGACGGCCACGCCGAAATCACCGCCGTCTCCGGCATGGACACCGCCGACATCGTCTCCCGCCTTCGCGCCTCCGACGTCGACCAAGCCACCCTCGACGCCCTGCACATCACCATCGACCGGCTGTGCTGCGAATACGCCTACATGCCCGCCGACCAACTCCTCGTCGAAGGCCGCGCCTGGCTCGGCCGGGTCGCCGGCATGCAGCACCAGCGCATCAGCCTCGCCCAGCACCGCGACATCATCGCCCTGGCCGGGCAGCTCGCCCTCCTCGTCGGCTGCGTCGAATACGACTCCGGGCACCGGCACGACGCCGAAGCCACCCGCCGCGCCGCCCTCACCCTCGGCACCGAAGCCGACCACCACGCCGTCAAGGGCTGGGCCCACGAGATGCGCGCCTGGTTCGCGCTGACTGCCGGCGACTACCGCGGCGTCATCGCGGCCGCCGACGCCGGCATCACCGCCGCCCCCACCGAGTCGGTCGCCGTGCAGTTGTGGGCGCAGAAGGCGAAGGCGTGGGCGCGGATCGGCGACCGGCAGCAGACCGAGGTCGCCCTCGACTCGGGCCGCCGGCTCCTCGAGACGCTCCCCTACCCCGACAACATCGAGAACCACTTCGTCGTCGACCCCGCCAAGTGGGACTTCTACTCGATGGACTGCTACCGCAAGGTCGGGGAGAACCGGCGCGCCGAGACCCTCGCCCGGGAAGTCCTGCGGGCCGGAGTCGACTTCGACGGCACCGAACGCGCCCCCATGCGCAACGCCGAGGCCCGCGTCACCCTCGGCACCGTCGCCGCCCGCGAAGGCGACCTCGGCACCGCCCTGTCGTACGGCGAGCAGGCACTCGGCGGCTCCCGCCGGTCCGTACCGAGCCTGACGATGGTCACCGCCGACCTCGGATCGGTACTCGCCCAGCAGTACGGGCACGAGAGCGAGGCCCAGGAGTTCGTGCAGCACCTGCGGGCACTACGCACCGCTTGATGCGGGTGTGACTACAGCTACGCCCCTGCCGGACAGCCCGGCAGGGGCGTTTGCGCGACTCCCCAAATCCATAGAACCTATTGCGCACGCAATAGTAACTGGGTAGTTTCGTGGTTGAGGCACCGCCCGTCAGCGGCCAGCATCAGGGCGGCTCCTCGAGGACCACGCGTGGGCGTGGCATGACCACCATCCACCACCGCCCACGAAGGTGCCCTCCCATGTCCTGTAACAGCCCCTGCGACGACCAGAATCGCGCCCTTGCCGCCTTCCTGTTCCTCCTGCTCATCGCCGCCATCCCCATCGGCCTGCTGCCCAACGCGGAACTCGCGGCCGCACTCGCCCCGTACATTGCGGCCGTCACCGCCAAGCAGTGATCCTCGCGCCCTCGGCTACGAGCCGGGGGCGCGCGTCCTGTCCCCGTAGACCCGGGCCTCGACCTCCCGCCAATCCGGCAGCGGCGTCGCGTCCAGCCAGCGGAGTTCGTCCGCGTCGGCCTGCACCACCTGATACGGCTCCAGGCCGCGGCGCACCGCCAGACGTTCAACCAGAGCGACGGCCTCACCCCGGGAACAGCCCAGCTGCCGGCGCGCATGCTCGCGGGCCATCTCCCAGCTCAAGCCCATCTTGTCCGTGTCCGGATCGTCGGTGACCCTCGTCCTGCGCCTGTTCGCATCGGTCACGCTGCCTCCCAGCTTCGTTCGACGAGGCCACCCTGCCTCATCGAACGCCGAGGCGGCACTCGCCCTGGCGTGGGCGGTCGGGAACCTGATCCGCATGCACTGCGGCGAGCGATAGCCCGCGGCTGCGCCCCTGTCGATGGTCACGGCAGGGGCGTTCCCCTGTCCGCAAGCTCGTCGTTACCCAGGCATGAAGCAACCGGATACCGTCTTCGAAGCTCTCACTGGCGCCCCGGCCCCTTCGCCCAACGCCGCCACCGCCGAGCCCATCAACATGGAGAACGCCGGCGCCGCCTGCGACTTCTGCCCCAACGGCCCCCTCATCGGCATCCCGTCGCCACCCGTCGTATGGGCTTTCCCCACCGGAGAAGCCACCCAGTCCATGGACCTGCTAGGCATGGGCTTCGGTATCGGTCTGCCCATAGCCGCAATGCTCTGGTATGCGTGCGAACGCTGCCGTCGACACATCAAGGCAAATCGATGGGCCGACCTGGCCCGCGAATGCGGCTACCCCGAGGGCAGTGGCGGATCGCCCGTCTGGGAGAACTTTCGCGTCGCACGGCTGCCCGGGCCCGGTTACGCCTGGCCGCTGGTGCCGCACAAGCTGCCCACCGTGCACAAGCACGTCCGCGAAGCCTGGGAGAAGGGGAAGCTCGCCTTCTCCGGCCACGTCCGCGAGCGCCTGGACCGTGCCGCGCTGCTCGTGGAACTCGACGGGCACCTGTACGTGCGCTGCGGCCGGGACGGCGACGACACTTGGCTGGTCGAGAACGTCGGCGAGGAGATTGTGGCACCGTTCAGCTTCCATCTGGAGGGCCGCAGCGTCCGTCTCACCCTGCTCCCCGCCCAGCCGTAGCCCTTCGCGCTTGCATCCCCGGGCATGCGGGGCTGCTGACTCCGCGCCCTCTGCTTCGTGCACCGTCACCGGACCGTCAGCTTGGCAAGATGCCGTGTTTCCGTTGCAGGCCCGGGTGACGACTGAGACGATGGGGCAGCCCCGAGGCGATAGCGCGGCTCGGGATGCGCATCCGTCTTCGATCAGCGAGCGATGAAGTCGCGCCCCCACCGGATAGATCCGGTGGGGGCGTTCGCGCTTGCGTCCGCAGACGTGCAGGGCCGCTAACGTCACTCGGCCAGACGCAACCGGCCGGGCGGCTCGTCACGGACGGCGGGGAACGTGGAGGCCATCCACCGTCGGGGCACTGTCATCCGGGGCAACGCCTCTGCCAGCAGCCGCCACACTGGTCAGCCGCCCCTGCCGAAGGAAAGAGCCGTCCATGGCCAAACGAACCGGACGCCGCGTCAGCGGCGACCCCCGCAAGTCCGGCGGTGACATCGCCGGGCCCGGCGGCCCCCACGACCGCGACAGCGTCATCATCGACACCACTGACGCCGTCCTGCTCGACCACTCCACCGTCACCCTCATGGGCAGCCCCGGCAACCCCACGCCCTACCTGGCGATGCTCCTTGAAGGACGCATCAACCGGGCCACCGACCGGGCCCGCAACCTGTACCTCATGAACGAGGACGGTGCCGCCGCCCTCGTCACCGAACTGCTCGCCCTCGCACACCGGATCGGACCCGAGTTCGGCGCACGGTTCACCGCCCGCCTGAAGCACCTCATCGACACCGACGCCTTCACCGGCCAGCAGAAAGAGCAGCCATGACCGACCCGGCCCAACCGCAGCCCGCCAGCCCCCGCCGCTTTTACCTCGAACGCCACACCGACGTGACCGGCATGTCTGGCACTGGCCGCGTCGCCGATGGCGTCCTGTGGCCCGACGGCACCGCATCCGTCCGCTGGCGCGGCCCCCGCCCCTCCATAGTCCATTGGGACCGCCTGGACGACGCCGAAACCGTCCACGGCCACGGCGGCGCCACCCGCATCGTCTGGGTCGACGCCCCGCCGCGGCAACCCTGACGCCCAGCGGTTGCGCGACCTGGCTTGAGCGTCCTGTGCCCCCGTCCGGTCATCCGGCGGGGGCTCAGTCGGCGAGGGGCGTCTGGACGCTGACGACCGTGACGGTGACCGACAGGTCGCTGATGAGCACCACGGCGATGGCACCGGCGCGGCCGGCGGACCGCATCCGCACCGGCCCGTCATCCTCCAGCCCGTACGGGCCGCTGTGCCGGTCCGGGTCCTCCCGCAGGTCGCGGAAGAGGGCGTGCAGCGCGCGCTGCGTCTCGAGAGGCAGTTTCTCGATCTGCCGCCGGATGCTCGGCGGGACGACCAGACGGTAGGTCACGCGGCGTCGGTCTCCGCTCGCCTCAGGCTCTCGCCCCACTGCGTCATCCACTCATCCGTGGTGCCGTCGTCCGCGAGGTCGACCGGCAGCCCGCCGTCATGCTTCCTGGCGTACCGGAGGAGGGCTTCCATCTCCGGGCGGGAGGCGTCGTAGCGCTCCACGAGACGCCCCCACCGGGCAAAGACGCCGGGAAGCTCGTCCAGGGTCGCCATGTGCGCCTCGCGCAGGAACTCCTGCCGCAGCTCAGGGGCCGGAAGGGCATGGGCGAGGGAATCGATCGTCCACAACGGCGCGCTCATGAGGTCCCCTCGGTGCGTGCGACGTGCTCCGGCCGCGCGGTGCCGCGTGCGCGGATCCGGCGAGCTTCATCAAGAACACGATCGGTGACGTCGATCCACTCGCCGGGGGGCTGCTCGCCTCGGGCCTCGTAGGCGGCAAGTTCCCGGCCGCGCTGGACTGCAGCGAGGGTGTCCTTGGCGATGCGCTCCCACTTGGCGAAGACGGTGAGGAGCTGGTGCGCCGGCGCCCGGTTGATCTCGCTCAGGAAGCGCTGTACGAGGTCAGGGTCGGCGAGGGCGTCGCGGATGCTCTCGATGGTCCACGGCTCGCTGCTCATGAGGTCCCCTCGGTGTGTGCGGCAATCCCCAGACGCTCGTAGTGCGCGTCGCGGAGTTGCTCCCAGGGCGTGCACTCGGCCGGTGTCGGCAGTCCGTTGGCAGCGAAGTCATCGAGGACATCGGCAAGGGCCGGCGCCTGCTCACGTTCGCGATTCGCCCAGTCGCGGAGCTTCATTGCGGCTTGTGTGTCGATCGGCTCCGGCATGCCGTCCTCCAGGTCGGGGAGACACCACACTAGCGACGCCGGTGACCCCCCGCCCCGATGTCGGGGACGTTCCGGTCGCGAAGAACGGCTCGCCCTCCCCCGGTGGGACGGTTGCGTGCCGCGTAGTCTCTGCCGTGCGCCGCCACACCCCCGCCGAGGAGAACCCCGTGAGCCAGAACCCCGCCCGTCATCTGGCCGACGCCGCCGAGCACGTCCGCGCCTTCCACCACGCCTCCCACACCACCGCCACCGACTGGGAGAACCCCGGCGACTCCTACACCGCCCTCGGCTCCCTCACCCGCCTGACCGGCATGCTGGAGCAGGCCGTGCGGCAGTCGGTCTGGCCCGTGCTGGACACCTTCGAGCGCGGCCGTATCCGCATCGAAGGCGGCGGTCATCCCGACCGGGCTGTCCGTGAGCTGGTGGCCGCCCGCGACGAAGCGATGGCCGCGGCCGCCGCCCTGTCGGCCGCCGTCCAGCGGATGCACACCGCCACCGGCCCCATGCGCCTGGACACCAGTGGCCCGGAGTTCGCTGACGAGGGAGCACACCGGGCCTAGGAGCATCGTGGCCCCCTGCCAGATGCCAACGGGCACCACACTGGTCAGTCGGCTTCGGTCCACGGCCCGTCCGGCGTGACGTTCGTGCCGTCGCAGGACCAGCAGTCCCACTCCTCCGGCAGCTCGTACTTCGTACCCCAGAACCCCGCCTGCTCCCCGTACAGGACGTTGGCCTCCCCGCACCAGCCGCACACGAACTCGAAGTACACGTTCCCCCCTCCCCTGCCCGCACGGGTCGTCCCTTGATAGCAGTCGGGGAACGGGACGGCGAGACAGCAGCCGGCCTGTGCGGAACGGAGCGGACTGAAACAGGCCGGGTGCCTCCCGGTTCCCGCCCGGCCGTCAGTCGTTTCCGCTACAGTCGGTGCTGCGGTCTAACGACCGTGGGCCCGGCTCGTGGCCCGGTTCGTCTGGCCCAGACCGGACGAGTTCCACCAAAGGTGCTCCGCGCCGAGCCAACCTCCACATCGCATCACCCT
>NZ_JBIRJY010000034.1:19206-47955 GCF_044329785.1 Streptomyces sp. NPDC017529
CTACGAGTACGCGGTCACCGTCTGGGCTCTCGGGCTCCAGGCCCCGACCAGCTACCCCCCGGAGACCCGGCATCTGCACCTGGCCACCCGGGAACTCAGGCTCTGGGACTAGCCTTCTGACCTCAAGTGATACCCCTCTCACCCGTACTACTGGTGCGAGGGGTACCACGCGTGCGAGACGCCTCACTCTTGCGAGACGTGCGACGTTCCCAGCTTCCGCTGGACGCGGTCCGCCTGGCCGACGGCCGCCTCCAGGAGCGCGGCGACCACCTCGTGCTTCGGCACGCGGGTGCTGAAGTGGATGTCGTCCACCGCCTTCTGGAACGCGTCGGCCGCCGCCGTCTTCGTGTACCAGGACCGCCGGGTCATCGTCGTCTGCCGGGCTATCGCGGGAGACCCGACGATCAGGCCCTCCTGGTGCGGCACGAGCGCCGGGCTCGGACGCTCGTCGTCGGCGGTGTCGAACTTCTTCGGGCTCACGCTACGGTCACGCTCCTCTTCTCGTACGTCTCGGCCAGCAGCTCGAAGGCGGCACGGGCCGGACCCACCCCGGACGCCTTGGTCAGCTCCAAGGGCAGTGCCTGGTTGTCGGCGGTCGCCAGGGCGGCCCGGCGGTGGATGACCGGCTCCCACACGAGGTCGCCGAAGATGCGGCGGACCGAGGCGAGCTGCTCGCGTTCCAGTGCCTTCCCGGCCGGGTCGAGGTTGTTCACGACCACCCCGGCCAGGACCAACTCGTCGTTGTGGAGCAGGCGCCGCTTCTCCTTGATGAAGTCGCGCACCCTCTTGGCTCCCAGGATCGAGTCCATCTCTGCCTCGGTGACGATCAGGGCCTGGTGGCCGGCCGCTAGCGCCATCTGCGTCAGGTGGAACAGCGACGGCGGGCAGTCGATCAGCAGGTCATCCAGATGTTCGTCCGCGCCCTGGAGAGCCTTGGCCAGCCGCAGGTGGTTCCCCTGGACTCCGGCCTCCGCCATCCGGTTCTCCAGCTCCAGCCAGGCCGGGGCCAGCGCCATCCGCGCGGCGTACTCCACGTCCCACGCCACCGCCGTCCAGACCCCGGCCATCGCACCGACCCGGTCAGCCCTCACCGCCTCCGAGACCGTAGGCTGCGGCGCCTCCTCGTTGTACCGCCACCCACACCGTCTGGACGCGTTGCCCTGCGGGTCGAAGTCCAAGACGCCGACCTTCCGCCCGCGCTTCGCCAGCGCGGCCGCCAGCCGGACCGTTACGTCCGACTTCCCCACCCCCCCTCGGTTGTTCAGCAGCACCGTCCGCCGTGCTCCCATCGCATCCTCCTCAGCTCTCCGTCGGTCGCCGGAAGGCTACCGGTCGCACTCCTCCCACCCCTCGCACTCGGTGCACCCGTGCGAGGCGTCGCACATGTAGCACCTGGCCGCCGTCCAGGGTGAAGAAGCCACGCCCACGGGGTCGTCGCGCGACGGCCGGCACCGGAGTGGCGCCCCGCGCGGGGTGGCTTCTTCACCCAGGAACTGCCGAAGCGAGGCCCCAGCTACAACAGACACCACCCCTTTCTCTCTTAAGTAAAAAAATCTGCGTCCCCCTTCGTCCCCCCTCCCGACAAGATCGGGTGTGACCTGCGTGAATGAGGGGGGACGCAGAGAATCTTGGTGCGTCCCCCCTGCGTCCCCCTGCGTCCCCCCTGACGGCCGCTGCGTCCCCCCCTCGGTTCGGCTGCGTCCCCCCTGTTGGTCGGGATGGAACTTGCAGGTCAGAGAGCTAGAAGCGCCGGTTTGGTTGGTGAATGCCCTGCGTCCCCCCTTGCGGCAGCGTCCCCCCTTTGCGTCCCCCTGTTTCCGCAGGTCAGAGGGCAGGGGGGACGCTGTCCCGAGGGGGGACGCAGAATTTTGGGCTTAGGACACATGGGGGTCAGCCGTGGGGCGCGGATATGCGACGGCCCCCGTCCGAGACTCGAACGGGGGCCGCAGGGAAAGCGGGGCCGTCAGCTTGCCGTGGAGAACTCCGTCTGCTCCGTAGAGGGCTGGGACTGCCCGGGGATAGAGGCGCCGCTCATGCGGCTGATCTCGATGTACCGGGATCGGTTCGGGTCCTCGTGACGGGACCGCCGCCCTGACTCGATCTTGACCCCGCGGGCGGCCAGGGTGGGCTGAAGCCGCTTGAGTCGGTCCGAGAGCACCTTCCCGGTCGTCGGCCAGCCCTTCGGCGGAGTCTGGAAGTCGCCGAAGGCGTAGCGGTTGAGGGCGGCCAGCCACTCCGTGGAGGACATCTTCATCTCGCCCCCGGCCTGCTCCATCGCCTCCGAGGCCGCGTACCGCAGCACGAGCTGAGCCAAGTTGTCGCCCTCGATCACGTCGTCCGTGATGTCGTCGATGCTCGCCCGGTACGCGAGCATCGCGCCGAGGCTGTACGCCTTGTCGAGCTGGAGGCAGAGGTGCCCGAAGTCGGCCATGCGGAGGTCAGCGGGGACTTCGGCTTCCTGCTTCCGCACGGCCACGGCGACGTCGAGGAGGCTGCCCAGGATGGATGGCAGCGCTTCCGAGTACTCCGACCACAGATCCCGCTCGCTCCGGCGGTGCTTCGGCCGGTCCAGCTTGAGGAGCAACAGCCGTTCCCCGAGGTCGGACCGGATGACGCCGACGTCGATTCCGGTGATAAGGACAGGCCGCCGGACCGCAAGCCGGACAACGTCGCCGTCGGTGTGCAGCTGGCGCTTGAGGTCTTCGCTGCCGGTCACGACGCGGGCATAGGCGTCGGACATTTCGGCACCAAGATGAGAGAGGTTGTCCAGTGGCATAACCCAGCCTGCAGAGGCGACGACCGTCAGCTGTTCCTCACCGCGGGGAGGGGTGCGAAGGTCGGAGCTCATTCCCTCGATCACTCTCGTGAGCATCCGGCCTGCTGTCGACTTGCCCGCGCCCATCGGGCCGGTGAGGAACGCGGCCGGCACCGGTACATCGGGGTCCAGGCAAGCCAGGAGCCAGGCCAGCGCGAGGATGGAGGAACCGGCGTCCACGAAGTTGGAGAGGTTCCAGAGCTTGTCGATGCCCTTCATGTCCTGCTCGGCCTCCGGCATCGGCAGCTCTCCGGTGAGCTGGGTGCGACGCCAGATGATCTCGTCATACGAGGGCTTCCGGACCTCCCAGCCGTCTGTGGAGATCCGGACGGACAGGCCATCGTCGCGGCCGAGGTCGAGCCACGTGACTCCGGGGGTCTTCTTGCAGGGGCCAACGCGGATGTGGACCTCGCGCACGTCCTGGCTCAGGGTCAGGGCCTCGATGAAGTCCAGGGCCTCCTTCATGGAGGTGCCGCTGAAGATGCCCATGCCCTCGTTGTACATGTCGAGCATCAGCTCTTGGCGATGGCTTCCGGTCGTGCCCTGGCTCCGCAGAGGCCGGGCGATGGGGCTGCCCATGCGCTGCGCGTATGCTGCGCCGCTGGAGGTGCGGAAGTAGTGGAAGTGATCTCTCGCGTACTCCGTGATGATCTCGCGGGCGGGGGTCTTGTCCTCGGGGGACGACTGGCTCACCTGTGCTCCGTTCGCTGGAGCTGTGATCTGTTCCTCTCCTCCGCCAGGGCCCCGTGTCGTACAGTGGGGGTTGCTAAGGAAGCAGGAGCGGCAACAGCACAGCTCAGGTCTTCCAATCGGCCCGGCGCTTCAGGTGTCCCACCACCTGCCGGGCCGATTGTTTTTTGTTGTTGTGGGACCGTAGCCCAGCGGTTCTACGGACCTCAGATCTTTAAGGTCAACGGCACACCGGCCACAGCAGTGCCGGATGCGGCGAACCCGTTCTCCACGGCCCGCACGGCGTACGGCTCCGGCACCCCAACGCCCACCGCCGCCGCCACGATCTCCCAGCCCAGGGCCTCCAGCCCGCACGGCCCCGGGCACTCCTGGTGCAGCCCGCCGAGGAACCGAGCGACACCGAATGCCTGGCTCGCGGCTCCCTGCTCTCGGTGGCTGCCGACCAAGGCCACACCCTTGTCCAGGCCCTTCCGCACATAGCCCTCGGTGTGGCGGCAGCCGGTCGCGACCTCCCGCGTCCAGGCCGCGCGGGGGACCGGAGACGACGCCACCGCGCCCGCCGGCACCACGTGCCGGGGCAGAGACGTCACCGCCTCTGGCAGGCGGATCATCTGTCCCTCGCCAGGCCCGAGCCACCGTGCGTACGCCATGCGGGACTTAACGTCGACCCCTGGCCGGACCCCGTTCGCGGACTGCATCGTGCCCAGGTAGATCCAGTGCTCACCGCGAGTCGTCCGTACGGTCCGCGTCGCCGGAAGCGCCTCGCGAGCCCAGGCGACCGCGTCGGCATTGTCGAGGTCGACCACGGTCACCCCGGCCCCGCCCGGGTGGTAGGCCACGGCCGCCGCCGTCTGCCAGGCTGCCGTCCAGGCCGCCGAAGAGACGACGTCGACGGAGGCCGACGCGGCAGCCCACCCGTGGCACGGCCGCGGGCACATGCAGGCGCCGGCCGACTTCATGTTCGGCCGGCCGCCACACCGGTTCCCGGTGCAGTCGCGGCAGTTCCCGAACGGCACCTTGCCCTCGCGCAGCGGCATCACCGGCACGCCGCGTGCCACCAACTCCAGGGCTTCTTTGAGCAGGTCGTTCACGGGTTACACCCCCTGAGAACTGGGCCTCTTCTTCTGAAACCGCCCGGCTCTTAGAGGAGCCGGGCGGTGTGGAGCATGGGTCAGTCCAGCGGGACGCCGTAGCGCAGCGTCCAACCCCGACCAAGGACATGCCTGGTGACCTCGACAGTGCGGCCGTCCTTGGTCCGGCCCGTGTGCAGGATGGTCAGCAGCAGTTCGCCCTGCTCAACACCCAGCGCCTCGGCCTGTTCGGCGGTCGCAGGCGTCTGAGAAACGTCTTCTACGACGTCCGTCTGGGCCAGGCCCGCGTCGGCCATGCGCGAGATGATCCCGCCCGTGCCCGTGTCGAGCTGGGCAACGGCCGGCGCGGCCTCTGCGACGAAGGCGGGGATGTAGGTGTCGGCGAGCTGGACCAGGCGGTCGCCGTCGTACATGCGGCGGCGCCGGATGATGACCTCCGACTCGGTGCTCCCGAGAACGTCGGTGAGGTCGGCGGGAGCCGGGCCACGGACGACGTCGATCTCCGCGCGCGGGCTGCCGCCAGCGCGCTTGGTCTCGGCCTCGAAGGCCCCGTGAGCTCCGCCTTCAGCCCTCTGCCGATACCGGCTCCGGGCGTCCCGGGTGATCGTCCCGTCTGCGCCGATGGTGTTGCTGGGCATGTCGCTCCTTCGTTGAGTGGGTGATGGTCGGTGCGGGTCGGACGTCAGTCGGCGTCCAGGTCCCACGTGTACGAGAACCGCCAGATGTTCGCGGGCATGACGTGCACCGCTACCTCGACGACGCGGTCCTCCGCAGTCGTGGCATGGTGGACCAGCTCGTATACCTGCCGGTCGTCGGGAATGTGCAGGGCCGTCGCCTCCTCGGAGGTCGGGAACCTGACTTCGATCGACTCGCGGATGCGGCGTTGGACGAAGCCGAGGTCGGCGAGGCGGTTCTTGCTGCCGCCAGGTCCGGTGTCCTGCTGCTCGATCGGGGTTCCACCTGCGATGTCGACGGGGAACCACGAGGTGGCGAGCTGGACGACAAACCCCTCGGAGGGGTCCGTGGCGTCCCGGCCGGCCTTCATGGCGCGCTGGCGGTAGATGGCCTTCGAAGAGTGGTGCAGACCGAAGGCTTCGGCGACCTCTCGTGGGGGCCGGGCCCGGCCGATCTCAGTGGGGGACGGCTTGTAGACCAAGCCGAGACGATTCAGCTCCGCCTCGAACGCTCCGCGGGCGCCGCCCTCGGAGCGGGCCGCAGGCTGGTAGCGCCCGGTCCCGTCGCGAGTGATCTTGCCGATGAACGGCGTCACGAACGAACCCTTGCCCTGCCGGGTGAAGACCAGTCCTTCCCGCTCCAAGGCGCGGAACACGTCCCGCGCCGTTTGGAAGGCGATCCCCTCAGCGGCCTGGAGCTCGGACGCGCTGGGCAGCTTGCTGCCCGGCGGGTACTTCCCGCTCTCGATCTTTGCCCGGAGATCGGCGGCGATCCGCTCGATCTTGCCCGGCTCCTTCTTGGCCACGGCCCTCCGCTCCTTTCTCATTGTCCGTTTGCTGCGTCGGCGGCCAAGCATGACATAGCTAGTTGAGCATCGGAAGTCGGGACCGCCGTTAGGTGTTTCCTACCCGTGTTTCCGCAGGTCAGCAACTCGGATATTCAGCACTCAGCTAGTTGTGTTGACACTCGCTGGTAGAGGTGGGTTAATCGATCCGCACGCCACTCAACTAGTTGGGTCGGCGCGATGCGGGGTGCGCCCGGAGGGATAGCGCGTGATGGCGTCCTGAAGGAAGCGCCCGCTCCTTGAGAACTGAAGATCAGGGAACTGCCGGTAACCCGTGGACCTGCTGCCTCCGAGCGTGTGGGGGGTCGGAAACAAGCAGGTGAAGACCGGCGTGCCTCGAAGGAAGTGACCGGTTCGAGTCCGGTCCGGGGCGCTGGCGGCGCGGATGCGCTGCTTCGGAGGGCGTGGCTTCTTCATTTGGCAGGCCCCCGCGGGCGAGGCGGGGACCAGCCGGGGCCGGGCCCCAGATCGCACAACGGAGGTGCGACCCAGATGAACCGTACCCATGTGCAGGCTCTGGCCACCGATCTGGCGGAGCTGTACGCGAACGAACACCAGCGGGTGCTGCGCGTCGTGGCGCGGACACTGCGCATCGAGGACCGGGCCGCGTACGCCGAGGACCTGGCCCAGGACGTGTGGCTGATGGCCTGGCAGTTCCTGCTGCGCGGCAACCAGATCACCAGCCCCGGCCTGCTGTCGGTGATGGCCCGCCGGCGGGTGTACGCGCACTACCGCTCCGCGAGGATCCGCCGCGAGTCGGCGGTCGACCCGCAGAACGTGGCGCTGAACCGGCTGGTCGCGGTGATCGAGGCGGTGACGTGATGCGGTACGTCATCGGCCGGGACGGAGGGTTCGCGACGCTGTGGGACCGGCAGGAGAAGCGGCTGGTCGTGGAGAACGCGAGTGAGGAGCACTGCCGCAGGGTGCGCGACGGGCTCCTTGAGCAGAACCACGCGGTCGACCCCGTCGACACAGCGTTCGCCCGGCTGGCTGCCGAGCACCCCGAGCGCTGCAGCGCCCTCGACGCCTACCCCGGCTGGACCTGCGGGGGTGCGTGGTGATGGGCCAGAAGTACAAGCCGCACGATGAGGGCCCGCGGATGACGCTGCGGGTCAGCCGTGACAGCGGTCGTACGTACGGAGAGCAGATCAACGTCTACACCGGCGACGCTCCGCCCCCCGAGAATCCTGTGGTCTGGCCGCTGTGCCAGTGCCCGAAGCACCGAGAGAACGAGGAGTAAGGGTCTTGAAGCTTGCGACCCTGACGAAGAAGCAGATCACGGCCGCCGACCGGACGCTGAGCGTCGGCACGTGGATGATCACGTTCGGGGCTGTGCTGTTCTCCGTCCTGACGGTGACCCCGCTCGTGGAGCGGGTCACCCCGGACGGGTGGGGCTGGACGGCGCCGATCCTGCCGGTCGTGGTCGACGCGGCGGTGGTCATCGTCATCCGGCTCGACTCCACGGTCTCGCGGCTCGGAGGTGACGGCGGCCGGTGGCCGGTGGTGCTGCGTTGGCTCACCGGCCTGTTCACGGTGGCGCTGAACATCGGCGACTCCGCGCTGGCCGGCGACCTGGTCGGCGTGGCTGTTCACGCGGTCGCCCCGACCCTCCTAATCGTGACCGCCGAGGCGAGCCTCGCGTACCGCCGGGCGATCACCCGCGCGCTGGAACGGATTGAGCGTGAACAGCGCGAGGAGGTCGAGCGACAGCGTGTTCACGAACAGGAGCAGCGCGAGGCCCGTGAACGCGACCGCCGTGAGCGTGAACAGCGCGACCGTGACGAGCGTGAACGCCAGCAGGAGCGTCAGGAGCGCCTTGAGCGTGAACGCCTGGACCGGGAGGCAGAGCGGGAGCGGCAGCGCCTGGAACACGAGGCGCGGCTGGCCCGTGAAGAGCGGGAAGCCGAGGCCGACCGCCTGCGGGCGGAGGCTGATCGGGAGGAGCGCAAGGAGCAGCGCGCGGCCGAGGAGCGGCGGGAACGCGAGGAGCGGGAACGCCAGGAACGGGAGGCCCGTGAACACAAGGAGCGGGAGGAGAAGGAGGCTGAACGGGTCGCCCGTGAACGCAAGGACCGGGAGACCCGTGAACGGGCCGAGCGGCTCGCCCGTGAACGCCGTGAACGGCAGAGCGTGAACACCGACGCCGACGCGGTGAACACTTCCGTGAACACCCGCAGGGCAGCGCCGGTGAACACCTCGGAGAAGGAGCCCGTGAACGACGACCGGCTCCCCGCGGACGACGCTCGCGCGCTGATCGTGAACACCCCGGGCGCCAGCATCCGGGATCTCGCGGACAAGACCGGCTGGTCGATCGGCTGGGTCTCGAAGGTCCGCAAGGCGGCCGGCGGCGACGGCCAGGAGGTCGAAGAGGCAGCCGCCTGAACAGTCCGGCACCACCGATGAAGGCCAGCCCGCCGGGCTGGCCTTCGTCGCGACTGCCGGAAGCAGTCACAGCACGACCAGGGACGGATGATCTGCCCTGGTCGCGACCGGGGCGTGTCCTGGTCACGACCACACGGTAGAGGAGCTCCCCCTGATGAGCAGGACGACGGCCGGACCGGAGTGGTCCGGGGACATGCTGACCAAGCCGGAGTTGGTGGAGGCGTTCTCCAGCCAGCTCCGCGGTGTGCTCAACGCTCAGGCCGCCTACGTCGCAGAGATCCGCCGGGACGCCGAAGCGATGTGGAAGGCGAACAAGCCGGAGGGTTACAACAGCTTCGAGGCGTGGTGGCGGCACCGCTGGGTGACCGGCCCGTTCGCCGAGATCCAGGAGCACATCGAGAAGGCGGCGAAGCTGACCTTCGACCTGGAGGCCCGCTACCGCAAGGGCCGCCACGAGATCCCGGCCGCCCGCAAGAAGGCCGCGCTGGAGAAGCAGCAGGCCAAGCAGGCGCCGCAGGTCACCGCCGGAACGGCCCAGGCCGTGCCGCCCAAGCCGGTCGAGCCGCCCACCGTCGGGGCCGCCGGCGCCGGGGACGGATTTCTCTCCCTGGTTTCCAAGGAGCGGTCCGCGTGAGCGCAAACGGAATGAGCCCGGAGGCTTTGAAGCGGCTCCGGAACCTGGGGGCGTTCTGGAACCCGAGGATGCAGGCGGCGACCGATGACGCCGACCTCGCTCGGATCTGCTTCGACCGGGCCAAGGCCGCCGCCAAGCGGGCCCAGAAGAACGGCGACGCGGCCGCCATGCACAAGCTCGCGCAGGAGCTGGCGCAGTGGGCCGCGGACATGGAGCGGGCGGACGCGGTCCGTCAGGGCCGTCACGCCGCGTAATGCACATCTTCATCATCACCGCCGGTCCCCCGGGTCTCCGGGGGGCCAAGGCGCGACGCGCGTACGCGCGACGCGCGAGGGTCGCCCATGACGTGACCCTGTGTCAACCCCCAGGAGGGAGAGATCGTGAGCACCGATGACCGGTCCAGCAGGCTGGGAGACCTGCTGACCCTCCCGCACGTCAGTCTCCCGCCGTCGCTCGATGCGGCAGGAGGCGCCTCGCAGGAGCCCGCCGGCGTGGGGGAGGACGACACCGTGGACACGATCCCGGTCGGCTCCTGGCCCGCGCTGCCGGACGTCTTCGACATGGCCCCGCCGCTGCACATGGGTGTGGCGGGCGTACCGGAAGCGGAATCCGACGAAGACGAGGGTGCGTTCGTTCCCCCGCCGCCGGAGGACCCGGCCAACCCCCGCACCCGGGACGCAGCGGTGATGGGCATGGCGGTCATCGCGGCCGTCGGCGTCGCCTGCGCGCAAGGCATGTGGCAGCTGGCCCAGGGCGCCCGCGCCCGTGCCGAGCACCGCAAGGCGGTCGCCGACCAGGCCCGCACCGCCGCAGACAAGGCCGCGGACAGGGCAGCCGGGAGGATGCAGGCGAGCCCGGAGTACGGCCGTACGCAGAAGGCCGGCGGCGGGGGCCGCAGCGGAGGCGGCGGATCGACCGGAAGCGGTTCCGGCGGCGGCCGCAGCGGCAGCGGAGGCGGCGGGAAGCCGGGCGGCGGGTCAAGCGGAGGCGGCTCCGGAGGCGGAAAGTCGCCCGGGGGCGGGGGCGGTTCGAAGGTTCCGTCGTCGCTGCGCTCCAACGGGTCCTCCTCCAACGGGTCCTCCGGCGGCGCCAAGAAGGGCAGTGGCGGGGCGTCCGGCGGCCGTTCCGGCAGTGGCGGCACCCAGGGCCAGGGCGGCGGCTTCAAGGGCACCAGCGGGCAGCACAAGGGCTCGGGAGGGACATCGAAGGGCTCCGGCGGCGGTTCGGGCTCCTCGGGAAGCAAGGGGTCCTCCGGCGGCACCGGCGGCGGCAAAGGCGCGTCCGGAAAGGACAGCAAGGGCCAGGACGGCGGCTGGAAGCGCAGCCCGGACGGCCCGGTCGCCAAGGAGAACGCCAAGGCCCGCAACAACCGCCGAGCAGCGAAGCAGGCCGCCGACCTCGCGGACCGGACGAAAGACCGGGACTTGGCCCGCGAGCAAAAGCAAAAGCGGCAGGTGGCCAAGGACGACCGCAAAGCCGAAAAGGACAAGGCCAGGGACAAGGCGAAGAACGTCGACCTGGTCAAGGACAAGACCAAGGATCAAAGCAAGGCGAAAGAGCAGGACAAAGCCAAGGACACCGACCCGGCGAAGGACAAGGCCGGGAAGGACGGCAAGGGCCCCGACCAGAAGCCGAATTCTCCGGACAAGCCCGAGGCCAAGCCGGAGAAGACCGACAAGCCCAAGGAGCCGCAGGCCGGGGCCGCGAAGAAGCCGGACAGCGGCGAGAAGGTCGACCTGACGAAGAAACCGAAGCCGCAGGCTAAGGCCGACCCGGACGGGAAGGACAAGCCGGATCCCCCGAAGCCGCGGCTGTTCGACCCGGACAAGCCGGTACCCGGCGCGCTGGGACCGGACGGCGCCAAGGGCGGCTGGAAGGCGAAGGGCGGCACGGTCAACGGCAAGCCGCAGGCGGAAGAAGCCAGCAAGCCGGGCCCGGCCGGGCCGGACACCGCCGGGGCTCCGCCGCCGGCGGGCGACACGAACGGGCCGGACTGGGACTTCGTGTACGAGGACTACCGCCCCCCGCCGCCCCCGCCGTTCTTCGGGATGCCGGGGCCGGGCACGGATGGGATGCGCCCGCCGCCCGCGTACACCGAGCCCGAGTACGTGGTGGAGACGGAGATCCTGCGCCCGCCCAAGGATCCGCCCCGGGTCGCGGTCGCGGCCCTGACCGTGGCGGGAGAGGCCCCGGCCCCGGCCGCCAGCACCCCCTCGCCGGAGCCGCTCCCCGCAGCCCCGGCCGCACCCCCCGCACAGACAGGAGCCAGGTTCGTGAGCGTGCCCGTACGAAAGCCCGACACGCAGTACCGGGACGCGGAGCTGACGGTCTACGACGTCATCGACGCGGACGCTGACATGGCCGAGGAGATCACCGCCGGGGTCGACGAGGCCCTGGCCGCCGCCGACGGCTGCGAGCGCCTGGTGACAAAGCTCGAAGCCCTGCACGCCAAGGTCGTGGAGCTGAAGGTGCCCGGCGTCCTGGAGGGCATGGTCCTGCGCCTGATGGAGAAGACCGGCGAGGTCAAGGCCAAGGCCGAGGCCATCGCCGCGGCCCTGCCCCGTGCGGCCGAGTCCATCTCCACGGCCGGGGACCACACCGAGGCCAAGCACCGCCACCCGGCGGACGTCACCAAGGACATGGGCCACGCCCGCCCGGCCGAGCGCGAGTACCACAACAAGTAGGAGATGCCCTGATGAGCGCACTAGAAGAGGCCAGCTCCGTCGGCGTGCGGTCCGCGACCGGCAAGGCGATCGAGGCCAGCGGCGAGGTGATCGTAGAGGCCGCGCGCTACGTCGTCGTCGTTGCCCAGCTCACCATCGCCGGGGCCCGGCTGCGGGGGCTGAGCGAGCAGGTCCGCTCGACGTACCGGTACGTCGAGGGCTGCTCGAAGTCCGTGGACCGACTCGCCGAGCAGATGGCCGGCCTGCACGTCGACAGCGACAGCGTCGCCGAGCACCACGAGGCCGCGGCGGTCATGCGGGCGGTGCTGGAGGAGGCCGACGCGATGGCGGCCGCGACGGAGGACCTGGCGGCGCTGTTCGACCAGGCCGCCGCCGGTCACCAGGCCGACTACGGGCCGGTCGCCGAGGCCATCGACGCAATGCCGGTCGAGATGGCCGACGCGGAGTTCTACAGCAACCGCTGACCACCCCCTGACGAAGCGGCGGCCGCCGGTGTGGCCGCCGCTTCGCCGTCCCGTCCCCGGCCCGGCCGGGGAGAACGGAGTGCACGGATGCTTTCCCCTGCCCGCATCGAGCGGCTGCGCGGCCAGCTGCTCGCCGCACGCCGCCGCATGGACACCGCCCGCTCCCTTACCGGGCGGGCGGCCACGGTCGTCGGCACCGCGGCGGCGAGCGCTGGCCTTATCCCGGCGGTCACCGCCGACCCGCTGCTCGCCGCGGCCGTCGTGACCGGCGCCGTCACCGGGACCGGGCTGCTGTTCTTGCCCACGCGCCGCGCCAAGACGAAGGTCGTGCGCGAGGTCACCTATGACGCCGACGGCCATCTGACGTCCCTGCGCACCCACGAGGTACCCAACCAGCAGACCAGGACCGCACAGGTGCTGTACGCGGCGCCGGGCGTCTCCCTGGCGGTGGTCCTGGCCGCTGAGGCGATCGTGCCCGGGTTCCACTGGTCCGAGGCCCTGGCCGTGGGGCTGTGGTCGGCCGGCACCTGGTGGCTGCGCCCGGCGCGGGCCGCGCGCCACATGCTGGTGCCGCCGCTGCCGCCCGCCACGTCCGCCCAGGACCTGGTCGTCTCCGAGCAGCCGGCCGACGTGCACCCGGCCGCCCAGTGGTGGGCGGAGCGCGTGGCCATCGAGGGCGGCGCCGCGCCCGGCACGCTCCTGGAGGACATCGAGCGCACCGGCGAGCGCGCGATGAAGGCGGTCATCCGCGCCGCCGCCCCCGGCCAGCCGGTGCCGGAGATCTCCACCCGGCGGCTGTCCGCGCTGATGGACGTCCCCGAGGGCGAGATCGAGGTCGGGCCGGTGCCCGGCCGCGGCGCCTCCGTGCAGCTGCTCACCGTCGGCATCGCCGACGCGGCCCTGGACGCCCGGACGTTCTGGGCCACGCGCATCGCGCCGCTGGCCATGCCCGGCGCGCAGATCGAATCCATCAACTTCGGCTCCATGACCAAGCCCGTCAGCATGACCAAGGAGGTCGACGCATGACCATCACCACCGCCGCCCCTGCCCTTCCGGACGACCAGATCGTGGAGCTGATGGTCCAGGTCCCGCCGGGCCAGGTCATCAAGTACGACCTGGCGGCCCTCGCGAGCGCCTTCGAGATCGCCGACCCGGGCCGGATCGCCGTGGAGACCGACGGCTCCCGGCACGCGCTGGTCACGGTCTACCCGTCCAACCCGCTCACGGAGATGCCGCCGCCGAGCGCCGAGGACATGCTCATGGACGCGCACGGCCGGATCGTCGTCGGCCGCTACCACAACGGCCGCCCCGCCCGCCGGCGCCTGTTCGACCCCAGCACCGGCTCCGCGGTCCGCGCCCTGACGTTCGGCACGACCGGCGCGGGCAAGTCCCGCACCGTCCAGTACATGCTGGCCTGCGAGAAGCGCAACGGCATCGTGAGCTGGTACGGCGACCTCAAGGGCGGCCAGTCCGCCCCGGAGGCCCGCGGCCAGGTCGACTGGATCGCCACGAGCCCGGAGGAGGTCATCCTGATGCTGCGGGCGGCCGTCGCCGTCGCGCAGCAGTGCCGCCAGCCCCGCTACACCGCCTTGGGCCGCAACGCGTTCCTCATTGGCGACCCCGACCCGCTGCTGTCCGTACGGGTTGACGAGGCCAACCGCCTTCTGGAGAAGGGCGCACCGTACCGCGACGAGGGCACCTACCTCGTCAAGGAGCTGGGTCGTACCGGCCGGTCCGTCGGCATCGGGGAGGAACTGGACGCGCAGGCCGGGCACCTGGAGGAGCTGGGAGGCTCCGACACCCTGCGGGCGATGCTCAAGGAGGGCGAGGTCACGCTGCTGCGCTGGTCGTCCAGCATGATGCGCCAGCTCGTCGCGGACGGACTGCTGCCCGCCGGCACCCAGCTGGTGCCGATCCCCAAGAGCCTCAAGCCCCGCACACTGCGCAGCCAGTTCGCTGCGGGCGCCGATGACGACGATGACGTGTGCGACACCCAGGGGATGGCCTACCTGCTGTCCGGGCAGCACCCGACGTCGATGATGCGGCACTTCCGCATCGGCTCCATCCGGCCCATGCCTGGCCTCGACCCGGAGATCCTCGCCCTGTACGGGCCCGGCACCCCGGCCCGGCTGGAGGAGTCCTCCCTGGACGCGGCGGGCGAGGCGTACGACGCCCGCGGCACCGCCGCCATGGCCGCGCTGTGCGAGGCCGTGAAGGACCAGCAGGAGAAGCAGGAGGCCAAGGCCCAGGCGACCCGGGGCGGACGCGGAGCCGCGCTCCTGGCGGACCGCATCCGCGCCGTCCTCGCCGAGGTCGAGGACCCGATGAGCCCCGACGAGATCCACGTCCTGGTCAACGCCGACGGCGGCCCCGAGGTGAAGTCGGTCGGCTCCGTCCGCAACGCCCTTGGGGTGCTCGCCGATGCCGGCGACGTCGCCCGCGCCGCACGCGGCCTGTACGAGATCGCCCGCTGACCTGCTCACGCATGATCCGGGGCCCTGGAGATGACGCCTCCGGGCCCCGGCCCTTCCCCATCGCGACGAAGAAGGAGATTCCAGTGGAGCACACCGACGCCCTGCGCCAGGCGCGGGAGGAGGCCGAGGCCGCCCGGCTCATCGCCGAGGGCCTGAGCGAGAACGGGCCCGTGGCCACCAGCTACCGCGACGTCACGCCCGTGCCGACCACCGGAGACGCCATGCCCTGGCCTCAGCCCGGCCGCCCGCCCATGAGCCAGCGCGCCACGGACGCCTCCGGTCTGATGCTCGCCGGCGGCCTCGCCTCCCTGCCTCTCGGGGCAGCCGCCTCGCTCGTGCTGTGGGCGTCGGGTCAGGCCGACCCGGTCTCCCTCGCCGTCGGCGGCACCGCGCCCGTCGCCCTGGTCCTCGCCATCGCCTTCACCGCGCGCTGCTTCCGGGGCGTGCACACCGAGACCCACCACCACTACGAGGGCACCGTCGTGCAGCACACGACGAACGTCGACCAGACGACACGGGGCGTGTTCGCCAGCACCCGCAACCAGGTGCGGCGGTGACGAGATGACCACCCACATCACCGTCAGCCACGGCGCGGACTTCTACGGCAGGGAGACGTTCAGCGTCCGCCAGCTCCACGAGCTGGGACAGCACGCACAGGGCAGCCTGCCCGCAGCCGACCGGGAACCGCTGACCCGGGTCCTGGACGACGCGGGCGAGCGGGAGCACAGCTTCGGTGCCGACGAGGCCGCCCTGCTCGCGATCCTGCTGCGCCGCCTGGCCGCCGGCCGCTTCCTCAAGCACAGGTACGTCGACATCGCCGCGCGGCTCGGACGGGCCGCCGCTCTCGCCGCGGGCAGCGGCGAGCCCTGGACCTGGACCCGACACACGGAGGGCACGAGCGCATGAAGTACCACTACGTCATCACCGTCGAGGTGCCTGAACTGGGCTTCAGCACCGCGAACGACGTGCTCGACGTCCACCCCGACTTCACCCGCAGCGAGATCTACAAGCACGCGCTCAACCGGTGTGTGCAGCAGATGCTCGACAGCGCCGACCGCAGGCCGACCCGGATCACACCGATCACGCGGTTCTGGACCCTGGAACCGGAGAGCCTGGTGCGCTGATGTCATCTCCCGCCAAGCCCATCCGGTGGACCTTCACCTTCACCCTGTCCGCCCCCGCACTGGCCAGGCGGACGCTCAAGGCACAGGCCCGCCGGTGGGGCCTGACCGCGCTCGCTCTGCTCGCCGCCTACTGGCTCGGTACGGCCAACGCCGACGACACTACGGCCCACCGGCCGCCGGCACCCGCGTCCGCGACCGTCCCACCCAGCCGATAGCCCTCCCTGACAAGGCCCCTCGCACTTCGGTGCGGGGGGCCTTTTTGCGTTCCCGGGGGGGAGCGAAGAACGAGGGCTTCGCCCACGCCCTGTTACGGGCCTTCGGCCCGGCAGCGCCCACCCGCCGCGCATCCGGTGGCAGCACGGCGGCGAGCAAGTTATCCCGTTGGATACTCCGGCGCCGAGGACAGCACCTTCCAGCGAGCGCGGCCGCCGTCGTCCTGTACGTCTTCGCCACCGCCCGTACGTCACCGCGATGACGTACGCCGACGACGAGCACCAGGAGCACGCTGACGTCCACCGGAGCGCGAACGTGCCGCGCCACAACATCCGCCGCGCCGCCTGCTCTGCCCGGAGGACCCGAGCGTGGAAACCGCCGCACTCCGTGCTTGGGCCAATACGGCTACACCTCTGGCACGTCGACCGCCTACGGTTTCGTCCGTGACGATATTCGCGCGCCGTCACCGACGCTTGCGACGCTTCTTCTTGCTGCCCTGCGGACGTGGCGGCCGCGGTGCCGGCACCTTCGCGGCCGCGCCCTGGTGCTCGCGCACGACACGCGCCGTCTCCTCAAGGTCCCGCACCAAGACGTCGTAGAACCCGGCGAGGCGCCCGGCCCGCACCTCGTTCTGCAGCTGCCCAAGCGCGTGCTGCCACTCGTAGATGTCCTCCGGCAACCGCAGCTTCGACGGGCCGCGGCGCACCGTCGTGCGCGTGACCGTCTCCGTCCGCTCGACCACTTCGCGCACCGGCTCTGTCGTCTGGCCACCCTGATCGACCGGACGGCCCGCACGGCGCTGTGCCGTACGCGCCTCCGACGCGCGTTTGCGGTGGGAGTCCCGGCAGTACTTCGGGGGCCGGCCGACGCCCGCGTACAAGACCGGTCTGCCGCACCAGGCGCACGACGTCGACTTCAGCCGCTCGCTCACGGACACCGTCTCCAGCACCGCAAGGACGTCGCCACGCACCGCCAGGTCGTCACCGTCGGGACCGGGTTGCTGCTCCGAATTCGTCACGGACGAAACCGTAAACGGACGAAGTGCCAGAGGTGCTCGCTCATCCGTCCGCCGAACTCCGGGGGGAAGACGTCCCGCCACCCAACACCCCCACCACCAACCCGCATAACTCTGCGCCATTGCCCTCCCGCAGAGGTCCGCCAAGCTGTCCTTCCAGGAGACGGAGGCGCAGTCGTCTCCGTACACGGCAGACTGCGGGCATGAGTACCACTCGACGCACACTCGGGCCCGGCCCCGTCATCACCATCCCGACACGCGACCGGCGCGCGATGACCGCCGCCGAGCGGGCCGCCGAGGGCGAGTGGGTCGAGGCCCCGGAAACGGCCGCGCCGCCAGTCCGCACCGGCCGCCGGCCGCTGGGGAACCGCGGAGCCTGATCGCCACCTCTCGGGCCACACCCTCCCTGCCGGACACGGCACCAAGACGACGGACACACCGGAGCTCTTGCATTCGAGCCGACGAGCGACGGCACACCTTGTGCACACCGCCGACCGTCCCGTCAGGAACTGCGCAAGCACACCATGTGCATTACCCGGCGGGCGTGGTTCGGAGCAGGAGCGAGTTAGTGCTTACTGATATCAGTAAGCCGCCCGCCGTCCCCGGCCGTGCCCGGGTTTCCGGGGAGGTCGAACACGACCGGGGGCGGGAGCAAGCTATGCGATCAGGTGACCTGATCCGGTCCTGACGGTCGCTTCGCTGAGGGCAGCGAGTTAGTACTTACTGGGCCCAGTTTCGCGTTCGACCGGGACGTCGGCGGGTGTGGCCGAGGGCATGTCCTGGGTGTATCCGGGGGTGTATCCCAGGGTGTTCCTGCGGGACATGCGTACCCCCGCCCCGACCTGCACGGACGCCCTTCCATCTCCGAGACCACCCCCTCACTACGTGGGACGAGGGGGTGGTCTCGGAGTTTTCAGGGGAGCAGGTCGGGGCGGGGGTACGGGGTTGTCGAGGGGTTGGTACGGGGTTTCGTAGACGGGGTTCCAGTGAAGCGATCGGAGTTCCGGCGGAGCAAGTTAGTGGGTAGTGGAACAGTTCACGGTCAGGAGTGGAGCGGAGTCATGCGGCGCCGTCAGGCGCGCGGGGGGTGAAACGGTGCCGTCTGCTGCCTGCGGAGCTTGAGGCCGGTGGCCGCTGGTGGCCTTCGCTGGCCCCCAGGCCCCCGCTCCGGTCGGTGCCCCCCGACGCGGTCAGCCATCGTCGTGGTGACGGCCGTTCGCGCCGGGGGGCACCGCCCTTTTCCGCAGCGGCCGCGACCGGTCGTCAGGGTTCGTACGCGCGCGGGGGCGAGCAAGTTATCGGCGAAGACGCTCTTGGATCCGGCTGAGAACGGCGACGGGTTGAACCGGGTAACGGAAGGGTTGAGCCCCTACCCGGTTTCCTCGTCGGCCTGACGGAACCTCCCGAGAACCTGACCACCGGGCTACAGCACCGGCGGCTGCTCCTGGCCCTGCACGAACGTCTTTTGCAGCCGGGCCGCGAGGTCCCGCAAGTCGGGCGTGACCGCGCTCTCGCCGCGCTCTGCCCGTATGCGTGCGTCCTCTTCGTCCAGCAGCTCGTCAAGACTCTTCGGCTGCGGGTCGAGTCGTACGAGCAGCCAGGCGGATGCTCGCCAGTCGCCCGGCCGCCGGCGGATACGGCGCTCGCTCCGGACCTCGCCGGTGACCGGGTCTGTCCACGTCCGGTACGTCTCGGAGACGACGGCGCCCCGGGCCGCCTCTTCGATCTGACCGGTAGCGCGTGCGGCCGCCGCGGCGCGGGCTCGGGTCACTCGGGCGTACAGCGCGGCGTGCGGGTTGGGGGAGTCGACGTCGAGATGCCCCTCCTGCTGTTCCTCGACGGCGTCCTCGCCCATGCGCATCCAGCGCAGGAAGGTGCTGCGGCCCACTGCGGCCGCGTCGGCGGCCTGTGACATCGGCAGGCCCACGGCGGTCGCCCGGGTGAGCAAGTCCATGGTCGTCGGGGTCAGCAGCGAGGGGCGGCCCTGGCGGCGCGGCTTGCGGCGGGCGGGCGTCGTGGGGGTGTTCGTGTTCGTCATGGGCGCGCACCGTACGGACCGGCATGGCTACCGTCGCGTGCTTCGTGGGACTTCTGGGACCGGCCCATCGCGCGCGAGATACCAGGTCTCGCGCGCTTGCGTCTCGGTCTCACCGGCCGCCGCGAACTCGTGCAAGAGGTCCAGCCCTCGGTGCCCGACAAAACTTGTCGGACGAACCGGACACCGTGCAGGTCACGGCGCTGCAAGTCGTGCGGTGGGTGGCCTCTTCGTTTCCAACTCAGGGTCAGAAGAGGGGAAGAAGCCACCCCGTCGGGCCACCGGCGGGCGGGTCGGAACGTCGGCGGCTGCGGAGTGCGAGGGCCCTGGTTACTGGCGATCATCGTTCTCCCGTGGGAGACGGCTGTCCTCCCCCGCGCGCGAGTCGGGCAGATCGGGCATCCGTCACACGGGTTACCGGCGATCATGCCGCCGACCTGCGGAAATCGCTGTGCGCTCCTGTGGGCCCCTTGGGGTGCTCCGGATAGGCAATCACTCGCGGACGCCGGAGAACGTGAGGCAGAGGGCACGTCACGGAGCCGTTTTCCGATCTTCACCGCCGCATCCCTTCACGCGCCCGACTGCCGTACGGTCCGGGCATGGACGACATCGAGCTGGGGGACGGCAGCAGCAACCGTCCGTTCCCGCCGACCCCCTGGGAGCTGCGCCGGCGGGCCGCGTACGAGGCGGTGGACATGGCGCGGTGGACGCGGCTGGGGTCGGTCAAGCCGCCAACTCCGGCCGAGCGGCGAATAGCCGGTGAACTGGCGGCCGCGGTCGATGCCATGCGGGCGGCCTGGTACGCCGAGAACGCCCGGCTGCCCCCGATCGCCCACCGAATGCAGATGCTGACCCACGCGGGCCAGCTCGTGCGCGCCCTCGCCGAGATGAGCCCCGCCGCCGAGGTGGACCAGGACCTGCGTCAGGCCCTGGACCGGGTCACGGAGATGTGCACGCCGCTCGAAGGTGAGCTAGAGCGTCTGGAGACCTACCTCCAGCAGCGCGCTCACCGGGATGAGCTGGACGCTGCCGAGCAGCGCGTCTACCCGACCCACGGCGAGCCGGACGACATGTGGCACGTCCTCCAACGGATGGAGTCGGTGTTCTCGCTGATGCGCCGCGGCGTGATCGCCCGCATCCTCGGGTGGCCCGCCGGCGGATACCGCCCCATGTGATCCATCGTGACGCATAGGCGCCTCGCGGTGACGCCTGCCGTCACGACCGTTCGGAAGCGTCACGCCCCGCCGTCGCGAGCCGCTTCCGCGCCCTCCAGGCCCGCGTACGGCACCGCTTCGAGCAGTACACCGAGTCGCTGCGCTTCCTCACCGGCACGCCCCACCCGCACATCGGGCACCGGCCGTCGACGTACGAGTCGGTCGCGGCCATGCCCAGGGCCTCCAGGCTGCGGTACACCGCCAGCGCGAAGACCGTGGCCTGCCGGTGCACCCGCCGCCAGTGCCGCGAGCGGCAGACGGTGTCGCAGAACCGGCGGTTCGGCCCCGCGTCCGGGGGCAACGGCCTGCGGCACTGCTCACAGCGGCGCGTTGGTCTCCTGGCCACGCCCCCAGCCTGGCTCCACCCGGGCCCGGCGGGAAGGCCGTACGAGGGAGGCGCCCCTATCCCATTCATCAGCGGGGCGGGATCGCACCGGGCCTGCGGCACCCGGTCGTCAGGAGGCGGGAGGCGCGTAGGTGATGCCGACGTCGCCTGCGTACGTCGCGGCGAGGGCCACCACTCGCCAGATCACTGCGGGGAGGCCGTCCCTTGGCCCGTCGCAGGCGTCGTTGAGGAGGTCCACGACCAGCGCTACCGACGTGCCGTCTGGCCCTTGAGCCGAGAACTTCACCTGCTGCGCCGTCCAGGGCTGCCCCTTCAGCGCCGCGAACTCCACCAGGGCGTGGTAGGCCACGAGGTCCGCGCCCTCCTGGGCGAGGACGAGCGTGCCCGCCTGGAGGTCGAGGCCGACGTCGACTTGGGTGTCCTCTTGCGTCACGACGGGTTCGCCGGTGGCGCTCAGCTCCATGCTGCTCTCCAAGGGGAAGGCGGGATCGTCTGCCGAGCATCTCAGTTGCCCGGCATCGACAGTTGGCCAGCGCGCGAACGGCGCGCTGGCACGTCGTGATCCATTCCGCACGGGGGGCGGAAACGGTCGATTGCGCCCCCTGTAGCCGATCCATTGAGGGAAGTCACCCACACAGGTGAAAACACGGGCATTCCGGAGTGGCGATCCAATGGAATCCATTCCGTACTTGCGCCCCCCGTTTTCGCCCCCTATGGTGGTCATCGACCGCCAGGGCCGCCCGGCCCGGCACGACCGAGGGGGACCTCATGCCCCGCTATACCCTCGCCCCGACCTACCTCACCGGCGCCGTCACCGGCTGGCAGCTCAACCGGGACAATCGCTTCCTGGACTGCCACGAGCCCTTCCGCGAGAACTTCGACCGCGACGTCGAGGCCGCTATGGACTGGGCCGACGGCATCATCGGCTCCCGCCAGGACTGGCAGCACACCCGCGCCGACGGCTCCGACCACTGGGAGGCCAGCGTCCAGGACGACCGGCCCGCCGCCACCGGCCCCGAGCCGACCCCCGCCGACCTCCGCGCCCTGATCGCCGACGCCTCCGCCCTCCAGGAGCGCATCCGCGACGTCGAACGGCGGCTGCGCGCCAGCGAGGAGACCCGGCACACCGCCTTCCGCCTGGACGACGCCACCGGACGGCTCACCGGCGTGAGCGAGGCCCTGGAGAAGACCGCCGGCGAACTCGCCCGGGTCCGCGCCGTACGCGACGGCTCCGTGTGTGCGGTGCCATGGGGCGTCTGCCCCGAACACGGCAACACCCTGGCCTCCAGCGGCGGCCGGACCCGGTGCACGCAGCTCGCCTGCGGCCGGACGTGGAACTACGACCGGCTGGGAGTCCCGTGCGGTGAACCGCTGACCCACAAGGTCACCGACGTGGAGGGGAAGTCGTTCCTCGCCTGCAAGGCCCACGCGATGGACGCCACCGAACGCCTCATCGGCGGCACCGTCACCCCGCTCGGCACCGAAAGCGGTCACCGTGACTGACGCTTCCCTGCTCCCCCACCACGCCTACGCCGAGGCCATCGCTCACTGCGACGGCGGCCCCGGCGGGCCGTACGAGCCCGACGAGTGGTACGCGTACCGCAGCGACACCGGGGTGCTCTGCGCGATGTTCTACTACCGCCGCACCGAGCCCATGACTGTGCCGGGCACCTGCGGCCATGACCGCACCGCGGCCCCGATGGTCAACGGTGAGGCATGGCCCCACGGTCTGGCTCTGAGCTGGGACGAGGTCGATGGCTGGACGTACGCGCCGCTGTGGGACGAGTTCAGCTCCGTGGGCGAGACCTGGGACCGGTTGCCGGTGCCCCGCCTCGCCGCCCCGTCCGCCCTGCGCGCTCTCCTTCCCCGGCTCCTGGACGGCCGCGCGGACGACGGCCTGCCCCATTCCGACGAGGAATGGCAGGAGCACCAGCCCGAGACGCTGGCGAGCAGGCTCGCGGCATCCGACGCCCGGCGCGGTATCGACTCCCGGCCGGCGGGTGACGACCATGCCCACTGACCGGCTGTACCTGCGGCACTCGACGGACAAGCAGACCGACGCCCGGCAGAAGCACGCCCTGGCGCAGCTGCTCGCCGCCGGCGCCCCGTCGTACGAGGACCCGGCGACCTCCAGCCGGGTGCTGTCCCTGCACCGGTCGGGCTTCAAGCAGCTCCTAGAGGAGGCCGCCGTCGGCGACACCATCCGGATCGCCGACGCCGCGAGGCTGTTCCGGTCGGTGGCGGACATCCTCGCCCTGCGGCCGGTGCTCATCCGGCGGGGCCTGCACCTGCGCGTGGAGTCCGGACTGCTGTCCGGCATCGACCTCGCCTCGGACGACCCGGGCACCAAGATGATGGTGAGCGTCTTGGCCGCAGTGCTGGAGTTCCAGCGCGACATGATCTCGGAGAACACCAAGGAGGGCGTCGCCGCCGCAGCCGCGACCGGGAAGACGCTCGGGCGTCCGGCCGCGCTCGATGAGGGCGAGGTGGTCGAGCTGGTGGAGGCGTACCGCGAGGGCGCCGCCGTGAAGGCCCTCGCCCGGCAGTACGACATCGCGCCGAAGACCGTGCGCCGGGTCCTCGATGCCGCCGGAGCCCGCGACCTGCCCGACGACCTGTCGGAGCTGCTCGACGGCGACGGCCGGGACGATGTCGCCGACGACGACCAGGCGGTGGCCACCGACCCGGTCGTGGCGGTCGACGTCCCCGGCCTGGTTGCCGAGCACCTGGCCGACGTCGCCGACGACACGGTCCGCCAGGCGCTGAAGAACGGCCGGACGATCCGCCGGGGACAGGGCTACTCAGTGCGGGTCACCGCGCCGCTCAGCGTGCACGTGGCGATGATCGAGCACTCCGCGACCGCGCTCATGCAGTCGCCCGCCGGCCGCAAGGCCCACCGCATCCACTCCGATCGCGTCGCCATGGCCAACCCAGCGAACCCCGCGTCTCAGTCCCCCTTCTGAACTGGAGTGATATGCCTCGCACTCGTGCGTCAGGTACGAGGCGTATCACCCATTCCCGCGCCGACACGCGAGAGTCCCCCCAGGGGTTGGCTCCCTCCGCTACAGTCAGAACTGCGACCGTTGGGTCGTGGGCCCGGCTCGTGGCCCGGTTCGTCTGGCCCAGACCGGACGAGTTCCACCAAAGGTGCTCCGCGCCGAGCCAACCTCCACATCGCATCACCCTTGCTGGCCTCGCTCTTGGCGGCCGGTGAGTCTGGGATCACCGCGAGCCGCGGAAGAGAGCTTGAGATGCCGAAGCACCACGCGCGGAAGAAGGCCCTGGCCGACCTCAAGGAGGAGCTGGGCATCAAGCACGCCTGCGCCATCGCGCTCCTGGGCCACCCCGACCCGGACGAACGGGAGACACTGGTCGAGTACCTGGAGACGTACGTCGACATCAACACGTACAAGGAGGCCGTCGCCTACCTGCAGCAGGAGCGCAACGCCCCCCGCAACCAGGTCATGTGCAAACGGTGCGGCTGGACATACGGGATGATCTGCCCCGAGTGCGCCGAAGGCTGCGGCTGCTCGTACGGCTGCACCGGCTGGCGCCACGGCGAGTACGCCTACGAGCTCGACTACGACGACCCGGACCGCGACATCTACTGCCGGGAATGCGGCGCCGGGTCATCCAGCCCATACGACGAGTGCACCTGCTACGAGGACGAGGACGAAGCGGCGTGACCCCGGCGACCGACACCGAGGCCGCCGCACGGGCGATGGACCGGGGCCTGGCCCTGTTCCCCATCCCCGCCGGCGGCCGCGTCCCGACGCCCGGGTGGCAGCAACGCGCGACGTCCAACCCGGCTGCGCTCGTGCAGCTGCTCGACGGCGGCGCGAACGTCGGCGTCGGCTGCCGGGCCTCGCGGGTCGTCGCCCTCGACCTGGACGTACACGAGGCCGACGGCCCGGCCCGCAACGGCATCGAGACGCTGCGGACCCAGCTCGACATCCGGGGCCTGACCGACTGGCCCGACACCTTCACCGTGATGACGCCGCACCAGGGCCTGCACCTGTACTTCCGGGTGCCGGCGGACTGCACCATCGGCAGCGTCTCCGGCGGCCGCTCCCCGCTCGGGCCCGGGATCGACGTCCGCGGGCCCGGCCGCCGGAGCGGCGGGTACCTCGTCGGGCCCGGCTCCATCGTGGGCGGCCTGCCGTACCTCATCGTCCGCGACGTGCCGGTGGCGCCGCTGCCCGGCTGGATCGCCGACCGTCTCGGAGACCTCTGATGCGCTACTTCCGCGAGTCGCTGCAGAACACCATGGGCCTGTGCCAGTACAACGTGCAGCCCTTCACGGACCCCGAGGTCGACGCCATTGAGGAGTACGACGACCAGGTCCCCGTCCCCGCGTACTTCGAGCTGGAGACCCTGCTCGCCGACACCGACGACACCGCCGGCGCCTTCCGCAAGCGCGCCGAGGACCTGACCCGCTGGCACGACGCCCTCACCCGGCTCCTCACCGACCCCCGGCTCAAGAACACCGGCAACGGCCAAGAGACCGAGACGTACAGTCCCGCCGTCCGCCGCTTCCTCAAGGGCGCCGCGGGCGACTACCACCGCCACCGGCACGGCTACGAGTACGCGGTCACCGTCTGGGCTCTCGGGCTCCAGGCCCCGACCAGCTACCCCCCGGAGACCCGGCATCTGCACCTGGCCACCCGGGAACTCAGGCTCTGGGACTAGCCTTCTGACCTCAAGTGATACCCGTGCCGTGGCCGACGCCGGATGGAACGCATGTAGCCCAGGGACGCGGCGGGCCGGCCGGGCGCCGCTGGTGTCAGTGGTCCGTTGACCGATGGTTCGCAGCTGCGGCTCGTCATGTCCGAGTGCGCGCTGCTCCTGCCCGAGCCCCCGCCGACGCGCGGCCCGGTCGCGCTGTACGTCTGGGATCCCAACAACGAGTGGGACGGGTCGCGTCCCTTCGAAGACGACGAACGGTCCCGCATCGAGGCGGCGATGACCGCCGCCGGTTGCACCACCACCTGACCGGGGCAACGCCCGGCCGGACCGCGGCCAGCATGGAGGCATGACCTCCCCAGACGGCCGCCACCGCTACGGTCAGCGCCACGCCCGCAACGCCTACCTGAACGTTCTCCTCGACGGATTCATCTACGGCGCCTGCCTCGGCGCACTCCTGCACTTCACAGCCCAGTACACCGGCAAGCCGCCCCGCAACTCCCTGTGGACAGACATCGTTCTGGTCGGCGTCGCCTTCCTGGTGTTCGTCGCCGTCCATGCCGGCATCAGGGCGGGAATCGACAAGGTGCGCGGCCGTACCCAGTTGCCGACTACAGCCCGCGCCGTCCAGCACCAGCTCCTGGCCGAGCTGCACCGCCGCACCCAGCACATGTACGACCACGCCTCCGACATCCCCGCCTCCCACGCCGACTGCGGTGAGGTCCGCGCCCTGCGTACCGCGGTCGGTGTCGCCCATGGCTACGCGCCGGGCACCCCGCAGTGCGAAGAGGCCGCCGAGCGGCTCCATGAGGCATGGTGCGCGCGGCGCAACAAGCGGCACATGAAAGCCGTCCGTGACCGGTAGCCCCGCCTGCGTGGCCGGTCCGGGCCGGGGCAACGCAGCCCAGCGGACGACCGGTTTCCCGGGTGCACTGCTGGTATGCGCCTTCCGACCCGCCTCGCCGCCGTCACCAGCGCCGTCCTCGCCCTCCTCGCCCTCGGGTCCGGCCCTGCCGCCGGGAGCACCAGCCCGGCCGAGACCGCCAGCCGTGCCGCGGCCGCGGCACGCGCCGCCGCCCTGGCCACCGTCCCCCAGTACGCCGGCCCCGGCTGGCGCATCGCCAAACGGCTCGGCGTCCGGTCCATCTCCCCCACCCAGCAGTACGTGGTGACGTTCCCCAGCGAGGAGCTGCAGGCCCGCTACACCCCCTACCTCACCCGCGCCGTCACCCAGCTCCAGCAACTCGGCGTCCGCATCACCCTCGGCGGCCTCGAAACCCCCGACTACGCGAAGTGCCCGCCGCGCGGCCACATCCAGTACACCGAGGCGTACCAGCCTCTCGGCCGGGCCGGCTACTCGCAGGGCCTGCCCTGCTACAACACGATCGACCATTCCGCGTGGGGCGGTTGGGTGCGCATCACCAGCGAGTACTGGGACGGCTCCTGGTACATCACCGAACAGGGCCGCTTCCACGTGTTCGTGCACGAGATGCTGCACGCCCTCGGCCTGGACCACCCCAACGTCGATCTGAACGGTGACGGCACCGTCGCGGACTACGAGTGCGTCAAGGACTCCGCCGGGCTCACGCCGCTGATGTGCTCCCCGAACGGCGGCTACCGCGACGACACCCGCGCCGGCCTGCTCACCCCGTTCGACGTGGCGGGCATCCGAAACGCGCTGCGCAACGCCCCGCTCACCGGAGCCAAGTAACCTGCGGCCCGCCCGACGCGCTGCGCCGTCCGTGGCCGCCGGCCTACTACAGGTCGAGCACCGCCCACACCCGCCGCCCGTCCACGGCCGTGTCCGTGCCGCAGGACACCGCGCCCAGCCCCGCCACCCGCCGCAGCACCATCTCGCTGTCGAACCGCGGGCCCGGCTGGTGCGCGCACACCAGCACCAGCGCTTGCCCGCCCTGGTCGGCGAGGTGCAGGCTGACCCGCCGCCCGCCCGCCTCCACCGCCGTCTCCACCAAAAGCCCCACAACGCCGCCTACCGTCTTCTCGTCAACCTGGTGGCCCCAGTCCCGCAACTGGGCCATCACGCGGCGCCCGGCGGCCGCCTGGGTCCACGGGTAGGCGTCCAGGGGCCAGTTGGCGCCCCGCCGGTTCGCCATCACCCGTCGCCGGCCCCCCGGCGCGCCCGTGATCGGCGCCGCAGCCTCGGTCTTGGGGTTCGGCTCCGGCGGGAACGGTGAGATGGGCTTCTTCGGGGGTGGCGGTGTCTTGGGCGGGTAGTCCGGCCGTTTCCCGGCCTCCGACGGCGATGTCACGGCGGCCTCCCAGCGGATCGGGTATGCCGTGACCGTACCGCCGCAGCGCAGGGCGGGAAACGGCGCGCAGACGTTCGACAAGCCCCGGACGACCACACCAAACCGCGAAACACATTGCTACAGCAATGTGTTTTAGGTACAGTTGGGCATCCGCATCGCGCCCCTCCCCCGGAGGAACCCGTGAACGCCGCACTCACCAGCCTCATCGCCATCGCCGGCACCCTCCTCGGCGCCGCCCTCCAGCACTACACCGCCACCCGCACCCACCAGGCCGCCACCGCCGAGGCCCGCCGCACCGAACTCAAGACCGCCGCCCACGCCTTCGTCACAGCCCTCACCGCCTACCGCGAACAGCGCCTGGCCCGCTGGGAACTCCAGCACCCCGCACCCGGCACCCCCGCACCCAGCCGTGAAGAACTCGCCGCGTCGAAGACCGCCGTACGGGCGGCCCGCACCACCGTCAACACAGCCCTGATCAACGCCCGACTCCTCGCCGCCCACCGCGCGCTCGCCCCGTACGCCCACACGGCCCTGGACGCCACGTACGCCCTCAAGAAGGCCGCCGACAGGAACGAGCTGGAGCAGCTGCACCGCACCGTCCTGGACGCGCAGGACGCCTACCTGGACGCCGCCGCCGACGTCATCGCCGAGCAGTAACCCGGGCAACCCTCGCCCCGCGCACCACCACCATGGATACCCCGGAAGGAGAAGCCATGACCATCGCCTTCGCCGTCGCAGCAGCTCTGGCAGCCGGATACGGAATCGGCCGCTGGCAGCCCTACAACCGACTTTCCGACTGGGCCAACTGGCAACTGCGATTCCACCTCGGCCGATGGTCCAGCCGCCCCCGGCAGGCCGTGCTCTTCTTCCTGCTGCTCATCACCGACCCGGTCAGGACGGTTCACGCGTGGCGGCACCGCAACGACCCGCCGCATCCTCGCTCACCGGCCCTCGCGTTCGCCCCCGACCAGGCCGAGAAGCGCCGCACCCGAGCCGACACAACAAGGAACTTCCCAATCGTGTTGTCAAGCCGCTCCCGTGACGGGAGGTGAAGCATGAAAGCGCTCTCCGTCACGGATCATCGCCCACAGGACGT
>NZ_JBIRJY010000035.1:0-44916 GCF_044329785.1 Streptomyces sp. NPDC017529
CCCGCGGAGCGGGTACCACATCGCTGCGCGATGTGCAAGCGCAGCGGTTCGCTGCGCTCACCGCACCCACCGCGGAGCGGTGGGTGATCCCCTGCGCTGCGCTTCGGGGATCGGTGGGGCCGGCCGCTGCGCGCCCGGCGGCCGCGCGGTGCGCGGCCCGAGTTGGTCGGGTGTGCCTGGTGCGGCTTGTGGGGCCTCCTGTGGGGGTGTTGCTGAGTGCTGCGCACTCCGGGGCGGGTCCGCTGCGCTCCCCCGCCCTGACGGTCCGTTACGGCTGCGCCTTCACTTCCCGAAGACCCGCTCCGCGGGTCCGGCTGGCTACGGGGATGGGGGTCGCTCGTTCGAGGCCGGGTTTCAGTGTAGCGTGTGCAGCAGAGTGATGCAGCATGTAGCGTTGGCGAAAACACGGGACACCCCCGGAGCGGCCGGGGGTGATACCGGAAGGAAGGTTGGTATGGCACGTGCAAACTTTCCGATTCTGGAAGCGTTACGCGGAAGCGGTCGAGAAGGAATTTCGCGCTAGTGAGTTCTCCGGAGGATCATTCTCGGTACAGCGCGGACCGGGCAACGATGAAGCCTTTACCGCTTCCTGGTCCTGGGTGAAGCCGGTGCATTTCCTTGCTGGCCCGTCGGAGGATCAGCCGGGTGTCACCTTGTCGTGGTCGTCGCGCCAGGGGCCTTCGGGAGACTGGTCGTACACGGTCGTCGGCGAGTCCGGGCGTAAGGACTCCGGGCTGCTGCCCGTCCCCGCTCTGGCAGCTCCCACTGCGATCGTGGGGCTGATGACCGCGCTCTGGCGTGGCCGGCACCAGTTGCTGCGCGCCACGGACGACCTGTGGGAGCGGGCCCGGGAGACGGAGTCGGCCGTCGAAAGTGCCCGTCTGCTGAGCGAGGACAAGTACGACCTCGACTACCAGCTGGACGAGGAGGAAGGCGAGAGCTTCGACCAGTGGCAGTCCGAACTGGACGGCACCAGCACTCTGGAAGGGCACGCGCCCGTGGCGCGGGCCGAGACCGAGCCCGGGCCCGACAGCGACCTCCCGCAGGACGGTGGGGAGCCCACTGACCTGATCCGCTACCGGATCGTGGCGCTATGCAATGACCCGGCGCACCCGGGCGCTGCCATGGTGACGAACTATGCCTACGGGCGGTCGGTTGAGGAGGCCGTCGCCAAGGCCCGGAAGGTTCTGGAGAGGCCGGATGGCCTGTACGGGGACCAGGGCATGTACCGGGTGGTGCAGGTGGCCGAGGAGAGTCCGTCCAGCGAGCTGCGGCAGCAGGAGGAGGCGCGCCAGCGGTACCTCACCACCATCCTGGAGAACGCCACCACCACCGTGCGCAGCCGAGAGCCGGACAACCCGGATGCGGAACTCCTCAGCCTCCTGGACGACTTCTTCACCCGCGCCGTCGTCTTCCCCGACCCGCACATCAACGGCGTTCACCCCCGGCTCCACCAGGCCACGTTCGGCTGGACCAGCGAGCCGCCCGGGATTCAGCACGCCAGTGACCCCGGACGGGCCCTGGCCCTGTTCCTCCTGGCCTACCTCGACCACCACGGCCTGGCCGTCACAAGCCCGAGGAGCGAGCAGTGAACGGGCACCAGGACACTCCCGCGCCTGCCGGCGACCTGAGCGAGGACCCCGTACGGCGGGTGAGCCAGTACCAGACGGCCGGCGTGAACGCCCGGCTGCGAATGTTCGCGCTCCTGGCCGCCCAGGGCGTGCCCGCGAACGAGGCGGACGACCTGGTCGCCGCACTGGAAGCCGGAGCAGTCGCCGGGGCGCAGTGCGAAGTGGTCGGGCTGGGCGGCAGGGCACCGGCCTCCCTGGGCGCAGATTTCGCGGACGGCTGGGACGACGGCGTGACGGCCGTGAGCAAGGCCCTGGTGGGCATCGCCGACCGGGACTGGTCACGGCGTGGCGGCCGGTCGGCCGGGGCTGCGGAGCTGGCCGTACACCTCGCGGACGTGCGCCAGCGTGAGCGGGCCGACCTGGAGCGCCTGCAGGCGTTCGTCCGAGAGACCGTGCTACCGCGTACCCACCCGTACACCACAGCGCGGCGCCGGGCACTGGAAGCCCTGGGCGAGGCCAGCGGCCTGTGCACCGCACGCACGAGGAACGCCGACGGGGACGTCATCGTCTGCACGCTCGATGCCGGGCACTACGACCCGGACGACAAGCCGCCCTTCAAGGACGGAAAGCCCGGCGGCTGGCACAAGGCCGGTGCGTCGATCTGGAACGACTCCGGCGCGGCCTGCATTCCGCACGCGGCTATCTGAAAGACCACAGGAATTCCGGCACCGGGAAGGCAAGGAAATGTCAGCGATTCCGCTCAAGGAACACCAGGTAGACCAGCGGGCCGCGTTCCGTAAGTGGGTAGGATTCCCTGCAAGATCGTCTGTGCCTCCGGAGGGTGAGCGGGGCACGATCGTGTCCGCGACCGGCTCCGGCAAGACGATCATGGCAGCCGCGAGCGCCCTGGACTGCTTCCCGGGCGGCCGGATCCTCGTCACCGTGCCGATCCTGGACCTGCTCGTGCAGACCGCCCAGGCGTGGCGGGCCGTGGGGCACACCGCGCCGATGGTCGGGGTGTGCGGGCTGGAGAACGACCCGGTGCTCAACGAGCTGGGGGTGCGCACTACCACCAATCCGATCCAGCTCGCCCTGTGGGCCGGGCACGGGCCGGTCGTCGTGTTCGCCACGTACGCCTCGCTGGTGGACCGGGATGACCCGGAAGACCCGTCCGGCCAACGGAAGGTGCGCGGGCCGCTGGAGGCCGCGCTGGCGGGCGGGGAGCGGCTGTACGGGCAGCGGATGGACGGCTTCGACCTGACCATCGTGGACGAGGCCCACGGAACCGCCGGGGACCTCGGGCGGCCGTGGGCGGCCATCCACGACAACCAGCGGATCCCCTCTCTCTTCCGCCTCTACCTCACCGCCACCCCGCGGATCCTGGCCGCGCCCCGGCCCCGGAAGGGCAAGGACGGCAAGGAGCTGGAGATCGCCAGCATGGCCGACGACCCGGACGGGACCTACGGGCGGTGGCTGGCCGAGCTCGGCCTCTCAGAAGCCATCGAGCGGGGCATCCTCGCGGGTTTCGAGATCGACGTGCTGGAGATCCGCGACCCCTCCCCCGCCCTCGGGGAATCCGAGGAGGCGCAGCGCGGCCGGCGCCTGGCCCTGTTGCAGACGGCGCTGCTGGAGCACGCCGCGCGGTGGAACCTGCGCACCGTGATGACGTTCCACCAGAGCGTTGAGGAGGCCGCGGCGTTCGCGGACAAGCTGCCGCACACGGCGGCGGAGCTGTACGTCAACGACGCCTCGGACGAAGACCTGGCGGCCGCGGACCAGCTCCCCGCGTCGTCGATCGACGCACAGTTCTACGATCTGGAGGCCGGCCGCCACGTCCCGCCGGACCGCGTGTGGGCGGCGTGGCTGTGCGGCGACCACCTCGTCAGCGAGCGGCGCGAGGTGCTGCGCCAGTTCGCCAACGGCATCGACGCGGCCGGCCGCCGGGTGCACCGCGCCTTCCTCGCCTCCGTACGCGTGCTCGGAGAGGGCGTGGACATCACCGGCGAACGAGGAGTCGAAGCGATCTGCTTCGCCGACACCCGCGGCTCCCAGGTCGAGATCATGCAGAACATCGGCCGGGCGCTGCGCCCCAACCGCGACGGCCGTACGAAGACCGCCCGCGTCATCGTCCCCGTCTTCCTCCAGCCCGGCGAGAACCCGACCGACATGGTCGCCTCCGCCAGCTTCCGCCCCCTCGTAGCCGTACTCCAGGGCCTGCGCTCCCACGACGAGCGCATGGTCGAACAGCTCGCCTCCCGCGCCCTGACCCGCAGCAAGCACCAGCGGCGCAAGGTGCACGTCAAACGCGACGAGCAGGGCCGGATCATCGGCGCCGGCACCGAAGGCGACGGTGAGGACCAGGAGCAGGACGACACGGACGCGGCGGCCGAGTCGGCGCTGCTGCACTTCTCCACCCCGCGCGACGCCACCACCATCGCAGCATTCCTGCGCACGCGGGTCTACCGGCCGGAGCCCCTCGTATGGCTGCAGGGCTACCAGGCCCTCATCCGCTGGCGCGCCGAGAACAAGATCACCGGCCTGTACGCCGTCCCCTACGACATCGAGACGACCGTCGGCGTCACCGAGGACTTCCCGCTTGGGCGCTGGGTCCACCAACAGCGGAAGGCGTTGCGGGCAGGTGAGCTGGAGCCGCGGCGCAAGGAACTCCTGGACACCCCGGAGGCCGGGATGGTGTGGGAGCCGGGCGAAGAAGCCTGGGAGAACAAGCTCGCCGCGCTGCGCTCCTACCGGCGAGCCACCGGACACCTCGCCCCCCGGCAGGACACCATGTGGGGCGAGAGCGACGCCGAGGGCCTGATGCCCGTCGGGCAACACATGGCCAACCTCCGCAGGAAGGGCGGCCTGGGCAAGGACGCGGAACGGGCGGCGGAGCGCGCGAAGCAGCTGACCACGATCGACCCGGACTGGAACTGCTCCTGGCCGCTGGACTGGCAGCGGCACTACCGGGTGCTCGCCGACCTCCTCGACGCCGACGGCCCCACCATCCTGGCCGAGATCCAGCCCGGCGTGCTCTTCGACGGTGACGATCTCGGGCGGTGGCTGGAGCGGCAGGCGAACGCGTGGGCGGAGCTGTCGGAGGAACAGCAGCGGCGGCTGTCCGAGCTGGGCGTCAAACCCGCCGAGCGGCCCGCTGCGGCCCCGGCGGCCAAGGGCGCCGGGAAGACGGCCGGGAAGACGGCAGCGGCCTTCCAGCGCGGTGTTGCGGCCCTCGCCCAGTACATCGCCCGCGAAGGCCACCACCGCGTCCCCAGAAACCACACAGAGCAGCTCACCCTCGAAGGCGAGGACGCGCCGGTGACCGTGAAGCTGGGAGTGTGGCTCTCGAACACCAAGAGCCGGCGGGACAAGCTCACCCCCGAACAGCGGGAAACGCTGCGGGAACTGGGCGTCGAATGGGCCTGACTCGGTACCTGCGACCTCATCGAACAGTACGGGCCGCCCTCCGAACAGGGCTACTACTGAGACAGTCACCCGATCGGGGAAGCACGTTCGGCGCCACGGCTCAGGCGAGGCTCCGCGACGCGATCAGCCGGTTGGTCAGCTCTACCGTGGCGAGGTACCACCAGAAGATCCAGTCGAGGAATGCTTCGTCGTACTCGCCGCGCTGGTCGGCCCGGCGGTGGCGCAGGTCGAAGCGGTTGGCGATCTCGAACAGCGCGCCTTCGTCCTTCCCGAGGTGCTGCTTGATCAGGGCACGGCGTTCCTCAAGGATGCGGGCGAGGTTGAAGATGGCTGATCGCTTGCTCTCGGCTGACGTGTCACGCCCTCGGAAGAGGGCGATGGCGTGGCGGACGCCGGCGGTGGTGTCGGGTGGGCTGTCGTTGAGGGCGCGGTGCACCAGCTGGCTTCGGGCATCGTCGGTGACGGCGACCAGGCGCCCGAGGTCCTCGCCCTCGGCGGCCAGTTCGTAATCGATGTCGGCCTCGCGCAATAGCTGGTTGACTTTCCACCGGTACAGGACGCGTGCCGGGCCGTTGTGAAACTCCGAGTGGTGCCATCCGCAGCCGCTGTAGGAGTGGAAGCGCCGTGTACGGGGGCGGCTCACCAGGTCGTGGAACACCTCGATCAGCCCGTAGAAGGTGTCTTCGCCCCACGTCTCCGGCGCCAGCGGCCACAGATCAGGGATGCCAAGTCGCCTGTCGATCACGTCGGAGGGGTCAGGCAGCTCGCTGTGATCGTCGATGCATTCCTCGCCGAAGGCTTCGACCAGGTAGCCGTTGTCGGCGAACTCGCCGATGAGCCGTGCGAAGTCCCGTCGGGTGTCCCGCACAGTACTGCCATCGTGAGCGAGCCCATTGCCGCGGCGCTGCGGCCAGTACGGCCGGGGCGCGGACGCATGCCTGAGCTCGGGCGCCCGGCGGATGAGTTCGGTGAACCAGTCGTGCTGGTCCATCACGGTCCGTTTAGTGCCCCAGCCGGTGGCGGTGGTCGCCCAGGGATCGGATGTTGGCGCGGTGTGGTTGGGCAGGTCCTCGAAGTCGGCGACTGCGGTTGTGCCGGCCAGGGCCTCCGTCATGAGCCAGATAGCCCGGTCCTGCCAGAAGCCCGCGGACCGGAGCACGCGCTCGCCCTCGGATATGAACAGCGATGCGGGCCAGCGGAGTTCGTAGTTGCTCAGATCCAGACTCATCACAACATCATCACCCATAGGAGATGTGTCCCGCCCCTGGGCGATGAATTCCCGTATCAGTTCCGGATGAGCTCCTGGAACTGCGGACATCCCACCGCGTGCCACTCCCGGACGAGGACTTCCCCGGCAACGACCACGACCTCCGCGTGCCACGGCAGACAGTCGTGGCACGCACGGATCTCGTACGAGTTGCCGTCTTCGTCGAACGCCTTGAGATCGACGGAGCCGACCGGCGCCCGGTAGGTGACGTCCTGCTGCGGATCGGTGCCTTCTGCCATGGCGGCCAGTATCTACCAGCGCTCAGGTGGCCTTCGGGGCAAGGAACGTGACCCGTCCGCCACGATCGTCAGCGGGACCGCACAGGACTGCCCGCTTTGCCGCCACACCTGCAGGAACGCTGCGGGAAGCGGCGAGGGCGTTGTCAGTGGGTGGCCATAGCCTGGCGAGACGGGAACCGCAGAGAGGCACGCCTATGAATGCCAGTTACTACCGGAGCCAGCTGGACAGAAAGAACAGGGCTCGCGCTGACGCGGAGAAGAAGGTCGGCGAGTTCCGCAAGAAGGAAGCCGACAAGCGCGCGAAGGCCACGAAGGAGAAAGCCGCAGCCGCCAAGGCGAGCAGTCAGGGCACCGTCAACAGCAAGCAGCGTGCTGCCCAGCGGTACGAGGACGAGGCCAACAAAGCTGGCCAGGACGCCAGCACGTGGAGCGCCAAGGTCGGCAAGCTCTCGAAGGAGGCAGCTGACCTGTCGGCCAAGCTGGCGAAGGCGGAGCAGGCTGAGCGGGCGGCCGCGGAGAAGGCTCGCCAGCGTGAACAGCAGAAGACGGAGCGGCGTGCCGCGGCTGAGCAGCAGAAGCTCGAGAGCCGCCTGTCGACGACGGAGGGTCAGGTGCGCACGGTGATGAGGGAACTGCGGGCGCCGAAGCCGGAGAAACTGCGGGTTCTGCTGCTGGCAGCCGCCTCCGCCGGTGACCTGCGAGTCGGCCAGGAACAGCAGAGGATTCGCGCGGCCGTGCAGAGTGCCACCCATCGGGACCTTGTCGACCTGGATCTTCACCCGGCCGCGACGGCGGATGTCTTCCTGGACGCACTGACCCGGTTCCGTCCCCACGTCGTGCACTTCTCCGGTCACAGCACGCAGGACCTGATCGCATTCGAGAAAGGCGAGGACGGCTTCCACGAAGGTGCCATCGTCAGCGCCGGCGCCTTCGCCCGGGCCATCGCCGCCGTGGACGACAAGCCGCTGCTGGTCCTGCTCAACTCCTGCCACTCCGCAGCCCAGACCGGGAAGCTGGTCGACACCGTGCCGTTCGCCATCGGCATGTCCGACAGCATCGGCGATGTCGACGCCATTACCTACGCCGCCCGGTTCTACGCCGCCGTCGCCGACGGCCAGTCCGTCCAAGCCGCCCACCTGCTCAGCCGGGCGGCCATCGAAATGAACGGCCTGCTCGACCGCGACCTGCCGACCCTGGCCTGTGCAGCGGACGTCGACCCGAGCGCTACGAAGCTGGTGACGCCGCCTCCGGAGTAGGACGTGGGCATCTCGTGCATGAGCATCCGATCCCCTGCTGTGGATACGTCGGCGAGCCCGGACCGATCGGTCCGGGCTCGCAGGCTGTTCGGGCGCTGTTGCTACAGGTCGGACTCGAGATGCTCGATGTCCGTGAAGCGGGCTTCCTCCAGTTGGCCCGCGCGGTGGCCGTTGTCCTGGAAGTACATCTCTTTGAGTGCTTCGGCGGCGCCCCGCTGGAGCTGCTGACCGCTGGCCTCCTGCTCCTGGGCATCGAAAAGGCGGGCGGCGTAGCGGGGCGGCAACGCGACGGTCAGGTGCCGGAGGCGGTCCTCGTCCGTCGTGCCGATGAGTGCGGTGTAGCCGGTGCGGGCGCGGGTGTCGATGACGATGCCGCCGGTTGTCGCTGCCTTCTGCCGCGCCTGGGGAGGTCCTGCTGGACGGCCTGGAGACCGCGCATCCGTCTCAGCCGGGGAGCAGCCGGAAGCGGGCAGTGGGGCCGGACAGGGTGTTCCTCCGGCCGGCTGCGCTGTCGTCGGGTCAGCCGAAGCCGAGCGTCTCGCGTGCGAAGTCGGCTGGGGCAGCGGCAGGACGGGGAACCCAGCACGCGCACATGCACGCCCTACCCTCCGCTACCTCAAACCCCCACGGCCCCGTGCAAAACACCCCAATGATCGAGGACGCTCCATGACACCGCCCGATCCGGACCTCGACGCGCTACGGCGACACCTCGCGCACCTGCGGGCCGCCCGCGGGTGGAGCTACGACAAGCTCGCCGCCCGCAGCGGCCTGGCCCGCCGCACCCTCATCGACATCGAACAGGGCCGCACCACCGGCTCCCTGAAAACCTGGCACGCCCTCGCCCACACCCTGAACACCCCCTCGAAGACCTCCTCGGCACACTGTGCCGAGGACACCACCCACCAGCGCCGGACAACGGACAACACCCCGACGCCAAAGCCGTCACCACACAGCAGGCGACCACACCGCCACCCGGCCCCCACCCGACCCACCACACCCTGACCCGCGAAAACACCATCCGAGCCTTTACACCCGGACCACCACCTCCAGCACACCAACATCAATCCCTCCACACCCCGCACAACACCAGCCCACACCCCACCCCGGCCCACCCGCACCCCCAACAACCCATCCCAGAAAACCCACAACACCCCAGCTCACACCCCGCCCCTCACCCCAACCACACCCCCCGAAAATCACAGCAGGTCTGGCCGAGCACAGCCGGGACGTGACCGTGCTCGGCAACGGTGCGTACGCCCATACGGGCCTGGTCGTCCCGCACCGCAAACGTCGTGGCCGACCGCTGCTGCAAGGCGAGGAAGAGGACAACGACGGACAGCGCGGCGAACTGACACTTTACCCACTTACCCGGCATGCCAGCGGCTTGCTCACGCGAGCATGCGGGCGGCTCTCGGTCGACGGTGCACAATCAACCGATCGCCTGATCGAATCATCGGGCGTCGAGCAATCGGGCGAGAATGGGAGTGCGGTGTGAGTGGGGCTGGGGAGCGGGACGGGTCGTCCGTGTCCGACGAGGAGTGGGAACGGTTCTTGCGTGAATCGGTGACGGGTGCAGCCGGGGCCCCTGTGGAGCCGTCGGCGCGTGCCCGTGAGGTGCAGCGGCGGCTGCGGGAGCGTCCCAGGCAGGCGGAGGGCTGGCGTTCGTACTCACCGGCCCGGCCCCGGCGCAGCAGAACAGGCTGGTACGTGACCGGGCTGGTGGCGGCTGTGGTCCTCTTGGTCGTGGGGGTCTTCCCGCAGCAGGTCGTCGGCTGGTTCGGTGGCAGCGACGGCGGGCGGGACGGGGCGCCGTCGGCCGCCGAGTCGGAACGCCTGCGGGAGGCGCCCGGCGCCGGGACGGCTTTGCGCCCTACCCTCGCCGAACCGTTCCGGGGTTCACCTGCCGCCCGCTGGGCCGACGGAGCGGCAGGGATCACGGTGCCACCGGCCAGGGCGACCGGCTGGATGGACGCCGCTCAGGTCGAGCGGGCACTGCGGCAAAGCCGTGACTTCCTGGTGGCCGCAGGTCTCGACTCCGGCGTGCTGCGTGGCGAGCGGCCCGCGACGGCGATCGCGCTGCTGAACCCGCACCAGACGGACGTCCAGGAGTATCTCCGTAGAGCCCTGTCGTCGACGGCGCCCGCTCCCCAGGCCGACCCGTTGCTGTTGTTCAGCCGCTTTCGGCCGGAGCAGGCCCGGCTGGTCGGTGACGTGGTCAAGACGCGCGGCCGGCTCACATACCAGGAAGGGAAACGGGGGGCGGTCGAGGTGACGGCGGACGTCACCTTTGTCTACCCGGTCACCCCAGCGGGCGACGGCGGGCGGGATGCCGAGGTCGTCCGTACGATCGTGCGGCGCAAGGTGGTGATGAGCTGGGACGACCCGGCCAAGGTCATCACTGAACCGGGCACGATGTCCCTCGTCTCGTACGCGCTCGATATGACCAACGGCGGCTGCTCCGCCCCGACCGGCTACTTCGTGCCGCCCTTCGGCACAGCGCACGAGCAGCCCGCCGACGAGGCCCACCGGGTCGACCCGTACGACCGCAGCAAGCCGATCGACTCGAGCAATCGCACGACAGCCATGGGCAGCGACTGCGCGACTGCCACCCGCTCCTAAAGCCGGCCGTCGCGAGGGCAGCGCCGAGGCTCAGGGCCGATTGACGATGACGAGGACGTAGGTCAGCCCCACGACGCACGGCGCCAGGCAAGCGAAGGCCACTCGGCGGGCGGCGTTGCGCTGCCCGCCGGGCCAGCACCCAGGACGAACCCAGGGACAACCCGTCGCGGCAGCTTCCCGGACCGCGTGTTCACGTTCGACGAGTTCGGGCCGCTCGGTATCCGCACCACCGCCGGGGCCGGCCGGACTCCGCCAGTCACCCCGAGCGCCATCCCGCGACCTACCACCACACCAACGGGGTGCGGTACTTCCATGGCTGCTATGCCGTCGGCGACGACTGGTTGTGGGGCGTCAACCGCCGCAAGAGCGGTGCGGTGAACGCCCTCGCTGCACCAAGGCCGATCCTGGCCGCGCGCCCGGACGGCGCCCCGATCTGCGTCAACCTGGACAACGTGTCCGCCCACAAGGGCGACAAGATCCGTCGCTGGGCGAAGAAGAACCGCGTCGAGCTGGGCTTCAGCCCGGCCTACGCCTCTTGGGCCCACCCAATTGAAGCTCATCTCTGGCCACTGCAGCAGTTCACGGCCGCCAACTCCAACCACCGCAACCACAGTGTGCAGACCCAGGCCCTGCACACTCACCTCCGCTGGCGCAACGCCAACGCTCGCCGCCCCGAGTCCTCGCGGCGCAGCGTCGCGAACGCGCCCGCATTCGCATTCGCAGCGGGAGGAAATCGGCAGGCTGACCGTCTTCGCCGAGTCCTTCGCGACCCACACTGTCTGAGCGCCGAGCTGGCCAGCCTCTTAGCTGGCCGGTGCTGAATGAAGAGGACAGTTTCCTGGTCGGGGGTGCGGGACGTTGAGGTTGGACACTGGCTGCAGAGGCAAGGACCAGGCGCGGCGGATGGTTTTGATCAGTCGACGGGCGCTGTGCGGGGAGATGCCGAGTTCCTGCCGTGCTTCGGCCAGCCGTTCTGCATCACCGTCCGGGCCGTGGGCGGCGGCTTGTTGGGCACGGTGGGCGAGTCGGCTGGTGCTGAAGATGTCGAGCAGGGTGAGGGAGAAGTAGGCGTATGCGGAAGCTTCGTCGATGAGCTGGCGGGCATCGTCGGCCAGCTCACCGTCGTTCAGCCGTGAGCGGTCATCGCCGGTGTGGAAGGCGAAGTCCTCCAGGGCCTGCTGCAGGGCGCCTTCCGTGCACGGACAAGGGGGTGCGCAGGTAGCCGCACAGGGTGCGGAAGGCGCTGAGGATGCCGCTGGTGTCGTCGGTCCAGCGCTGGTTGCTGAGCAGGGTGCGGAAGCCGGCGAGGGTTTCGGAGAGCTCTTCCATGATCAGGTGGCGGGAGATGACGGTGAGCTCGTGGGACTGCGACTTGTCCTGCATCTCCTTGATCTGCAGCCCGTAGCGCAGGAGGTCGCGCAGGACGCCGCCGGACAGGGCGTGGGCGAGGGCGGCGTAGGGGCCAGCCAGGGTTTCGGAGCGTGTGGTGAGGATGGTGCGCGACTCGGCGAGGGTGCTGGGCTGGACGTGGAGGATGTCGTCCAGAGAGCTGTCGGTGACATCGCGGTGAGGCAGGCCGCGGCGCACGAAGGCGGCTCCGACGTCTTCGGCGACCGAGATCAGGTAGTAGACGTGAGGCACGCCGAGGATGGCTTTGATCTCGCTGAGGAAGGCCAGGGCCTGGGGGGCGGAGCCGAGGCGGTCCACCTCATCGATGGCGATGACCACGGCTTTGCCCTGCGCGGCGTTCTCCGCGGCGATGCGTGCCAGCAGGGTGCGGAAGTCCTCCACCAGGGCGGGGAAGTTCGGGGGGATGGTGGAGATGGAGGACATGTGGGAGGTGCCCAGGCTCAGCATCTGGGAGGCGCCGGTGGTCAGCGCGTGCGAGGAGGTCTGGGTGGTCTGCAGGCGGTAGAGGTGGTTGCGGCAGCGGGTCACCAGTTGCGGTTCTGCCGGGCGCGGACGCCAGTGTCCCACACGGGCCAGGAGGGCCCCGGCCACGATGCCCGTCAGGCGCAGCGGGTTTTCGGGGTCCGCCAGGAGTGCGTAAGTGCTCGGGTTGCGGACGAGGATGAGCAGGAAGGCGACTCCGGCAGCTGTGTCGGAGGCCACGGCCGTGTCGGTGACGGGCGCGGCCTCCGGAGTCATTCATCAGGGGCGGTCTGGGGCCGGTTTTGGGGTTACCGAGAAGATGCGTAACCAGCAACGTGTACCTCTGTCCCCCTTGGAGCACACGTCAGATTCCGGTTTCGGTGAGGGAGGAACCCTTCGCAGTGTTTCAGTCGTCAACGTCCGTTTGCGCGTAGGGGTTGGCTTCTCCGGTCCAGGGGTTGATCCCTTGGGCGCGGAGTCGCTTTTCTTCACGGCGACAAAGGAAGGTGATGTGACTTTCGCCCCACAGGTCCGTGCCGCTGAGTGGGCACTCGGCGAATTCAGCCCTGAACATTTTCACCAGGAATTCCGCCATGTTGCATTCGTAGACGGTCCACGGAGTGTCCGCGTGTCGCCCCCAGACGGCTACGGGCCACTGGTCCGGGTCATTACCGGTGGTCAGCCAGCACAGGATGTCGCCGTTAGCGTCTACGCCCCATGCGATCAGCGGGACGGCATCTGGGCCGCCGACGGGAACTGGCTCCCATTCGCCGCGTGCGTTGGCCGTCTCTTGCGCCATCTCTGACTCAAGGCCGTTATCGCCTGTCGTCCGCGGCGAAAGTACCGCCAGGAAATTATTGAGGCCACCTTCTCCGTAGACCGTGATGAATCTGCGGTAATCGCCTGGAAGGCGTGTACCCCAGGCATTTTCAACGTCTACCCAATCGATGCCGCTGTCTCCTGCGCCGGCGTGCGGGGGCATCACACGGATCAGTTCACCCCACGTCGCTTCGTCCATTTCTGCTTCTCCCTTTCTTGTCATCGTGTTCCTCCGGTGGGAACCGGGTTCCCTCCGGAGGTGAACAATCCCAGATTCTTCCACCCGCGCTGGGGGCTGAAGAGTGAGTTCGGCACCGGTTCATCGAACGACAGGCCGCCTGCCCTGCCGTCCGGGAAGGACCCATGCGCCCGCAGGTGGAAGGCGACCGGAACGGTGCGGGGCCCGGAGTACTCAGGTGTCACTTGGTATTCGACAACCTGGCCGGCTTTCACGGCCTGTTTGACCCGTGACTCGAAGCTCACCATGTGGTCAACCAGGCGTCCTTCCCCGCGCGGAGCGGCAGCCGTTCCAGGCGAAGCTGTACGATCCCGTCCCGGTGACGCCGCCCGTGTGGTTGCGGGACCACTCGTCGTAGGTCAGGGCTCCCCCGCCGGCGCCGATGCTGATTGCGGTACCCCACCCGACGGCTTCCCAGATTGCGATGCCTCCGATTACCGGAGGGATGACGTGTCCGCTCGGGTCCGTGTGGTCCACCGGGTCTCCGTTGCCGTACACGTAGCGGTTGGCCTGGGCCGAGGGTGTCGGCTGCAGTCGCCAGGTGTCGCGTGAGGCGAAGGCGCCGGTGTTCGGCTGGTACCAGCGGGCGGCCATGTTGACCTCTTTGGTGGACGGGTCGGTCCAGCCGGACTGGTAACCCAGGGACGCGGTGGCGCCTTCGTGGGCGGTGACCGTGCCGAAGGGGTCGTAGGCGGTGGAACCGGTGATCTCGGAGCCGTCCGGGAACAGGCCGGCCACCAGGTCGGTGTGCTGGTCGGTCAGTGCGCGGCGTGCGCTCTCGCCCTTGCCGCCCATGGCGAGCAGGGCGCCGTCGGGGGTGCGGCTGTAGGTGTGCATGCCGTCGCCGACGAGGTTGTTGGATCCGCCGTCGTGGGTGAATTCGGTCTGTCCGCGTCCGGTGACGCGGTCCAGGGAGTCGTATCCGTAGCTGGTGCCGCCGTCGGTGATCCGGCGTTCGAAGGCGTCGGTCGTCAGCTCACGCGCCGTGCCCGATGCGGGGGTGGCGGAGGCCAGGGTGCCTCGGGCGGTATAGCGGTAGGTGGTGTTGCCTTCCTGGAGCAGCCGGTTGCGTTCGTCGTAGCTGGCGGTGGTGCCGCCGTTCTTGACGCGATTGCCGGCTGCGTCCCACTCGTAGGTGGTGGTGGCGTCGCCGCTGGTCCATGAGGACAGGCGGCCTGCCTGGTCGTAGGTGTAGGTATTGTCGCCGGCGCCAGCGGTGCCGCGGGGCGTCTTGTGGGTCAGGCGGCCGTCGGGGTCGTAGGCGTAGTGGACCGTGATCGGTACCCCATCGCCGTCGTAGCACTCCGGCCGTGTGCTTTCCGGGAAGACCACGACTCGTACCCGCAGGAACCCCGCGCCGGGCAGCAACCCGACGCTCCCCACCGGACAACGGCAGCTGGCTTCCAGCCGGTTCGCCGCGTCCGGCCGGGGCGAAGGCCTGGCGAAGCCACGCGTGACCGAGGCGCGAAGCCGGCGGCCAGGGCGGGTGAGGGGACGCCGGGCGGGTCCATCGCGGTGCCGATTGCCGCACCAACCGGGGCGCAGCCCCGTCCCGGACTCATTAGAGTCGGCGGCATGGTGACACCAGCACTGTGAGCCCGCACATGGAGTGGTCAAACCTTCGACAATCCCACCAGGGACACGCTGCTCGACCTGCTGAGCGAGATGAACCGGCGCCACCGCTGCGTGACCGTGGAACGCCTCTCCACTGAGCCGCCCGGCCAGGACTGCATGCAGGTCCGTCTCAATGACGACTGGAGCTGCCGGCTGGAATATTGGGGCGGCGGCCCCAAGCAACACTTCCAGGCCCACGTGCCGGGCCCGTTCGAGATGGCGGGGCACGATATTGCGGCCCGCGTCCTCACCTCCTGGGCCTTCGACCTCCCCGGATGGAAGGAAGCCCTTTCGTGGGTGCGGTGCCAGGCCCCTCACAGCCAGCCATAGGCACACAGAACGACCCACTCCTCACCGGCGCCGTGCAAGGCCCTGCCCTCCCGGACTATAGGCCGCACGAACTCGACTCACCGGACAAGAGCTGGCCGGACAGAACCCGGCATCCGGGCTGAGCTCCGCGGCCGAGCCCGGCCCGGTCCGCCATCCAGACACTGTGTTTGGATAGCGCTGGCCGAAACGGGCTGCCAAATTGTCTCGTGGACGGACAACATGGTGGGCGGCCACGTTATGTGGCCGCCCACGGGGTTACGCGGTTTGTTACGTACATGGTGCCGACTGTGCGGTCAGTCGGCTCGTGGTCGCCATCTGCCGGCGGTGCGTGTGGATATCGAGGCGGCCCAGAGCCAGAACAGAACAGCCAGAAATTCCACAACGACAATGCCGGATCCGAGTACGGGCCATGACATTTGTGCACCACCACCGGGGCGGGTGAGCGGGCTGCCCAGCCATACGGCGGCGAGGGCGCCCAGGCAGCCGGCGAGCAGGAACGGCACCAGGATGGCCCAGGCAGCCACGGAGTAGAAGACCGTACGCCGACCGGTGAGCACGCTGATCGGCGCCACGGTGGAGGCGAAGCGCAGGAAGTCGGAGAGGTTGTTCAGCGCAGCTCCGAGGGCCAGGAAGAGCACGCCGGTAACACCGAGGAACATCACCCAGGTGGCGAGGCGCTCCTGGGGCGCCGCGCCTTTGAGCCAGTCTCCTCCGAGGACGTCCACGTCCGGTGCCACGGACAGTTTGGCGTATGCGAGGTGGCGGAGCCGCTCGACGGAAAGATCTGATTGGTCGGTCGATACGGCGACCAGGAGGGCCGGGATGCGGTCCGCCGTCACGGCGGCGTTCTGCGGGAGCACCGTGGCCTTGTCGGCTGCCCGTCCATACCAGCGGATCAGTTCTTGCAGGGCGGGTGTGCCGTCCGATGCCTGGACGGTGCGTTGCTTGCCGTCACAGGCCAGGCCCAGGGAGATGAAGGCGGGGCAGGTGCCGGTGAGGGTAGGTACGCCTCCCGGCCCGGGGGTCAGGCCGATGACCTGCGCTCCGCCGGGCGAGATGCGCTGGACCGCCGTGGTGAAATCCGCCGCGCGTTGTGGGGTGAAGGTACCGCGGGCCGTGACCACCTGGTCGCCGATTCGACTGTGGGTGGTGGCGGCCGCCTGCATGTCGGGGTTGAGCCGGGAGGACCACAACTGGACCTGGGCAACCAGGCCGATGGCGACGATCACCGTGGCGACCATACGGGTCACCACTCCGGGACTCGTGGCGCTCCAGCGGCCGGCCACCAGCATGCCGGGGGACCCCACCTTGCGTGCCAGCCGGACCAGTGTCCGGCCAGCAACGGTGACCGCGAGGGCTACGACGGCTGGCAGTGTTACCAGGGTTCCAATGACGCCGATGGTATAGACGAGCAGGTACAGCGGCGCGAAGGCGTCTCCGATGAGGTCGGTGCCACGTACGGCCAGCAGGAGCATCACCGGGCACAGGAGGGCCATGCGCGTGGTGGCGCGTCCCTTGGCTGCTTTCGGGCGTGTCGAGCCGGGCCTTGCACTCTTCGGCTGCACCAGGACGACGGCGGTCAGCACAGCCGCCACCGCGATGGCCACGGTGGCGGCCAGGACCCAGGCCCAGCGGTGCAGGTCGGAGGCCGCTAGTTGGAAGCCGACGACGGGAACGCGCAGGTCGCTGAAGAGCGGGACGGCCAGGACCAGCGTGCCGAGCCCGGCGCCTGCCAGGACGGGCATCAGGCTTTCGCCGATGTTGACCCAGGCGCGGGCGCTTCCGGTGGCTCCCATCGCCTGAAGGAGTGCGGTCCGTCGGTCGCGGCCGGCGGAACCGATCCGTGCGGCGATCACCACGAGGACGGCGGCCGGTGCCAGCACCAGGCCGATCAGGGCGGGTGCGAAGGTCGACAGTGGCTGCACCCACAGCTTGTCGCCGACGGCGGCGGGGGCGTCGTCGCGGCCGAAGCCGGCGATGGGCTGCAAGAAGGGAGGCTTGCCGAGATGCTGAGTCGGACGAATGTAGGCGAGACGTTCGCGGGGCACAGCGAGCCCCTCGGGGGTGATCTGTTCGACGGTTTGCCCGTACCGGTCGTGGTCTCCTGACTCTTTTAACGCGTCCGCCAGTGCCGGCGACACGGCGGCTTGGCCGGGCTGCGGCCAGTGTTTCAGCCCCGGCGGAAGAGGCGCATCGTGGGTCAGTGGTTCAATGAAGATAATTGAGTGCTGTGTGTGCCCGACGGTGTCGAAGAGGCCACGCCACAGGGCGACGGGTTTTTGACCGGAGCCTTCTTGCACATATTGGGGGGCGCGGGCCTTGCCGCGAAGGTCCCGACCGTCGTAGGTCGCGAATCCGGCGACCAGGGCTCCCAGAGAGACAGTAAGAATCAGAGTGGCGCAGAGCAGAGCAGTGAGGCGTACACGGCTGCCCTGTGCTCCCCGACCGGCGGCGGCGCCGATGCGCAGCAGTTGCCACCACAGGCGGTGTCCGGTCATCGGCCCGCCTTCGGCTGGTCAGCCAGGCGGCCTTCGTGCAGGGCGAGATGGCGATTGGCCCGGGCCGCCACCGCGGTGTCGTGGGTGACCACGACCAGGGCGCAGTTCCAGCGTTGCGGGATGGAGAAGAGCAGGTCTGCGACGCTTTCCCGGTTGGTTTCGTCCAGTGCCCCGGTCGGCTCGTCCGCGAGCAGCAGACTCGGCTGGTTGATCAGGGACCGCGCGACAGCGGCACGTTGGCGCTCGCCGCCTGACAAGGAGTCAGTGGCCACTGCGTCGGTCGGGACGCCCAGGTCGGATAACAGCCCCGCGGCGCGCACGTAGGCTTGCTTGTGGCTGACACCGGAAAGCATTGCGGCTAGGGCCACGTTCTCGACCGGTGTGAGCTCTGGGAGCAGTTCCCCAAACTGAAAGACCATGCCGGTCGAGTCGCGCCGGTGCCGAGCTAGTTCGCGAGTCCCCATGCGGGTGATGTCGCTGCCCTGGACTTCGATGCTGCCTTTCTGCGGTTTGATCAGGCCGAGCATGCAGGACAGCAGCGTGCTCTTGCCGCTGCCGCTCGGCCCGGTGATTGCGACGGATTCCCCTGGCTCGGCTCGGAGCTCGACTCCGTCGAGCAGTACACGCTTCGCAATCTCATACCGCAACCCTCGCACTGCCAGCACTGGTCCCGGCGCCGTTCGGTGCGTGTCCTGTTCTTCCTCAGCTTTGCTGCCCACGGTGTCCTCTCCTTGACACGACGAACGGGCCGACCACCTTCCCGTGGCCGACCCGTCGCTGACCATTGCGTTGGGGGATGCGGGAACCGATGATCGCGTTCCGGTCCCCCTGGAGCTCTACAGGTCAGTTGGCGACGTAGCCGCCGCACTCGTCCGGCGCCCACTGCTCCTGCCGGCAGGCTCGCGCCTGCAGGATCTTGTTGCCGGAATTGCTGACAACCACCGTGCCGGAACCGCTCTTGTTCCACATGACGTAGTTCTCGTCGCTTCCAGCGCGCTGGTACTCACCGTAGACGGCGCGACTGTCGGCCTTGGTGTCATAGACGTGGAGCTTTCTGTGGTTCTCGCTGCTCCAGGACTCCACCTTGGCGGCGTCGATGTGCCACGCCGTCAGCGCGAACGCCGGCGTAGCGCCGAGGAACGCCCCCGCCCCAAGAATGCCGACGGCTATGCGGGTTGCTATACGCTTATTCATTTCCCCTAATCCCCTTTTTTCGCTTTTCGCCGCCCGTGGAGGCAACTGCCCTTACCCAGCGCTACCAGTCAGTGGCGGAGAGGTGAGCATATGCCGCCTGCATGACGAGAAGTGCCACTGTTGAGCCATTGCAGAAATCACTCTTTTTGGGAACAAATAGTCCACCAGTTAGTCCATAGAGGGATAAAGGCATGCATACCTCCACAACGGACGCGGCCTGAAACTTGACAGAGCCTCATCAACTAAGGCAGGTCCGCATACTGCTCCTTTGTCGGGTACTGGGAGCTGGGCCAGGCGCCGAACGGCGGGTCCGGGGGCCACCGCCCGGGCGTCACCACGAACGGGCCCGCAGGCGAAGATCCCGGTGCGGGTGCGCCCGGAACCTGCGACCAGCGTCAAGGTCATGTGCAGCGGATTTCCCAACAACTTCGCGGTCGGCCACACCGGCCGACAGCGCGGGACTGCTGCGTCCGTCCCCATTAAGCGAAGCGCGACAGCCTGCTGGCACGGCGAGGTTTCGGGCCTCGGTCGCGGTCAGGAGGTGGCGTGGGCTTGGCCCTGGGGGTGGTGGTGGATCCAGGTCAGGCCGCCGAGGTCGAGGTGGTGGCGGGCGCGGGTGACGGCGACGTAGGCGAGGCGGGCGTCGGCTGCGTCGATCGGCGGGGGTACGGGGCGGCCGTGCTCGTCTTTGTCGCCGGTGTCGCGCGGCGGCTGGAAGTCCTCGGCGATGCGGACGGCGGGCCATTCGCGGCCTTTGGCCTTGTGGGCGGTCGAGACGGTCACCTCGGCCTGGTCTTCGGGCACGAGCTGGTGGACGGCGGCCAGGATGGCGTCGGTGCCGTGGGCCTCGACCAGGTCGACCAGCGGTTGCAGGTCGCAGCCGGCCGGGTCGTGGGCGGCGTAATCCTGCAGTTCGCCCCAGCAGGGGAACAGCACCAGTTCCGGATGGTGGGTGCGGCGGCCCTCTTTGAGGTCGCGGGCGGCCAGGGCCAGGGTCCGCAGGCTCTCCCCTCCCCCGGCCAGCGCCACGCGGTGGCCGAGCGTGAGCTGCTGCAGGACCTCGCCGAGGGCGCCGACGTTGGTGCGGCACAGCACAGCGTCCGCCCCGTCTGCGGTGCCGATGGTGGTGGGCACCGTGTCGCTGCCGGTCAGGCGCGGGGGTGCGCCGGCGAGGCTGAGCCAGCGGTTGGCCTCGCGGGCCAGGTGGGGGCCGAAGCGGAAGGAGCGGGACAGGGCCAGGGTGGTGCCGTCGAAGCCGGTCATGACGTCTTTGGCGCCGCGCCAGTGGTAGATGGCCTGGGCGGAGTCGCCGACCATGACCAGTTGGGCGTGCTCGCGCTGGGCGGTGAAGACCTGTTCGACGACGGGGTTGGTGTCCTGGGCCTCGTCCAGCAGGAGAAAGTCGGCGTCCAGGCGGGGGTGGGTCAGGGCCCAGATTTTCAGGTAGTGGTCGTGGTCGAAGCGGACGATGCCGTCGTCGGTGCGTTGCAGATCGGCCCAGGCTTTTTGGGCGAATGGGGTGAGGTAGTGGGCGAGTTCGGCGTGCAGTGCCGCCTCTTCCAGGCCGCGCAATGGGGGGGACGTGGTGGTGGGTGAGGGCGGGGTCGGCGGAGTGGCAGAAGCGGGTCACGGTGCGCAGGACGGCGTAGGAGAGGGCTTTGGGGGTCAGCAGGCGCTCACCGATGGGCACTCCAGGCCATCCCTTCTGGAGGGCAGACCATGCATTAGAAGGGATAGTGTTGGCAACGTGCCTGGTCAGGACGTCAGGTCGTAGTAGTGTCGGAGTCCGTCGGGCTCTCTGCGTGAGCAGGCGACCTGCGACTTCTCGCCCTTCTGATGCAATTCCCGAGGGTCCGCATAACCTTCGAAGATCGCGAAGGCGTTGTGCTTGTACTGCCTCGTGCCGGCGACGACGCCGAACGGCTGGTGTGCGATATGCCAGGCCAGCGTGCGCCGGAACTGCCGGGTGTCGAACCACCAGGGCTGAACCGGTCCCGTGTCCGCGTCGTCCCCGGTCTCGTCTGCGGCCTCCTGGCCCAGCTCGGCATCGTCAGCCGCCTCGTCATCGGCGTACTCATCGACGAGGGGCAACGGAATGTAGGTCGCGCCCTTGATAGTGAAGAGGTCATTGAGGTGCTGCTGGAAGTTCTTCAGCCGCAGCGTCACGTCGCTGAACAGGCCATAGCCGGCCTTCTCTCCGATCCAGGTTCCGAAGAGGTGCGTGGGGTCATCGTTGATCTGCTTGAGGACGACGACCGCCTGGTGCACGACGTCCAGCACCACCCACTCGGCTTCGTCGCCCGTGAGCTTGCGGCCTTTGAATACCCGGCCCTTGATCTTGTAGCGGGTGCGGCCGTCGGCTCCAGGCTCGATGAAGGCGCACTCGCGGCCGAGCTCCCGCACTACTGGCGGGAGGGGGTTATTCCGACCCTGCACTATTCCCTGATAAGGATCTTGAGAATCCCCACGCATGGTCGCCTCCTCACTTGCTCCAGGCTTCACGAGGGGCTGTGGCAGAGCCGAGAGTCCGGAGCCTTGTCTTGCCGGTCAGTCAGTCGTTACGCGGGAGCTGCGTCTCGGCGGGGAACAGGATTGGGCTGAGCAGGTGGCGGGTGCGTTCCGGTGAGGGTCCGTGAGTCATGCGGGCTGTGATCACCTCGCGCACCTCGCCGATCATCTCGGTGAGTTCGTCCCGGCTGAGCCAGAGTGCGTGCTGGCGGAAACCCACCGAGTCGGCGACCGGGTCGGCCCCGTCCCGGTCGAGGTAAGCGTTGAACTCGGCCAGCAAGGTGGCCATGGCCACGGCGAAGCCCCGCCGGTAGTCCTCCGGCGACAGCGACGCGGCCGTTCCGGCGTCGATCACGGCCCGGTCGCGATGCAGCTGGTAGCGGCGCTCGACAGAGCCGCGCACCCGCTGTTCGCCCTCCACGGCCAACAGTCCGCCGTCGGCCAAGAGGCCGACGTGCCGGTAGACGGTGGCCTTCGAGACGTCGGGCAGCAGGGCGCAGAGCTCTGTGGTTGTGCGTGTCCGCCCGTCGTGCATGGCGTGCACGATGCGCATCCGTACCGGGTGCAGAAGGAGCTCAACCGTGTCCATGGATGTATATTCTCAGCCTCAATACCTTTCTCAAAATTGAGACCACCGAGAATGAGGTCACCGACCATGTCGCACTCGTCACCCGCTCCCGGTCCCCAAGCCGCCTTGGCCGAGCCTCCGCTGGGGCGCTTGTACGAAGTCGGGGGACGGCGGCTGATGCTGCACCGCACCGGTACCGGGGGCCCAGCCGTGGTGTTCCTGCCGGGGGCAGGGCAGGTCGGCCTCGACTACCTGAACATCCACGACCGGGCGGCGGAGCTGACTACCAGCGTGCTCTACGACCGCGCCGGCACCGGCTGGAGCCAAGGGGCCCAACTGCCCCGCACCGCCGCGGAAGTCACCAGTGAACTCCGCGACCTGCTGCGTGCCGCCGGCGTACCTGCCCCGTACCTGCTGGTGGGCCACTCCCTGGGCGGGGCCTACGCACGCCACTTCGCCCAGCGTTTCCCCGACGAGACGGCCGGGCTGCTCCTCATGGACCCCTTCCACGAGGACCTCCACGACCGCGCACCCCGACAAGCGCGAGAGAAGCTGGCGCAGCTGCACGCTCAGGAGATTCCGGAGCTGACTCAGGAACAGCTGCAGCAGGCCCGGGACCAGGCCGCACCACTCTTTGCGAAGTGGCCCGTCGCTGTCCGTCGGCCGCTCATCGAGCACCACGTCACGGCGGCGTGGAAGGCTGGCCTGTACGAGGACCGGAACCTCTACGACGTGGTCTCCGGCGAGCTCCGGCACGCACCGGACCTGCCCGATGTGCCGCTGATCGTGCTCACGGCCCTGGGGCACGATGCGGCGCAGGCGCATCTGTGGCCGGAAGGAGTGCTGCGCGAGATCAACGACGCTAAGACCACGCTGCACACGCAACTGGCCTCCTCGGTCCCGCGCGGCGAGCACCGGGTCCTGGAGAATGCCGGCCACGGCTGGCTCCACGAGCAGCGCCAGGACGCCGTGTTCCAGGCGATCGCTGACCTCCGCGACAGAGCAGCGTGACGCATGCGCCATCACCCCTTATCCTCCCGCTTGTGGGCCTCGTCCTCGGCCCGGGCGGCGAGGTACTCGGCCCAGTCACGTCGGGCGTAGGCAACCCAGCGGAGTGCGGTGTGGCGGTGCATCCCGGTCACGTCGGCGAGGATCGGACTGGGGAGATCAGCAGCGAGGGCAGCCAGCGCCCCGTTGCGCGCGGTGCGAACCGGGATGCCGTGCCGGTTGAGTTTCTGGGTCATGCCGTGCGTCGAGATCGGCTTGCCCGGGAAGAGCCACTGAGGACCTGGGTGGGCTCGCGAGAGCTGCGGCCGGAGTTGCGGCCGTTCGGCAAGTCGCCGAAGGAGCTCGGCGAGCCGTGGAGGCAGCAGGACCGGATGGCGGCCCAGGACCAGGTGGGCGTGCTTGTCACCGAACTTGAGGAGTTCAGGCGTCAGGTGGCAAAGACGTTCGGTGGACAGACCGAACAGCAGAGTGATCGCGCCGCCAGCGCGGACGTCCGTCGGCAGGGCGTCGTCGGTCAGGCAGCGCTGGAGGAGCAGCCAGCGATCGTCGTCGTCGAGCAAGTCCTGGGGCTCCTGGCTCGGGATGGAAGGGACGGTCAGTTCACGGGTGAGCCGACGGCTCGTGGTCCATTTCAGGAAGTAGCGGACCAGGTAGCGCCGCTGGCTGGTGGCCCCGGCGATCCAGTCGTCGATGTGCTCCTGGGCAAGGTCGGCGAGGACCAGGCCGCGTTGGTCCGTCCAGGCCAGGAAGTCCAGGGCGACGCTGACGCGGCGCCGCAGGTCGCGGTCGGCGGAGGCAGGATGGCGGCGCATGGCGGCCCGCTGACGGGCGCGTCGGAGCAGGAACCAGTGCAGGAACGGGCGGGCGAGACTCGCGTGCGCGGCCGGCTTGGCCGCGAGCTCGTGCTCCAGCCAGCCCGGGATGCGTTCGAGGTCCTCATTGCGTTCCTCCAAAGCCCCTGTGTGTACGAGGAGTTGGCGGATGTAGCGCTGGTTCCTGCTGGGCGGGAGCTCGTCCAGCAGCTCGTGGCTGAGCTCGTGGCCTTCGGACGCCAGCCGGGCGAGGAGCTTGGTGTTCGGACTCTCCTTGAGCCACTGGATAGCGGGGAACGGTGAGGGAGCGTCCGCCAGCGCGGCCGCGAGCGGTTTCAGCTGCGAGGTGATCGTGCCGTCGGGCCCGGCCAGCAGGGCGTTGACCCGCTCGGCGAGGACACAGTGAGCGCATCGGCCGCGGCTGTGGGGGTTGCCGGTCCGGCCGCACTGCTTGCAGGTGTAGTCGGCGGCGAAGCCGACACATGGTCCGCAGACATCGGCGCCGTCGTCATCCCGCGCGATCAGTGGCTGGACCATGCCGCAGCGAGGGCACTCGGCCGGTGAGCGGAGCACAGCGGTGTAGCAAGTCATGCAGACCGGCCCGATCGGCCAACGGGTGTTGACCGGCTTGGTCCGGCCGCAGCGGGCGCACGGCTCGCCGATGCGACGACGCTGGTAGCAGGTGGCGCAGACCGGCTGTCCCTGTTCGTCGCGACTGGCGCAGGGGCGGACTCGGCTGCAGATCGCGCAGGTCGCGTCGGGGCCCTGGTAGCAGCCGTCGCAGAGGTCCGGCTGCCCGTCGCGCGCGTTGCGGGCGATGCACTTGAGCTGTCCGCACCGACCGCAGAGCCGCCGTGGTCGGCGATGGCGGTTGTAGCAGAGGTGGCAGAGTGCGCCGTCGTCGTCAACGAGGGCGGCGGCTGCGGTCTTTCCGCAGCTCACGCAGGTGTGCATGGGGCGTTTCCAGCACTTGATGCATAGCCCTCGGCCGTCGTCCCGTCGTACCACCGGGTGGCGGAGCTGCCCGCATTCAGCGCACTCCTCGAAGGTGGTGGGGTCGGCGCGGTAGCAACGGTTGCAGATCGGGCCCTCGGGGCGCCGGGCGACGACGCGCTGGCCGTCACGGTGGCACCGTGCGCAGGTTTCGCGTTGGCGGCTTCGGGCGTCGCACGAACCGCAGAGGCGCCCCTCAGGACGGAGTTGCCGCAGGTCAGACCGGATCTTTTCGCAGTGTGCGCATCCGGGACGGACCACAAGGTGCCCGGCATCGTGCAGAACTTCAGCGAGCCGAAGCAGGACCGGCGGACAGAGCGAGCTGCCTGACGTCAGCGCATTGGGGTGGTCCGCGAGGTGTCCGGCCAGTTCTTCCAGGTAGCGAGCTGCCCCGCGGGTGGGGATCGGCACCGCGGTCACCAGCGCGGCCTCGGCATCCTGGCGGACGAGCGACGGCAGAGCCGAGGTGAGGTGGCCGACGGCGGCGGCCGTCGCTACCTCCAAGCGGGCTGCCTGCGCGGCGAGCCGGGCGACGGTTGACGGAGCAGTCGGAGAGGATGCGCTACAGTCCTTCCGGCCGCCGGATCGAGGTCCGGCGCACGGCCGGAAGCGGGCCAGGCGTCTCGCCGCCGGCGGTCTTGCGTACCTCTTCGTTGACGACCTGGACCTCGATGAGGTCGTTGGGCTGGCATCCGAGGATGTCGCACAGAGCCGCGAGGGTGTCCATCGACAGCCGCTGCGGCGGCTGCGTGACCAGGCGGAAGACCTGCTCTCGCGAGAGGTTGACGCCCCGCTCGGCCAGCAGCGGCACCAGATCGGTGGTCTGGAACATCTCCCGGTCGGCCATGAGCTTGCGCAGGTTCCAGCGGTAGCCCATCTTCTTGATCACTTCGGGTCCTCCCAGATGCCGGGAATCGCTGGCCCAACTTCTTGTGCAGCAGCCGGTTGCGGTACTCGTCCGAGACGCCGGTATAGAGGGCCGTGGTGCTGGCATAGCCGTGACCGGCCTGGTCCTGAACGAATCTCTCCGGGTAATCGAATTCGGTCAAATGTGTGATATAGGAATGTCTCAGGCAGTGCAATTCGAGTTCTCCGGGCAGGTCAGCGGCTTGCCTGGCGGCTTCGAAGGCTTCGTTCGCCGACCGGCGTGACAGGCGCCCGGCGCGTTCGGTGACCCAGATCGCAGGATGCTTCCCCACGTTGAACCGGGGCCGGACCTCGGTCAGGTAGTGGTCGAGGTCGTCGACGATCCAGTCCATCTCGGGGACGGTGAAAATGGTGCGGCGCTTGGGCGGGCTGCCCTTGGAGGACTTGCCCCAGCGCACGAACACCGCTCCGTGGCGCCTGTATTGCGGAGCCTTCGCGTTCCGCCGCAGGTCGGCGAGGTCGAGGCCGACGTTCTCCCGGCGCCGCATGCCATAGGCGTAGTAGGTCTTGATCAGGGCGGAGTCGCGCATCGCGGTCAACGCACCTTTGCGGCCGCGCTTTCGGATCTCCTCGACCCGCCCGTCAGCAGCGTCGAACAGGTCCTGGATCTCGTCGTAGGTCAGCGGCCGGCGACTCGGGTCGCCCTCGTACTCACTGACGTGGGTGACGGTGTTCCACTCGTGCAGGATCTGAACCGGCACCTCGCCGAAGCGCTCCTGGCAGACGGACATCCAGCCGTAGCGCGGGTCAGTGATGTACTCGCAGAACAGCCGCAGGTGGTTCTGGTAGTTCCGGCCGCTCGACACCGTGAACGTCGGTGTCTTCGTCCGCAGATGGTCGATGAACGCCTCGAACTCGGCCGACTGCCACTGCCACTGCCACTGCCACGGGTACTGGTTGGAGTACTCGGCGAACCGGCGGACCAGTGACAGCCGCGGCTTGATGGTCCCGTCCCACTTCAGGAAGCGGGCCCGCTGCTGCTTGGTCCACCCCTCCAGCATGGCCTCGAACACGGCAGGTTCGGGGTCCAGGTAGGAGATCCCGTCCACGAGCATCAGGTGTGCCGCGCTCGGAGCCGGTGTGCGGTGGCCCATGCAGCGCCGGTGAGGAGCAGGCAGGTCGCGCCTGCTGCGGTTGTCCTCGGCGCGACGTCGGCCCACGTGTCACTGGTGTCGGCGTTGAGCCATGCCAGCGTGGCCAGGAGCCACAGGGGCAGGCCGGCCCAGGCCAGCGATCCCGCCACCCAGCGCAGCGCCTGGGCGGTGCTGCGCCCCGCCGTGCGGAATGCCTGGGCGGCGAGCAGTGCCTGGGCCAGGAAGTACGCTTCGCCCAGTACGAGCCCTGTCCAGTACGAACCTGACAGCCAGGCGTTGGCGGGGACGCCGATCAGCATCGCGGCGATCCCGGCCGCGGCCCACACCGCTGTACAGGCCCTGATACAGGTACGTGCTCGTGTGGTGGGCACCTCAGTCTCCGTCCGGGGCAGTTGTCATGTGGGGCGTCTTGTCGTCACAGAAGATCACCCGCTTCGGTGTCTCATTGGTGGTGGTGAGCGGCGGGACCGTCATGTTCCATGGATTTCCGCCGTTGCCACGCACTGCGATGTCGCACTTTCCGTAGGCGTTTCCCTTGTCGGAGGTCACACCGGGAACATTGGAGAAGTCCGCGAAGTTTCCGCGCTGCACCGGCCCGGTCGCAGGCTTTCCCGTCTGGTCGATCATGCGATCGTTGTGGTAAAGGTACAGGTCCGGCATGTAGCCCTGGTAAACGAGACCGTAGCCCGGTTTGTTGTCCCCATTGGGAACGGCCTGGGTCGACTTCACCGAACCGTCCGAGCAGAACGCGACGGAGATATTCTGCCAGATGGGCGGAGCGGCGTACAGCAGGGATCCGGAGGCGCCAGGGATGTCCAGTTCCCTGAAGAACATGTTGTAGAAGTCACCCGCGGTGTCCGCGACCTCTTGCGGGAGTTTGCCGCCGTCGGCCGCCTTTTGCAGTTGGCCGACCCAGGCCTTCATGTTCTTGTCAGTGCTCGGTGCGCCGCCCAGCGGACGGTAACCGTCGACGCCGCCGCCGATCGTCTTGACTTTCAGGCACTGCCCGGAACGGTCGATGGCGGGGGTGCTGTGGTGCGGCAGGTACGCCCGCGCCGGAGTCCAGCCGGTCTCCAACGGGTTGTGCACCCGCGTCTTCTTACCGGTGACGGTGTTGGCGTCGAGGGCGTCGTACGACAGGTCCGGCATCGTGATGCCGCTGGACCGGTAATCGGCGACCGTGGCCTTGACGAAATCGGCGACGAAGGGCGCGATCCGCGTATTGCCCACGCGCCAGTTCACATCGAAGTCCTCGGAGTCTTCGACGATGGTGCCGTCGTCACCGACGACATATCCGGCCTCGATGTGTGTCTTGTTCTTGTAGTCGAGGTCGGACGCGAAGGCGTCGGCGGGCTTCTTGCCGCCCGGCAGGGGGTTGGTGAAGCCCATCCATTGGGCCTGGGAGGTCATGCCGGTCAGCGAGGTACCGGCATCGGCGACCTTCTTCGACCACGCCCGCATTGCCGCGAGGGTTTTCGCTCCGAGACAGTCCTTCTTGGCGGTTCCGGCAGCGCAGGCCGGGAATTCGGTGAGTCCCTTCACGCGTGGCTTGCTCTTGTCGTTCCAGGGCGCTCCGCCGACCGTCTTGTTTCGCGCCCAGTCGTAGAGCGTCTGCCGGTCACGGATAGGGGTGTTGAATGGGCTGGGCGTCTTGGTGTCCAGGTTCTGGTGCGGATCGATCGTGGATACCGCGTCGAAGGTGTGGTGGACCCACTTGCCCTTCATCGGCGCGACGGCGACGGCGTCGAAAGCGATGTCGGCGTCGCCGGTACCGCCCGGGGTGATGCTGGTGAGCCTGACCTTCGGGTTGCCGTCGAAGAGGAACGCGCCGAGGGTGACCCAGCGGTTCTTGCCCTTGCCTCCCTGGTTCAGCTGGTCGACGACCTTGGTCCGCTTGCCCTTGGCGGTATCGATCTCGTACGCGGCGGCCCGGGTCTGTGCCCCGTGGTCGGGGATGTGGACCATGACCTTGGCCGGTCCGGAGACCTTCTGGTCGAAGTTCCAGGTGCCGGCGACCTTCATCCGGCGGCCCTTGGCGTCGTCCTTGCGGGTGTGGGCGAACCAGAAGTGGCCGCCGTAACCGGCGCCGAGCTGCTGGAAGTCGATTTTCGCCGAGTCGGTGGCGAAGTCGAGCTTGAAGGTACCGCTGTTCTTCTTCGGCTGTGCGCATCCCGGCCGCATGACCGGGGTGCCGTCGGGAACGTCGTCGACGATCAGCGCGTTGCCGGGCAGGCCCGAGGTGGAGCAGTTGGGTGGGTAGGCGGTGCCGTCCGCCTCCTCCTTGTACGTGTCGTTGAAGCGCAGCAGTTCATTGCCGCACTGCCCCTTGTCACACTTCTTCCACGTGACCGGCTTGTTCCACCAGCACTTGAGGTCCTTGCGGTTGCAGGCGCCCAGGCCCGGCTCGTTCTTGTCGTCCGGGCCGATCTTGCTCGGGTCGCAGTCATTGTCGGCCGTGCAGAACAGCCCCTCGGGCGGCTTGACGGTCGTACGGTCCCTGAAGTTCATCCACCATGCCTGGCGGAATCCGTGCACCATCTTGCCCGGGGACTCCAGGGCCTCCAGCGGGCGGGCGGCCCAGCCCAGCACCTTCTCCTGGTAGGGCCAGTCCTGCGGGTGGGCGGCGTCCTTGTAGTTGTCGCCGCCGGTCGCGCTCTCCAGGAAGGGCCGGCGGTTGGCCTTCCACAGCGGGTTGGCCGGGTTGTTGGTGAAGCCCACGCCCCACTTGCCGCCGTTCTTGCCCGCCTCGGACTTCGGGTAGTACCCCGAGTTGTAGGCCCACAGGGCGAAGAACCAGTTCTCCATGTATTTCGGATCACCGTTGTTGACGGTCAGACCGTCCTTGTGCGTCTGGTTCCACTTGTCGGCGAGGATGTTGACCCCGGCCGCGATGTTGGCCGTGTAGTCCAGCGCCGCGGCTTCCTGCTGCAGCTTGGTCTTCAGCTGCTCCTCCGGCTTCTCCTTGCCCTGGATGCGCATGCCGTCGGTGACCTGCGTGATGCCGTAACCGCAGTCGGCCTTGTCCCAGTGGATGGCCCACGGGTCGTTCTGCTGGCCGTTGGCCGCGTACTTGATGCCGTAGTAATTGCCGATCAGCGGGTTGCCCGTGACGCCCGGCACCACGACCCGGGACGCCTGCCACATGTTGGACTCCTGAGCGGTGACGCCGAGCATCACCTGCGCCGGAATCCGGCCGCCGCCCTCCAGTTGCAGGAGCGGGAAGAGAGACTGGGGCTTGTAGGCTCCCATCCCGAGGTTCTTCCAGTTGGCCGGGCGCGATATGTGCTTGTTCAGGTTGTTGGTGATGGCTTGGTCCACCGCCCACTCGATCTGCCGCGGCTTGGGCTGCAGGGCCTGCTTGCGCGGGTCGTTGCGGGGCACGGAGCAGTACCGGTCCGGCTCGGCGGTGTCGTCGAGGGAGCTTGCCGTCCGCGCGTGGAAGGCCGCGGTGCGGGCCGTGGCGGAGCCGGCCGGGGAGGTCAGCGCCGGAGAGGGCTCGGCGCCCTGGGCCGGGTTGCCGACCGTCTGGTCGCCGGGCTCGACGCGGAACTCCGCCTTTTTGCCGGTGTCCAGCACCTTCAGGTCCACGTCCGCGGAGCGCGGCGCGGGGGCCTGCTTCTCAGCTGCCCGGGAGGGCTTGTCGTGCGACCACTCCGTACGGGTCACCAGCGCCTCGCCGCGGGTGGTGGCCCGGGCGTCCTTGGACACATCAGTGCGGCGCGCGACCGAACCGGGCAGCTCGTCCGCTTCTTGTGTCTCGCCGGTGATGAAGACCTTGCCCGTGGCGCTGCTGGAGAGGTCCATGTCGTGCAGCGGGCCGCGGGCCAGCACGGCCGGCTTGACCCGCCGGGCGTCGGCCCGGTCGATGTCACCTGCGGTGACGCGCCGGGCCTCACCCTTGTCCTGCTCCCGGCCCCCGGCAGCGGCGGCTGAGCGGGTGGCGGGAGCTGTGTAGGCCGCGGGGCTCGGGCCGGATGTGCCGGTGGGCCGGTCCAGGTAGGTCACGCCGCCCTCGGCGTCGGCCTTGAGCTGGAAGGGGATCCGGTCGGTGTGGGCGACGGTGCGGCGCCCGCCCGATTTGTCGATTTTCACCAGGCGGTTGGAGTCGGCCGCCACGAAGCCCTCGCCCACCGGTACGGCCGAGGTGATCTGACCCTTGAGTTCGACCGGGGCGCTCAGCTTGCCGGTGGCGGCGTCAACCTCGATCAGACGGGTGGCGTTCTTGTCCTCGCCGCCGTCCTGGGTGAGCACCGCGGTCTCGCCGGTGCCGCAGCCGGGGCTGAAGTAGGCCAGCGACGCCTGCCGGTTCAGCTTGGTCACCGCGCCGGACGCGAGGTCGACCACGGCGGTGAACGCACCGCGGGCCATCAGTTCCGGCTTGTTGGTGAAGGTGCGCGGCGCGTACGCCACCACGGCCCGCTTGCCCGAGCCGGTCACGCACGCGTTGCCGATCCACATGTCGGCGTTGAAGCCGGGTTCACGCAGGGTCGCGGCGGTGCGCCATTCGTATGCCTTGTTCTGGTCGGCGACCAGGACGTGGAACCCCTCGGTGTCACCGCTGGTGGTCCAGGCCCGGTCCTGGGATTTGTGCCAGTCCTTGCCCAGCACGGCGTCCCGGTCGGCGTTCTTCACCACGGACGACCGCTGCGGCTCCGAGGTGTCCTGGGGCTGGTCGTCGGCCCGGGCGACGGTCTGCAGGAGAGAGGAAAGTAGGGCGGCGGTGACCGCCGTGGCGAGGGGGGCTCGCCATCTGCGTGTGAAGCGATGTCTCAAGAAATGTCCTTGGTTGTCCGCGGCCGGGCCGCGGGCGTATCCGTACGAGGTGACCTGGGCGGGCCGGGGGCGGTCTCGGGCAGCGCAAGGACGCCGTACGACGGCGGGGCCGGCACTGCCCGCAGCGCGCCGTGGCCAGGGCGGAGAGCAACAAGATGTGGGGGTTTCGCGAGGAGGGTCGGGGCCTGGTTCAGCGGCGCAGGGCTTCGGCCGGGGGGATGCGGGCGGCACGCCAGGCGGGGTAGATGCCGGCCAGTAGGCCGGTGGCCAGTCCCAAGGCGGGTGCGGACGCGACGGCGAGCGGGTCGATCACTGGTGTCCACTGCCGCAGGGCGGAGACGGCCACGACGGTCACGGTGCCCAGGGAGGTGCCGACCAGGCCGCCGAGCAGTCCAAGCGCGGTGGATTCGGAGAGGAACTGGGTGGTGATGTGGATGCCGCGGGCGCCCAGGGCGCGGCGCAGCCCGATTTCGCCGGTGCGTTCCATGACGGCGACCAGGGTGGTGTTGGCGATGCCGACGGTGCCGATTACCAGGCAGACTCCGGCCAGGAGGAGGAAGAGCTGGCCCAGGTCGCTGCCGACGGCCGAGCGCAGGGCCTTGGGGGTGGGGGGCGAGAGGGCTCGGAAGTATTCCGGGTGTTCGGGGCGCAGTGCTGTGGGGGCTTCGTCGGCGATCTGCTGGGCGGCGCCGAGGCGGGTGGCGATGAGCATCGTGGCGCGTTCGTCGGTGGGCGGGCCCCAGATGTGCTCGGCGGTGGAGCGAGGGACCAGGACCGACATGAGGAGTTCTGGTCTGCGCTCGATGTCGTCGATGACGCCGATGACGGTGAAGGCGGTGTCGCCGATGAACACGGCGGGGCGGGTCTGCAGGGTGGTGATGCCCAGGCGGGCGGCTGTCGTGGCGCCGATGACCGCGACCTTCTCGTGCCGGCGTTCGTGGAAGGTGTCGAAGGCGCGGCCCTGGGCGAAGGACGGGTGGGCGGCCTGCAGGACGCCGGGGGAGGAGGCGACGACCTGGGCCTGCGTGTCATCACCTCGGGTGTGACTGGGGGATGAACGCACGCTTTGGGTGCGATCGAGGCGGACTTTCCAGTACACGCCGGCTGCGGTGACACCGTTGAGCCGGCCGATGCGCGCATCGGCATCGGCGGGGAACGCGAGCGGGATACGGCTGGGGTCGGGGCCGCCCATGTCCTTAACGGAGACTTCCGTGGCGATGAGTTCGTTGAACCGGGAGTCGATCTGGGAGGCCGCGGTGCCGGTAAGGCCGATCACCGCGATGAAGGAGCCCACGCCCAGAACGGTTCCCAGGGCGGTCAGGGCCGAGCGTGCCGGTCGTTGCAGGACGCCGGCCAGGGCTTCGGAGACGGCATCGCGTACGGACAGGGAGGAGCGGCGGGAACGGCGCGGCCTTCTCCTACCGGCTTCCGGCGCCTGGTTGGGCGAGAGCGTTTCGTTCACGGGGCGGTCCTGGCACGGGGTGTGTCGGTGAGGATGCCGTCGCGGATGGTGACAGTGCGCTGCCCTCGGCGGGCGACATCCAAGTCGTGGGTGATGACGGTGATGGTCATGCCGTCGTGGTGAAGGGCGTCGAGCAGATTCAGGATGGAGGCGGCCGTCTCGGAGTCGAGGTTGCCGGTGGGCTCGTCGCACAGCAGCAGGGAGGGGCTGGAGGCCACGGCACGGGCGATGGCGACGCGCTGGCGTTCCCCGCCGGAGAGCCGGGTCGGCAGCGCGGCCCTGCGGTGCGCCAGGCCCACGCGGTGCAGGGCGCGTTCGGCGCGAGTGCGGCGTCGGCGGCGCGGGACGCGCTGGTAGAGCATCGCCAGCTCGACGTTTTCCAGGGCGCTGCGGTGGGGCAGCAGGTGGAATGCCTGGAACACGAAGCCGATGCGCATCCCGCGCAGGCTGGTGCGCTGGGTGTCGTTGATGGTGCTGGTATCGATACCGTCGAGCAGGTAGCTGCCGGTCGTGGGCAGGTCCAGCAGCCCGGCGATATTCAGGAACGTGGATTTTCCCGATCCGGAGGGTCCGACGACCGTGACGTACTCCCCCCGCTCGATGCGCAGGTCGCACGCCTGAAGTGCTGCCACCGGCGGTGATCCGGGGTAGGTCAGTCCCACACGGCGGAACTCGACCACCGGCGGCGGCCCGCCGCGAGATTGCGCTGTCACCGCGGCTGTCCTTGCTCGGTATGCCGGGTGTCGACGCCCACCACAACCTGGTCGCCTTCGGTGAGCCGGGCGCCGTCGGTGGGAGTGACCTCGACGAACCCATCGCCAGACATGCCCGTGCGGACCTCGATGCGACGGTTGCTGCCGTTGGGCGTCCGCGCCGTCACCGTGGTGCGGCCGTCCGCACCGGTGGAGATGGCCGAGGACGGGACGGCAAGCACCTTGGTCCGGGAGGAGGCCGCCGCAATCGTCAGGCGCACCTCCTGGCCCGCCATGGTCGCCGGAAGCCGGCCGTCTGGTTTGACCTTGACGGTGTATTCGTCGGCTCCTGCCTTGTCGTCCTCGCCGCTCTTGGTCTTCTTCGCCTTGGGTGCCTGGGCGACGGAGACCACGGTGCCGGTCGCCCGTTCGCCGCTGGTTTCGGCCAGGATCTCCACCTTCTGTCCCGGGTTGATGAGTCCTTTTTCGTGCAGGCCGATGCCGCCGCTGACCAGCAGGTCGCCGGCGGAGATGGTCATGAGGGTGCCACTGGCCTCTGCGCCCACCTCGGCGGTGACCGAGTCGGCCCGTGCGGACAGGGAGTTGAGGAAGACCACTTCGGACATGGCCACCATGGGGTGGGTCGAGGGGGCCGGGGGCGTCGCGGGCTTCTTGGCCTCCGGTTCCTTGTTCTCGGCAACCGGACGTGGCGTGTAGCCCAGCGCGGCGTACAGACCGCGTACCGCGCGCTCGGTGCCGGCACCGAAGTGTCCGGGCCGGTCCGGGGCGGTGGAGTGTCCGACCGAGGCGAGCGCGTGCTGCAGCTGCTGCACGTCCTGGCCGTCGTCGCCGGGCTTGAGGTCGCGGTAGGCCGGCAGCGCGCCGGGAAGCGCGAACACCGGGCGCCCTGAGACCTCCAGCAGTACACGGCCGAACGCCACCGGCTCTCCGGCCTTCGCCTTCACCTTGGTCACCACCGAGCGTCCCGCGCCGTCGCCTCCCGGGCCGGCAGAGGACACCTGCACGCTCTGCGAAGCCGTGACCTGACCGCGCGTCACCACCGTCTCGGCCAGAACCCTGCGCTCGGCCGCGGCAGTGAGCACGTCGGCAGGCGGTGCCGCTGTGTCCGCCGCCACCTGCGCCGGAGACTTGATCCACGCAGCCGCAGCCATCCCTGCGGCCCCGAGCAGAACGGTGCCGCCGCACACCATCGCCAGCATGCGTCGCCGCCGGCGCAGCGCTGACCGTGCGGGAGCAGAGCCTTCCGACACCTGCTCGGTGCTGCCCTCGCCGGACGCGGTGGGCAGTTGCTGGGTGTCCGTGTCTGGAACGGTCATGCCGTTACTTCGCCCCGCCGAGCACGCGTGCCGCCTTCTTGATGGTGTCGTCCAGGCTCTTCCGGGCCTCGACGAGTCCTTCGATGTTCTTGTCGATGGCCTGCTTCTGCAGTTCGGATTCGGCATCGAACCAGATCTTCGCGACGTGCGTCCGATCGCGGCAGGCGATATCAGCAGTCGCCGTGGCAATCTCCAGCTTCGTGACCTCCGGACTGGAGAACCGGGATTCATCGCTGGCGTCCAGCGGCTCCTTGTAGTTGTAGCCGTGTTCCTTCATGCACGAAGACCACGCTGCGAAGGCCTTGATCACCTTGCTCTCGCGCTTGGAGCGGGTGAACGCGTCATTGGCGATCTCCTGCGCCTTGGCCGTGCGCTCCAGGGCGCCGTCCGAGATCTTCTGATTCGCCTGACTAAGGCAGCCGCTCTTCGGAACGGCTTTCCCGCCGACTTCGGCAACTCCCCCGTTCAGCGCCTTCCCCTCGGCCCCCTCCTCGGTGGTGTCCTCGACCGCGCCCTGGCTCATGACGCGGTCGTAGGCGGCCTGCTCGGCCGCATCCGGCTTGTATCCGCGCTTCTTCGCCAATACGGCGTCGTGTATGCCGTAACGCCAGTCGGTCAGCGTCTTGGGACCCAGCTTCGGAAGATCAGGGGCGGGCCGCCAGTCAAAACCCAAGTCCTTCATGCAGTCGCCGACAAGGAGCGTCCTTGCCTTCTTCACCTGCTGCTCGTCGTCATCCGTAGGCAGGTAGGCTTCGATCGGAAGCGTCCACGTTGCGGGATCGGCTGCCACGAAGTTCTTCTTCGGCAACGGGGGCCGGTCCGCCGAGCCGACTTCGTCGGACCCAGCAGGCCCGCACCCAGCAGCCGCCAGAGCCACCAGCAACGTCGGAAAGATTTTCCGTACGCCTGAGTTCTTCAAAGCTTCCCTCTTCAGCATTGCATTGCCGCGGTCGCTGCGTCACGAGCGAACCGGGCGGTCGTTCTGCGACCAATCGCTCACCGTGGCGGCAGGAGCAGGACGCTCCCGCCGCCGCGAGGCCGGCCTCTGACTCAGCTCCACCTGAAGGAAGCGTTGTTGTTATAGGTGTTCTTCAGGCGGGACATGAAGCTTCCCGCGCCCAGGCGGTCAGATGCACCCTTGTAGCCGCTGTTGAAGTACATCGTGGCGGAGTACTTCGAGTGGGCATTTGACGCAGAAGCAGCATTATTCTTGACCGATTTCCCCGCCCCGGTCCCCCCAGGGCAGAACCTCAGCGGGTTCCCCGAGGGCCCGTCCCCGACGCCAATGTATACGTGGCCGAAGTCATAGACCGAGTAACCGATATTACGGAACGCGCCCGTGTGCCCGGAGTTGTAGAAAATGTGGAACTTGAAAGTCGAGTTACCGGGAGTCTTGTAGCACGTTTCCATGCTCAACAAGTTCGACTCTTCGTTGCTGCCCGCGTAGGCGGCAGGCGCCCCCATTCCCCCAATGACGGCGGCACCAACCGCGCCGCAAATCGCCAAACGAATATTCCGGTTAGAGTTTTTCACCGTGAATCTTTTCTGCAAATTTCCAAATATTGAGCAGCCGCGTGAAGTGCGAGTTGATCCGTGAGCGCAGGCCCGTTCTGTCGCAGCTATGCGCCATCGAAGCGGACACGCCGAAAACATGCCTGCCGGAAAACGGCATACGCGAAATCCCCACCCGTCGTCCCGGTGTGCACCGGAGGTACGACTGCGGCCCTGTGGTCGGCAGGGCCGCAGTCGACATTAGGTGCAGGTGGCACTCATCCCAACCGGGCAATGCGTGTGCTATGCGTCAAAGCGGACACAAGATCGACATCGCAGAATGGGGCTCGTCACGGTTACGTCGCTTTTGACTACAAACCCGCAACGGCGCAGTCACAAACTGACGCACACCGGATCTGACAGCGTGTCCGACCTGGCCAGAACGTGCTTGATAGATCCGGTGTCGCGTGCAGCGGACGGCACCGGCGCGCCGTCGAACGCGTCATAGCCAGGTGTCCGTATCCCAGTCGGCGACCTTCAACGCGGTGGTCACCTGCAGTTGGGTGTCTCCTGCGCGAACACCGGCGGCATCGTCATCGCGGGCAGTCGCGCGGATCAGCCGGTCGCGGATCGCCCTCCGAGCTGCTCCATGATCTGGTCCACGATCGTTTCGCGCACCAAGCTCCGTTGGTCGCTGACCGTGGACCGGGCCGAGCGGGACGCCCTGCGCCGCCTGGCCGCAGGATGCGGCCACACCTCCGTCGAGTACCAGCCCGTGTAAGGCCGGACCGGCAGCCTGCGGCTGCCGGTCCGGCCCTGCGGTCCTGCGTGTCCTGCCGCCGCGAAGGACCGCTCCTGTACGGGCTCGCCCAGTGGCGGGGCCGGAACGGCAGCGAGGCCCGGCAGGCAGCATCGCCTTCGTGATGGGCGCCTGCCGGGCCTCGGAGCAGCTCCGGCCGGGTCCGGAGAGTGTTCAGCCAGCCGTCCTGATTGTCGGAGAGTGCGGCCAGGTACGGCGCGACCCGGACCTTCGGGTCGGCATCGAGGTGGCGGGCCAGCAGCAGAGTGAGGTCGCTCCAGTGCTGCAGAGCCGGGCCGCGGCGCGGGGGCAGGCCCCCGGCCAGGTCGAGGCCGAACAACGCGTGGGCGATGCCTTCCTTGCTGCGGAAGTGGAAGTACACCGCCCCCGCTGCCACGCCGGCCCGGGCGGTGATCTGGGAGATGGACGCGCCGCCGTACCCGCGCTCGATGATCACCTCGGCGGCTGCGGTCAGCATGGTGTGCCGTGTGGCCACTGCCCGCTGGCCCCCATCGCCTCCGGCAGGCCGAGCTGGACGGCTACTCCGCGTCCCAGGCGCAGATCCAGCCGGCTCCCCGCATCGCCTTACGGCCCTTCGCCGGGCCCGCCCCGGCCGTACGCCCGGATCCTCCGTCCCGCCGGCTGACCGCGCTACTGGATGCCTGCCACGAACTGGAGCGGGGGAAAGGGCGGCCGGTCGAGGTGCGCCACAAAAACTCTGTCTTCCCGGCGCACTTGACCCCGCATCGGCCGGTGATCCACAACAACGGAGCCTACGGTGTGTCCAAGGCCCCGCTCGTCCACGCGGCGCGCAGCGCCTTCTTGTCCACCTTGCCGACCTTGGTCGTCGGCAGCTGGTCCAGCAGCACCGTCTTCCGGGGCGTGTACAACTCCCCCAACTCGGCGGTCACCGCCGCGCTGACCGCCTCCGGGTCGACGTCAGCGCCGCCCTCGGCCGTGGCCAGGAATATCTGTACGGCCTCCCCGTACTCCTCGTCCGGCACACCCAGCGCCGCTGCGTTGCGCACACCGGGCAGCGTGAGCAGGAAATCCTCCAGGACCCGGGAGTAGACGTTGTCGCTGGTGCGGCCGGTGACGATGATGTCCTTGGCTCGGTCGACGAGATAGAGGTACCCCTCGGCGTCGAGATAGCCCATGTCCCCGGTGCGCAACCAGCCGTCGTGGAGCGCCGCCGCGGTGCGCTCCGGGTCTTCGTAGTAGCCGAGCATCACCGTCTCGCCGCGGACGCACACCTCGCCGACCTGCCTGACGGGCAGGGCCGCCGTGCTGTCTTCACCACGGATCTCGACCTCGACGTCGGATATCGCGCAACCGCAGCTGCGCCAGAGCTCGGGGCGCCGGGCTCCCTCCGAGGCGAGATCCTCCGCACCGAACGCGGTGATGCCGAGCGCCTCCGATTGCCCGTAGCCCTGGCTGAGTACGGGACCGAACACTTCGACCGCCTGCTGCAGCCGGCTGGGCGACGTGGCCGCACCGCCCACGACGATCCGCCGCAGCGCGGGCAGGACGCCCGGCTCGCACTCCGGGTGGTCGAGAACTGCGTACAGCATGGGCGGTACGAACATGGTGGCGGTGATCCGCTCCTCGCGCAGTACCGTCAGCGCCGCGCCCGCTTCGAACTCGGGCAGCACGACGAGGACGGATCCCGTCACCAGAGCCTGAAGCGAGGTGAGGTGGCCGCTGCCGTGCGTGAGCAGCGTGGAGGCGAGCACCCTGTCCGTGCCTGGGTTCATGGTCGGGAAGAATGCGGAGCCGGAGTCCTGCGGGGCGTCTTCCACCAGGTCCACCAGCACGTTGTAGAGCCGGTGGCTGTGCGCGGCGAGCTTGGGGCGGCCCAGGGTTCCGCCGGTGTAGAGGACGGTGACGGCTTCGTCCGCTCCCGGGCCTGGCACGCCTTCGGGTCGCACGGCCGGGCACTGGGCCGCCAGAGCCAGCAGGTCCGTGCACTGCTGCTCACAGGGGCCGAGGCTGAGTAGTACGGGGGCGTGGACGCTGCGGTCGGCCGCGTCGGCGGCCCGCCTCGCGAAGAGCGGGTCGGTGACCACGGCGCGCGCCCGGGACTGCTCGACCAGCGCGGCGAGCTCGCCGGGCCCCGGCTCGGGCGGCAGGAACACGACGCGGCAGCCGATGAGATGGACGGCGAGCTGCACCAGGACGGAGTCCACGCGGTTGGCCAGGAACAGTCCCACCCCATCGCCGGGCGCGAGTCCCTGCTCGCGCAGTGCATGCCCCAACCTGAACAGCCGCCGCCGAGCCTCCCCCCTGGTCAGCCGCTGCGCTCCCTGGACGAGAGCCTCGGCGTCCTCGTCCTTGTACCAGTGCTCCAGAATGCGGTCCAAGTACGTCCGCGGCTCGGATGTTTCCCGTGCGTTAACAATCACCGACACATCCAAACATGCTGCTCAGAAGCTGTGGCCTCACGGGGGGGGCCGCCTTCGTCCATCAGCTGGCGCAGTACCATGCCCATTCCTTGAGGAAAATTCGGTATTCGCAGGTCAGCTGAGCGCTTGAGAGAGCGCGCGGAACGCCCATCATCATGCGGGGAAACGCTCCCCGTGGTGTGGTCCCAGCAGGCCCTTGCGCGGAGACCGACGGGCCGACGGCAAGGTCGGCCCGACGCGCCGCGTGAACCACAGGCCGCTGCCCTGCGGGGGCGTGGAATGCCCATGACCAGAATCTTCCATAGACGGCCTGCCTGGCCCTACAGAGTGCACACGCCATCCTCACGTGCTCTTCAGCAGCCGAATCTTCATCCACGTTTTCATCAAGCCCGGCGCGAGGCCCGTATGGCGTGCAGCAGGGCATCTGCGGCCGGTTCGGGTTTGGCCATCTGCCACCAGGCGCGCGCGAGGTCGGTGTGCATCCGGGCCTTGCGCTCGGGCGTGGGGAACTGGCCCTCGCGCAGGTTGGCTCCGGCTTCTAGGGCGGCGCCGGCGTCACCGAGGGCCCAGTGGACGCCGACGGCGTACAGGGCGACGGCCGCCGAGGTCAGCGGAAACAGGCGCTGGCGCGGGGCCTGTGCGGGCAGGAGGCGGCCAGCGCGCTGGGCTTCGCCGATCGCGGCCAGGGCCTGACCTCGGTCTCCTGCGCGGGCCGCGCTGTACGCCTGGGTGCAGAGCATCTGGGCGTACGCGGAGGTCTGCGCGCTGTTGGTGAGTCCGGTGCCTTCGACTGGGCAGCGGCCTTGAGGATCAGGCGTTGGGCGGCGGCGGGTTGGTCCTGGTGGCGCAGAACGATGCTCATTTCGCGCGCGGCGGCCGCGGCGGCGAGCGGTGAGCCGGAGAGGTCCGCGTAGACGGTGGCGCGGTCGGCGGCCTGGCGGGACTGCTGGTAGCGGCCGATCTTCGTGAGGACCTGGGAGAGCAGGCTGTACGTGGTCGACAGGCGGGCCAGGGCCAGTTCCTGCCGGGAGCGGGCGGCCACGTGCGCGTCACCGAGCAGGCCGGGCAGCGCCTCCAGAAGCCGGGCGTGCTGGCCGGCGTCGAACAGGCCGCGGGCGCGGGCCAGGCGCTGGTCGAGGGGCGCGGCGGAGCCGCTGGGATCGGGGACGCCCGCCAGCGCGACGTCGACGCCGATCAGGAACTGCGCGGGGGCCGCGAGTCCGGCGGCGGCGAGCAGGGTGCGGCGGCGCATCGGGTCCTCCTCGACTCGTGGACCATCAGGCGACACCCTAGTGGCCGGTGAGCCGTCGAGGGCGAGCGACGCGGTCAGAACATCCGTCGGGACGCCCACCTCTTCGGCGGCGCGTCGCAGCAGACGCAGATCGGCGGGACAGTGGCGGGCTTCGAGCCGGGAGACCGTGGATGTCGAGCACCCCAGACACCCGCCAAGGTCCTCTTGCCGCCACCCCCGGGCGGTGCGTCCGATCTTGACGAGCCCGCCGGCGTGCCGGGCGGCGACAAGGGATCGGACCTGATCGGAGCACCACAGAGCGTCGCCGGACACAGCACCTCCCGCGCGCCAGGGGCCGGGGCCCGTTCCACGGTAGTGACCGTTCGTGCCCGCGTCGACGCCGTGTGCAGCATCCGCAAACGGTCTGCACAGCACGCAAGTTGACCTTTGTGCCGACTCGCGCGAAAGTGTCCTGCGCCTTTGCGGTTCGTGTTCCGGCTACCTCGCACCCGCTGCGACACACGGCCTGGCGTAAGCCCACGTCAGAGACCCTGCTATCAGGACACCGGCGCGAGAGGCCCACGGACGCTGAGCTGCGAGTCGGCACCTGGCGTACTGCCCAACCTTCGACCGCTGGGCGCAATCGATGAAAAGCGCCGGGGAATCTGCCGCCCGCCCGTACAGCTCGACTGCGAAGTCCGGGTTCCGCCAGCCTCGATGCCCGGCCGGGTGGCGGTCTTGCCGTGATAGCCGAGTGCTCGGTGCCCCCTGAGCTGACCGCTAATTCCTTGTTACTGAGGTTGTGGGCGTGATGTCGTCGTGGCGCTGCGCGGTCGCGACCCGTATGTCGACCCCGCTCAAGGGGTTGAGCCGCCCGTGCGTGGCCCGGCCTGGTGCGGCTGCCCCGGGTAGAGGTCCGGTCGGATGCCCGGCGCGGTGATCCGCGCCGGGCGCCCGAGCAGGGTCAGAAGTATGAGCCCTGCGCAAGGGTGTAGTGGAAGCGCCGGTTGAACGCCTCCAGGCTGTTGTATTCCCCGCCGCCGAAGCGAATGGTGGTGAGGATCGTGTCCGGCTCAGGGTTGAGGGCGGCGTGGAGCCACTCCGAGACGTCGCTCCAGTCGTTCTCCATGTTCACTTGGTTAGTCGACAGCCGTGTTGCCGACCCCGACGCGTAACTGCGGATGTTGTTGCCCACCGTGATGGCGATGTCCTGGAACCGGGCCGCTTCGGAGACAGCCTGAATCAGGATGATCAGTTGGGCCTGGAAACCAGCCTGCTGGGTAGCGGTCATCCTGTGGCTGTATCCGTGCACCGCGCGGATGGCGTCCGCGATCGTGTAACCGTTCATTCCCACTTCGGCGCGCCTGTAGCTGCCGAGTGCGTCGTAGGTCGAGTTGAAGCCGAAGTCGGTGACCGCGGCCGGAGTGCCGTTGCGCTGCAGGATGGCCTGCATCTCGGCGCGCTGGTCACGGAAGCCGACCAGGCCGGTCACGGAACCACTCTGCTGGCTGGGTGACCACACACCCATCGTGTAAAGGTTGTCGGAGCGCACGTAGAGGGCAGCGTAGGGCTCGTTGCCGTTCATGAGGCGTATCTCGACGGCGCGTGCCCCCTCCGCTCGCAGCCGCTCAGTGGCGCCGACGCCGTTCCCGACGCGGTGGCCAGCGGCGGTCCGCAAGGCGCCGATCATGCTCCAGTAGCGACTGTAGGCATCCTCCATGTTCCCATCCAGCAGGCTTTGGACGTTCCAGATGATCTGATGACGCGGGCGCGTCGTGTCGGCATGGGCGGAGGGGGCGGCCAGTCCAGCCAGGGCCAGAACGGCGAGCGAAGCTGCCAGTATGCGCGCGAGCGCGGCGCGCAGAGTTGACATCACGGTTGAGTCCTTCGGTAGGGGTGCGTTGGACGAGCGGCCGTGCCCCCAGCGGCGGCACGAATACGGGTGATTCGGGTAAGACCTCGGCTCGGCAGCCGTCCTGTCGGCGGATCCGTGCCGAGCAGAGATCACTGTGGAGACGGAGGACGATGAAGGGGATTGCCGTTCCCCAGCGGACATCCCTGAGCCTGCCGTGCCGATCTAACGGACACCTAACGTCGGCGCTAACACCCCTCCCGCCTCGGCTTCACCCGGCCGCACGGCCCGCCTCCGGCGCCCTGAAGAGAGACCGGATCCAGCTGCCGACTCGCAGCTCAGCGTTCTTGGGCTTCTCGCGCCGGTGTCCTGATAGCAGGGTCTCTGACGTGGGCTTACGTCAGGCTGTGTGTCGCAGCGGGTGCGAGGTAGCCGGAACACGAACCGCAAAGGCGCAGGACACTTTCAAGCGAGTCGGCACTTTGACCCGTATCTCGGTCAGACCCCTTGGGGGTCCGGCGCATCTCGTCGGTGAAGGTCGATCTGTACGCGGCGATCCGCCGTGACCACCGTGATGGTCTGTCGGGGCGTGCGCTGGAGCGCAAGTACAGGGTGACTCCCGGGCGGCCCTTCCTCGTCGCCATGTGAGCACAACCCTCCACCCGGCTCGGGAGTCATGTTGATCAGTGTCGTCACAGCTCCCGACCGAGAGGTACCCGATGTTTCTTCGCCGCGCCCTGACCACGGCCCTCGCCGCGGCCGTTCTTCCGGCGGCTGCCCTGGTGGCGGCCCCCGACGCGTACGCGGCCGGGCAGGCCGGAGAGGAACTGCCCAGCTGTTACGACGTCTCCACCGCGAACGGTGACTACGAGCAGAAGACCATCAAGCTCGTCCAGACCGACGCCGACGGCCCGGTCGTCCGGGGCGGGGGCTGGCGGTCGTTCCGGGCGACGGTGACCAACATCAGCAGCGCGACCCTGAAGACGCTCGACATGTCCGTCTACGCCTGGCGGCAGGTGGAGGACGAGGACCCGGTGATCGGCGGGTTCATCGCGTTCGAGTACAAGTCCAAGAAGACCGGCAAGTGGACTCCCGTGGACCGCGCGTCCTCCCGCTTCGTGACCGACGGCGTCGTGAAGTCCGGGAAGCCGGTGACGTACGACCTCCGGCTGCGCGCCACGGCCGACCTGCCGGCGCACATGACCTGGGGCGACGTCAGCGTGAACGCCTCCTTCGTGGACCGCTACCGCTTCCCCGACGGCCGGGTGATCTCCTGCAGGGCAGGCGAGACGGGCCAGAACAAGATCGACATCACGGACGCGACCGCCGCCCGGCCCACCGGCCCCGCCCGCACTTCGCCGCGGATGGGCTGAGAAGCGGCGCACCCGTTGCCGACTCGCAGCTCAGCGTCCGTGGGCCTCTCGCGCCGGTGTCCTGATAGCAGGGTCTCTGACGTGGGCTTACGCCAGGCTGTGTGTCGCAGCGGGTGCGAGGTAGCCGGAACACGAACCGCAAAGGCGCAGGACACTTTCAAGCGAGTCGGCGCCAGCCAGGACTCATACCCGACGTGCCCGCCCGTCGTCGCCGACCACCACAGCCCCGGCAGGTTGCGCTGCCGCCGGTACGACGCGAAGGCCCGCACGGGAAGGGCGTGCTCGAACGGCACCGCCCACGCGTCCGCCAGCGGGCGCCGTAACTCCGCCCCTCCGGGGCGACGTACGCGACCTCGAACTCATCCGCCGGCGGCCCGGCGGAACCGCCCGGCCGGACCTCTAACGCATGCACCACGTCCGGCTAACCCCGCCCCTCACCGCAAGGTAACTCTTCAGTCGGCAAGATCCCCCGCAAAGTGCAGCTTCAATCCGCAGACTTCGACGTCACTGGACAAAGGACTTGTCCTTTCTTCCCCGATCCTGCATGCGCGTGCTATGGCTAGAGGTTGTCCCGTATGGGGTGTGAGTTATCCCGTGAGGGCCAGGTTGTGCAACCGGGCGATGCCGAGCATGGCCTGGTGAACTCCGTCGCCC
>NZ_JBIRJY010000036.1:0-41368 GCF_044329785.1 Streptomyces sp. NPDC017529
CAACGGACCCAACGACCACCCATCCGCCGCAACATGATGCACCACCACCACCAACACCGACTCAACACCACAACCCACAAACAACTCAGCACGGATGGGAATCTCGGAGGCCAGGTCGAACGCGTACCGAGCGGCCTGCGTCACCTCGGGGCAGTCGGCCGATGGTCTCTCCACCTGCGTGACCTTCAGGTACGCGCGGTCCGCCGCGTGGTCACGGATCACCTGGTACGGCTCACCGTCCGCCGACTCGGCGAACACCGTACGCAACACCTCATGACGCTCCACCACATCACCCAACGCCGCATCCAACGCCCCGGCATCCACCACTCCCCGCAACCGCAACACCAACGGCACGTTGTACGTCGCACTCGGCCCCTCCAGCCGATGCAGGAACCACAAGCGCCGCTGCGCGAACGACAGCGGCAGCCGGGAAGGCCGCTCGGCGCGTACGACGGCGGGACGGGCGGCCGCCGCGCTGTCGAGACGCCGCGCCAGGGCGGCCGGGGTGCGCGCCTCGAACAGGGCGCGGATGGTCAGCTCGCGGCCCAGCGCCGGGCGGGCGAGACTGACGAGCCTGGTCGCGAGGAGCGAGTGGCCGCCCAGCTCGAAGAAGTCGTCCTCGGCACCGGCTGACGGCAGGCCGAGCACCTCGGCGAACAGGCCGCACAGGATGTCCTCGCGCGGGTCGCGCGGGCCGCGTCCGGCGGCGGCCCTCTCCGGCTCCGGCAGCGCCCGTCGGTCCAGCTTGCCGTTGGGCGTCAGGGGCAGCGCGTCCAGGACGACGACCGCCGAGGGCACCAGGTGGGCAGGGAGCCGCTCGGTCAGGTGCCGGCGCAGCTCCGCAGGGCCAGGGGGGTCGCCGGCGCCGGGGACAACGTACGCCACCAGCCGGACATCGCCCGGCCGGTCCTCCCGCGCCACGACCACAGCCCGACCCACACCCGGATGAGCACCCAACACCGCCTCGACCTCACCCGGCTCGACACGAAAACCCCGCACCTTCACCTGACCATCCGCCCGCCCCACAAACTCCAACTCCCCATCAACCCGCCACCGCACCACATCACCCGTCCGATACATCCGCTCTCCCACCCCACCAAACGGACACGCCACAAACCGCTCCGCAGTCAACCCACACCGCCCCACATACCCACGCGCCAACCCCACACCCCCCACATACAACTCCCCCACCACACCCACCGGCACCGGCCGCAACCCCCCATCCAACACAAACACACGCACACCCCACACCGGCCTACCAACCGGCGGCACACCACCCCCCAACGGCCCCGACATCGACACACACACCGTCGCCTCCGTCGGCCCGTACGCATTGACGAGGCGGTGCGTGGCGCACCATCGCGCCGCCAGTTCCGGCGGGCAGGGCTCGCCGGCCACCGCGAGCGAGACCCGCCGTGGCAGAGCGCCGGCGGGCAGTTCCGCGAGGACACTCGGCGGGAGTTTCAGGTGGGTCACGCCGAACCGGGCAACGACGTCGGCCAGTTGCTCGCCTGCGAGGAGGTCGTCGGCGGGTGCGACGGCGAGGGTGGCTCCGGAGAGCAGCGCGGTGCACAGGTCGGACACGGAGGCGTCGAAGCTGAGGGAGGCGAAGAGCAGGACGACGCTTTCCGGCCCGGTACCGAAGCGTTCGATCTGTGCCGTGGCCAGCGCGGCGATGCCTTGGTGCGGGACGAGTACGCCCTTCGGCCCGCCGGTCGAGCCGGAGGTGTGGATGACGTAGGCGGGGTGCTTGGGCAGCAGGGGCGCGTTGCGTTCGGTGTCACGGACAGGGGTGTCCGGTAGGTCGGCCAGCAGGGCGCGGGTGTCCGGGGCGTCCAGTGTGAGGCGGGGTTCCGTGCCGGGGGGCAGGGTTTTGGCCGTGGTGCTGTCTGTCAGCAACAGCGCCGGGCGGGTGGCGTCCAGCAGGTACGCGATGCGCGCGGCCGGGTAGGCCGGGTCCAAAGGTACGTAGGCGGCACCTGCCTTCAGTACCGCCAGGACGGCGACGACCATTTCGGCGGAGCGGGGCAGCGCGAGGGCCACCAGCTGCTCGGGGCCCGCGCCGCGCGGGACGAGCAGGCGGGCCAACCGGTTGGCGGCCGCGTCCAGTTGGGCGTAGGTCAGGGTGGTGTCGGCGCTCCGTACCGCTGTTGCCTGTGGTGTGCGAGCGGCCTGTGCTTCGAAGAGGGCGGGCCAGGTCTGCGGCTCGGGGGCGGGCCGGGGCGCGGCGCTCCAGGTGGTCAGTACGCGGGTTCGTTCACCGGGTGAGAGGACGGGGAGATCGGCCACCGGCCGGTCCGAGTCGGCCGCCGCCGCCTTCAGGACGCGGACCAGGCGGCCGAGGATGGCGGCCGCGGTGGTTCCGTCGAAGACGTCGGGGCGGTGGCCCAGTTTGAGGTGCAGCCGCTCGCCCGGGAGAGCGGCCAGGCTGAGTGGGTAGTGGGTGCCGTTGGTGACGCGGGTTTCCGTGACGCGGACCGGGCCTGTGTCCGGTGTGTCCGGCGGCAGGTTCTCGAAGACGAGGAGGGTGTCGAAGAGCTGGTCGTGGCCGCTCAGGCGGTGCAGGCCGGAGAGGCCGAGGTGCTGGTGGGGCAGCAGCCCGGCCTGCTCGTCCTGGAGACGGGAGAGCACCTGGGAGAACGGCTGTGCCGCTTTGAGGCGTACGCGTACCGGCAGGGTGTTGTTGAACATGCCGACCATGCCTTCCACACCGGGCACACCGGCGGGGCGGCCTGCGACCGTGGCGCCGAAGAGGACGTCGTCCTGCCCGGTCAGGCAGCGCAGCACCACGGCCCAGGCTCCCTGGAGCACGGTGTTGAGCGTCAGCCCATGGCGGCGGGCCAGCGCGCGCAGGCCGGCGGTCAGCCCTTCGGACAGTGTGGAGCGGACGCGCTGGTGTTCCACCGTCCCGTCGGCGGCGTGCCCGGACGCGACCAGGGTCGGTGCGTCCACCCCGGACAGCGCGTGCCGCCAGGCGGTTTCGGCTGCCGTGCGGTCCTGGGCGGCGAGCCAGCGCAGGTAGTCCTCGTACGGTGCCGGGGCCGCCAGGCTTGCGGGGTCGCCGCCTGCGGCGTGGACGGCGAGGAGGTCCCGCAGGACCAGCGGCGCGGACCAGCCGTCGAGGATCAGGTGCTGGACCGTCAGCAGCAGCCGGTGGTGTCCTGGGCCGAGGCGGAGCAGGGCGAGCCGCAGCAGCGGGCCGCGGGCGAGGTCGAAGCGGGTGGCTCGCTCGTCGGCCGCGATGCGGTCCGCTCGGGTGGCTTGCGCGTCGCCCGGCAGGTCCGACAGGTCGTGTTCGCTCCACGGGAGCGTCACCGCCCGCGCGTGGGGCACCACCTGTACGGGGGTGCGCAGGCCCTGGTGCCGGAAGGCGACGCGGAGCGCCGGGTGGCGCTCCAGCACGGCCCGGCCCGCCCTGCGCAGCGCGTCGGGGTCGAGGGGGCCGTGCAGGTCCACGGCGAGTTGGCTGGTGTAGACGTCCGGGGCCTGCTCGTCGTACAGGGTGTGGAAGAGCAGGCCCTCCTGGAGCGGGGTGAGGGGCCAGACGTCGGCCAGGTCCGGGCAGTCCCCGGCCAGCCGCGCGGTCTCGTCCTCGGTGAGGGCGACGAGCGGGAAGTCGGCGGGCGTGCGGCCGTCCGCGTCCGGGTCCGTGGCCCGGCCCGCGAACGCGGTGAGGAGGCCGGACCAGGTGTCCGCGAGGTCGCGTACCTCGTCCTCGGTGAACAAGGCGGCGGGCCAGGACCAGGCCGCCGTCAGCACCGGGCCGTCCGCCCGGTCCTCGACCAGCGCGTCGAGAGCGAGGAGGTGGGCGGCGGGCATCGCGGGGTCGGCGCCGCCGGTGATGCCTCCCGAGCCGGGGACCGGTGCCCAGTCCCCGCCGTTCCCGGGGAGCCGGCCGAGGTAGTTGTAGCCGACGAGCGGGCGGGCCCCGCGGGCGAGGGCCGGTCCGGTCTGGGTGTTGAGGTGGCGCAGCAGCCCGTAGCCGAGACCGTTGCCGGGAATCGCGCGCAGCTGTTCCTTGACGCGCCGGTAGGCCCGGTCCAGCGCGGGGCCGCCGGCGTGGAGCCGGGCCGCGTCGGCGTTGCCCGGGTCGAGGCGTACGGGGTGGACGCTGGTGAGCAGGCCGACGGTCCGCGCCAGGTCGGTGCAGCCTGCGGCAGTTCCGTCCGCGCCGGACAGGTCCTCGCGGCCGTGCCCTTCGACGTCCAGCAGTACGGCGGTGTCCTGGCATCCCGTACGGCGGCGGCGCCAGTCGGCCACGGCGATGCCGAGGGCGGTGAGCAGGATGTCGTCGGTCGTGCCGTGCAGGGTGCCGGGTACCGGGCCGAGCAGCGGGGCCGTATGTTCGGGCGGGAGGGTCAGCGTCAGCCGCCGCACCGTGCTCGTGAGGTCGCGCGCCTCGTCGTACGGCAGCCGGGAGAGGGGGGCGTCGGGGGCGCCGAGCATGCCGGTCCACAGGGGGAGCTCGGCGATGCGGTCGTGCCGCTGGGCCTGTTCCACCAGCCGCTGCGACCAGGCACGCAGGGAGGTGCCCACCGGTTCCGGTTCGGCGCGGCGGCCGGCTGCCGCGGCCTGCCAGGCGGCTTTCAGGTCGGACAGCAGGATGCGCCAGGAGACGCCGTCCACGGCGAGATGGTGGATCATCAGCAGCAGCCGCCCCGGCCGGGTGGGACCGGCGTCGAACCAGACGGCTTGCAAGAGGCCCGCTGTCTCGCCCGACTCCGGGTCGAGCCGGCTTTGGGCGGCGTCCTTGTGGTGGCGTACCGCCGCGTCGAGCGCCGCGTCGTCCAGGCCGGCGGTGTCCACCCGGTGGACGAAATCCGGGCCCGCCGGGTCCGTGCCGGGCGCGGCGATGTCCAGGGTCCAGACCACGCCGCCGACCCGGGTCAGCCGCAGGCGCAGCGCGTCGTGGTGGCCGGTCACCGTGTGCAGCGCGGTGGTCAGGTGCCGGGTGCCCACGCCGGGCGGCACCTGGAGCAGGACCGCCTGGTGGCAGCCGGCCACCGGCCCGCCGGTTTCCCGGAGGGCGTGCATGACGGGGGTCAGGGGCAGCGGGCCGCTGTCGTGGCCGGAGGGCCCGGAGGTCCCGGCCGGCCCGGCGGGCGTCTCCGTGACGTCGCCTGCCCGCGCGGCGAGGGCTTCGACGGTCCGGTGGCGGAAGACGTCGCGCGGGGTCAGGGCGAGGCCCGCCCGCCGGGCGCGGCTCACGAGCTGGATGGCGATGATGCTGTCGCCGCCGAGGTCGAAGAAGTTGTCGTCCACGCCCGCCGCGCCGGCGTCGAGGCCGAGTACGTCGGCGAAGAGGCGGCACAGCGTGCGCTCCCGGTCGTCGCGCGGCGCCCTGTGCGAGGAGGCCGCGGTGTAGTCCGGGGCCGGGAGCCGGGAGCGGTCCAGTTTGCCGTGGGCGGTCAGCGGCAGCGCGTCGAGGACGACGACCGCGGCGGGCACCATGTGGTCCGGCAGGCGTTCGGCGGCGTAGCCGCGCAGTTCCCGTGGGTCGGCGGCCGGCCCTGCGGCGGGCGTCACGTACGCCACCAGCCGCCGGTCGCCCGGCCGGTCCTCGCGGGCGACGACCTCGGCCGTGCCGACCGCCGGGTGCGCGGCCAGCACGGCCCGCACCTCGCCCGGTTCGACGCGGAAGCCCCGCACCTTGACCTGCTCGTCCGCGCGTCCCACGAACTCCAACAGGCCGTCCGGGCGCTGCCGCACCACGTCCCCGGTCCGGTACATGCGCTCGCCCGCGCCGTACGGGCACGCCACGAAACGCTCCGCCGTCAGTCCCGGCCGGTTCACGTAGCCCCGGGCCACCGCGGCGCCCGCGACGTACAGTTCCGCCGCGACGCCCGGCGGCACCGGGCGCAGCGCGTCGTCCAGGAGGTAGGCGCGGATGCCGTCCAGCGGCCGGCCGAGGGGTGGCGTCCCGGCGTCCGGCAGCGGCCCGTCGAGGAAACCGGCGACCACGAACACCGTGGTCTCCGTGGGCCCGTACGCGTGGCCGAAGCGCGCTCCGGGCAGCAGGTCACGGCCCTCCCGTGCGGTGCGGGCCGGCAGCGCCTCGGCGCCGAGTTCGACGCGGCGCAGCGCCAGCTTCGCGGCGAGGCCGGGGTTCTCGCGCAGGGCGTGCGTCAGCTGTGCGAAGGCGGAGGGGATCTGGTGGAGTTGGGTGACGCCTTCCTCGGCCAGCAGCCGCAGCAGCTCCGCCGGGGACCTGCTCTCCTCGTACGGCACGACGACCAGCCGGGCGCCGTGCGACAGGGGGCCCCACATCTCCCAGACGGAGAGGTCGAAGGTGTGGGAGTGGAGCAGGGGCGTGGCGTCGTCCGCACGGAAGTCGAAGGTGGCGGCGGTGAAGAGGTGGGCCGCACTGCGGTGCGACACCACCACGCCTTTGGGTTCACCGGTGGAACCCGAGGTGTGGATGACGTAGGCCGGGTGGTCCGGGAGCAGGGGGCCGCTGCGTTCGTGGTCGCGTACGGGCTCGCCGGAGCCCCGGCGGAAGGCCTCGGTCACCACCGGGCCGTCCCAGGCCAACAGCGGCCCGTCCCAGGCCGGGTGCGGCGCAGGGGGCGCCGTCGCCGGTACGCGGGTGGTGAGGAGCAGTACGGGGCGGGCGTCGCGCAGGATCTTCCCGGTGCGTTCGGCGGGCTGTGCCGGCTCCAGCGGCACGTAGGCCGCGCCGGTCTTCAGCACCGCGAGCACGGCGACGACGAGGTCCGCCGAGCGCTCCAGCTCCAGCGCCACGAACCGCTCGGGCCCGGCGCCCCGTTCGATGAGCAGCCGGGCCAGGCGGTTGGCCGCGGCGTCCAGTTCGCCGTAGGTCTTGGTGGTGCCGCGGAAGGTCACGGCGGGGGCGTGGGGTGTACGGGCCGCCTGGTTCCCGAAGCGTTCCGGCAGCAGGGTCGGCGGCCCGTCCCGGCCGGTGGTGACGTCCTCTCCCGGTGCCGCGCGGCGTTCTTCGGGCGTACGCACGTCCAGGTCGCCGATCGGCAGGCCGGGGTCCGCGGTCACGTCCTCCAGCAGGCGCCGCAGCCGGTCCACGAGCGCCGCGACGGCGGGCCGGTCGAAGAGGTCGGCGTTGAAGTGGGCGGTCCCGGTCAGCGTGTCCGTCCCGGCGATGCCTCCGGGCGTCTCCGTGATGCCGATTTCCAGGTCGGTGACGAGCGCGCCGGTCTCCAGCTCCTCGGCCTCGGCGGCGAGGCCGGGCAGCCGGGGTGTGGCGTCGGGGGTGTTCTGCCAGACCAGCAGCGTCTGGAACAGCGGATGCCGGCCGCCCGAGCGGTCCGGGTTGAGCGCCTCCACGACGCGGTCGAAGGGCAGGTCCTGGTGGGCGTACGCTTCCAGGCCGGTCTCGCGGACGCGGGCGAGCAGGGTACGGAAGTCCGGGGCGCCCGAGGTGTCGACGCGCAGCACCAGGGTGTTGACGAAGCAGCCGACCAGGTCGTGCAGCGCCTCGTCGGTGCGTCCTGCGACGGGCGTGCCGACCGGGATGTCCTCGCCGGCGCCGAGGCGCGTCAGCAGTGCGGCGAGCCCTGCCTGCACCACCATCGCGGGAGTGGCGCCGCACTCCCGCGCCAGTGCGCGTACCGCTCGCAGGAGGGCGCCGTCCCATCGGAAGCGGCAGCTCTCGCTGCGTCCGGTGGCGTCGGTCCGGCGTGGCCGGGCGCCGGGCAGCGGGACGTGCTCCGGGAGGCCGGCCAGTTTCCTCGTCCAGTAGGCGAGCTGTTCGGCCTCCCGAGTGCCGCCACCGCCCCCGGTGCCCAGCAGTGCGCGCTGCCAGAGGGTGTAGTCGGCGTACTGCGCGGGCAGCGGTGCCCAGGCCGGCGCACGCCCCTGCCGGCGTTCCTCGTAGGCGTACGAGAGATCACGCCACAAGGGAGCCAGCGACCAGCCGTCCGCCGCGATGTGGTGGAGCGTCAGCGACAGGAGGTGCTCTTCGGGGCCCAGGGCGAACAGGATCGCCCGTACGGGCGGTTGCGTCGCGAGGTCGAACGCCTGGCGCGCGGCCTCGCGCACCAGGCGCTGTACGGCGTACCCGGTGGTCTCGACGACCGGCAGCCCGGGCCGCACGGCCTCCGGGGGCAGCACGGACTGCCGGGGGCCCGCTTCGTCCTCCGGGAAGACGGTGCGCAGCGGCTCGTGGCGCACCGTGACGTCGCCCAGGGCGGCTTCCAGCGCCTTTCGGTCGAGCCGTCCGGAGAGCCTGAGGGTGAGCGGGATGTGGTGGGCCGGGCGCGGCCCTTCGAGCCGGTGCAGGAACCACAGGCGGCGCTGCGCGGAGGACAACGGCAGGACGGCGGGGCGGCGGTCCCCGGCGGTCAGCGCCGGGCGACGGCGGCCTCCGGAGCCCAGTCGCGTGGCGAGGCCCGCCGGGGTCGGTGTCTCGAACACCGCGCGCAGGGGCAGCTCCGTACCGAAGACCGACCGCGCCCGGTTCGCCAGCCCCGTGGCCAGCAACGAGTGCCCACCGAGGTCGAAGAAGTCCTGTTCGGGGCCTACTTCGGGCAGGCCCAGGGTCTCCGCGAAGAGGCCGCACAGGATCTCCTCGCGGGCGTCGCGGGGTGCGCGTCCGCCGGGGCCGCGGTGCGCGGCGTCCCGGTCGGGCTCGGGCAGCGCCCGCCGGTCCAGCTTGCCGTTGGCCGTCATGGGCAGCTCGTCGAGGACCGTGACGGCGGACGGGACCATGTAGTGCGGCAGCCGGGCCGCGGCGAACTTCCGGACGGCGGTGCCGAGCGCGGCGGCGGCGCGGCGGCGGGCCGGTTCGCTGGTCAGGGCGCGCAGCGAGCGCGCGTCCCCGCCGGCGCGCACCGCCGGGCGATGGACGTCGGTGTACACCGCTTCGCCCGGCGCCGGATCGGGTACGAATACGGCGTCCAGGCTCCCGTCCGCCGCGTCGGACCAGGTGACCAGCGCGCGGTAGCCGACGGCGGCGGCCAGTTCGTGCAGTTCCTCCGGGTCGGCCGCCGGTACGGTGCCGGGCGGCCCGGCCTCGTCCAGGCGCGCGTTGGGGATGCCGCTCACCCGTAGTGCGCCGGGCCGGTCCGCGCGCAGCCGGGCGGCCAGCGCGGGCAGGCCGGGTACCTGGCTCCCCCAGCGCACCCGGGGCGCGCCGGCGAGGGACACCGCCGCGACCGGCTTCTTGCGCAGCACCACGTCGTACCGGTAGCGGCTCAGCTCGTTGTGGTACCGCCCCCGTTTGACGCGGATGTCCACCGCGCCCGCCTCCGGAAGCGACCCGCCGGGCAGAGCGGCGAAGAACCCGGGGTCGATCAGCAGTTCCTTGTCGCGTGCCATGCTCCGCCGGACCGCGGCGTCGTCCGTCCCGTGCGCCTTCCGCCGCTGCGGCGCGGCGTGGAAGTGCCGGGCCGTCCTGAGGTCGCGCACGTCGCCGACGAAGAGGGCGCCGCCGGGCGCGAGGCGGTCCAGTGCGCCGCGCAGCACGGCGAGGAGGTAGCCGGAGCCCGGGAAGTACTGGACCACCGAGTTCAGCACGACGACGTCGAAGCCGCCCTCCGGGAGCCCCGCCATGTCGTCGGCGGCCTGGCAGGTGAGCGTGGTGCGGGCGGCCAGGCGGGGGTCGGCGGCCACCTTGCGGCGCAGCCCGGCGACGGCCGCGGCGGACAGGTCGGTGCCCCAGTAGCTCTCGCAGTGCGGGGCGAGCCCGGCCAGCAGGAGGCCGGTGCCCACGCCGATCTCCAGGATCCGGCGCGGCCGCAGGGCGCGCACCCGGCCGACCGCGGCGTCCCGCCACTCGCGCATCTCCTCCAGGGGAATCGGCCGCCCGTCGGCGCTGCTCCGCCAGCCCGCGAAGTCCTCGCCCAACGGGGCGGCCCGGTCCCCGGAGTACAGGTCGTCGTAGACCTGCCGCCAGGTCTCCACCGTCTCCTCGCCGCCCGCACCCGGCCCCGCGGCCGCACCGCCCGCGGTGTCCGGGTGCGGGACGACGTAGCCGACCAGGCTCGGCCCGCCGTCCGCGTCCCGGTGGACGGCCACCGCCGCCTGGGCGACGTCCTCGTGGGCCGCGAGCACGGACTCGACCTCGCCCGGTTCGACCCGGAAGCCGCGGATCTTGACCTGGTCGTCGGCGCGGCCGGCGAACTCCAGCCCGCCGCCGGGCCCGCGCCGCGCCAGGTCGCCGGTGCGGTACATCCGCGCGCCCGGCGGGCCGGACGGGCAGGCCACGAAGCGCTCGGCGGTCGGCCCGGGACGGTTGAGGTAGCCGCGCGCCAGTCCGGCGCCCGCGATGTACAGCTCGCCCGTCGCCCCGGCGGGCACCTCGGCCAGCCGGTCGTCCAGGACGTACGACCGCAGGTCGGGGACGGTGTGCCCGATGGTGCTCGCCGCGCCGGGCCGCGCGGTGCTCCGGCTGCAGGCGGCGTAGGTGGCGTGCACCGTGGTCTCGGTGGTGCCGTACATGTTGACCAGCAGCGGAGCGCCGTCCGGGTGCCGGGCGTACCAGTCGCCGAGCCGGGCGGGGTCGAGCGCCTCGCCGGCGAGGACGACCGTGCGCAGCGGGGCGCCGCGCAGCAGGCCGGGGTGCTCGCGGTCGGCGGCCGACAGCTGGAAGAAGGCGGTCGGTGTCTGGCACAGGACGGTGACCCGCTCGCGGGCGAGCAGGGCCAGGAACTCGGCGGGCGTCCGGCTGACGGCGTACGGGACGACCACGAGCCGGCCGCCGGTCAGCAGCGCGCCGAACATCTCCCACACCGAGACGTCGAAGGCGTAGGAGTGGAAGAGGCTCCAGGTGTCGTCCGGGCCGAAGCCGAACCAGTGCGCGGTCGCGGTGAGCAGCCGGGCGACGTTGTCGTGCGTGATCTCCACGCCTTTCGGGGTGCCCGTGGACCCCGACGTGTGGATGACGTACGCGCGGTCGTGCGGGCTCAGCCGCCCGCCCCGGTCGGCTTCGGTCAGGGGCGCGGGCGAGGCGTCCTCCAGGAGCCGCCGCGTACCGTCGTCGTCGAGCAGGATCCTGAGCGTGCCGCCCGCCCGGCCACCGGCCTCCTCGGACACCTCACGCGTCGTCAGTACGGCGACGGCCGCGGCGTCGCGCAGCAGGAACGCGATGCGCTCCGCCGGGTACCCGGGGTCCACCGGCAGATAGGCCGCGCCGGCCTTGAGCACCGCCAGGACGGCCACGACGAGATCCGCCGTACGGGGCAGCAGCAGCGCCACCACGCGCCCCGGGCCGGCGCCCCTGCCGCGCAGCACCCTGGCCAGCCGGTTGGCCGCGGCTTCCACCTCCGCGTACGTCATCCGCACGTCCTCGTGGACCACGGCGACGGCCCCGGCCGTCCGGTCCGCCTGCCGGGTGAACAGCTCCCCCAGGGTCGCGGGGGGCGGGCCCGGCCGGCCTGCCGGGCCACCGCCCTGCGGCGCACCGGGCGCCACGCTGTCCTGTGCTTCGAACATCACTCTTCGTAGACCTCTCGCACGGCCCGGGCCGACGGGACGCCGGTCCCGCAGGTCAGCTCCAGTACAGGAGGGGCTCGTCGGTCCCCTTGCAGGCGATGAACGCCGCGGTGCCGACCCGGTGCCCGTCCCGGGCCGGGGTGACCGCGTGCAGCATCCGGGAGCTGAAGACGACGAGGTCGCCCGCCTGCGGGTGGATCACGTGGCGTGGAGGCTCCACGGCGGACGGGTCCAGCCCCTCGACCTCCAGGATGATCCGGCTCTCATCGCTCGTGGGGTCGCGCCGCCACAGCTGGAGGTCGCCGCCCTCGTCCGGCACCTGGAGGTAGACGTTGGCGACCAGCTGCTCGGTCACCCCGGCGATCTCGGGGGCGTCCGTCTCCTGCTCGATGCGGTCGTTGTGCGGATGGAAGACCGAGGTCGTCGGCTGGAACACGCGCAGCGCGCCGACGAAGCACGGGCGCCCCCGCAACCGCAGCAGGTTGGCGCCGGCCGGCCAGCATTCCTGGAGCAGCAGCCGCACGTGGTCCACCGGGGACAGGTGCGGCGCGAACAGGGCGCGCACCTCACGGATCGAGGGCAGGGCGGCGTCGTGGTACCGGGCGGTCCGCTCGGGGTCCCACGCCGTGTCGATGTGCGGCATGAACACCCGCCCCACCGTGCTGGTGTACTTCTTGTGGTAATTCCCCAACGCCTCGTGCCGCACGGCCTTGCGGGCCACTTCCGCCGCGATCCGCCGGTCGCAGAAATTCCGTACGTGAATGGCCGCGATATCGCGGCGGACCAGTTGGAGTAAGGATTCCGTAGTCAGTTCACAGGCGAAGTCACCGTCCCCCGCAGCGTGTGCGACGCGCGTTCCGGTACCGGAAGCGGTCGAAGTCATGGCGTCACTCTCCACTCGGCGGCACACGGCGAGGGAAAGGTCCGGGCAGCCGCCTTCCGCTCGTGCGCACCTGCCCGTTCGAAAAGCCGGGGGTACGTCCCGCATGCTCTCCCGCCGCACCGTCCGCTACACCGTCCAGGCGGGCACCCCGCTCCAATGGGGGAACAACACGACACGCAATGGACGGAACCTCACCCGGTCGCGCTGGGCACGACGCAGTCGGCGGGCTGGGGTTTCCCCGCCGGCCAGCCCAGCCCCACGAACGCCACCCGGCGGGTCCGCGGTTCGAGTTGGACCACGGACACCGGTTTGTCGTACGCGTTGCCGCCGTTGGTCAGGCAGATCCAGCCGCTGGTGCCCTTCACCCTGTACGCGGCCTCCAGGCGCGGCCACTGGTCGGCGACGCGTTGGCGCGACGGGACGGCCGCGCCGGCCGCCTGGGAATTGGCCAGGAATACGGCCGCCGCGATGGTTTGCACTCCGTCGTGGACCAGCATGGTCCTGGAATCCCCCAGTTCCACCGGTCCGATATCGCCCGCGGTCTGCCGGTCGATCAGGCGGCGCAGTTCCCGCAACTGCTCCCGCGGCTCTGTCAGATAAGCCGGCCGGTCCTTTTCCTCCGGTTTCTTGCCCGTGCTCGCCTGCCGCTCCTTGTCCCACCTGCGCAGTGCCGCGTCCCAGGAATCCGGGTGGGCCGGCGCCGCGTACTGCACGGTGATCGTGGACTCTCCCGATCCGCCCTCCAGTTTCTGCCAGTCGCTCTTGCTCATGTACCGGTCGAGCGTCGCCGCGCCCGAGCCGCTGACCATGGTGTATTTCTTCCCGTGGCACGGCACCTCGGCCAGCTTGAGGGCGAACAGCCGCAGGTGGACCGGGCGGCCCGCGAAATAGACCACCTTCGCGTCCGAGGCGCAGATGTTGTGGCCGATGATGGTGAAGTCGTTTCCGGTGTCCCCCGGGTCCGTGATGCCGGGCGACCTGAATTCCTGGTCCTTCGGCCCCGGCGGTCCCGGTTCCGGCCGGCTGAACGCCTTGGCGAGCGATTCGACGTAGATGTCGTGCGGGCGGGTGTCCTTGACCAGGACGGTCTCCGCGTCCTTGAGGCCGCCGTGGAAGTCGGCGAGCGCGTCCGCCTGCTGCCGGTTGGTCGGGATGATCCGGGCCAGCCCGGGGAACGGGGGGCGGCCGTGGGGGTCGTCGGGGTTGGCGATCTCGTCGGCGCTGACCCGGCCGGCGAGCACCGGGATGCCCAGTTCGCCGGTCAGCCGCGCGATGGCCTCCTTGGTGGCGCCGAGGCTCAGGTTGAAGCCGGTCACGGCCCGCAGGTTGTCGCTCCCCGAGTCCGCCATCGCCGCGAGCCGGTCCACCACCTTCTTCTGCTGCGCGTACGCGTCGCCGGGGTTGGCGAGGACCAGGCGCAGCAACGGCTTGTTCTCCGTCCGGTTGGCCCGGTACTGCGCCAGGTACGCCCCTTGCAGCTCGCTGCGGAGCTGCTTGCGCTCGGCGGCCAGCTTCGGTTGCAGCGGCAGCATCATCGCCACGGTCACGCTGTCCGCCGGCTGCTCGGCGACCCGCTTGTTCTCGTTGTGGATCGCCTCGCTCACCTGCGCGATCTCCCGGGTCCCGAAGTCGTACCCGGAGCCGTTGACGCCGATGCACTCGCCGCCGATCCGCTCGACCCCCTCCGCGCAGTAGTCGGGTTGCCCGATCTTGCCCGGGACGAGGAAGGCCAGGGGTACGACCACGGCCAGGACGACGAGCACCGTGAACATCTTGCGGATCCAAGTGGCCCAGAACGTGTTGTACAGCCAGTTCAGCAACGCCGCTCCCTCCCCTACCCGATGTGTCTCGTGCACGTACACGGCTTGAGCGGCTGCTTGCCGGCGAGCCGGTCGCCCCAGTCGCGCGCCGTATGGGTCAGTACGCCGGCCCCTGCCGCCGGCTCCTCCCCCAGCCGTTCCAGCAGCTTGGGCAGGGCGTCGGCGACGGCTTCGTCGACGGGCTGCGTACGGTCCTCACACAGCCGTACGGCGTGCAGCAGCCGGTCGACGCGCTTGCGCCGCACGTCTCCGGCCACCTCGGTCTCGCCCAGTGCGCGGGCGCGCCGGTCGTCGGTACCGCCGAGCAGCGGCGCCTCCGCGATGGCCAGCAGCTCCGCGCACCATTCCCGCGCGCTGCGGGTGAGGAAAGTGCGGTCGAGGTAGTCCGTGACCGTATCGGCGTCGGCGGCGGCCAGGTGGTGGTGCATGCCGTGTGCGGCGGCGGAGCCGAAGAGTTCGTCGGCCGCGTCGTCGTCCAGTGCGCGGTAGTGATCCCGCAGCAGGGTCTGGTCGCCGCGCCAGGCCGCTCCGTCGGGCCGCATGCGGTACAGGCGCCGCATCAGCAGGCGGCGCAGGCCGAGGTCGCCGACGAAGTGCCGGGGGCAGTGCGGCCAGCCGCTGTCCCGCAGCAGCTCGGCGATCCGGTACGCGGACAGGCGCTCGTCCCGGCCTCCCTGCACCTCCCGCATCAGCACCTGGGCGCACTCCGCGTCGTGCGCCACCGACAGGTGGCTGAGCAGGTCGAGCCAGTGGCCGCGCTGCTCGGGCGGGAGCCCTTCCGGTGGCTGCCGGCCGACGAGGTCGTCCAGCAGGAGGTCCGCCACCGGCCGGCCCTCCGCGCCCTCGCCCGCGCGTACCCGGGCCTCCAGCAGGGCCCAGTCGGTGTCGTCGCCGGATTCCCGGAACGCCAGTGAGGCGGTGGCCTCCCCCAACCGGGTCACGAACCGGGGGCGCCCGCCGCTCAGCCGGTGGATTCCGCTGTCGATGCGCAGCTGCGCCGCGTTGTCGCCCCGCTCCCGCCGCACCTGTAGGCGGGCCGTCTCCCGCGACTGCTGGTCCCGCGTCAGCACCGGCATACGGACGAGGAGTACGCCCCGCGCCAAGGGCGTGAGGCCCGGTATGCCGCCGGACGGGCGGTTCCATCGCGGCAGTCCGCCGTCGGAGGGCCGCCAGCTGACGGGCGCGTCGTCCTCCGTGCCACCGGCGTCGCCGACGTGGTGGAGGAAGCGCCCGCCGTCCTCGCGCCGCGCGGTCGCCAGGACGACCAGCCGGTCGTACAGCCCCCGCTCGCGGTCCTCCAGCACCGGCTTGACCAGCCGTCTGCCCAGAGCGTTGTCCGCGTGGTCCAGCAGCAGGGCGGGGCGCCCGGCCCGGGACAGCCGGCCCACCAGCGAGACGTAGGCGGCCTCGACGTCCTCCCGCAGCGCGCGGAAGAGGAAGCCCTCCGCCACCTCGCGCGGTTCACCGCCCTGCTGGAAGTGGGAGGCCAGCGAGTGCAGTCCCAGTTTCGGATGCCCGCCCGCGCCCGGGTACTCGCCGTAACAGGCCGCCAGCAGGGCCTTGCCTTCCTGGGAGGTCCGGGCGAGCAGCTCGTCGAGTACGGCGTTGATGAACGGTACGGCCCCGGGGTGTGCCACCAGCCCGGCGACGACACCGACGTACGCCCTGCCCGCCCGGTTCAGCACCCCGCGCCAGAAGGAGCCCCGCGGCAGCAGCTCGTCGTGCCGCTGTACCTCGCTCACCAGGGTGGTCGTATCGGCCAGCGGGTCGCTCGCGGCGACGGCCGCGAGCCCCGCGTACAGGCGTGGCAGCGCGATCGGCCCGCCGTCGCCCTGCCACGCGCCGAGCTGGAGGGCGACCTCGCGCAGCACCTCGGTCAGTACCGAGCGCGTCTGCGCGTGCTGCTCGGCCTGCTCCCGGTAGACCGTCAGTCCGCAGTCGACGTGCGCCGTCGGCACATGGCGTCCGAACTCGTTGCGCACACAGCGCAGAAGCCGGCCCTTGCCCATGCCGGGCCCGCCGACGAGCAGGATCACGGGCAGGTCGGGCCCGTACAGCGGCTTGCGGTTGCGTCCCGCGCGGGTCTTGCCCAGCAGCCGGGCGACCAAGCCGTCGTCAACGAGCAGCTTGTCGAATCCGAGATCGTCAGGCACGGGCCCCCCGAGGCGTCACCAACCGTACCGGCTTGTGATGACACGTCAGGTTAGTGCAGGCTCCGGGCTTTAGGGAGAGAAGCTCCCGGACGAACCTGCCGTGCCACCAACCCCTTGCGCCCCGCCGCTACCCCTCTCCCTTCGCCTCCGTCTCCGTATGCGCATCCGTCTCCGCATGGATACGGCTGATCAGCCGCTCGTACCGCTGCCGGGCCGCCTGCGGAGTCCCCAGCCCCAGCCCGAAGGCCACCTCCGGCCAGGTCATGCCCCGCCCCCGCGCCATACGCAGCAGGCCGGCCTCCAGCTCGTCCAGTTCTCCCCGTACGAGCGGGACCAGGCTCAGTGCGGCGGTGACGTCCGCCCGGTCCACCTCCGGCTCGCCCTCCTCCAGCCGCGCGGCCCCGCTCATCAGGAACGACACCAGCCGCACCGCCTCGTGCGGCCCGAGCACCGAGGGGTGCGCCTGCCGTCCTCGCTGCTCCTCGGTGGCCGCGTGCCGCTCCGCGATCCGGAACAGCGAAGCGTGCACCCGCCGCGCCCGCGCCTCTTGCGCGTCCGGCAGCGAGAAGGGGTCGGAGCCGGTCGCGGCGCTGTCTTGCTCGGAATTCGACACCATGCGGACCAGCATGCGCGAGCACACAATTCACTGTCAACGCTTTGATGCAAACATTATGTTTGCACGTGGTGACCGCGCAGCCTCCGCCTGTACGCACACCAACGCCCTGTGTCAAGATCCTGACATGAAAGACCAGAATCCCGTGGCGCCGCCCCACCCCGCCCAGGACGTCACCGAACATGTGGGGTACCGCCTCAAACGCTCCGCGGCGGCACTGCGCGGCGCCATGGACAGAGCGCTGCGCGAGCACGACCTGACGGTGCCGCAGTACGCGTGCCTCGAACTTCTCGACCAGCGGCCCGGCCTGTCCAACGCCGAACTCGCCCGCGGCGCGTTCGTCACACGGCAGTCCATGAACGTCGTCCTGCGCGGCCTCCAGGACGCGGGGCTGATCTCCCGGCCCCGTACCACCGACCACGGCCGCGCCCTCCCCGCCCACCTCACCCCGGAGGGCGGCAGCCGGCTCGAAGCGGCCAGGTCCGTCGTCTACGCCATCGAACGGCAGATGATCGAGGCGGTACCGGAGCGGCGCCTGGCCGACCTCCTCGCCGACCTCGACCGCATGGCGGCGGCCCTGGGCGGGTGACCGGGTCGCGGGCGGCGGGCCGGGGCGCCGTCGTCACCGGCTCTTCACCGCCGAACGCCCACGGCCCGCCTGGGACTTCGTTCGTCTTCCCCGAGGAACGAAGCGAGTCGATACTGCCCACCGCGCGTGCCGCCATGCGCGGCGCCGCGACGATCACCCGGTCAGCGCAGTGGCGGCGGTGTGCACCGATGCCGTCAGGAGGGTGAACCAGACGGTCTTGCCCACGGTCTCGGCGCGGGTGCCCCAGGCGTCGGCGAGGGCCTCGACGAGCATCAGGCCGCGCCCGCTCTCCTCCGCGTCGTCCGCGATCCGGGCGCGGGGCCGGGGCGTGGTACTGCGGTCGGTGACCTCCACGCCCAGTTCGCGGGGGCTGTACCAGACGCGCAGCGTCAGCGGCCCCCGTGCGTGGCAGACCGCGTTGGTCAGAAGTTCGGAGGCGAGCAGCAGCGCGGTGTCGGCCAGCGTGGCCAGGCCCCACGTCCGCAGCGTCCGGAGCAGGAAGTGCCGGCCCTCCGGCACCGAGGACGCCTCGCCGGCCAGGTCCGCCGTGGCCGTGTCCAGCAGGGCCGTGGGAAAGCCGACCAGCAGGAGCGTGACGTCGTCGGAGTACGCGGCGGTGTCCGGCAGTATCGCGTGCATGATCTGGTCGGCGGCGTCCTCAAGGCCTTCGGCGCCGGCGAAGACCTTCGCCAGGGTGGTGGTCAGCAGGTCCAGTTGCGCGTCGATGTCGCTGTACGGCGTCTCCACCAGGCCGTCGGTGTAGAGGACCAGGGTCGTGCCGGCGCGCAGGGGCAGGCGGACTTCCTGGTGCGGGACACCGCCCACGCCCAGCGGGATGCCGGTCGGCACCGGCAGCGCGCTGACCGTGGCGTCCGGGGCGACGAGCCAGACCGGCAGGTGGCCGGCCGAACAGGCCGTCACCTCGCCCTGCGCCGGGTCCGCTTCCAGGTACGTACAGGTGACGAATTGTTCCGGCAGCCCGCGCGTGAACGTGTCGAGCGTCTGGATCAGCTCGCACGGCGGCGTCCCGGCCAACGCCAGGGCCCGCGCAGCCGACCGCAACTGGCCCATGACCACGGCCGCGTCCAGGCCGCGCCCCATGACGTCCCCGATGATCACACCGACCCGTCCGGCGCCCAGGTCGATCAGGTCGAGCCAGTCCCCGCCCACCCCCTGCCCCTGCGTGGAGGGCAGGTAGCGGGTGGCCGCGCGGGCGCCGGGGATCTGTTCGGAGGTTCCCATCAGGCGCAGGGCCAGGGCGATGTGCCGCTGCTGTGCGTACAGTTCGGCGAGTTCCCGTTCGGCCTTCTTGCGCCCGGTGATGTCCCGCGTGGTCGAGCAGGCCGCGCTGATGGTGCCCCGCCGGTTGCGGATCGGCCACAGCGACACGTCGACGTCCAGGACCCGGCCGTCACTGGTGGCCCGCCGCGTCTCGTAGTGCTCGATCCGCTCCCCCCGCCCGATCCGCTCCAGCAGCTCGGCCTCCTCGTCCTTGAGGTCCGGCGGAATCAGCAGACCGATGTGCCGGCCGACCACCTCGCTCGCACCGTAGCCGTACAGCCGCTGCGCGGCACCGTTCCAGAAGGTGATCCGCCCGTCGAGGGTCTTGATGAGGATCGCGTCCTGCGCACTCTCCACCAGACCACGGAACAGTTCCTGCTTACCCGCGGTGCCCCGCAGGGCCTCCACTGACGCCATTGGTGCCTCATCTCACATGACGCATCCGCGCCCGGGCGCAGGAGTCACGGCTTCCCGTCACGAAACCCGCGGCCGGCCCGGATACATCCCCGCTGTCCCCCGCCGTCCCTTTTCTGCGAGGGTGCGGACATTGGAGCACGAGCGGCCGGGCCTCACCGAGGTTGTTCGTTTTTGGATGTCCCCGGCACGAGGGTTGCCGGTTTTCCGTCGGTTTCCGCAAGTCTTGCTGCGCTTGACGGGTGCAGCCATGACAGACGGGGCCCCGGGACTGCCGGGCCGTCGGCGGTGACGCCACGGCGCCGCCGTCAGGCCCGGGGCCGGCCCCGGCCGGGAAGACGGTAGATGTTCTCCGCGCGGATGCCTTCGAAGTCCTCGACGAGATTGAAGGAGACGCTCTCCCCCGACGTCAGCGTGCGGGCCTGCTCGTCACCCTGGATCGCCGAACGGTAGGCCAGCACGTCCGGCCCCCCGTCGGCCTGGGCCACCAGGCCGGCACCTCGTTCGTGGTCGAACCACTTCACGATGCCACGGGGCACAGCAATCACCTCTGTCGGGCCGGGTCGGTGCGGTACACCCATCGGGTGCCCCGTCACCGGTGGTTAAGGGGGCGCACTGCCGGGCGCACGTAGCTCGCACCCGGCGCCCGGACAGGCCTTCACGGAGGGCGCGAGCCGCCCCCCGCCCCGGAGCGTGTAGCGTCCAGCCCAGCCCCCACCCGTCGGACGCCACCGTCCACTTGTCGGGGCAGTCGGCCTCCCGTCCCTGCATCGCCGCGCCGGTCTCCGGGGCCGGTACCCGGGGACCGTCCGGCACGAGGCCCCCCCCATCTGACGCACTGAGCGGCCGCTCCCGGGTGGTGGGGGCGGCAAGTAGGACCGGCCGGGTTATTCCATGCCCGCCGCGTCGAGCAGTGCGGCCGCCGTGTGTACGGCCAGTCCGCGCAGGCTCTCGACCTTTGCCCCGGCGCGAGCGCTCGCGCCGTCGAACACCAGGGTCAACTGGCGTGCCAGCAGGGCGGGGTCGCGGGCGCCGCCCCGCTCGGCCTCGGCGCGGAAGGCGTCGGTCAGATGCCGTTTGACCTCTTCGGCGACGATGCTGGCCGGGTGCCCCGGGTTCTTCAGTTCGACCTGCGCGGCGAGGAAGGGGCAGCCCCGGTAGCCGACCGTCTCCGCGAGTTCCTCCAGCCGTTCGAAGACGTACAGGATGCGCGCACGCGGCGGTCCGGGATCGGCCGTACGGAGGGCGAGCTGCTCCTCGTACGCCGGTGCGCGCCGCTTCAAACTGGCCGCGAAGACCTCGTCCTTGCTGTCGAACAGCTGGTACATGGAGCGCTTGGACACCCCGGCCGTCCTGCACAGCGCCTCGACCCCGATGGAGACGCCCTCGCGGTAGAAGAGTTCGGCCGCCGCGTCGAGCAGCCGGTCCCTGGTGGACGCCTTGTCGGTACTGGGCATACCGGGAGATTACCGCGGCGGGGGAAGCCCGGAAACCGACCGGTATACGGGTGGGGCCGGGCGGCGTCCGCTGCGTCGCGAGTGATGAAGCCGACACCTCTGGCGGTGTCTTCCGACGGCCGTCCGGCTTACGGTTCACCTGGCGGAAACCGATCGGTTTCCCGCCTGGCCCGGTGCCCTCGTACGTCTGGGAGGACAAGGACAAGTGACCAGCACACCCCGGCACAGCTACGTCGAAGTCAACGGAATCACCCTGCACATCGCCGAGCAGGGCGAGGGACCGCTGGTCCTGCTGCTGCACGGCTTCCCGGAGAGCTGGTACTCCTGGCGGCACCAGTTCGGGCCGCTGGCCGAAGCCGGGTACCGGGTGGTGGCCCCCGACCAGCGGGGCTACGCCCGAAGCGAGCAGCCCGGCGACCCCGACGCGTACAGCCTGCTCCATCTCGCCGGTGACGTCGTCGCGTTGGTCCGCGCCCTCGGCGAGGAACAGGCCATCGTCGTGGGCCACGACTGGGGCGCGCCCGTCGCCTGGGTCACGGCCATGCTCCGCCCGGACGTCGTACGGGCCGTCGCGGGACTGAGCGTGCCGCCGGCGCTGCCCGCGGGCCTGGCGCAGCCGCAGGTCACCCGGCAGCGGTACGGTGACGGTTTCTACCAGGTCTACTTCCAGCAACCGGGCGTCGCCGACGCGGAACTGGCACGGGACCCGGCATCGACGTTCCGGCGCATCCTGTTCAGCGGATCGGGCGACAACCCTTCCAACACGTCACCGCGCCCGTGGATCGTCCCCGAAGGGTCGACCCTCATCGACTCGGTTCCCGAACCGCGGCAGCTGCCCGGCTGGCTCACCGAGGACGACATCGACGCCTTCGTACGCGACTACGCCGGGCACGGGGAGCGGGCCTTCACCGGCCCCCTGAACTGGTACCGCAACATCCAGCGGAACCACGAGCTGCTCACGGCGTTCCAGGGCCGCGGCATCGACGTACCCGCGCTGTACGTCGGCGGGGACCGCGACATGGTGATGTCCCTGCACGGCGTCAGGGAACTTCTCGCGTCCCTCGAAACGGTCGCGCCGAAGCTGCACCGCAGCGTGGTGCTCCCCGGCTGCGGTCACTGGACCCAGCAGGAACGTCCCGCCGAGGTCAACGCCGCCCTTCTCGACTTTCTCGGCCACCTGCCGGGCGCGGCGGATCACTCCTCCCCCGGTTCCGCCGGGCGTTCCACCCGGTAGAGGTAGTGGGCGCGGCCGGCGGCGGGACTGTCCGGTTCGAGTTCACCTTCCGCGACGCGGCGCAGCCCGGCCTTCTCCAGTGCCCGCCAGGACGCCCGGTTGGCCACCGGCACCGGCACCAGGACGGCGGGAGCGCGCGGGTGGTCGTGCCATGTCGTCCGTACGAGCGCCCGGATCATGTGCGCGCCGAGGCCCCGCCCCACCTGCTCCGGGTCGCCGATGAGGTAGTCCAGGGTCACCGTTTCGCCGGGCACCGCGAGCAGCGCGGCCACCTCGGCGCGGTACTCCGGGTAGTCGGCGAAACGGGATCGCTGGACCAGGCCGAGGGGGTGGCCGTCGAGGAAGACGAGCAGGTCCTGCGACGGTTCCTCGCCGCGGGCCGCCGGGCCGAAGTCACGTGCCACCGCCTCCGGCGAGGTGTCGTGATGCCACCACCGGGCCACGTGCGGCTGCGCCAGCCAGCGTCGCACCAGCGGGAAATCGCTCTCCCGGAGCCGCCGCCAGGTCATCATCGCGTCGCGTCCCGTGCCTGCTCCGGCCACCTGTCGCGCCGCCGGACTGCCAGATCGCCGCCGATACGGAACACACTCGGTGTCACGCGCCACCCCTCCCCTCACCCAACGGGCCACGCTAGCAGCGGAGTTGGACGCCGGAACGGTTCACGCCGTGCCCTCGGTCCGTTCCGTGCCCTCTGTCCCCTCCGTGTCGGCCCGGGGCAGAACGACCACGCCCCACGTGACCATGACCGCCCCGACCGCCTCCGGGACCAGCCACCAGCCGCCGCGCACCCGCTCCCCGTACACCATGATCCCGAGCGCCAGGCTGACCAGCGCCTCGCCCAGGGTCAGGGCGGGCTGCGAGGCCACCAGCGGGCCCGACTCCATGGCGTTGGCCAGCAGGAAGAGCGCACACGCCCCGGCCGCCACGAAGGCGTACGTCTGCCAGCAGGCGAAGAAGGCGCCCGCGCCCTCGCGTTCGAAGGTGCCGGTCGCGGCCTTCATCAGGGTCGCGGTCAGGGCGTAGCCGATCGCGGAGGCGGAACTGAAGAGCGCCGCACGTGCCTTGCCGCGGGCCCGCGGCAAGGCGGCGAGTACGCAGGCGGCCATGGCGCCGCCGGAGGCGAGCAGCGTCACGACCCACATCCCGGCGGACGCCTCGCTGCCGCCCCCGGACGGCGCGGCCGCGGCCAGCGCGAGGCCGAGCCCGGCGGCCACCATGACCGACGCCACCCAGCCGGCCGCCGGCAGCGGCCGTCGCGACACCGCGGCGGCGATGAGCAGCGTGAACGGCAGTTCGGTCACCAGAATGGGCTGGACCAGTGACAGCGACCCCAGCGTCAGGGCCAGCGCCTGGCACGCCGCGGCACCGACGATGACGGCGATCCCGCCCAGCCACGCCGGGCTGCGCAGCAGGTGCCGGACCAGCCGGACGCTGAAGGCGTCGCCCGGCGGCACCCGGCGTGCCGCGATCCGCTGCAACACGGTGCCGGTGGCGTTGGCCACCGCCGTCAGCAGGGCGAACAGCGCGGAGAGCACAACTGACACGAAACGCTCCTGCGGTCCGGCGCAGCGGTCACCGGCCGCCACTCCCCCCACCGTGCCAGACCCGCCCGCCGCCCCGGAACCGCAGCACCGCACCGGGCCGCCGATCACACGATCGGCCCCTGGCCGGCAGCCCCCGGCCCCGGCGGGAGCGCGTGCTCACTCCGGCAAGGAGATCCGCATGACCAGGCCGCCGCCCTCGCGGGGCGTGGCGGTGATGCTGCCGTCGTGGGCGCGCACCACGGAGCGCACGATGGACAGGCCCAGGCCCACGCCCTTGTCGCTGCCCGTACGCTCGGTCCGCAGCCGCCGGAAGGGCTCGAAGAGGTTTTCCACCTCGTACGCCGGAACGGCCGGGCCGGTGTTGGAGACCACCAGCACCGCACACCCCTGCTGCGGCTCGGTGGTCACCTCGACCCAGCCCGCCTGCCGCCCACCACCCCCCTCCGCCGGAAGCGCTTCGCGCCGCCCCTCCGGTGGCACGTTGTAGCGCACCGCGTTCTGCACCAGATTCAGCGCGATGCGCTCCAGCAGGACGCCGTTGCCCTGCACGAACGCCTGCTGCCGTACGCCCCGGATCTCCACCCCCTTGGCCTGCGCCTCCGCGCGCGCCTGGTCGAGGGCCTGCGAGGCCACCTCCGCCAGATCCACCGGCTTCTTGTCCACGATCTTGTTCTCGCTGCGGGCCAGCAGCAACAAGCCCTCCACCAGCTGCTCACTGCGCTCGTTGGTCGCCAGCAGCGTCTTGCCCAGCTGCGCCAGCTCCGGCGACGCGTCCGGATCGGCGAGCTGCACCTCCAGCAGCGTCCGGTTGATCGCCAGCGGCGTGCGCAGCTCGTGCGAGGCGTTGGCCACGAAACGGCGCTGCGACTCGAAGGCCCGGTCCAGCCGGTCCAGCATCTCGTCGAAGGTGTCCGCCAGCTCCTTGAGCTCGTCGTCCGGACCGCCCAGCTCGATACGCCGGTGCAGATCCGAACCGGCGACCCGCTGGGCGGTACGGGTGATACGACCCAGCGGCGACAGCACCCGCCCCGCCATCGCGTACCCGAACGCGAACGCCACCACGGTCAGCCCCAGCAACGCCAGCAGCGAACGGTTCAGGAAGTCGCGGAGGGCCGCCGCGCGGTGGTTCTGGAGGCAGTCGCTGATCCCCGCGTTGATCTCGTCGATCGTGCCGACCGACGGCACGTTGGGACAGCTGATGTTGAGCAGCTTGACGTTGCTGCCGAAGACCCGGAACTCCGGGATGCCGCTCTTGAGGATGTTGGCCACGAACAGGTAGATGATGGCGAGCAGCACGACGCCGGCCATCAGGAACATGCCGCCGTACAGCAGCGTGAGCCGTATCCGGATGGTCGGCCGCAGCCACGGCACCGGGCGGGGGCGCGGTTCGGGACTCCGGGTGGGCTTCGGAGATATGGTCACCGGCACCGCCGGCCGGGTGGAGGAGGACGACACGGCGCTCAGCTCCGGTCATCCGGCGAAGCGGACACAGCGCCTGGTACCGGGACGATGAAGAGCCGCACGGTGGTTCCTTCCTCAAATGCCACAACGCACGCGGCAGTCGCCAAGCCTTGTCCATCCTGCACAGCGTGCCCGTAAGTCCGCGGTAAACCGGGGTCCGTCCAGGTCGGCCAGGGGTCGCGGCAGCAAGGGGCACCGACGGCGGAAACGGGGGCGACACGCCCGGCCGCCGGACCGTCCCGCGTGTCGGGCGGACCCCGAAAGAAGGTACCTGACCTGCAATTATGTGAGCCCTGGTGGCCGGCTGGACAGCTGGGTTGCGCCAGCTGGGGGGTTTCGGCGGTGAATCACCCGTTCGCAGCTTTTTGCGGCTTGGTACTTGCTGTGAGGCTGGAAGGACTCATGGTGACCGTCCCCACCACCGAGGAGAGAACTCCATGATTCTGTCCATCTCCGGCGTCGTTCTGCTCGGCATCATCGTCTTTCTGTTCTTCCGCAAGGACGGGCTCAAGGTGTCCCACGCCCTCGTCTGCGCGCTCTTCGGCTTCTACCTCGCGGGCTCCGCGATCGCGCCGAGCATCAAGGCCGGCGGTGCGAGCCTGGCCAACCTCCTGGGTGGCATCAAGCTCTGACCGTGGCCCGCCCCGGCCGTCCGCCGTCCCCGGCGGCCCGGTGCGGCCAGGCCCGCGCACCCACCGCATGTCCCGCATCCCGAACCCCCAGGAGACGATGTGGCCCGGCGTCCACTGCCCCGCATCCTGAGCAACAGCGCGCCCATCGCGCGCGGCCGCGAGTTCGCGCGTACCGCCGCCGACAGCGCCGCCGACGTGTTCCACCCGCTGATCACGATCAGCCGGGGGCTGCGGCGGCTGCTGGCCGCCGGGGGGCGGCGCTGGTCCACGACGCCCAAGGAGCGGCGCGGCACGCTGCTGTTCATCGCCGGCGGCAGCGTCCTGGCGATGGCGGTGGTGCCCTACGGTCCGCTGCTCGCCGTCATCGCGGTGATGGCGGCGGCCGCCTGGGCGGGCCGGGAGCAGCCGCCGGAGGAGCCCGCCGGGCCGGGCGACGAGGAGACCGGCCGGCTGCGGGCGCTGTACGAGGCGCTGGTGCCGTACTTCGCGGTCGAGGGCGACCCCAGTCCCCTGTACGCCCACGACGGGGACTGGGAGAGCGTCTTCGCCGAGTACGAGTTCGACGACGGCGGGCGGCTGTCCCGGCTGTGCCTGACCTACCCGGCGTACTTCACCGACGGCGAGGCCGCGTCCCGTGACCGGATCGAGCAGGTGCTGTACGCCAAGTCGGGGCGCGGCAGGGAGTACCACTTCACCTGGCACGAGGAGTCGAACCGGCTGGTGCTGGCCGTGCTGCCGCCGCTGCCGACCGACATCGCGGCGCAGCGGTTCGTGGCGACGCAGGGAGAGACCGTGCTCGGGTTCACCGACCCCGACGCCGTACAGCGCACGCTGCCGGTGGTGGCGGGCGAGGAGGTGCGGGACGTGCCGCCGGTGGTGTGGCGGACCGGCCCGCGCTCGACCGAGCCGCATCTGCTCGCGCTGGGGCAGCCGGGCGCCGGCACCACGACGCTGCTGCGGGCCGTCGCCCTGCAGGCGCTGGCGCACGGCGACGTCCTGGTGATCGACGGCAGCGGCACCGGCGAGTACGCGTGTCTGGCGGGGCGGGCGGGCGTCATGGGCGTCGAGACCGGGCTGTCGGGCGCGCTCGCGACCCTGGAGTGGGCGGCGCACGAGACCGAGCGGCGGCTGATCACCGCCAACCGCGCGCGGCAGGTCGGGCAGCAGGCCCCGGAGGACACCCGCCGGCCACTGTGGATCATCCTGGACCGGCCGACGGCGCTGGCCCATCTCGCGGCGGCCGAGGGCCGGGAGGACCCGCAGAACCTGCTGCAGGTGCCGTTGCGGCACGGCCGGGCGGCGTACGTGACGGTGGTGGTGGCCGACCAGCTCGACAGCACCGCGCTCCTCGGCGAGCCGGTACTGACGCACACCCGGGCCCGGGTCGTGCTCGGTCCGGCCGCCCCGGAGGAGGTGCAGGCGGTGCTCGGGGCGCCGCCGCACACCACGCCGACGTCCGACGTGCCGCCGGGCCGCGGCTACGCCAGGCTCGGCGGCGGGCCGGTGCTCCGCCTCCAGGTCCCGGCCACGCCCGACCCGTTCGACGACGCGACGAGCGAAGCGCACCGGCAGGCCGTGCTGGCGCTGCTTCCGGAGCGTACGGTCCTGGCGGCGGCTCCGCCGGAGACGGCGGCCGGCGGCACCGGCGAGGAACCGGGCGGCGAGCCGGCCGGGGCGGACCGTGCCGGTGGGGCGCGGCGGGCCACCGGGGTCGACGTGCTGTTCGGAGCCGCCGGCTCGGCCACGCCGCGGGAGTCCGCGGTGGAGGCCGGTCGCGCCGAAGGGTGAGAGCCGGCGCACGCGAAGCGGTGCCCGGTCCGTCGCGTACGACGTCGCGGACACCGCCAGGGCGCTTCAGACGGGTCACCCCGGACCGGGGCCCATCGGTCCCGGGCCGCCGGGGCCGCCGAAGAAGCCCGGTCCTCCGGGACCACCGGGGCCGCCGGGACCACCGGGGCCGCCGGGGCCCGGCCCCATGAACCGGACCGGGCCGGTGCCGACCGGCTCGGGGTCCGGTGGCGGGGCGGCGCCGTTCCTCGACTGCCCCGAGAACTGCGTGCGGTACAGCTCCGCGTAGGCCCCGTCCAGCGCCAGCAGTTCCTCGTGGGTTCCGCTCTCCTGGACCCGCCCCTCGCGGATGACGAGAATCTGGTCGGCGTCCCGGATGGTGGAGAGCCGGTGGGCGATCACCAGCGAGGTCCGGCCGGCCAGCGCGATCTTCAGCGCCCGCTGGAGCGCCGCCTCGGACTCCGAGTCGAGGTGCGCGGTGGCCTCGTCCAGCACGACGACCGGCGGTGCCTTGAGCAGCAGCCGCGCCATGGCGATGCGCTGCTTCTCACCGCCGGAGAGCCGGTACCCGCGGTCGCCGACCACGGTGTCCAGGCCGTCGGGCAGCAGCTCGATCAGGTTCCAGATCTGGGCCGCCTTGCAGGCGTCGACCAGTTCCTGTTCGGTGGCGTCCGGCCGGGCGTAGGCCAGGTTCTCGCGGATGGTCGTGTGGAAGAGGTGCGCGTCCTGGGTGACCATGCCGACCGTGTCGTTCAGCGACCGCAGGGTCAGGTCCCTGAGGTCGTGGCCGCCGATGCGGACGGTGCCCTCCACCGGGTCGTACAGGCGCGGCACCAGGTGGGTGATGGTCGTCTTGCCGGCGCCCGAGAGGCCGACCAGCGCGGTGAGTTTCCCGGCCGGCACGGTGAAGGTCAGGTCGCGCAGCGTCCATGCGTTGTCGGTGCGCTCCTGTGCGGGCAGGGCGATCGTCTCCAGTGAGGCGAGCGAGACGTCGGACGCCTTCGGGTAGCGGAACGACACGCCGTCGAACTCGATGGCCGGCGCCTTCGTGGTGCCGCCTGGAGCGGGCAGGGCGATCGCGTCCGGTTTCTCGGCGATCAGCGGTTTGAGGTCGAGGACCTCGAAGAGCCGGTCGAAGCTGACGAGCGCGGTCATCAGGTCCGCCTGGGCGTTGGAGAGCTGTCCGACCGGGGCCATCAGGCGGGTCAGCAGCGTGGCCAGCGCCACCAGCGAACCGAGCTGGAAGGCGCCGTTGATGACCAGGGCGCCGCCGACGCCGTACACCGCGGCGGTGGCCAGGGAGCCCACGAACATCGTCGAGAGGAAGAGCATCTTCATGGCGACGGAGTGCCGGATGCCGACCTCGCGTCCCCTGGCGGCCAGCTTCGAGAACTGGCCCGTCTCGGTCTCCGGGCGGCCGTACAGCTTGGCCAGCAGCGCGCCGATCACGTTGAAGCGCTCCTGCATCATGGAGCCCATCTCGGCGTTGATCTGCATGTGCTGCCGCACGAGCCGCTGCATCCGGCGGCCGATGACCCGGCCGGGCAGGATGAAGAACGGGATCAGCGCCAGGGACAGCAGGGTGACGACCCAGGACAGGTAGAACATCGTGACCAGCACGAATACCAGGGTGAGTCCGGCGGAGAACGCCGTCGAGAGCAGCTGTGTGACCGCCTGTTGGGCGCCGATCACGTCGGTGTTCAGCCTGCTGACCAGTGCGCCGGTCTGGGCCCGGGTGAAGAACGCGAGCGGCTGCCGCTGCACGTGGTCGAAGACTTTGGTGCGCAGATCGTAGACGAGTCCTTCACTGACACGGGCCGAATACCAGGTCTCGGCATATCCCAGGAGAACGGCCAGGATCGCCTGCACGGCGACCGCGACGGCAGCCCAGACGACGATCGAGACATCGCGGACGAGAATACCGTTGTCAATGAGGTACTTGAGCAGGAGCGGTGGAGCCACAGCGCTGGCGGCGTTCAACGTCGTCATGACCAGCAGAAGGGTGATTTGGCGGCGGTGCGGATGCGTGTAAGGCAGAATCCGTTTCACCGTGCCGCGTTTGACCTGCTGCCTGGCTGCCGTGGGGTCCGGCGCGTCCCCTCTCATTATGATCGGCCCTGGGCCACCCATCATGGCCACAGATAACACCTCCGTCTTGTCGTCATGGTCGGGTGGGCCCGGTTCAGCCGGCGGCTTCCTGCTTGTTCATCTCGTCGATGAGGCTCTGCGGACGCAGGTCCGTCCAGTTCTCCTCGACGTACGCCAGGCACGCCGTGCGGGTGTCCTCTCCGAAAACGACCCGCCAGCCGGCCGGAACCTCGGCGAAGGCGGGCCAGAGCGAATGCTGGTTCTCCTCGTTCACCAGAACCAGGAAAGTACCGTTTTCGTCGTCGAACGGATTAGCCACGATCACTCCTGTTCAGTACACCCTGGTGGGTTCTGCTTTGTGACTTGGAACCTGATTGACGATAAACCGGGCCCGGCGGGCCCGACAAGGACGGCACTGCCAACCGGTTGGACAGGCACGCCCCTTCACCATTCACCGGCAGCCGTCCGCCGTAATTCACGGCGTTCGCAGCGTCCGGCCGGCGAAGAAATCGATGATCGCGGAATTCACCGCTTCCGGTTTTTCGAGGTATCCGTAGTGACCGCATCCGGATATCTCGGTGTACCTGCCGCCCGGAATGCTGTCGGCGACCTCGCGCGCCAGGTGCGGCCTGACGACCAGGTCCTCCCGGAATCCGATGACCAGGCAGGGGCAGCGGATGGCCCGGTACGCCGGCCGCCGGTCCGGGATCACCTGGATCTCCAGCTGCCCCCGGACCGCGGAGAGGTCGGCCACCGACATCTCGAAGACGTCCAGCCAGCCGCTGAGCCGTTCCTCGTCGTTGAGGCTCTGCGGTGACAGGTTTTGTAGGGCCTGCACATGGGCCGCGTAGCGGGGAGGGAGCTTGATCCCGCTGTCGCACAGTTCGACGTCGGCGGCCGCCATGGCGCGGATGAAGGTGTCGGCCCGGCCGCTCGTCGCCATCAGCACGGCCTCGCTGACGAGTTCGGGCCGGGCGACGAGCAGTTCCTGCAACGCGATCGCGCCCAGCGAGAACCCCACGGCCCGGCACGGTCCCGTACCGAGGTGTTCGATCAGCCCGGCGACGTCCGCCACCATGTCGTCGAGGGTGAAGTCCGGCCCGCACCCGTCGCTCGGCGGGATGCCGCGGTTGTCGATGGTGACGACCCGGTACCCCGCCGCCTTCAACGCGGGTACCTGGTAGGCGCGCCACACGCGGCCGGGCGCCCCGGTGCCGGTGATCATCACGACCGGTTCCCCGGCGCCGTACTCGTCGTAGCTGAGGGCGATGTCGTTGATCCTCGCCACCGGCATCTGCTTCTCCCTTCACCCGCCGCGCGGCGGTGCGGCGGCTCCGGTCATGCGGAACGCTCCGTGAAGCGGCCGACCTTGGCGATGACGTCCTCGCCGTAGAGCCGCAGGGCCTGTTGCAGCGCGAACTCGGCCATGTAGCGCCGGAACTCCTCCGGCGGTTCCTCGGCGAGGTTGAGCATCCTGCGGTTGGCGAGGACCGCCTCGCCGCGCAGCCGCGCGACGCTGCCGGCGACGGCGGCGTCCATCTCCTCCGGTTCCACCACCTCGTCGGCCACCAGCCGGGCGTCGGGCTCGGTGGCCCGGAGCCGGCGCCCCTGGAGGATGACCTGCCGGGAGACGCGCGGTCCCGTGTGCCGGCCCAGCCGGAAGTTGCCGGCCCCCGGCACGATGCCCTCGCGGGCGGCGGGGAGGGTGAAGTAGGCGTCCGAGGCGGCCAGTACGTGGTCGCAGACCAGGAGCAGCTGCATGCCGCCGCCGATGGCGAACGTGTCGACGGCGGCGATCCAGGGCTTGTCGACGGTGCGCGCGTGCCAGGCCCCGTCGTGGTCGGCCAGCACCCCCCTGACGATCTTGTGGAGGTAGCCCAGTTCGCGGCGGAGCAGGAAGCCGACCAGCGAGATCTCGCCGGCGTGCAGGCTCTTGAGGTTGATGCCCGCGCTGAAGACCCGTTTCCCCCGGTAGCGGGGGTGCGTCATCTCGCCTCCGCGCAGCACTCCCACCCGCACGTCCGGGTCGAGCAGCGCGAGGTCGACGGCGGTCTCCATGTCGTCGACCTGCCGGACGTCCTCGGCGTTGAGGCAGTCGTCGCGGCACATCGTCAGGTACGCCGCCCCGTCCCGCCGCTCCAGCAGGACCGACGGTGTCCGTACGACGCCCGTGCGGCGGAACCCGGGCAGCAGTTCCAGAGCCCGTGGTGTGGGCCGCAGCATGGCGTCGATCAGGTGCGGGCCGGCGGACGGGGACCCGAGCACCGCCTTGAGGAAGATGCCCTGGTCGATCTCGTGCCCCTCCTTGTCCGCCTGGCGGCGGCCGCGGTCCCCGGCCAGCTGCGCGGCCGTCGGCACCAAGGAGGGGAACGCGGCCGCGGCGGCCTCCACCAGTTCCGCGAGCCGCAGGTGCACGGTGCGGCCCTCGGTGAGTTCGTCGTACACGGCGTCGGCATGCGCCTCCAGGAAGCGGACCCGCAGGGCGCGGGCCGCGTCCTTCGCCGCCGCGGCCCCGGCCCGCTGGGCGGCGGTGCGCGAGCCGGGCACCGGCAGCGACGCCACCAGTTCCTCGGCTCGCGCGGCGGCCTCGCGCAGCGCCGGCCAGACCTCCAGGGCCGGTGCCCTGGGAGAGTCCAGGGTGGTCATGAGGCCTCCTGCGCGGTGCCCCGCAGGGCCCGGTCGCAGGCGGCCAGGTGTGCGCCGAGGGCCTCCTCGAAGCTGGTCGTCCCGGCGTCGAACAGCAGTTGCCTGCGGATTGCGAGCTCCTTGCCGGACAGGCCGCTGACCAGCCCGGCGGCGGCCGCGACGGCCTTCTCCGGGTCGTCGACCAACTCGTCGACGACGCCGAGCGCCAGGGCCTCGGGCGCCTCGATCGGCAGGCCGAACAGAACGGCTTTGCGGGGCCGGGCGGCACCCGCCAGCTGGACGAGCCGGTAGCCGGCCATGCCGGGCCAGGTGGCCGAACCGTCGCTCTGCAACACCAGTCTGGTGCCGAGCACCGCGACGCGGATGTCGGCGGCCAGGAAGGCGTCGAGCGCCGGGCCGCCGCACTCCCCGCGGGCCACCGCGAGGGTGGCCATCGGGAGCCGCTCCAGGCGGCGCAGCGCGCGTTCCCACTTGCTGACCAGTGTCACGTCCAGCCCGCCGGCCCAGCCCCGGTCCGGGACTCCGGTGACGTGCAGCGTGACGACGCCGGACCCGCCCTGGTCCTCGGCCCGGTCGCAGAGGCTGGTGAGGGCCTTGACGGACGCCGGCGTCAGCGGCTCGCTCCCGTCGATCTCCAGCGTGAGCGTGTACTCCATAGCACCCTCCGGGGTCACCATCGGACCAGCGCCGTTTCGATCGTGGAGCCCGGCCCCATGGTCATGAGCACTCCGTACTCACCGGGCTTGGCGGCCTCCTCTTCGAGGAGGCGTTCGTAGGAGAAGAGGAACGAGCCGCTGGACACGTTGCCGTAGTCCCGCAGCACGCCGGTGGTGTGCCGCACGTCGTGCCGGGTCAGCCCGAGGTTGACCACGACGGCGTCGATCACCTTCTTGCCGCCCGAGTGCACCAGCCAGTGGCCGATGTCGCTCCGGCGCAGTCCCGTGCCCGCCAGCAGGCGGTCGACGGCGATCTCGGCGTGCGCGCCCACCACGTACGGGATCAGCGGGTCGAGGTAGAAGCTGAACCTGCCCTGGTCGCGGTCCCAGTCGTACCGCATGGCGTCGACCGCCTCGGGGATGATGCAGCTGGCGAACTTCAGGATGCTGGGGCCCTCGCGGACGGCCGGCACGGCGGCCAGGGCCTCGGGAACGGTGACCGGCTCCTCCGCGGCCGGCACCGCTGCCAGGGTCCTGGCACCCGCGGCCACTGCGCGAGGTGCGGGTGACTTGACCGTGTCCGGGCTCGTCATCAGCACGATGACGGCCGCGGCGGGCGCGTCGGCCAACTCCTCGGACGCGGTGGCCTGCTCCGCCGTGGGCGGCAGCGCGGGGACGGCCCTGACACGGGTGGCCGGCGCCTCGGGGGCGGCAGGCCGGACCGTGACCGGGTTGGTCATCAGCGCCACGGCCGCGGCGCCGTCACCGAACAGGCTGTTGACGACGGCGGTCCGCATCGTCGAGTCCACCGCGTAGGCCGCCGAGCACGCTTCCACGCACAGGACGACGGCGAGTTCGCCCGGGTTCGCGGCGGACCAGCCGGACACCACGTTGAGGGCGTTCAGGCCCGCGTTGCAGCCCATGCCCACGATGTCGGAGCGGCTGCAGTGCCGGTCGATGCCCAGTTCCCGGATGAGAAGCGCGCTGAGACCGGGAGTGAGGAAGCCGGTGGTGGTCACGCAGCACAGGTGGCGCAGGTCCGACAGTTGGGCGCCGGCGCGCTTCAGGCAGGCGAGCAGGGCCTCGGCTCCCATGTCCAGGGCCATGCGCTTGTGTTTGTCGAGCAGGTCGCCCTGCGGCTCCGGGGCCCGGACGCCGTTGCTGTCAGGGGCGGGGAGCGCGAGGTGACGCCGGTCGATGGCGCTGTTGAGGAAGACGGAACGGATACGGGGATCGGTGATCCCGAAGGCGTCCAGTACTTCTTGCTGCGAGTAGGACGTGGCGCTCGTCGCCGTGCCCACTCCGATCATCCGGGGCCGGCCGAGTGCCACCGCGGTGCGGTGCTCGGTCGCCAGGATTCCTGCTTCCAGGGTTCCCGTGTCCAGGAACTCCGGAGATTCCACGATGACGGTCATCGGAACGTCCACCCCCACATACGTCGCCTGCTACGCGGCTGCCGTGCGCCACTGATACTGGTCATTTCCGCCGCCCTTCTTACGAAGACCCTTTCGGCACGGGTCATAGGCCGTCATGACGGCTCGCTCTGCGCCTCGATGAAGCGCGCGAGCCTTGCGACGCCCTCCGCGATGTCGGCGGGCGTCACATAGCTGATCGACAGCCTCAGTTCGTCGAGGCCGCCACCGTCCGGATGGAAGTAGTGCATCGGTGTCCAGATGACACCGAAGTCCTCGGCGGACCGTGCCAGTGCGGCGTTGTCCGCGCGGAAGGGCACCCGTACTCCCAGGAAGAAGCCGCCCGCCGGCCGGTTCCAGCGCACTCCCAGGGCGGCCCGCCGGGCCGCGGGCAAGCACTGGTCCAGGTGCCGGAGCGTCAGCCGCATGGCCGCGTCGTAGTGGACGGCCGCCCGCGCGTTCAGCTCCGAGAGCCGGCCGTTCGCGGCCAGCAGGGTGCCCGCCACCACGGCCTGGCTCAGTGCGGGCGTGTTGACCGTCACCATGCTTTTGATCTTGGCGAGTTCGTCCGCGAGCAGCGTGGTGCGGCCCGCGTCGTCCACGACCGGCTGGTCGGCGACGACGAAGCCCAGGCGGGCGCCGGGAAAGACCGTCTTGGCGAAGGACCCCAGGTGCACGACCCGGCGGTCCTTGTCCAGGACCTTCAGCGTCGGCAGCGGCGGCCCCGGGCTGACCAGCCGGTACGGGCTGTCCTCCACGACGAGGATGTCGTGGCGCGCCGCGCAGTCCAGCAGTTCGGCGCGGGCCCGCAGGCTCATCGTGGCCCCGCTGGGATTGGAGTGGTCGGGTATCACGTAGAAGGCCCGGGGGCGGCGGCCCCGCGACCGCTCCTTCGCGATCGCCGCCTCCAGCGCGGCGCGGGAGAACCCGTCCTCGCTCTCCGCCACCGGCGTCACGGGGATGTCCAGGAGCCGGGCCGCGCCGGTGATGCCCATGAAGCACGGGCTGGAGACCAGGAAGGCGTCCTCGGGGCCGGTGACGAGCGCCCGCAGCACCAGCAGCATGGCCTCCTGGGCGCCGACGGTCACCACGATGGACTCGGCCGGGACGTCGATGCGCTCGTCCTCGCGCAGGGAGTCGGCGATGATCTCGCGGATCTGGCCGGCGACCGGCCCGTACTGGTACATGAGGGTGCGCAGTTGCTCCGGTGTCCGCCCCTGCCCGGCCTCGTGGTCGAGGTACCTGCGGAGGTGGCCGAAGATCTGCTCGATGTCGAAGAAGCCGTCGTACGGGCGGCCCGGCGCGAAGGAGATCGCGTCGGGATAGCGGTAGGTGACCTCGTTCAGGAAGGTCATCGTTTCCAGGACCGGATCACGGACGCTGGCGTGCAGATCGGCCTTGCGCAGCGTCGGCGCCGCACCGGATTGCGCGATGTCGCGCACCGGCAGCGCATCGTGGACTACACCCTTTACAGCCATAGATTCCCCCGCGGGCATCAGTTGTTGAAAGAGCCCGTTCCCGGCCGCTTCGGACAGGACGCTCAGGATGGCACTCTTACCGGGCCCCTACAAAGCTGTCCAAAATCCGGCATGCCCCCTTGCACAGCGGGCTCGGGAACCATTTCTTTTCTCTCTTTTCCCGCCCGGCATGGGAAGTGCGCAGGGCACACGAGGCCGGTCGGGAATCGTTGGGAATACAGGACGCGGGGTGTACGGCACGAGGGCGGTCCGTCCGCGGCAGGGGCCGCTGTCCAACGGACCGATTGCGCCACTTGGACAGTCCGCGCGTACCCGTGCGCGGCCCTCGTCGCTCCGGCGTCCCGCGTGGTACTCCCCCTACCAGGCGAGCGGCAGCGTCTCGATGCCGTAGACCGACAGCCCCTGCGGCCGGTAGCGCACTTCCTCCGCCGGTACGGCCAGCCGCAGGCCGGGGAAGCGCTCCAGCAGCCTGGTGAAGGCGATCCGCAGCTCCATCCGGGCCAGTGCCGCGCCGACGCAGTGGTGGATGCCGTGCCCGAAGGCCATGTGGTTGTTGTTCTCGCGGGCGATGTCGAAGCCGTCCCGCGACGCGTCGGGGCACTGGGAGCGGTTGACCGCGAGCAGTGAGCAGGACACGATCTCGCCGGCCTTCATCGTGCGGCCCGCCATCGGCACGTCCACCAGGGCGGTGCGGGGCGAGGCCATCGGCGCGACGGAAGAGTAGCGGAGCATCTCCTCCACCGCCTGGCCCATCAGCTCCGGCCGCTCCCTGAGCAGGGCGAGCTGGTCGGGGTGTTCCAGCAGGGTCAGCGTGCCGAGTCCGAGCATCCCGGCCATGTTCTCCAGCCCGCCGGCCAGGAGGGAGTCGGAGAACCCCACCAGCTCCTTGTCGCTGACGCCGTCCCCGTACTCCTTGATCAGCATGCTGATCAGGTCGTCTCCGCCGGGGTCGGCGCGCTTTTGCGCGATGAACCTGTCCAGGTACCCCTCGAAGGCGTTCACCGCGGCCTGTACCAGTCTGCGCGGCCGGTCGTTGCGCCGGCTCAGGTCCAGGTTGCGCGCCAGTTCGGCCTGGTCGTCACGGGGTACGCCGAGCAGCCCGCAGGCGACCAGGCCGGGCACGGGCCAGGCGACGTGCCGCATGAGGTCGGCGGGCCGGCCGGCCCGCTCCATGACGTCCAGCCGGTCCGCCACGACGCCTTCGATGATGGGTTCCATCCTGCGCATCCGCCGCATGGTGAACTCCGGCGTCAGCATCTTGCGCAGCCGGGTGTGCTCGGGCGGGTCGTACTGCAGCAGGTTGCCGACCTGGGTCAGCCGGCGGGAGTCCGCCTCGCTGTCCGCGGGCGGCCGCGTGCTGAACCGTTGCGCGTCGCCGAGGATCGCCCGCACCTCTTCGCGGCCGGTGGCGATCCAGTCGCTGGGGCCGGGCCCCGTCTCCTCGACGAGCGGTGTTTCCGCGCTCATCCGGCTCAGTTCGGGCGACGGGTTCTGCCCGTTCCGCTGCATGAAAGCGGGGGGCTCCATCGCCTTGGCCCCGATACGGTGCTGTCGTTTGGGAGATTCTGCCGGCTTCGTCATGTGCGGGCCCCCTTCGGCCTTTTCTCGCACCCTCGCCTTTCCGCGAGGGTAATTCGCTGCGCCTGCCGCTTCTCCGGCACATGCATCACCTGCCGCGCCGCTTTTCTCGAACGCCGCAAATGTTCACGGATTCGGCTTTTCCGCGCACCCGCGGGCCGGCGATACGCGCGGGCCGGCGGGCGCGGCGGCCTGAACTGCCGCGCCCGCCGGGTTCCTCACCTCGTACGGTCCGCTCGCCCCGGTTCCGCCGGGGCCGTCCCTTGCGGTGCCTCGCTCGCCCCGCGGAGGGTGTCCGCGATGACGCGCCCGATGCGCGACAAGTGGGCCCGCTGGAGCATGTCGTTGTGGTTGGCGTCGACTTCGTGCGTCACGATCGCACCGGCCGTGTAGGGCCGCCACGTCTCGACCGCCTCCGGTATCGGCAGTTCCGCCGGCCGGTCCTGGGTCGCGACGAAGAGCATGAGGTCGCCCCGGAACAGCCGCGGTGTGTGGTCCCATGCGATCTGGACCGTGTGCTGCGTGACCTCCCGCATGTTCGTCATGAGCGGGCCGCTCACGCCTGCCGTGGGGGGCGCCTCCTCCCCGGGTGGCATCTGGAGTTCACGCCCCGGACGCGTGGCCCCGCCGGGCCCGCCGGCGGCGTCCTCGCCGACGGCGAGCCTGCCGGGGGCGGTGGGATAGCCGTCGAGCACCGCGAGCAGCGCCACCTCCGCGCCCAGTTCCTCCAGCCTGGTGGCGACCGCCTGCGCGAACACCCCGCCGACGGACCACCCGAGGAGGTGGTACGGGCCGTCGGGCTGGACGTCCCGGATCCGGTCGGCGTAGTCGGCCGCCATCTCCTCGACGCTCCGCGGCAGCGGCTCGGGACCGGCGAGGCCGCGCGCCTGCACCCCGTAGACCGGCCGGTCCGGCGGCAGGTGCTGGAGGATGGCCGCGTAGCCCCAGGCCAGTCCGGTGGTGTGATGCACGCAGAACAGCGGCGGGCGGCTGCCTTCCGAGCGCAGCGGCAGCAGCACCCCGAGGTCGTCGCGGTTCCTGACGACGCTCAGGGCCGCTGCCGGCCCGGCCCCGTCCCGGCTCTGCTCCGACACCGTCAGCAAGCCGTCGCCGGTCCACTTGGCCCGCTCGCCGGTACGGAGCATCCGCGCCCCGTCGGGACCGAACGGGCAGGCGACGAACCGTGCGCCGGTCAGCCCCGGCGCCCCGCCGTAACCGCGCGCCAGCGAGGCCCCCGCGACGTACAGGTCGCCGGTGACGGCCGGCGGCACCGGGCGCAGCCGATCGTCCAGTACGAACGCGCGGGTGTTCCACACCGGCCGCCCGGCGGACGCGTCCGCGGGCAGCGGCTCCCCGGACTCGTGCCGCCGGGCCAGCCACGAGCCGGCCGTCTCCGCCGCGCCGTGTCCCCTGACCAGCGCACCGTCCGGATGGTGTGCCCGCCACTTCGCCAGGTCGCCGGTGGACGGGTGTTCGCCGTCCACCACCACGACCTCCGCGTACGGTGACCGGCCGGCCTGGGGGCGCCCGACGGCCGGCAGCTGCTCACGGGTGGTGACCAGCAGAGCCGTACCTTCTGCTGTGCCGGACGGCGGGAGGTCCTGGCCGGGCACGCCGAGCAGGACCTCGTGCCCGGCGCACAGGGCCGCGAGCAGCGGCGTGACCAGCGCGGAGGCGGGTGCCCTGACGTCCAGGGTCACCCTGTGGTCCGCCTGCGTGGTGTGCATCTGATGCGCCACTTGATTGACCAGGGCACGGTGTTCGACCACCGCCCCCGCCGTGGCGCCGAGCACCAGGGCCGCCTGGCCGGGCAGGGGCGTACGGGCGGGAGACGCCTGGTACGGCACGCCGTACACCGCGGACGGCGCCGGGTGGGCTGCCACGACCGGGATCGCATAGTCGGCGGGCAGCAGTCGGGCCGTGGCCGGTGTGCAGACCAGTGCGGTCGGACGCCTCCGGCGCAGGGCGGGGAACCGCTCGCCGACCGGCTGGGCGGGGTCGACGAAGTGGCAGGCGGCACCGGCCTTGAAAACGGCCAGCAGTGCCGCCACGAGCCTGGCGCCGGGCGGCAGCGCCACCACCACGACATCCTCCGGCCCGGTCCCTCGCTCGGCCAGCCGCCTGGCGAGCAGACCGGCCGCCGTGTCCAGCGCGCCGTAGGTGAGGGCACCGTCCCGGTCCGTGACGGCGAGGGCCTCGGGCGTACGGGCCGCCCGCTCGGCCAGCAACTCGACCACGGTGCCGTCCGGAACCTCGGCCGCCGTGTCGTTCCAGGTCTCCACCACCTGACGGTGCTCGAACCGGTCCAGCAGCACGTCCACCTGGCTCACCCGCAGCTGCGGTTCGGCCGCGACCTGTTCCAGGACGCGCACGAGCCGGTTCGCGAGGGAAGCGGCGGTGGACCGGTCGAAGAGCTCCGTGGCGTAGTGCAGGGCGCCGTCGATGCCGTCCGGGGTGCCGTCGTCCTCCTGCCGCTCGACGAGGTCGAACGACAGGTCCATCGCCGACGTCGCGGCCGCCAGCGGGAGGCGCGTGGTGTCCAGGCCCGGCAGCTCCGGCGTGTCCCACTTCTCGGCGATGTCGTCCCGCATGTCCAGCAGGATCTGAAACACCGGGTGCGCCCCTTCCGCAGGGGGCGACGCCAACGCGTCCACCACGTGCTCGAAGGGCACGTCCTTGTACGCGTGCGCGGACAAGGTGATCTCCCGGACCCGGCCGAGCAGCTCGCTGAACGCGGGATCACCCGAGGTGTCCGTGCGCAGCGGCAGCCAGTCGGTGAGGGGGCCCACCACGGCGTCCAGGCCCTCTTCTTCGTCCCGGCGCAGGAGCATGGTCCCGAACGTGAGGTCGGTGCCCGCACCGAGCCGGGTGAGCAGGAGGGCGAGTGCGGCGTGCACCGCCATGAAGGCCGTCGCACCCGCGTCTTCGGCGGCTTCCATCAGTTGGTCGTGCGCCTCGGCGTCCAGGCTCAGCGGAACGGAGTCCATCCGGTGGACGGGCCGCGGGGGCCGCGGCCGGTCGGTGGGCAGCGGCGTCCACGCCGGCACGTCGGCCAGGGTGTTCTTCCAGTAGGTGAGCTGGTCGCTGATCAGGCTGTCCGGGTCCTGCTCGCTCCGGAACAGCTCCTGCTCCCACAGCGCGTAGTCGGCGAACTGGAGGGGCAGCGGAGCTCGTTCCGGGGCCCGCCCCTCACGCCGGGCGCCGTAGGCGGCCGCCAGGTCGCGGACGAGCACGTCCAACGAAGCGTCGTCCGCGGCGATCCGGTGCAGGACGAGAAGCAGTACGTGCTCGGTGTCCGACAGCGCGAACAGGTGCTGCGACCAGGGCGTCTCCCGTACGAGGTCGAACCGGCGCCGGGCGTGGGAGCGCAGCAGACCCGGCAGCTGATCCTCGGCCGCGGGGACCACCGCGAGGGAGGGACGCGCGGCATCGGCGTCCAGGACCCGCTGGTACGCGTCGCCGCCGTCGGTGTCGGTGTCAGTGTCGGTGTCGGAGAAGACCGTACGCAGGATGTCGTGGCGTGCCGCGACATCCGTGAGGGCTTCCTCCAGCGCGGCCGGGTCCAGCTCACCGACCAGGCGCAGCGCGAGCGGGAGTTGCTGCTCCGCCGCCTCGCCCGGCTGGGCCGGCGGCCACAGGCGCGACTGGCCCGCCGAGAGGGGAATGGCGTCCGGGTGATCGACCGGCCGTAGCTCCGGACGTACCTTCGACTCCAGGAGCCGTGCCACACCGATCGGTGTCGGCGCGCCGAAGAAGTGCCGCATGCTCAGCTCGGCGCCGAGTTCGGTCCTGATGCGGCCGGCCAGGCGCATCGCCAGTGTCGAGTTGCCGCCGACGTCGAAGAAGTTGTCGTCCACGCTGACGCGTTCGAGCCCGAGGACTTCGGCGAACAGCGCGCAGAGCGCCTTCTCCGTCTCGCTCTCCGGCGCCCGCCCGGCACCCCGTTCGGCGGGGTCGGACGCCGGCAGCGCGGCCTGGTCCAGCTTGCCGTTCGCGGTCAGCGGCAGCGCCTCCAGGAGCATGATCGCGGCCGGGACCATGTAGTCGGGCAGCGTCGTGGCCACATGCTCACGCAGGAGCTGCGGGTCGAGGTCGCGCCCGGCGCCGGGGACGACATAGGCGACGAGGCGCTGGTCGCCCGGCCGGTCCTCGCGCGCCACGACCGCGGCCTGGGCCACGTCGGGGTGCGCGGCGAGGACGGACTCGATCTCGCCCGGCTCCACCCGGAACCCACG
>NZ_JBIRJY010000037.1:0-37696 GCF_044329785.1 Streptomyces sp. NPDC017529
GCTGAACGTCACCACCGCGACGCCGCACCAGTGCCACCAGCCTGGCGAACTGCACCTCGGTCAGACCAGCAAACGGCTCGATCCACTTCGGATCACCTGCCGAGATCACCCCACCCATGCACAACCAACGCGCCAACCGCACCACTGGTTACGGGACAACCTTTAGCTGCGTGATGAAGGAATGCGGTTAGCCGGAGCTCGCTTACGAGGGCAACTTGACCTTGCAATTTCGGTCGTTGACGCCGTGGACGATGAGGACTGGGGCAAGGCAGCGTATAGCTCCAACGCACCGCCGGCCCTGCGCTTGGGGCTGCTGACGTCCGCGCATTTCCAAACGGCACAACGAGTCCCGGCCGCCTGCCGCCACCTTCGTCGGCAGGCGGCCGGGGCTACAGCCGCTCATCGTCTCCGTCGTCAGCGGGGTTTTGTGGTGCGTGACTGGACGGATGCCGTTCAGCTGTTGAGGAGGATATGCATCCGGTCGGCGAAGACGGTGGCTGCGTGCAGCAGGGCGGTGTCGCCGGTGCGAGCGTGCTCGCGCAGGGTGGCCTCGGTCAGCTTGATGACGTGTTCGTCGTTGGAGTCGTGGGCGCGTTGCAGGAGCGTGCCGTGTTCGGGGGCGGGCTGGTCGGTGTGCCAGTCCTGTCCGTCGTCACCGGGGCGTGGGGCGAAGGAGGCGACCACGCCACCGAGGACTTGCCAGGCGGTGGCTACGGACGGGGCGCGGTGGGCAGGGTGCATGTGCGGCAGGACCAGGCGGATGGCGGCGGGTGCGGTGATGGTGTGGCAGAAGGCGACGGGGGCAGCACCGCTCGGGCGGGCGATCAATACCCGTGAGGCGGCGCTGATCAGTTCGTCGAGCGTGGCATGGCAGGCGGCGTCGCTCTGGGCGGTGTCTGCCACGGCGGGATCGGGCGGGGCGGCAGACCGGTAGCGGTCCAGGGCGGCGGTGAATCCGGGCAGGGCATCAAGGGCCAGCATCCGCCCGGAGATGCCGGGCGCCGGGGATTCGGTGGCCTCATCGAGGCGGGGCAGCCGGGCCAGGGCTTCGGCCAGGGGCAAAGTCCCGGTGAGGCTGGGGTTGCCGGGGAGTTGCTGGTAGCGGGCGGCCCAGTGGGCCAGGCCCTGGGCGAGTTCGTCGACCAGGAGCGGGCCGGGAGTAGTGGTGGCGGTCAGAGAGCGGACGGCGTGGGCGGTGCGGATCACGCCGTGCATGCCGGCGGCGGCCAGGCCGGGCAGCAGCCTGGGCCACCACCGGCCCAGGACGGTGGGCCAGGGGTGCTCGGCGACCTGGCGGCGCATGAGTTCGATCCAGTCGCCCAGCCGGTCCACCCGGCCCAGCGCCTCGCGGTAGTCGTCGGGGTCGATGGGGAACCGCGCGGCTGCCGGTCCTTCGAGCTGGGGCCGGTAGTGGGTGGCCCACTGCGGCGCCCGCTCGCCCAGGCCCATGGTCACCAGTGCTTCGCAGGCCATCGGACCGTGATTGGAGACGAAACCCTGATATTCCGGGCCGGTGCCCTCAAGGATTTCCAGTCCGGCCAGCAGGGGCTGCAGGTCAACAGGCATGGTTTGGCTCCCGAGTGTGCGTGGTGTGGCGTCTGTGTCGGGTGGCGGTGGAGCTGGTGGGGGCGGTCAGCGTGTGCGCAGGGGAATGCCGTGGTGGTGGGCGCCGTAGGCGATGGTGAGCATGACCGAGGGGGTGTCGCCGTCGTTGCGCCAGCTGTGGGTGACCCCGTTGATGACCAGCCAGTCGCCCGCGCGCAGCCGTACCTCACTGTCTTCCAGCAGGAAGATGGATTCACCGCTGAGCTGCATGACGCAGTCGGCCGAGGCGGTGGCGTGCATGCCCGAGACGCCCGCGGTGCTGCCGTACGTGTCTGGCGGGTTGGGGTCGGTCAGCACGCCGGGTACGGCGGCGAACTGGGCGCGGGCGGCTTCGGCCCTGCGCTGCGGGGCGTCGGTGTCGTACATGTCGTCGGCGCTGAAGTGCGGCGGCATGCTCACCATCCGTACCCGCAGCCCGCCGGGCGCGGGGACCAGCGAATCCGCACCCGCAGGGAGCTGCCCGCTGTCCGGGAAGACCGGTGGCTGATCGGCACCCCAGATCGGGTAGTGCGCGAAGTGCGGTGTGTCCGGGTGGAGATGCTCGTCCCGGACCACGATCGCCTGCCCTTGGTCCTTGTGGCCGGTGATGACACGGCGGATCGCCATGGCTTCTCTCCTTGCTTCGGTGGGCGTACGGCGTGGGCCGCACGTGGGGCAGGGATCAGGTGTGATCGGCGGTGGCGCGGCTGCGCTTGTGCCGGGCGTGCCGGCCGTCTTCGGGGTGCGCGGCCCGGCGCGGGTGCTGGGTGATCAGGGCGGCGGCGGCCAGGGCGGCGAGGGTGAGGATGCCGACGGCCCACCACATGGCGGTGGTGTAGCCGTGGACCAGGGCCTCATCGTGCAGGGGGCCGCCCGGCTGCGTGCCGGGGTGGTGGCGGGTGTAGGTGACGGTGGCGCTGGTGGCGAGGGTGTTGAGCAGGGCGGTGCCGATCGCGCCGCCGATCTGCTGGGAGGTGTTGACCATGGCCGAGGCGACCCCGGCGTCCTGGGGTGCCACGCCCTGGGCGGCCAGGCTGAAGGCGGGCATGAACGCGATGCCCAGGCCCAGGCCGATGACGAGCAGGCCGGGCAGCACCACGGTGGTGTAGGAGCTGGTGGGGGTGATCTGGGTGAGCCAGGCCAGGCCGGCGGCGGCCAGCAGGAAGCCGGGCGCCATCAGCGCGCGTACCGCGACGCGGGGGGCGAGGCGGGGGCCGATCTGGGTGGAGCCGGCGACCATGCCCAAGGTCATGGGCAAGAAGGCGGCGCCGCACTGCAGGGGGCTGAAGGCGAGAACGTTCTGCAGGTAGAAGGTGAGGAACAGCAGCAGGCCGAACATGCCGATCACGGCCAGGCCCATCGCGAGGTAGGCGCCGCCGCGGTTGCGGTCCCACACCACCCGCAGCGGCAGCAGCGGGGCCGTGAGGCGGCTCTCCAGCACTGCGAACGCGGCCAGCAGCACCACACCGGCACCGATCAGAGAAAGGGTGGTGGCCGAGGCCCAGCCGTGCGTCTCGGCCGTGGACAGCCCGTACACCAGGGCGACCAGCCCGAGGGAGGCCAGCAGCACCCCGGGAATATCCAGGCGGGCACCGCGCGGGCGCTCGCCGCTGCGGCCGGGCAGGACGGCCAGCGCCCCGATGGCGGCGACGGCGGCAAAGATGATGTTGACCAGCAGGGTCCAGCGCCAGTTCAGGTACTGGGTGAGCACCCCGCCCAGCAGCAGGCCGATCGCGGCGCCACCGCCGGCCAGCGCACCGTAGATCCCGAACGCCTTGGCGCGTTCCCTGGTCTCGGTGAACATCACCGATATCAGCGACAGCGCGGCCGGGGCCAGCAGCGCGCCGAAGACGCCTTGCAGGGCCCGTGCGCCGATCAGCATCGCGGTATTGACCGCTATCCCGCCCAGTGCGGAGGCGGCGGCGAACCCGATCACGCCGGTGACGAAGGCCCGCTTGCGGCCCCACAGATCTCCCAGCCGGCCGCCGAACAGCAGCAGCCCGCCGAAGGCGAGGGCGTAGGCGGTGACCACCCACTGCCTCGCGCCGTCGGAGAACCCCAGGGCGTGCTGTGCCGAGGGCAGGGCAATGTTCATGATCGTGCCGTCGAGGACGACCATCAGCTGGGCCAGGCAGACAAAGACCAGCGCCGTCCAGCGCCGGGGGTCCGCCTCGGCAGGGGTGGACACGGACATGGCAACTTCCTTGGTGAAGAGAGGTGAAAACGGGACGGCCCCGGGCCGACAGAGGGCACCACGGCATGCCGGGGCCGTCCCGCGGCTGGGGTCAGGCGTAGGGGTGGGTTTCGCGGGCGGTGCGCAGCGCGCGGGCCCACCAGGTCAGCTGCTCCAGCAGGGCCTTGGCCGCGGTGTTGCAGCCCTCGTCGGTGGGGCGGCCTGCGGCGTCGAAGCGCTCGGGGTAGTTGGCGAAGGTGACACCCTCGCGGATCGGGGCGCCGTGCAGCTCGCCGAAGACCAGCCGCAGCTGCTCCGCGGCCCGCAGCCCGCCCGAGACGCCGCCGTAGGTGACGAAGCCGACGGGCTTGGCCTGCCACTCTTCCTGGTACCAGTCGATGGCCGCCTTCAGCGGGGCGGGGAAGGACCGGTTGTACTCCGGAGTGATGACCACGAAGCCGTCGGCCGCCGCCAGCCGCCCGGCCATCGCCGTGACCTCGGCGGGCCGCTCAGTGGTCAGATGCATCGGCAGCCGGTCAACATCCAGATCGATCACATCCACGCTCAGGCCGGTGTGCAGGGCGGCTTGGCCGGTGAACCAGGCGGTGATGGTCGGGGCGAAGCGGCCCTCGCGGGTGCTCGCCACCAGCACAGCGATTCGCAGTGGACGCTCAGCGGCGGCAGGGGCGGGGGTCGACGTCATGAAAGAAGCCTTCCTGGAAATGGGGGTCTGCTCCGGCTCGACCTGGCGGGCTGGCGGATCCCTCCGCCGTGCCCGCCGAGTGAGCGAGATGCCTCCACCCTCCAGGCCCCCGGCGTGTATCCCCGCGCCATACGCTTGATCACGCAAAGATCTGGCATACGGCCGGGAGGAAATCATGGATTCCAGCAGCCTCGACGAGGTCGATCAACGGATCGTCCAGGAACTGCGACGCGACGGCCGCGCACCCTTCAGCCAGATCGCCCACGGCGCCGGAGTCTCCGAGCACACCGTCGCCCGCCGCTACCGCCGCCTGCGCGAACGCGGCCTGCGCGTGTCCGGCCAGCTGATCCCCCAATATGTCGGGCTGACCCGCTGGCTCCTGCGCCTGAACTGCACACCGGCCGCCTCAGCCAAAATCGCCGACGCGCTGGCCCGCCGCACCGACACCTCCTGGGTGCAGATCGCCTCCGGAGGCACCGAACTGAACTGCGCTGTCGACATCCGCTCCGCCCGCGAACGCGACGCCCTGCTGCTGGACAAGCTCCCCCACACCCCTCGCGTAGTCTCCGTCAGCGCGCACTGCCTCCTGCACATCTTCGGCACCACGCCCGAGGACACCCCTCCCGCCCCCGATACGCACCCCGGCAGCACCCCGGCGCCGGGCAAGCCGGCCCACCCAGTTGTCGGGACAGTCGAACTGGACTCCGTGGACCACAAGCTCCTGTCCGCCCTCGCCCACGACGGCCGCTCCACCCTCCCCGAGCTGGCCGAGGCCACCGGCCGCTCAGCAGCCGGCATCAGCCGCCGCCTGGAGCGGCTGCGCACGTCCGGGGCACTGCTCTTCGTCGTCGACATCGACCCCGAACTCCTGGGCCAGCAGATGCTGGTACGGCTCTGGCTCCGCATCGCGCCCGGAGCCCTGGGCGCCGTCGGCAGAGCCCTCGCGGCCCACCCTCAGATCCCCTTCGCCGCCGCGACCACCGGCCCCTCCAACCTGGTCGCCACCGGCCACTTCGCCGACGCCTACCAGCTCTACCGCTACCTCGACCACGAACTCGGTACCCTGCCCGGCGTGCAGTCCATCGAGACCGCACCCATCCTGCGCGATGTCAAACGCCTCACCCACGGCACCCCCAGCTAACCCCGGATCCGCGCGGGCGCATCGAATCGGCGACGCTCGCCGCCGAGGAACTCCAGGGCTTGCCCGAGTCCTCCGGCACCGTGTTCACCGTGCCGGCCGCCCCCTCCGGCAGCGAACGCGAATACATCCGTGGCCCCACCCTTGAAGGCCACGAATCCGCCCGCACCCGCGATGCGGATGATGCTGCGCGAGCACGGCGAGCCGACGCCCGGCATCTGACGACTGGCCCTCGCGCCAGATTCAGACCCGGGCCTCACCCAGCTACCTGTTTGTTCGCCGCTGTACGAGAACAGGGCCGTGTACAGGTGGCGGGTGAGGCGGCGGCACTCGGCGGGTGCCGCCGCCTCGGGGCACCGGCTTACCCGGCCCGGTTCTTCGGGGGCTTGGGCAGGCAAAACATCAGGGCCCACATCAGGGCGAGGAGGCCGCCGACCCACCACAGCACGGTGACGAACGCGTCGCGGTTGACCGCGCCGTCGGGAGAGCCGCCGGCGATGGCGAAGAACACCACGGCGGTCAGCGCGGTGCCCAGCGCGATGCCCAGGTGAATGGCGGTGTTGAACAGGCCCGAGGCCGAGCCGGCGTCCTCGTGCGGGACCCTGGCCAGCGACAGATCGGCGAGCGGGCCGGAGACCATGCCCAGGCCGAAGCCGATCAGCACCACCGGAGCGGTCATCGCCAGCAGGGTCAGGTCGGCCTGGTGGCTGCCGATCTGGAGCCCGTAGGCGACCATCGCAGCGGTCGCGACGAGGGCTCCGGTCTGCGGCAGACGGCGGGCGAAACGCCCGGCCGTCTTCGCCGCGATCGTCGCGCCGCCCAGTTCTCCCACGGAGAGCAGCACGAAGGCAACGGCCGCCTCAAGCGGGCTCAGGCCCAGCCCGCGTTGCAGATACAGCGTCCAGGTCATGAAGAACAGGCCGCACAGCAGGCCGTGCAGCAGGTCCGCGGCCATGCCCCCGGTGAACTGCCTGACCCGGAAGAGGGACAGGGTCACCAGCGGGGCGTTGCCCTGCCTGCACCGCTGGTGGCGCAGGAAGACACCAAGGACAAGGAGGCCGGCGGCGAGCATGACGAAGCACCACAGCGGCCATCCGTGGGCGTGGCCCTCGGTGAGCGGGAAGAGGATCAGGACGATGGCCAGGCCGGACAGCAGCATGCCGGCCAGGTCGAGCCGGTCGGCCTTGCGGACGGTCGATTCGGGGACGAAGGCGCGTCCCAGGAGGAGTACGGCCAGCCCGACGGGCACGTTGACCAGAAAGATCGGCCGCCAGGACAGCCCGAACAGGTCGGCCTGGGTGAGCACGCCGCCCAGGACCGGGCCCAGGACGTTGGCGATGGCCAGGACGGCCCCGTACAGGCCGAATGCCTTGCTGCGGTTCTGGGCTTCGAAGGTGACGTGCATGGTCGCCAAGACCTGCGGGATCATCACGGCCACGCCGACGCCCTGGAGCAGGCGGGCACCGATCAGCACGCCCGGGCCGGTGGCCAGACCGCACAGCAGCGAGGCGGCGGTGAACACGACAGTGCCGACGAGCAGGATCCTGCGGCGGCCGTAGATGTCACCGAGCCGTCCGCCGGTGATCAGCCCGACGGCGACGGGCAGGGAATAGGCGGTGGTCAGCCACTGCACCGCGACCGGTCCGGCGCCGGTCGACTCCTGAATGGCGGGCAGGGCGGTCAGGACGACCGACTGGTCGAGCATGTTCATCAGCTCGGCGGTCAGCAGCACCAGGAGGGCGATCCAGGCCCCCATGGCCATCTTCGAGGGTTCAGGTGATGGGTGGGTCGGGGTCTGGGTGGTGGTGTGCTCTGGCTCGTTGCCGAGCGCGGAGGAAGACAAAACGGGAACTCCTGATCCAAAGGAATCGGGGAGCCCTGCCGACAGCCGCACCGGGGCCGGAAAACACGAAACCCGGGGCAGACGGCAGAGCTGCACCCGGGAAGAAAACTGCGGAGGTGGGTGACGCAACTCAGGCCAGCGCGACGTCCGCCCCCGGACACGTGCGACACATCAGCACGCGGGGAACACGGACGACTACATGGCCCGGTTAATAGGTCGCCACCTCAAGATCACACAGAAGAAACAGGAAGTCCGGTCACTGCCACCGACACCTCGGCACAGGAACTCACCCACTGTACGACACCCCCGGACCCCGGCGCACACCAGGAACAGGCCCGCCCCGGGCCGGATCGACCACGCACATCACCCGGCCGGGTGTCGGAAATGGGGAACAAATGGGCGTTCTGGCCTGATTTCATGTGCTATGGAACTGGAAACCGCGCTCGACTTCGCCCGCAAGCACACTTTCTCGGTCCTGACAACGATCCGCAAGAACGGCCGACCGCAGCTGTCCAATGTCGGACACTGGGTCGACGACGACGGTGTGATTCGCATTTCCATCACCACCGGCCGGGCCAAATACTTCAATCTGCGCCGCGAGCCGTGGGCGGCGCTGCACATCGCCCGCGACGACTTCTGGGCGTATGTGGTCCTGGAGGGCGATGTCGAACTGTCGCCGGTCGCTGCGGATCCCGGCGACGCCACGGTCGAGGAGATGATCGCCCTCTACCGGGCGGTGCGCGGCGAACATCCCGACTGGGACGCCTTCCGCCGGGCCATGGTCGCCGACCGCCGCGTGGTTGCCCGCATCCGCCCAGACCACGCGTACGGCATGCTGAATTAGGCGACTGGTCCTCGCCACCGTTATGGGTTTCGCCTGGCTGGAGCGGAGGCATGCCGCGAGGCGAGGCCGAGAGCCCGCGGTGGAAACTCCACCCCGCCCCGCCCACACGCACGCCTTGCGAGGTGGGCGTGAGCGAGGCAGAAGGCGGGGCTCCGCGCCCAGTTCGGGTGCGCGCCGATTGCCCCTCATGCAGGCCGGACGGGACGGATGTGCGGTGACCGGCGGCGACCTCGCATAAATGACCCTTTGTCCAGCACGGAAAGCTGCGCGAAGGGGAGAGTCGCCACAGCTCAGAGCGCCTGAGGTACCGGCCGTGTGTCAGTGGTCCGTGGCAGACTCGAAACCATGATGCCCCGGTCGAGATTCACACCGCTCCCGAATGAACAGTGGGAGCGCATCGAGCCCCTTCTCCCGCCGGCCGGGAGCCGTACGGGGCGAGCGGTCGGGGTCCTCGACGTGAGCGTGGGCGGGCGTTGAGATGGCCGATTTCAAGGACGAACTGTCTCCGGAGCTCATCGGGCGTCTCGCGGGCGACCTCGCGGGTGCCTCGGCCTCGTTCGACCGGACGGCGTTCGAGCAGCTCGCGGGCACCGGTATCGATGAGCTGGAGCTGAAGGCCCGTATCGACTGGATCGCCCGTGCCCTCGCGGCGACGATGCCGACGTCCCCCGAGGAAGCCGGCCGGGTGATCCGTGGTGCCCTCGACAGCGGGGGTCTTACGGGGTGGGCTTCCATGCCCGTCAACGCCTACGTCGCCTCGGCGCTGCTGGACCGGCCCGACGTCGCGCTGCCGCTGCTGGCCGCGCTCACTTCCCGCTACACCGCCGAGTTCGCCATCCGGCCGTTCGTCGAAGCCCACTACGAGGTCACGATGGAGCAGCTCAGGGCGTGGACCACCGACCCGGACGAACACGTTCGGCGGCTCGTCTCGGAGGGCACGCGCCCGCGGCTGCCCTGGGCGTCACGGCTCTCGCGGTTCGTCGCCGATCCCGCTCCCGCGCTGGCGCTCCTGGAGCCTCTCGTCAACGACGAGTCCCTCTACGTGCGCCGTTCCGTGGCGAACCACCTCAACGACATCAGCAAGGACCACCCCGACCTCGTCCTCGTCACCGCCCGGCGATGGTTGCGCGGCAGCACGCAGGGGGATTTCGTCGTACGCCACGGCCTGCGGACACTCGTCAAGCGAGGACACCCGGAGGCTCTCGCGGTTCTCGGGTTCGATCACCATGCTCCGATCGAGATCACGGACCTCGCCTGCTCGCCCTCCACCATTTCCATCGGAGAGGCGACCACCGTCACCTTCACGCTGCACGCCACCGACGCGACGAGAGCGGCGATCGACTACATCGTCCACTACCAAGGGGTTCGCGGCCCCAAAGCGGGCAAGGTGTTCAAGCTGACCGCCCGGGACCTCCCCGCGGGCCAGGCGGTCCCCTTCTCGCGCCGGCACCGGTTCGAGAGCCTCTCGGTCCGCACGATCCACCCCGGCCCGCACCGCATCGAGGTCCAGGCCAACGGACGTGTCCTCGCCGCGACCGAGGTCCACATCACCGCCGCCGCCGAAACATCGCAAGGCCCAGCCTGAGCCTGCTGAACGATGATGTTGCGGGAGACACCGAGGAGCTTCGCGATCGAGGTGACACTGTTCCCCGGGCGGGCGAGCAAGTCACGGGCGTGACGTACTTGTTCGTCGGTCACGGCCCTGCCCTCCCGAAGCTGCCGCAAGGTGACAGTAGTTCTCTGCGCACCGGTCCTTGAGCCCACGGAGACCGATGTTCGGCCCCCACGTCACGGCTGTTCAAGAGGAACGTGCGCTGTCCGCTGGCGTCGCAGGCGTGCGGCTCCGTCTTGGAGTTCTTTGCGCCGTCGTGCGACCTCTTGCTTCATGAGGTCGTCGGTGCGGCTGCTGTGCCAGATCGTGCCTTCCCACTTCACGTACTGCGGTGTCCGCTCGCGCAGGAGGACGGGCTTGAGGTGGTTGTGGAACAGGAGCGTGCGGCCCTGGTTCCGGCTGATGCGGCTGTACCACTTCACGCTGTTCTCGTGTCGTTTGACTCGACTGGCGTGGAGGGGTGACATCTTGCCCCGGACCCGGCCGGGGGTGTAGGTCGTCAGCGGCTTGGAGGGCGGGCGCCAGGAGTCGGCGATGGCCCAGTGCACGATGGCGTCCCCGCGTCCGGGGTCGTTATAGGGGTAGGTGACGCGCTTGCTGACTTCGGTGAAGAACCCGGTCTGCTCGGTGGTGCTGCCGGAGGCCCTCTGCCGCCAGTAGGGGGAAGCGATCAGCGGTGCCAGGGCGATGGCTTCGGGATAGACGGCGGCGAACAGCTTGGAGGTGCTGTAGGAGCTGTAGGACTTGGCGGCGTGGCCGTAGGGGATGAGCGTGTACGTCCTGCTGTCCCAGGTGTGCCAGCAGTGGAAGTCCTCGCCGGGGAGGCGGCCGTCGGCCCAGACGTGCGCGCAGATCATGAAGGCGGACAGCACCGCGTCGTAGGTGGCTTGCCAGCCGTAGCGTCGCAGGACGAGAAGGTGGCGGCGCTGGGCGTCGATGACGTCGGGAAGGCGACTGAGGTCGACAGCAGGGTGGTCGATGTCGGGCGGCGCCGTCCCACTCCGGACGGGTGACCTGCATTCAGAGGATCTGCGGGTCCATGCCGTGCAGAGTGGCCAGGCGGCTGATGTAGGAGACGGCGATCTCGTGCCGGGCCGGTGGCACCGCGTCGGGAAGCCGGGGCAGGAGCATCAGGCCACGCTCCTCCCCCGGCCCTTGACGTTGGCCGGGATGATCATCTGCTGGGTCTGCTCGGCGGCGAAGTCGAGGGGAACCAGCTCCAGCAGCTCCTGGGTAATGCGCTCGCTGCCGTCCTCGATGGCCAGCACGGCGGCGCCGCGGATGAGCTGGGAGAGGCTGCCGATCATGCCGCGGTGCGGTGGAAGAGGTAGTCGCTCATCGCGCTCAGCGTGCCCGGGGCGTGCTCGTGAAGGCGGAGCAAGGACTCCAGGGTGCCGATCAGGGCCCGCCAGGTCTCCTGGTCGGCGGCGGTGGCGTGGGAGAACGGGGCAGCGGGGATGACGACGAACCGTCCGGCGATCTGACGGCCGCGGGTGGGGGCACGCCGGTACTGCCGGGTGTGTGGTGATCCGCTGCCGTCGACGAGGGCACCAGACGCGGTGTTCTGTTCAGGGCGGTGCAGATCTCCGGCTCTCACGGGCGATCTTCAGCTGGTCGACGGCCTTGGCCAGCGCCAGTCCGCCCGGCGCTGAGGGCGCGGCCGGCCGCGGCGGCTTGGCGTCCTCGCGGGACGCATCGGCAGAGCACGCCGCCACGGACAGCAGCAGAACAGGACTGGCAAGGGCCGCGGCACGGCGGAGGAGGTGCACTACGGCTCCCCGGTGAAGCGGCGTCAGGTCCCTGGAGGCTACCCAGTTGTACGGCGGGGCCGAACCGCTCACGGGGGGTGCCCGCAGTCGTTCAGCGAAGCCCGGTCCGGCATACGGTCCGCTCGCCGCCGGCACCGAATCAGCCGTCCGTCAGCGCAACGGGCTCTCGACTGCGCCGCCCCGAAGATCAAGGTGCCGGCGCGCGCAGGACCTCACCACGTGGTCGCAGTACATGCCGGAGAGCAACGAGAGACACCGCACGTTCGCACCGGACCTCAGGCGCAGCGGACCAAGCCATAGGCCTTGCACCGGTTCACGCCTGAAACTCGGTGAGATCGATGGCATGGACGCGCAGCGGATGGCCGTAGACCGGATGTGCCGTCTCGTGGTCCCACTCCATGCCGAGCTTGCGCATGATGTTCTCGGAGGCGTCGTCACCCACCTGGCTGATGCTGATGACTCGGTCGAGGCCACGGTCCTGGAGCGCGAACTCCAGCGTGGCGTGGGCGGCTTCGGAAGCGTAACCCTGGCCCCAGAACTGCGGCCCGAACCGCCAGCTGATCGCCACGGCGGGCAGTGCCTGCGGCAGGAACTCGGGCACGGACAGGCCCGCGCAGCCGGCCAGTTCCCCCGAGGCCAGCAGTTCAACGGCGAAGAGCCCGAAACCCTCCTCGTCCCACTCCTCCTCCCAGCGCTCGATGGCCTGGGCCGTGTGCTCCAGGTCGCGCACCGACCCGTCGTCGATCCAGCGCATGACCCGCGGGTCCGCGTTGATGTCCGCCATGGGCGCGAGGTCGTCGTCGTGCCACCGACGGAGCAGGAGGCGGGGGGTGCGGATCTCAGTCATGGCACCATCCTGCCGAAAACAAGCGCCTCACCAGTAATCGGCGCTGCCCGTACCGCCACCGGCTATGGACAGCCACGGCCCGCTGTCCTGCGGTCGCCGCACACGCCGAGCTGGGGGCCGTTCGGCCGCCGACGCTGAACCGGGCGTGGTGCCCGGTCAGATGCGCCAGGAGCGCAGGCGGTCCGCGACCGCAGGCAGCTTGACCTCGCCGTCGCGGACCTCGCGGACCAGCTCGGACAGGGCGCCGTAGGGCGGGTCGATGCCCTGGCCCGACTGTCCCATGTACTGCGCGACGACGATCGCGGCGAACAGGTTGTTGCGGTAGGGCAGCGGTTCGAGGCGGACGATGGTGTGCAGCAGCGCCGCGGCACGCCACGCTGCGTCGGGGTCGGCGCTGGCCAGGGTGGGCAGGCGGGTTTTGTGCCGGGCGACGGCGGCCACGAGCGCCGAGTAGTCCGCGACGCTCACGTCTTCGGGGGTGGCGTGCTCCTGGACGTCCAGGAGCCAGGAGACGTCGATGCGCAAGATCACGCGGCGTCGGCTTCCGAGGTGCGCTCCGAGGGTGCGATCTCGTCGGGGAAGACCTGGTCGAACTCCTCACGCAGCCGGTCGGCCCACTCGACCGCGCCGGCGACGAACTGGCGCCGCTGCTGCTCGCGCACGCCCAGGTCGTGCAGGTACGTCTTGAGGGACTTGCCCTCGGCAGCGGCAGCAGCCCGCACGCCTTCCAGTTCTTCGGGGGTGAAACTGACATTGAGGGATGGCATGACCTCAGGGTACCTAGTTGGTACCTGTCCGGGTAGGTCCTTCACGTCCGGGACTGACGGATGGCACAAGCCATCGGGCCTGGCCGGATCGGCGGCCAGTTCTCGCGAACGCGCACCGGCACCGGGTAGGTCACTACCGTCGTGACCATGGCGAAGGGGAAGGCATCCAGCGGCCCGGCCGACTGGGTGGTGCAGCTGGTGCCGCGGCTGTACACGCTTATGGTTACGTCCCTCGGCATCGCGGGCCTGTGGCTGCTGCCGCTGGCCTTGTTCCCACACCCGTGCACCCTGCGTCCGACGAAGGCGCCGGCGGTCCTGTCCTGAGGACGCCCGAGGAGACCCTGAGGAGACTCGTCTGGCTGGCCGCGCTCGGTGTGCTCGCGGTCATGATGGCTGTGTTCACACCGTACGTGTTGCGCACCGAATCGACGTGGCAGGCCGTCGCCTGGCTGGTCATGCTGGCTGGCACGGTCGTCTTCATTGCCGCGCTCATCCGTGCCGAACGGCTGATCCGCCACTTGGACCGCCAACCGGACAGCGATGTCTCCTCACCCTGACCGGAGTCGGCGAGGATCGTGCCGTCCTGCTGGAGGACGGTGGCCGTGGTGGGGGTTTGCACTCGATAGTCGGGCCTGTGGGCACCACCACCTCGATCTGCGTCGAGTTGACGGGCCGGCGCGGATCAGCGGTCGGCTTCCGCCTGCTTGACGATGCGGCGGAGTTCGGCGATGTGCCCGGCGAGGGCCTTCCGGCCGGTCGGGGTGAGCGCGAGCCAGGCGCGCCGGCGGACCTTCGTGACCGAGGCGTACTGCGCCTCCTGGAGGACCTTGACGTGCTTGCTCAGCACCGAGTCGCTGACCCCCAGCGCCTCGCGGACGACGGAGAACTCCATGGCGTCGACGGCGGCGAGCATGCTGCAGATCTGCAGCCGGTTCGGTGCGTGGATCACCTCGTCGAAGGCCGCGCCGGTCATCGTCCGGCCCGGATGTCGCGTCCGGCGACCGCGTCAACGCGGAACCCCACGGCCGCGGTGAGCACGCCGATGACACCGCCGGTCACGGCGATGGCGCACTGCACACCGGCACCCCACTCCAGGTACATGCCGACGGCGGCCAGCAGGACGAAGGCGAGCATCCACCCGCCGAAGATCCTCATGGCGCCGAGCGTGGCGGTGAACCGCTGATAGGAGACGCCGGTCGCACGCCGGACCGCGTAGTCGAGGCCGAGCACCGCGACGACGAACACGGAGACCGCCCAGGGGGCCTCCCGCAGGCTCATGGAGAAGAAGACGAGCGCCACCGCGGCACCCAGGCCCACGTGGTACCACCACGGGGCCGCGATGTGGGTGGCCGCATGGGCCCGGGAGGCGGCGACTGAGTCCAGGGCGGAGCGGGCCGAATCCGGCGTCACCCGACCGGGGTTGTCCGAGTTGGTTTCCATGGTGGAAAGAATCGCAGAACACTTGCCGTCACGGCAAGTATCCTGGTCGCAAGCCTCGCCCTGACCGGGACGGCCTTCCGGCGTCTTCGAGCCAGCCTCCTGCAAGGGCTGGGGCGGGCTGCGAGCCCCTCGTGAACAGCCTGGTCAGCCTCGGTTGCTCCTGTTGGGGCCAACAGGAGCAACCTCCGCCGCGCCGGGGATGCCGGCGCCCGGATGCTGCACTTCCGCCCGGGCGTCGGCATATCCCTCGGGGCGCGCTCACCTGCCGACGGTACTGGGCAGAGGGGACACGATCGCCTGGCTGTCGGTCCTGACCATCGTCGCCTTCGTTGCCATCGGCGCGCTGCACGGCCTTGTCCAGCACCGGCGCCGTACCCGGGAGCAGCGGCGCGTACGTCACGCCGACCAGCAGTACCTTTCCACCAGCCCCGGCTGATGGTTGCCGCCTTTCACCGCGCGGGCGGGCGTCGTGTGCCGCCGCCGCTGCCGTTCAGCGGGATCAGCGTCTCCAGGCGGGCGCCCTTGACCCAGGAGCCCAGCAGGTCGCGGTGCAGGGCCACGATGTCCTGGCGCACCGCCAGGCCGAGGGCGTCCTTGGTGAAGGTGCGGCAGGTGGTGACGAACAGGGCGACGTCCGCGCCGTGCTCAAGGCGGGCAGTGCCGACGAACTTCTGCATGTCCTGCGAGGACACGCTGCGGTGCGGCGCGTACTTCTTGCACTGGACCACGAGTTTGCGGCCGTCGGGGAGATAGCCGATGACGTCGGCGCCCAGGTCGCCGCTCTTGCCGCTGACAATGACCTTCGTGCAGCCGTCCCGGCGGCACAGACCGGCGATGTACTTCTCGAAGTCCTGCCAGGAGAGCGCGTCGACCTCCGTCATCGACAGCTCCCGCGCCTTGGCTTCCTCCTGCTCCCGCCACTGCCGGTCCTGGCCGACCGCGCGCCGGTGCGCGCGCAGGAAAAACCAGCCGGCCCCGCCCACAGCGGAGACGGCGAGCACCGTCACCAGGACGGGCCACACTGCCGCCCAGTTCCCGGCCATCCACACCACGGCCATGACCGCCGCCGCAGTTCCCCCGCCCTGCAGCTGCCTGCGCGTGCGCTTCCTCATACGCCGGCGCCGTCGTCGTGCTGCCATCGCTCCCCCACTCGCCATGCTCGTGGTCCGCAGTGTGAGAGTCGTGCCCGGCCCCGGCAAGAGGGCCTGGGCCCCGGGGCCGCCGTGGTCATCGCGTCTCGAAACGGATCGGGTACCTGACGTCGGCCTCGGCCGGAGCGACTGCCTGGGGCAGGCCTCAGTCTCGGCCGGCTTACGAGCTGCGCGGTGGTGCACCAGGCGTGTGGATCTCCCACACCGGAATCTGTGCGGCCTGTGCGGCATGTGCGTTCCGCAGGTCGGCAGCGAGGTGGCGGGCCGTGGATGGATCGGGGCGGGACGGGGCGAGGATCATGTCGGCGCCCAAGTCGATCATCTGCCGGTTCAGGCGTCGTCCGGCGGTCCGGCAGAACGTCGTCCGGTCTGACCGCTGCATGCGGTGTTCCGGGTCGTCAGCGGGGCAGTCGGGTCCGCAGGAATCCCAGTCGGGAGCATGCCCTTCGGCGCTGTGTCCGGCGAACCGTGCCCAGACGGCCACCTGGGCACCGAGGGCGCAGTCGAGCGCGTGCACGAACACGGGCGAGGCCGTGGTGCCGTACAGCTGAGTGACGTCGTGCCAGGCGGTCTCCAACAACGCGGTCAGCAGTTCGTGGTGCGGCCAGTGCGCTGGCCCAAGGGCCAGAAGGCGAAGGGGCGCGGCTGGCGCGATGGCTCCGGGGAGCCGCGCCCCGGTGTGCGGGCGGGCCGGCGTCAATCTCAGGCGCCTGCGGAAGCCGCCCGACAGCGTTTCGAAGCTCAGATGGGTGTAGCTCGACTGCGGGGACTACATCACCGTCTTCACGAAGGCCCTGACCGGGACGGAGACAGCCTCGCAGCTTGATCTGTAGGATTCCGCCGCTCGCGTCGGACGCTGAACCTCAACTTCGTGTCGGACTCCCTTAAGCCGTTGCCCGCCGGACGCGGTAGTTCCAGCGTGTGAGCGACCGGACGACGGTTTCAGCGCCGATGGGATTGGCGCTGTGCACGAAGACCGTTCCGATGTGGAAAGGCCGCCTGTTGAAGGCGGCTTCTTCCAAGAGCGTCACCACGGGCATGATGCTGTCGTCGCCGCCGAGATCGTGGTCCAGCCAGAGTTCGTCGATGAAGCTGTCGCGGTGCTGTCGACCGCGCCGTCCTCCATGTCCAGCAGGCCGGCTCTGCGCAGTTCCGCAAGGAGGATCTCGTGCAGGCGGGGCCAGACGCCGGCCTCGGTCCAGTCCCGCAGACGCCGCCGGCACGTCACCCCGCTGCAGCCGATCGTCTGGGTCGGCACGTCCGCCCAGGTCACCCCCGTGCGCTAGACGTAGACGATCCCGCGCAGAGCCGCACGGTCATCCGCGGGCAGCCGGCCCGGATACCGCCGACGCCGCGGCGGGCGAGGAGGGAGCAGCGGAGCGACACGTTCCCACAGATCATCAGGTACAAGATCATCCAACACCCTCAGAACTGCGCCGCCCACCAGCCCAACTGCCAACCCCCTGGATCAAACTCATTCTGAAATGATCAGTAAGTAAGGTTCTTAGAATTGAGTGCTTTCCTTTGGCTCGTTGACCGCCTCGCCCCGCGCCACGCGGCACGATTCTGAGGAGCCCCGCCATGACCACGCCCGCCCCGACCGCTTCTTGCGCCGCCTCTCCTTCCTCCGCTTCTCCCGCCGCTGCCGTCCCGCCGGTCGTCGCCATCGCCCATCACTCCGGCTTCGGCCACACCGCGGTGCTCGCCGAGGCGGTGCGCGAGGGTGCCGCCGACGCCGGGGCGACCGTCCACCTGGTCAAGGTCGACGAGATCACCGAGGAGCAGTGGGGTCTGCTCGACGCCGCCGACGCGATCGTCTTCGGCTCGCCGACCTACATGGGCACCGCGTCCGGCGCCTTCCACGTCTTCGCCGAGGCCACTTCGAAGCGCTGGGCGACCCGCGCCTGGCAGGACAAGCTCGCGGCGGGCTTCACCAACTCCGGGTCCAAGAGCGGCGACAAGCTGCACACCCTGCAGTTCTTCTCCGTGCTGGCCGCCCAGCACGGTATGCACTGGATCAACCTCGGCCTGCCGTCCGGCTGGCACTCCACCACCGCCTCCGAGAACGACCTCAACCGCCTCGGCTTCTACCTGGGCGCCGGCGCGCAGACCGACACCGACCGGGGCCCGGACGGCGTCCACAAAGCTGACATAGCCACCGCCGAACACCTCGGCCGCCGCGTCGCCGCCCAGGCCGCGATCTACGTCGCCGGCCGCGCCGCGATTGCCGTCTGATCCGCCTCCCGCGGGTGCCGGGTGCCCGTGAGCGACGTACGCGCCCGGCACGCGCGCCCCGTTCCGCGCGTGCCGCCCGTACGCGGGGAGCTGTTACGCCATGACGAGCCGGCCCGTGCCGGTGACGAGCCGCATACCCGCGACACGGGTCCAAGGGAGTCCGGCAGTGCGCCTCCGCCGCAAAGGGCTTCTTGATGATGGCGGCGAACCGCTCGGCCTCGTCCTCGATCGAGCTCGGCCACGATCTCCTCGTTGCGCCGGAGCGCGGACGAGCACTTCGCCGACGACACACCCCGGGCTCTCCCAGCAGCGTTCTCCCGCCGCCAGCCCGCAGCAACCGGTGGCCAAGATCCCGACCACCAGGGCAGCAACAAGCCTCAGCAACCTCACAAGGGTAGATGTCGGTCAGAGCGAGCGTCGGCGGGATGCCTGGGATGCCGCTTCGCACGCTGTTGCACAGGACCTGGGTGAAGGACGTGCCGGCGGTCTCGGCTCGCGAAGGCTGTGAGTGTATAGACGCCGCGGATGTCGGTGCTGTCCACGAGTTGGCTCTCACCGGCGCCCGCCAGACCATGGATGATCCGGCCCGAGTATCAGCAGTCGAGGATCACCAACTTCACCTGGGCCGGTGAGTCCAGGAGAGCGCTGCGGACTTTGTCGTACTCCAGGCCGGTCAGGTCGGGGTAGCGCAGCTGGGTATCGCCCTGCGGCCAGGCACAGCGCACCGGACTCGATGACGATCCCATGGCCGACGAAGTAGATCAGTAAGGTGCCCGTGGTCTTCTCGGCCAGGCGATGCAGTTCCAGGGCCAGGTCCGTGGCCCTGGCGGAGTCCCCCAACATGTGCACCTGGGCCTCGGACCGGCCGCACAACTCGGAGCTGGTCAGCGGCCGGTGCATCGCGCGCAGGCTGTTGCGCGCTGCGGGCACGTTCAGGAGGGAGAGGCCCCGGTACCTAGAGACGCCGATGAAGACGGCGGCGTCGTCAGACTCCATCGGCGTCCTCCCCCAGGAATCACCGGATCAGCGCTCGGCCTCGGCGGCGTCACTGGTCTTCCAGGGTACGGTCGGCCCGGGTGACGGAGGTGCGGATCTTGGTCGGGGTACGGCGGTTCCGCAACCAGGTGGCGAGGGAACCGGCCAGGACGGTGGCGATCCCGCTGGAACCGAGGGACACCGTGAGCAGTTCGAGACCAGCACCGAACTCGTTCTCCGCGGGTGGGGCGGGCACGACGTGGACGCGTCCCTGGAGGCGTAGGCGGCATTCACCGCGGAGCCATCCGATCAACGCCAGGTAACCGTCGAGGCCAGTCACCGAGTCGAGCCTGATCCGGACACCCGTCGCCCCGGTGGCCTGGGTGCCATGCATCGCGTACTCCCCCACTGCTGCACACAGGTGATGCCCAGGGCTGCCCAGGCTGGTACGAGAGGTCACCCTGCGGGGGTGGGCCCGGCCGGTTCGGACCATACGCTCAACTCAACACCTCCCTACCAGCCAGTAACTTTTACTAGACCCCACTCTCCAAAACTGAGCAACTTCCTGGCCAGCACTCAAGAACTGCCCACGTCCAAGCAGGCGGGCATCAACATCACTGAATCCCAGTTCAGAGCCACACCCGAGCACCTGCAAAAAGTCCGAAAGATCACTAGGTTCACAGATCAGAGCATCGAGCACCTGGTGATCGCTAGCAGATGTGTCACACGTCCACGTCGCCCCACCCAGTCGACAGCGATCGAGCCACCCAGTTGCCGGTGGGCCATGACGAGCAGGCCGGGGCGGTCACTCCAGGCGAAGCCGCGGCGCCCGGCCTCCTTGACATCGCCGAGGAGCCGGCCTCGGTCGGGGCCGTCAGGCAGGTGGCCGGCATGGCCAGCTCCGCAGGGCCATGCCGGCCACCTGCTGGAGGTCGTCGCGGGTGGCGCCGCCGGCGGCTTGGACGGCGATGCCGTTTGCCACGGTCATGAGGTAGCGGGCGAGTAGTTCGGGGTCGGTACCGGGAGGCAGGTCGCCTTCGTCGACGGCTTGCCGGAACCGGTCGCGGAGGCGGGAGGTGTGCTCGTCGCGCCAGGCGATGAGGGCGTCGCGGGCGTTGCTTCCCGGGTCGCCGGCGGCGAGGGATCCTTGGACGCCGAGGCACCCGGTGGGGCCGCCCGGGCGGGTGGTGGCCCGGACGGAGCCGTCGAGGAAGGCGGTGGCCACCTGTCGGGCGGTCGGTTCTTGCAGGGCTCGGGCCCCGTACGAGGCGGGGCCTTCGGTGTAGCGCTCCAGGGCCTTGCGGAACAGGTCCTCCTTGTTGCCGAAGGCCGCGTACAGGCTGGTGCGGGTGATACCCATGGCGTTGGTCAGATCGGTGAGGCTGGCGCCTTCGTAGCCCTGCTGCCAAAAAACTCGCATGGCGAGTTCGAGGGCCTCGTCGGCGTCGAAACTCCGAGGTCGGCCGATCGGCGCCTTCTGCCGCGTTTCCATACGATCGATCCTACCTTCCGAACCGTTCGGTACAGATGTGTTACGGTCCTCTTCAGTATCGATCGGTACTGAATTATGGGGAGGCCACGGGTATGGGACAGCTCGAAGGGAAGACCGCCGTCGTAACCGGCGGCGGCACCGGGATCGGCCTGGCCGCCGCCGTTCGGCTGGCAGCCGAGGGCGCGCACGTGTTCATCACCGGCCGGCGCAACGCCGTGCTGGAGGCGGCCGTCGAGACCATCGGCCCGGCACGGGCCACCGCGGTGGTGGGTGACATGACCGACCTGGCCGACCTGGACCGGCTCTACGCCACGGTCCGCTCCCGGGGCCGGGGCCTGGACGTGTTGTTCGCCAATGCCGGCACCGCGTCGTTCGCGACGCTGCAGCAGGTCACCGAGGAGCACTTCGAGGAGATTTTCGGCGTCAACGTCCGGGGGACGTTGTTCACGGTGCAGAAGGCGCTGCCGCTGCTCAACGAGGGCGCGTCGGTGATCCTGAACTCCTCGGTGCGCGCCGATGACGGTGTCACGGCGTTCGGCACGTATGCGGCCTCCAAGGCAGCGATCCGGTCCTTCGCCCGGACCTGGGCCAACGAGCTCAAGGACCGCGGTATCCGGGTCAACGCGGTCTCCCCGGGCACCATCGACACGCCTGGACTCGACGCCGTGGGCGCGGCGGACGCGCCTCTGACCAAGTCACAGTTCGCCGCGGGTGTCCCACTGGGCCGGATCGGACACCCGGACGAGGTCGCCAACGTGGTGGCTTTCCTCGCGTCCGAGCAGAGCAGCTTCATCCTCGGAGCCAACCTGTACGTCGACGGCGGCGAGAGCCAGACCTGACCCGCGGGCGGCATCCGCCGCGCGATCACCAGCGGCGCCGTTACGCGCAGCGGCACCCCGTCACGGACCGAGAAGTGCCAAGCTCGCCATCCGCTACGAGGCGATGTTGCTGGTCGTGGTCCTCAACCAGGAGCTATGACCAACGCTTCCCCGACAGACCCCAGTCCCGCCGCATCGCCTGGAGGTCCTCCTGCGGCTCTGTCCACGAGTTGCGGCAGTGGCTGTACACGACTTTCAGCAGTGCCCCGGCACGGTCGTATTCGATGTTCATGGAAAACGGCAGCGTTCCTCGGTCGTCCGGGACATGCTGCGACGTGGATGGATTCCGCGGTGCTCGCACCTGGGGTCGGGCCAGGGGCCGGGCCCCGGTCGGCGGCCCGGCCAGGTCTTCGATGCCGGATTCCACGGGCAGCTCAGGGGTGCTGCCGGGACCGCGGACGCCTGCTTTTCGCAGGATTGTCAGCTCACTGAGTGGACTCAGTGAGGTCGCTGAATACCAGGGAGTAAAGCGATATGCCCTTTTCCGCTCGCATCGACGTCCACCAGCACATCGTTCCGCCGGTCTGGGCCGAAACCCTCGCCGCGCAGGGCCTCGACTCCGGCGGCTGGGCCATCCCGGACTGGAGCCCGAAGAGCGCCGTCGCGATGATGGACCAGCAGGAGATCGCCACCGGCATCCTTTCCGTCACCGCGCCCGGCGTGCACCTGGGCGACGACGCGCAGGCCCGGGATCTCGCCCGTGCCGTGAACGAGTACGGCGCCGAGGTCGTCAAGGACACGCCCGCCCGCTTCGGCCACTTCGCCAGCATCCCGCTGCCCGACGTCGACGCCGCCGCGGCGGAGGCCGTCCACGCGCTGGACGACCTGCATGCCGACGGCGTCGTACTGATGTCCAACGCCCGCGGCCGCTACCTCGGCGACCCCGACTTCGAACCGCTGTGGGCCGAGCTCGACCGCCGGGGCGCGAACGTCTTCGTCCACCCCGCCCAGCCTCCGATGGACCTGCTTCCGGGCACCCCCGCCCCGCTCGCCGACTACGTCTTCGACACCACTCGCAGCGCCCTCAACCTGGTGCTGAACGGCGTCATGAACCGCTACCCGAACGTGCGGGTCATCCTCTCCCACGGCGGCGGCTTCCTGCCCTACGCCGCGTACCGCTTCGCCGGCCTGACCTCCACCGCCATCGACCGCGAGCGCAAGGCCGAGGACATCCTGCACGACCTGAAGCGGTTCTACTTCGACACCGCCCTGTCCGCCAGCCCCAGCGCCCTACCCGCCCTGCTCGCCTTCGCCGAGCCCGGCCACGTCCTCTACGGCAGCGACTGGCCATTCGCCCCGCAGGAGGCCGGTAGCTACTACAACCACTTCCTCCAGGCCTACCCGGACTTCACCCCCGGCCAGGCCGAAGCCATCAACCGCAAGAACGCCGAGTTCCTCTTCCCCCGCCTCGCCCGCTGACCTGCCAACAGGGCACCGCGAACCGCTTCGGGCCACAACTCCGCCGGGCGGGGCGCTGCGTCACGGCGCTCACCGTGCCAGGACGGCGCGCTCGGCCACCTTCACACCAAGGGGGCCGAGCAACTCGTGCCGGGACTCCAACCATGCACCGATGACGATGCCCTCGCGCGCTCGGACCTCGCCCGAGGCGAGCCGGACGCCGGCGACGCGGTCGCCGCTGGAGCTGATGCCGAAGACAGCGACAGCTGCCCGGAGTCGGCGACGGCTGCCCGGAACTCCGGGGTGAGAAGGTCGTGCAGTTGGGAAGCGTCGGCGGCCAGGACTTCGCGCGCGGCCGGCCAACGCAGGCGGACAGCGCAGTGGCGCACCGCGCCGGCCGGCAGCACGTCAGCCAGCTACAAGTCGCTGAGCCGGTGCCTTGCGCAAAAAGCGGGTGAGGGACAGCGGACCCGGTCCGGTGAAGACGAGAATCAGGAAGGCCCAGCAGAAGATCACCGCCGATTCGCCCCCGTTCTCCAGCGGCCACAGCCCGGCCGGCTGGTGCGCCTCGAAGTACGCGTAGGCCATGGAACCCGAACAGATGAGCGCGGCGCTACGCGTACCGACCCCGGCCATCACAAGGGTTCCCCCGACGAGTTGGATCACGGCTGCGTACCAGCCCGGCCAGGTGCCGGCGGCGACCGTCCCACCGGTGCCGCCGGCGCCGCCGAGCACCCCGAAGAGGGATGCAGCGCCATGGCAGGCGAAGAGCAGGCCGATGACGGCGCGGAAGAGGGAGAGCGCGTACGGACGGGCCGCATCGAGGCGCTGGGTCACCTGGGCGAGTGGCGTGCCGGACGGCGCGGCAGGTCTGTTGAGCACGGCGGCCTCCTAAAGGCGGCAACGACGGGACTGCCCCGCCATCTCCCACCGTCGCCGAACTGCCCCGCCCGCGCGTCGTCCAGCGGGCGTCTCGCCCCGTACGACGCCGGGAGTAGCACCGGCCGGACACATCGCCGACGGCGTGCTGATCGGCCCCTGTGCCGCATTGCACCATGCGCCGTCTCCACGGTCCGACCGGGCCTGGTTGCATGGCGGGACCGCCGCCACTGCCGCGGCCAGGCACACGGCTGCCTGAGATGAGCACATCAGCAATCACCTGTGCTGCCTCCCTCAGGCCCTCGGCAGTGTGGGCCAGGACCGTTGCACCCAGGCGCAGTGGCCGGTGCGGGGCGCCGAGTGGCAGCGGCCGGACCGCCTGTCCGTCCCACCGTCTCGGTGATCGTCACCAGCACCCACACGGTGACCGCCGCCTGCGACGTCGGCAACGCTCCGGCGGGAGCGACGGCGGCCCCGGACGGGCAGATGCGCGCCGGCGGCAGAACGATGTCGCCCGGCCGGTTCCGGCCGCACGACTTGCGCGGGACGGCTCTCCTCAACAGGGCATGGAACGCCGTTACGCGGGTCCAGGCGCCCCGTTTGGGACCTCACTGGGCGGTGACGCAAGTCCCGCTCACCCTTGGGAAGCGGAACCCGGGCAGGCCCGGCCGGCACGTGCCGGTCGGGCCCGGTTGCTGAACGGGTGGCGGCTTGCGACCTGCCCGTCAGGCCATCTCAGGTGTACCGAGCATCGCGGATGCCCGCTGGAACGGGCTGAGGCCGGGTGCGGGTGCGGGTGCGGCAGAGGGGGCGGGGCGGCAGGTGAAGCCGAGGCGGGCCATGGCCCGCTGGACTTCGGCGGCGCTGAAATCGCGGCGGTCCTGGCCGGTGATGACCTGGCCCACCTGTTTGAGGGGGTAGTGGCGACGGCCGATGATCACGGATTCGCCAGTGACCGGTTCGGGTTTGACCGCCTGCATCGATTCCAGCACCCCGGCCTTGGTCAGGTCGAAAGGGAAGCGAGCGATGACACAGCGCATGAGACCTCACAGGGAGAGGGGAAAACGGTTGCTGCGGAGCCGAGACGGTGTCAGCGAGCCCGTGCGCCCGGCACGCAGCCGTTCTCGACGGCCGGGTGCGAGCCGACGGGGCCGCTGCCGCCCAGGACCTCGCGCAGGCGAACCTGGTCGGTGTACTGGGAGCCGTCGCGGACGGCGATGAGCTGGGCCTGGGTGACGACGCCGATGCACCGGCTGTCGTTGTCGCAGACGAGCAGGCGTTCCGCGCGGGCACCGGCCATGACGGACAGGGCCACCTCGACGGTCATGTCGTCCCAGATCCGGGGCCCGGCGGTCTCCATGGCATCGATTGCCGTGGTGCCGGCGGGGCCGGGCGTCGCCGGGCGGGGCTGTATCTGAACTACTGTCACGAGGTGCTCCTGCAGAAAGGTGCCGGTGTCCGGTTCGCGTACGGCCTTCAGGCCGCCGCGTCCAGGCGTCGGGCGGCTCGGCGTGTCGCTTGCCCGGCGCGGTTGCGCCGACCGCGCCTGGCCGGGCTGCTGCGCCGGGAGCCTTCGACGGGCGGGGCGGTGAGGGTGACGGGGATTCCGGAGGGAGCCTGAGCGCCGGTGATACGGCTCAGTTCGGCCTCGCCGGAGCGGACGCTGGTGGACTGCGCGGTGATGCCCGCGGCGGCCATCATGCGGTCCATTTCGCGGCGCTGGTTGGGCAGGACCAGGGTGACGACGCTGCCGGAGGCGCCGGCCCGGGCGGTGCGGCCGCCGCGGTGCAGATAGTCCTTGTGGTCGCTGGGCGGGTCGACGTTGACGACGAGGTCGAGGTGGTCGACGTGGATGCCGCGGGCAGCGACGTTCGTGGCCACCAGTACCGTGACGTGCCCTGTCTTGAACTGGGCCAGGGTGCGGGTGCGCTGCGGCTGGGACTTGCCGCCGTGCAGGGCGGCGGCACGGACGCCGCTGCCGAGCAGGTGCTTGGTGAGCTTGTCGACGGCGTGCTTGGTGTCCAGGAACAGGATCGACCGGCCTTCGCGCGCGGCGATCTCGGTGGTGGTGGCGTGCTTGTCGGTGCCGTGGACGTGCAGCAGGTGGTGCTCCATCGTGGTGACCGCACCCGCCGCGGGATCGACGGAGTGGACCACGGGATCGGTCAGGTAGCGCCGGACCAGAAGGTCGACGTTGCGGTCCAAGGTGGCGGAGAACAGCATCCGCTGGCCTTCGGGCCTGACCTGGTCGAGCAGAGCGGTGACCTGGGGCATGAAGCCCATGTCGGCCATCTGGTCGGCCTCGTCCAGCACGGTGATGCCGACCTGGTCCAACCTGCAGTCACCGCGCTCGATGAGGTCCTTGAGCCTGCCGGGTGTGGCGATGACGACTTCCACGCCGCCGCGCAGCGCGCCGGCCTGGCGGCCGATCGACAACCCGCCGACGACGGTTGCCAGCCGCAGCTGGACGGACCGGGCGTAGGGGGTGAGTGCGTCGGTGACCTGCTGCGCCAGTTCCCGGGTGGGGACCAGGACGAGCGCGAGCGGCTGCCGGGGCTCGGCGCGCCGCCCGGCGGTACGGGCCAGCAGCGCGAGACCGAAGGCCAGCGTCTTGCCGGAACCGGTCCGCCCGCGGCCGAGCACGTCACGGCCCGCGAGGGTGTTCGGCAGGGTCGCACCCTGGATGGGAAACGGTACGCGCATCCCCTGTGAGGCCAGTTCGTCGAGCAGTCGCCGGGGCATGTCGAGGTCGGTGAACGCCTCGACGGCCGGCAGCACGGGAGTGACCGTCTTCGGAGCGGCGAACTCGCCCTGCAGCGCGGGCCGCCGACCGTGGCCGGCCGGGCGGTCGCCCCTGCGAGAGCGGCTGGAGGCCGTCCGGCGGGAACCGCTGCCCCCGCCGGAGCCGTCAGCGCCGCCGGTGCGGGTGCGGGAAAATCGGTCGTTCGTGCGTGTACGGTTCATGCAAAACCTTCCTCGATGCGGCACGTATCAAGGAATTCCCGCAGCAGACGAGCGGCACAGGGAACTGCGAGAACGAACCGAAATGAAAACACCAGCGCATACGGAATGGCGAGATAAAGAGAACGGGGGCCGTTCGCCGAAATGCGCCGAGCGACCCGGGCGGCAGATAAGACGCGACCAGTAACCCCCGCGCCGCGTCGGCATCCGACGCCGAAGCGCCGCCAAATAATCCAGATAATGAGGCCGGGACCGCCCCGGGAAACCGTCGGCGGACGAGAACGCCACCATGCGGGGCGGGGCTGCGTTGCCCCTCGTGCGACGAGAGGGCCCGCACCCCGAGGTGCGGGCCCCTGCTCGTACGGTGCGCCGGTGTCAGGCGAGAACGATGTTCTCGGCCATCGGGCCCTTCTGGCCCTGCGCGATGTCGAAGCTCACCTTCTGGCCTTCGAGCAGCTCGCGGAAGCCCTGGGCGGCAATGTTCGAGTAGTGGGCGAACACGTCAGCGCCGCCACCGTCCTGCTCGATGAAGCCGAAACCCTTTTCCGCATTGAACCACTTCACGGTGCCAGATGCCATGATAATTCTCCTTCGGGGCAGTGTCCGGGGTCCGCACCGTGCGGATCCCGCGTCGCTGCGATGATTACCCCATCCGGAACATTACCGAAAAAACAAAAGCCTCGTCGGCCGACCGGCCGACGGAGATGCTTGAAGCTTTGGGAACCACAACTGCAACTGAGATCGACGCTAGCACACCGGGGCCTGCACTGAATAGTGAATAATTCCACTCGGCGCGCCGGGCGAGATGTTTTCACGGCGCCCTGCTCTTATTTCTCATTTCGCCGCTACAGATACGGTGCGAGCCGGGCCGGAACATCAGCGCGGGGCGGGCCCGCGGTCGGCCCCGGGCCGCGCCGGCCCACGGGAACAGCAGGACCACGGATCAGTCACCGTCCGGACGGCGGGGCCCGGCAGCGGAGCGGCGCAGTTCTTCGTTGATGCGCTGGGCCTCTTCGAGCTGGTCTTCGAGGATGACGATGCGGCAGGCGGCCTCGACGGGGGTGCCCTGGTCGACGAGTTCGCGGGCCCGGGCGGCGATTCTCAGCTGGTAGCGGGAGTAACGGCGGTGCCCGCCCTCGGACCGCAGGGGGGTGATGAGGCGGGCTTCGCCGATGGCGCGCAGGAAGCCCGAGGTGGTGCCGAGCATCGCGGCGGCCCGGCCCATCGTGTAGGCGGGATAGTCGTCGTCATCGAGACGGTCGGGGGAGTTTCCTGTGCTCACTTGCACCTCTCGTATCTGTCAGGGAACACCTCAAGGGGCCCTGGTGCCGTACGGCACCAGGGCCCCGAGGACGTGGACACCACTGCCGGCCCGGTCCACTCTTTCCGCACCGCCCCAGGGGAGGGGCCGGAGAACGGGGATCGCGGATACGTGACCGTGGGACCACCTTTCGTTCCGGGGCCTGCGGTACCCGGGGCCAACCGTTTCCGCCCCGGGCGATCCCGATGGCGTCTGCCCCTCACCTTCTTTCCTACGGGTGAGCCCGCTTGCACCTGCGGGTACCGCATGCAGCCCCCGCACCGAGCCGACGGTCAACGGAAAACCCCGGGGAACGTCGGCTCTCCGCTTTGCCGCCGCGCCACGACTACTGCCCTCAGCGGCACGGCACATCTCCCCTGCCGCACCCACTCGGCCTCTTGGCTATGACAACGACGCTAATCCCGCCGCCCCTCCATGTCTACTCCCGCCAGGCCAGCTTTACTCTGCCAGGCGAGACCGGACTTCTTCCCTCCCGACAACTGCAACGCGCCCCCGCCCCAGGTGCGCGAGCCCGGCAAGTACATCAACCAGACCATCAACGGCGAGGACGATCGCCGCGAACAGGCTGTTGCGGCAGGGCAGCGCTTCGAGGCGCATGTTGGCGTACAGCAACGCCACAGCCCGCCACACCACGCCGGTACCGGCACTGGCCACCGCTGGCAAGCGGGCCTCGTACCGGGCGCCCCCACCTGGCCTGATCCTGTTCTGCGGCATGTCCATCGGGTTCGAGGTCCCGGTCGCGTGCCACGACCGCATCGACCGGGCCCCGCTCGCCGAGACGGTCACTTTCGTCGATGGCTGAAGACCTTCCTGCCGTCAGCTCCGGACGCGGGACGGGGACGCGACGGTCCCGCCCCGCTACCGGTCCGCCTCCTGTGACCGGCCCACTGAAGCCTCGTCCCTGAGAGCCGCCGCATTCCAGCGGCTCGTGAGGCCGATCCCGTCATGCCCTTGAGCGCCTGGAGGCCGGTGGATTCGTCCAGATTCTCCAGCTTCGGCACGGAGACCCGGAGATCCACGGTTCTCGCCGTGCCGGGTGGCCACCCTGGCTTGCCCGCCAGCGAGCAGCAGGCCGGTCGTGTCGATCACGACGCTCCGTTTGCGGCCCACGATCTTCTTGCCGACATCGCGGTCGGCTCCGGTATGTGGCCTTCGTTCTCGCGGACGCGGCGCCGCAGCAGGGCGTTGAGCTGCTCAAAGATGCCGGCCTTCTCCCAGCGGGCGAAGGACTGGTAGACCGTGTTCCAGTGCGGATAGCCGTACGGGAGGAAGCGCCAGGGGTTGCCAGTGCGGGCCACGTAGAGCACCGCGTTGCGTAGGTCGCGCAGGTCATGACGGGGCGGCCAGGGCTCACGGCCGCCCCGGACGGGCGCGGGGAGCGAACAGGCGCACTCCGCGACGAAGCCTGGCGGCAGGTTGAGCTTGCCGTTCAATTTCGGCGAGGTGTTGGCTGCGCGCGGAGGACGTTCCTGGTTACGGATTGCTGGGACAGTCGGTCTCAGTCCAGGTCGCGACGAGGTCTCGGCAGACGACGCTCAGTGAGCCGTTCCAGAATCCGATCTCGTGGCTGCAGCCGTTCTGGTGGGGCAGGATCTCGTCGAGGATCACCGTCCCGAGGACTGTCCAGTCGTCGTCCCCGGTGCTTCCGGCATCGAAGTTGGAGACGTCTGCGTAGCGGATGACCAGGTCTTCGTCGTGCTTCCAGCAGTTGTGCCGGAACTGGATCTCCACCCGCTGGTCATCAGCTCCGACACCCCGGATGTGCTGGAGTTCCAGGTCCTTCACACACCGCTTGCTGGAGAAGTCGTCCCCGCTTGTGGCTACGAATCGTCGCACGACCTCTGTGCTGTCGGCCCGGAGATTCACGTTGCCGTACTCGGTGCCGAGCTGCGACGGGGTTCGGTGCCGACCTTGTGGTGTGCGGGTCGAGTGTAGGACTCGCCAGTGATGAGGACGCGTCCGATGTCGTAGCGGGCCAGTCCTCTCCGTGCAGGCGGAAGTGAGCCGATGTCCCGCAGGCTGTCCGGGACGGAAGTCGCCGTTGTGGTCGCGTTGGGTAGGTAGGGGCGGCTCAGAAACCGGGCCGTGTACGCACTCGCTGGCCGTTTTCCGGGTGGACAGTGACCTCCCAGTCAGGGAAGCGGGGCCATCCGTACTCGTGCCAGGGCCTGCGCTGTCGCTGGGATCGCAGCTTCATGAAGTAGATGTCGGTGATCAGGCGCCCGCGGCCGTATCCCCGGCCGTCGCAGTCGTCCAGGCAGAGCAGCGCGTCGCAGTGCAGGGGGGTGTCGATCGGTGTGAGGATGATGCCGCCCGGTCTGACCTGGTGGAGCCAGGCTGTTGGAATCTCGCGGACTCCGACGGTGGAGATGATCCGGTCGTATGGCGCGCCCGGTTCCCAGCCGTTTTCCCCGTCGCCGGCACGCACCTCCACGTTGTCGCATCCGGCGTCGCGGAGTTTGCTCCCGGCCCGCTGGGCCAGCTCGTCCTCGATCTCCATCGTCACTATGTGGGCGACCCGCCGCGCCGGCAGGGCTGCGCTGTAGCCGGTGCCGGTGCCGATCTCCAGCACGCGTTCTCCGGGCTGCGGGTCGAGGTGGCGCAGCATGTTGATTACCACGGCCGGACAGGAGATGGACGAGGTGAAGTCGTGGTGGTCGGTGGGGCCGTCCTCGGGCTTCACGGCCCCGTCGGCGATCTGGGTGATCAGCGCGGCGCGCGGCTGGTAGACCGCCTCCAGCCACTGCCCGGGCCGCCGGGTGCGGTCCAGGACCGGGTACCGGCCGTCCTGGCCTTTGTGTGGCCACCACACCAGGTCGGGCACGAACAGCTCGCGTGGCACGCTCTCGAACGCCTCACGCAGCCACGTCCTGCCGTCGAAATACCCGTACCGCTGGGTAATCTCCTCCGCGCACTGCCGACGCAGGTCCAGGGAGTCCACGTACCGCCTGCTCTCAGCCGCCCTCGGGCAGCGGGCCGGGGCCCTGGTCCTGGTGGCCGTTGCCGGTGTCCTCCTGTCCGGTCTGGGGGAGGCCCCCCTCTTCGCTCTGCGGCGGATCCGACGAGCCGCCGTTGGTCCTGGGCATGTGCCGAAGTCTGTCGCCGCCGGAGGCCGCTGCCAAGGCCCTCGACGACACTGGAGCCGGTACTCTCCCGCGAAGAACCGCCCGCCGGGCGCCGGCACTCCCGCATACGGCCTCTCTCTTCGTCCATAACATCCAGCAGGCAGCAGCGCGGGGCGCAAGACCGGTAGACGCCATTCTCGTCACGACACGGCACTGCAAACTCTTCGGTGGCCGAACAGTTCGGCGAGCACCTGGTTGACCGTGTCGGCGAGGCCGGCGTGGCTGAAGTCGTGCTCGACAAGCAGCGCTTCCAGCATGGTGTTGCGCTGTCTGGTCGTCGGGCCCGGGCGTACGGTGCGTGGAGGCGACGGCAGTCCCGGCATGCCTGTCGGCCCGGGTAAAGCCGTCGCTCCCACACCAGGACCTGGCCTTCCACATCCGTGTGCTGCTGCCCGTCGCTGAAGAGCGTGCCCGCGGCGAGTGGGCCGGCAGCGAGCAGGCACGACTGATCATGATCGTGCGTGAAATGGCAGCGCGCATCGACAATCATGCAAGGGAGCCCTGGAGCGGACACCGGCAGTATTCTCAGCTGCGCGTCTCCACAGGCCACTGAAGCGCCGTCCCGGCATGGCAGACAGCCTCGTCCGGGGTCATCTGTGCGCCGTGCTCAAACGACGTCGCGAAGCCGGTGTCCCCCAGGACGGCTTGCGCCGTCGCGGTAATGCGCTCGACGTCGCCGCGCTCGGCGGCCGGCAGCGGTGCGGCCACGCTGCGGCGAGCCGCTTCCGCGGCCCCGAGAAGCACGGCTGCGCACGCCGCGCCGCTCCCGTGCTCGTGCGTGAGCGCCGCGCCGGCCAGCCCTTCCAGCGACAGGGCGAGAGCCCGCGGCTCCCCCAGGGAGCGCGCCATGTGCAAACCGCTCAGGTGATGCTCGGCGGCCTGGCCCGCGTCGCCGCGGAGTTCGGCGATGAAGCCGAGTTCGGCGAGGAGCAGATGGTCTCCCGCGTTGGAGGAGACGTCCGCGTAGCCGTCGCGGATGTGCAAGAGATGCTTTTCCGCGGTGTCGAGGTCGCCCAAGCGGCGCGCGCCGAGGGCGAGTCCCATCTCCGCGTGGTTCTCACCGTACTTGTACCCCTGGTCAGCGGCGATGCGGCGGGCCTGCTGGTGCAGATCGTAGGCACGGTCGTGGTCACCGGCGAGCAGTGCGAGCCTGCCGAGCCCGGAGAGCCGCGCCGAGACCTCCGTCTGCAGGCCCAGTTCCTGGGCCATCCGCAGTCCTTCGCGCTGGCGGCGGGCCGCGTCCTCGTAGTCGCCCTTGATCTCGGCGAGCACGGCGAGCGGTGACACGGTCTGCAACTCGCCCCAGTGGTCGCCCAGTGCGCCGAAGAGCTCGGCGCTGTGCAGGCCGTCGCGGCCGAGCTGCGCGAGGTCGCCGCTGACGAGGGCGAGCGTGGCCCGCAGCGCGAGGGTGGCCGCCGTACCCCACTGGTCGCCCGAGGCGGTGAACAGGTCCAGGGCATGTGTGTTCACCTCGCCGCTGCTCTCCACGGCGCCCGTGCTGAACAGTCCATAGGCGTACAACCACAGGACGCGGGCCCGGCCTACGGGGTCGGCGATGGCTGTGGTGGCCGTTGTGTCGATGGCCGCGTGGTGGTCGCCGGTCAGAAGCGCGAATGCGGCCTGCAACACGCGGAGTTCGGTGGCATCAGCCTCACAGACCGCGTCGCTGTCTCGGGGTAGGGCTGCGAGGACAGCCCGCAGACTGCGACGGGCCTCGGTGAAGCGGCCGCGCACCAGCCACCACCAGGAAAGGGCGGACGCGAGCCGCGCCGCCTGTGCCCCCGTGCCCGTGGCGGCGCGACGTACCGCGTGGTCGAGCGCCGCGCGCAGATTGCCGGCCTCGGTGTCCAGACGGGCGAGCCAGAGTTGCTGGTCGGCACTCCGCAGGAACGGCTCCGCGCGCTCGGCGAGCGCCAGGTAGTGACGGAGATGGCGGTCGCGAATGGCGGTGACGTCGTCCATCTCGTGCAGCCGCTCCACCGCGTACGCGGCGATGGACTCCAGAAGCCGGTATCGGGGCCCGTCGGGCCCGTCCACCACGACCACGAGGGAACGGCCGACGAGCCGAGTCACAAGGTCGAGCACTTCCTCCCGGCCGACTCCCTCGCCCGGGCACAGGGCTTCGACGGCCTCCAGGTCGCAACCGTCGCTGAAGGCGCCAAGGCGGCGCAGGACGATCCGCTCGGGCGCGCTGAGCAGCTCCCAGCTCCAGACGATCATCGCGCGCAGGGTCTGTTGGCGAGCCGGCGCTCCGCGTTGTCCGGAGGTCAGGATCCGGAACCGGTCGCCGATCCGGGACGCCAGCTCCCGCACGCCCAGGGCCCGTACACGCGTGGCCGCGAGTTCGAGAGCGAGGGGGATACCGTCGAGACGCCGGCAGATCTCCGCAACGGCATCGCGGTCACCGGGGCCGAATGCCGCCGGATCGGACGCGAAGCCGGGGCTGGAGGCCGCTGCGCGCTGAGTGAACAGGCGTACGGCGTCGGTGGTGGAGAGGGGGCTTGACCAGGAAGACGGCCTCACCCATCAGGCCGAGCGGTTCTTGGCTGGTGGTCATGATGCGCAGCCCCGGGGCGGTGCGCAAGAGCAGATCGGCCAGCTCGGCGGCGGCGTCGACGACATGCTCGCAGTTGTCCAGGACCAGCAGAGTGCGGCGGTCCCGAAGGGCAGCGGCGAGACGGTGTACGAGCGATGAGGTACCGGGGCCGGGCCGGGAGCCGGGAAGGGCGGATGACGCGCTGTCGCGGATGCCGAGAGTGGCCACGATGCCCTGGGCCAGGTCTGCGGTGCTGCCAAGGCGGATGCCGGTGAAGTCGACGAGCCATATCCCGTCGCCGAGTTCGCCGCCGCGAGCGCTGTCACGTATCGCCACGGCCACTGCCAGACGCGTCTTGCCAACGCCACCGGGGCCGGTGAGGGTCACCAGCCTCTCGGTTCGAATGAGGTCGGCGACTTGGGAAACGGCCTGGGAACGGCCGATGAGCGGGGTGAGCGGCACAGGCAGGTTCGACTGGGCATCCGTCCCGGGTGGGTCCGTCGAGGGCTGTGGTTCAGCAGCGGCCGCCGCAGCCGTAGCGGCCCGGGACTGTGGTTTCGGGGCATCGGCAGTTGGCCTCGTGGACTCGGCGAGCAGCCCCGGGTCCTGGCGGAGCACGGCCTGGTGCAAGGCGGCCAGCTCTGGGCTGGGCTCGACCCCCAGTTCCCTGACGAGGCAAGATCGCAGGTCTTCATACGCCGTGAGTGCCTCGCTCTGCCGGCCTGCCGTATAAAGCGCCCGCATCTGCAGGCCCCGCAAACGCTCCCGCAGCGGGTGCCGGCTGACGAGGTCGGCGAGTTCTCCGACGAGCAGGGCGCCGTCGCCTGCTTCCAACCGGGCCTCCGCCTGTTCCTCCACCACGGACAGCCTCTGCTCCGCCAGACGCTGCGCAGGCCCCCGCGCGAACTCCTCATCCGCGAAGTCCGCGTACGCCGTGCCCCGCCACATGTCGAGGGCCTCAGTGAACAACGCGGCCCGTGCACGCGGTCCTTGCGCCTGCCGGGCCTGGGTCACCAGGTCACGGAACCGGTCGGCGTCCACCTGGTCGGTATGGCTGTCAAGGTGCAGCCGGTAGCCGGGCGGCTGGCGCACCACCCGGTGCCGGCCCAGGATCCGGCGCAGCTGGGAGATTTTGGTCTGCAGGGCACTTGCGGGCTTGCTCGGCGGGCGGTCGCCCCACACATCGTGAATGAGACGGTCCGCGGGAACTGGTTCCCCGTGATGGGCCAGCAGGTTGGCGAGCAGCGCCCGGACCTTGGCCTCGGGAACGGTAACGGCTCTTCCTTCCTCGTCCCACACCGCCAGCGGCCCGAGCACCCCAAATCGCATGGGCGTCACTGTATACGCCGCCTGTAACCGTGGAGGCCCGAGATCCTCGCCTGAGTGCGGGCCCTGACCGCGCTCCTGGCCGTCAGTCATGAGTGAGTCCGGAGCTTTCGAGAGTTTTTCGGAAGTTTTCCCGCAGCTTTCCCAAAGGGCCGCGCCGCACAGTGGGTCTCGCCGGGCGGTCTCGCGTATCCGGCAGGAACAGCCCGTGAGGGGAGCAGCACGCATGACCAGGTATGCGGACAGGAAAGCCGTGGTCGTCGGTGAGACCACCGGCATCGGCCTGGCCATCGCCAAGCGTCTCGTGGAAGGCGGCGCTCAGGTCGTGCTGGCAGCCCGGAGCGCGCAGGAGCGCGCCCACATGAGCGATGAGCTGGGCTCGGCGGCCCGGGTCGTCGCCCCGGAGCACGTCGAGACCGCCCTGAGCGCCGTCGACTACCTCTTTGCCGACACCGTGGCCGCAGTCCGGCCCTTGGTGCCGTACCTGCAAGGCGACGGCGCAGTCGTCATCATCACGAGCGCCTCGCTTCCCGGCAGCGTGAGCCGGCTCGCGAGCGAGCTGGCGCCGTGCGGCATTCGCGTCAACGCCGTCGCTCCGAGCTGTATCGAGGCATCCGGCCAGAGCTCTGCGCCGCTGCCGCCGCTGGGCCGCCTCGGCGCCGCCGAGGAAGTGGCCCGTGCCGCGCTTTTCCTGGCCACGGATGCCACGTTCACCACAGGCACCCGCCTTCCCGTCGACGGCGGGCTCGGCAGCTCGTGACCCACCGACGGCCACATCACCTGCGTCCCCACACCGATCCGGAGCACCTCTCATGACCACTGCACCCGATACAGCGGTTGCCACCGCTGCAGCCCGCGACGGGGAGGCGGGGAACGAGCGGCAGAAGCTGCCGCTGTTCGCCCTGCTCGCCCTCGCCACTGCCGTCTTCATCACGAGCCTCACCGAAACCCTGCCTGCGGGGCTGCTGCCCGCCATGAGCGGTGACCTTCGTGTGAGCGAGTCCGCGACGGGCCAGACTGTCACGATCTATGCCATCGGCACGGTGCTGACCGCGATCCCACTGGCCACCGCCACCGCGGGCTGGCAGCGCAAGCACGCGCTGCTGACCGCGATGGTCGGGTTCGCTGTCGCCAACACCGTCACCGCCCTGTCTTCCAACTGCGGGCTGACGATGGTGGCGCGGTTCGTTGCCGGTGTGGCAGCCGGCTTGGCCTGGGCGTTGCTCGCCGGGTACGCGCGCCGTATGGCCCCCAGTCATCTGCAAGGCAAGGCGATCGCCATCGCCATGGCCGGTATCCCCGTCGCGCTCTCCATTGGTGTCCCCGCCGGAACGTTCCTGGGCAAGGCACTCGGCTGGCGCACGGCTTTCTTCGCGATGACGGCGCTCACGGTGGTGCTCTTGGCGTGGATCGTGGCGGCCGTACCCAACTACCGGGGGCAGGAGCGTGGTGAGCGGCCGAAGATGCTGCGGACCCTGCGCATCCCGGGCGTGACCCCCGTTCTGTTCGTCACGCTCGTCTTCGTCCTGGCCCACACCATCTTGTACGCCTATATCGCCACGTTCCTCGACGGCCTGGGCATGGGCGACAGCACCGATCTGGTGCTGCTCGTCTTCGGCATCGCCTCGCTGCTGAGTATCTGGGCCGTCGGCGCCCTCATCCACCGGCGGCTGCGCGGTCTGACCATCGTCAGCACCCTGCTCGTCGCCGTGGGGGCCGCCGTACTGGCGGTCTTCGCCGACTCCACCACGCTTGTCTACGTCGCCGTGGTGCTGTGGGGCCTGGGCTGGGGAGGCATCCCCACCTTGCTGCAGACCGCGGCCGGCGAGGCAGCCGGGGCTTCCGCCGATACGGCCCAGGCCATGGTCGTCACCTTGTGGAACGTCGCCATGGCGGGCGGCGGCATCGCCGGCGGCGTCCTGCTCAACCTCACCGGTAGCCGTTCCTTCCCCTGGAGTGTCCTGATCCTCCTGGCGCCGGTACTGGTGGTCGTTCTCCTCGCCCGCCACCGCGGCTTCCCTGCCAAGCACTCCCAGGCATAGAGGACGGCACACGCCGACCCGACACCCGTGGCGCTTGCCGCCACGCCCTATACCAGGCCACCGCGCATCTCGCGCGGTGGCCTGCTCCTGTTCAGCGCACGGTCACGGGCCGGCGCCACGCGCCTCGGAGCACCGGGCTGCCCAGGACCGGGCGACGACCGCCCGCCGCGCGCCGGGTGGTAGAGCGTCCGGCCGGCGGGTCAGACGGATGCCTGGTGCGTCAGGCGGCTCAGAGACGCCAGTTCTTCCAGGGGGCGAGACAAGGGACAGGCGCTTGAATCCGAGTGCTGGGCGCGCGGCGAGCGTGGCAAGGCTGGAGGACAGCACGGGAAACCCCATGCGCCCGCTGAGTTCTTCGCAGAATGCCCGGCCTCCCTCGGGCCGGCGTGCGCCTTGGTTGAAGGCCAGGCGATACGTAAGCTCTTGGCCGGGCCCTGGCGAGAGGCGTAAGCGCTGGTATCGAATTTTTTGGGCGTCTTCTTCACGTGCCTGACCAGGCTTCTTCACGTGCCTGACCAGGCGGCACCAGCACCGCCTTAGCTTTTCAACAAGTCTGGGCTGAAAATGCGGAAAGCCCCGCACCATACGGTGCGGGGCTTCCCACTCACAATTTGTTCGGCGGCGTCCTACTCTCCCACAGGGTCCCCCCTGCAGTAC
>NZ_JBIRJY010000038.1:0-28936 GCF_044329785.1 Streptomyces sp. NPDC017529
GGGCGACGGAGTTCACCAGGCCATGCTCGGCATCGCCCGGTTGCACAACCTGGCCCTCACGGGATAACTCACACCCCATACGGGACAACCTCTAGTCGAGATAGTCGCGCAGCAGCTGCGAGCGCGACGGATGGCGGAGCTTCGACATGGTCTTGTTCTCGATCTGGCGGATGCGCTCGCGCGTGACGCCGTAGACCTTGCCGATCTCGTCGAGGGTCTTGGGCTGGCCGTCCTTGAGGCCGTAGCGCATCGAGACGACGCCGGCCTCACGGTCGGCGAGGGTCTCCAGGATGGCCCGCAGCTGCTGCTGGAGGAAGGAGAAGCCGACGGCCTCCGCCGGGACGACGGCCTCGGTGTCCTCGATCAGGTCGCCGAACTCGCTGTCGCCCTCGTCGCCCAGCGGGGTGTGCAGGGATATCGGTTCACGGCCGTATTTCTGTACCTCGATGACCTTTTCCGGGGTCATGTCGAGTTCCTTGGCCAGTTCCTCGGGGGTGGGTTCGCGGCCGGTGTCCTGGAGCAGCTGGCGCTGAATCCGGGCCAGCTTGTTGATGATCTCGACCATGTGGACCGGAATGCGGATCGTCCGGGCCTGGTCGGCCATGGCGCGGGTGATGGCCTGGCGAATCCACCAGGTCGCGTACGTCGAGAATTTGAATCCCTTGACGTAGTCGAACTTCTCGACCGCGCGGATCAGGCCGAGGTTGCCTTCCTGGATGAGGTCCAGGAAGAGCATGCCGCGCCCGGTGTAGCGCTTGGCGAGCGAGACGACGAGCCGGAGGTTGGCCTCGACCAGGTGCTCCTTGGCGCGTGCGCCGTCCGCGACCAGGATCTCCAGTTCGCGCCTGAGCTTCCCGGTGGGCTCGCCGGTGTCCAGTTTCTCCTGCGCGAACAGGCCGGCCTCGACGCGCTTGGCCAGCTCGACCTCCTGCTCGGCGTTGAGCAGCGGGACCTTGCCGATCAGCTTGAGGTAGTCCTTGACCGGGTCGGCGGAGGCGCCGCTGCCGGCGACCTGCTGCGCCGGCGCGTCCCCCTCGTCACCGTGGGACAGGGTGAATCCGCCCGCCGCCTCGATCGCGGTACCTGCGGACGGTACGGCTTCCGGGGCCGGGGATACGGCTATTTCCTGCGGTCGCGTGATGGACGAGGTGAGTGACACGAGGAACCTCTCGATACACATAGGCACGGTGCACGGCGAGCACCTCTTTATTCATCGCGCACTTACCCGTGGTTTGTTACACCGGAATTCCCGTGATCTGAATCACGCTTTTCGAGCGGGTGGCGAGGGTGGCACGCCATCCGGTCAGACCGACGGCTCGAACCGGCCGTCGACCGCCGTCCAGCCGCCGTCGACGCTCAGCACGCTCCCGGTGACGAAGGTGGACGCGTCGGAGACGAGGTAGACGACGGCGCCGGCGATCTCGTCGGCGCGGGCCCAGCGCCCCAGCGCGGACGCCTGGGCGTACGCGTCGTACCAGGCGGGGACGGCGGCGATCTGGTCGGTGAGAGGCGTACGGACGACGCCGGGCGCCACCGCGTTGCACCGCACGCCGCGCGGCCCCCACTCCGCAGCGGCCGTCCGCAGGAACTGCACCAGCCCGGCTTTCGAGGCCGCGTACACGCTCTGCCCCGGTTCGACCTGGACGGCGCGCATGGAGGCCAGGCCGACCACGCTGCCCCGGCCGCGCTCCGCCATGCCGGGTGCCACGGCCTGGACGAGGGTGAAGACCGCCCGCAGGTTGAGGGCGACGACCCGGTCGAACTCGGCGGCGGTGTAGTCGGCGATCCGCTTGCGCACATTGACGCCGACGGTGACGACCAGCCCGTCCAGGGCGCCCCACCGCGCGGCCGCGTCTCGTACCGCGTCGTCGTCCAGCACGTCGAGGGGGAACGCGGTCGCCGTGCCGGTCCGGCTGCCGGGGGCCGGGGGCTCGGCGGCGGCTGCCTCCGCCGCGCGGGCGGCGCCGGCCGCGTCCACGTCGGCGACGATCACCTCGGCGCCGTGCGCGGCCAGGGCGCGTACCGCCTCCCGGCCGATCCCGCCGGCGCCGCCGACGACCGCGATCCGCCGCCCGTCCAGGCGGAACAGCTTCGCGTACTCGATCATCTGCTCCATGGTGTGCTCCCGGGGTCGTAGAAGGTACGGGCCCGTGCCGGCACCGGCCGGGGCGCTCACGGGCGGATCACGGCCATCCGCGGCACCGTCAGTTCCTCGATCGCGAAGCGCGGCCCCTCGCGGCCGAGCCCCGAGTCCTTGACGCCGCCGTACGGCGCGACGTCGCTGCGGTAGCCCGGGACCTCGTTGATCACCACGCCGCCGACGTCCAGCGCGTCCAGCGCCCGGAAGGCGGCGTCCAGGCCGCGGGTGAAGACCGCCGCGTGCAGCCCGTACCGCCCGGCGTTGACCAGGTCGTACGCCGCGTCCAGGTCCGGCACCGTACGCAGCGCGACGACCGGACCGAAGATCTCCTCGTCCCACGCGGGCTCCCCGTCCGGCACGTCGGCCAGCAGCGTCGGTGTCACGCACCGGCCGCGGCGGGTGCCGCCCGCCACCACCCGCGCCCCGGCCGCACGGGCCCGGTCGATCCAGGACAGCACCCGTTCGGTCGCGGCCTCGTCGATGAGGGCGGCGACCCGGGTGTCCTCCTCGCGCGGATCGCCGACGACGATCCCGGGCAGCCGTCCGGCGATCCGCCGCTCCAGCTCGCCGGCGATCCCGGCGACGGCGATGACGCGCTGTACGGCGATGCACGCCTGGCCGGAGGCGTAGTAGCCGCCGCGTGCCACGGCGTCGGCGGCCGCCTCCAGGTCGGCGTCGGCGGCGACCACCAGCGCCGCGTTGGAACCCAGTTCGAGAACGGTCTTGCGGGGCGCCGCGTCGCGGGCGATGCGGTGGCCGACGGCGGCGGAACCGGTGAAGGAGACCGCCGCCACCTCGGGGTGGGTGGTCAGGGTGCGGCCGACCGCCGCGTCGCCGGTGACCAGTTGCACGGCGCCGGGCGGCGCGCCGGCCGCGGCGAGCCGTTCCCGTACGAGGTGGACCAGCCACAGGGTGGCCAGCGGCGTGGCCGGGGCCGGTTTGACGATCACCGGGCAGCCGGCCGCGAGCGCCGGGGCGATCTTGTGGGAGGCGAGCATCATCGGGTAGTTGAAGCCGGCGATGCCGACCACCACGCCCACGGGGCGCCGGGTCCAGAAGCCGACCATGCCGTCCCCCGAGGGAAGCAGGTCCAGGGGCACCGTCTCACCGTGGATGTGCACCACCTCGTCGGCGGCGGCCTGCCAGGTCACCACGGCCCGCCGTACCTCGGTGCGGCAGTCGGTACGCGGCTTGCCGGTCTCCAGGACGAGCAGGTCCTCCATCGGCCCCGCGACGGCCTCCAGGTCGGCGGCCACCCCGCCCAGCACCCGGCGCCGTACGCGCGAGGCCAGCCGCGCGACGCGGGCGCGCACGGCGGCGGCGTGCCCGGCGGCGCGGCGGGCGAGGTCCGCGTCGCCCACCGGCGCGGTGGCGAACTGCGTGCCGTCGTACGGGAAGACGACCGGGCCGGTACGCGGAGCGGGCACCCAGCCGTCGCCGACGGGCAGGCCCCGGGGGAAGGCGGCGGGAAGGCTCACGCGCCGCCGCCTTCCGGCCGGGCTCCGCCCTTCAGGAAGTGCCGGGCCGCCGCGGCGTAGACCCGGGCGTACTCGGCGATCTCGCGCACCTCCACGTACTCGTCCTTCTGGTGGGCGATCCACTTGCCGCCCGGTCCGTAGACGACCGTCGGCAGTCCCGCGTCGCGGGTCAGGATCGTCCCGTCGGTCGTGCCGGGCACCGCGCCGAAGCGCGGCGCGGCGCCGTGCACCTGCCGGTGGCCGGCCACCAGCGCCGTGACGAGCGGGTGCGCCGCGTCGGTCTCGACGGCGGGCCGGTCGTCGACGACGGCCGTTTCGACGGTGACGCCCACGGTGGCCGCGGCGAGCACGGCCGCCTGCCGGACGTGCTCGACCAGCTCGGCGTGGTCGGTGCCGGGAACGGTCCGTACGTCGATGCCGAGCACGCCGTGGCCCGGTATGACGTTGAGCTGGTCGGGGTCGCCCGCGCGCAGCACCGTCGGGGTCACGGTCACCGCTCCGGCGTGCGGGTGGGTGCCGTACCGCCGCAGCGCCCACGCCTCGGCCTCCGGGAGCGCGGCGACGATCCGCGCGCCCGCGACGAGGGCGCTGCGGCCCTCCTGCGGCATCGCGCCGTGCGCCATCTCGCCCCGGAGGCCGAGCCGCAGGCGGATGCCGCCGCGGGCCGAGGTGCACACCTCGTAGCCCTCCGGCTCGCAGACGATCACACCGTCCACCCCGGCGGCGAGCGGCGAGGCGGCGAACGCCTTGGCCCCGAGCATCAGGCCCTCCTCGTCGCACAGCACGCCGACGACGATGCGCCCGGGGAAGGGGCCGGCCCGCTGGAGCGCCCGCACCCCGTAGACCATCGCGGCCACGCCGGACTTCATGTCGGCGGCGCCCCGGCCCCACAGCCTGCCGTCGCGGATCTCGGCGCCGTACGGATCGACGGACCAGTCCCCGGCGTCGCCCTCGGTGACGACGTCGGTGTGCCCTTCGAACATCAGGGTGCGGCCCGGCCCGCCGCCGCCCTCGACGACCGCGACGACATTGGGGCGGCCCGGCGCCACCGGCACCACCTCGTGGGGCCAGCCGAACGCGGTGAAGAGGCGGGAGACGAGGTCGGCGGCGGGCTGTTCGACGGCCGTGGCACCCGCGGCGTTGACGGTTCTCATCCGTACGAGGTCCTGTGCGAAGGCGACGGCGGCCGCTTCGTCGACCTCCGGCACGCCGGCGTCCGGACCCGGCGGCACGACACTCGGGCTGCTGTGCACGGCACCCTCCGGCTTCCCTGCCCTCGGCCGGGAGACTGGTCGGACCAGCTGGTCCTCCGTACTGTGCTGGCACGTTCGCTTACGGGTCAAGAGGGGCACGACGGGCCAAGTGGGTCACGGAGCACCCTCCCCGGCCCGGCGGGATTCCGGTCGGGGAAGATTGCGCGCACCGGCACGGTTGTCGCGTACGAAGCGCGTCCGCCGTCACGATCCCGTACCGAGGAGCCCGAACGTGAGCCTGTACGACATCCCCCTGCGCACCCTGAACGGCGAGTCCGCCTCGCTGGCCGACTACCGCGGCCGCGCCCTCCTGGTGGTCAACGTGGCATCCAAGTGCGGGCTGACCCCGCAGTACTCGGGCCTGGAGCGGCTCCAGCAGCGGTACGCCGACCGCGGCTTCACCGTCCTCGGCTTCCCCAGCAACCAGTTCGCGGGCCAGGAGCCGGGCAGCTCGGAGGAGATCGCCACGTTCTGCTCGACGACGTACGGCGTCAGCTTTCCGCTGTTCGAGAAGACGGACGTCAACGGCCCCGAGCGGCACCCGCTGTACGCGGAGCTCACCCGCGCCGAGGACGGCGCGGGCGAGGCCGGTGACGTGCAGTGGAACTTCGAGAAGTTCCTCATCGACGGCGAAGGGGCGGTCGTGGGACGGTTCCGGCCCCGGACGGAGCCCGAGGCCGAGGAGCTGACGGCGGCGATCGAGGCCGCGCTGCCCGCCTGATGTCGCGTCAGGCGACGGCGTTGTCCGTGGGGGTGTCCGGAGTGGCCGGGCACCCCTCGCCCTCGGGCCGCGGCGTACAGGCACAGGCCCCGCCCCGGCCGGGCCCGGCGGCTTCCTCGGCGATACCGTAAACGGCGTCGGGGCCGGGATCGAGGCAGAGGTCGAAGACGGGCAGCAGGCCGGTCAGCCGCAACAGCCGCAGCACGCTGGGGCTCTCGGCGACGCCCGCCAGGCGCAGCCGCCCCGCCTTGGCCTCGGTACGCCGCCGGGTGCGGCACAGCAACGACAGTCCGCAGCAGTCGATGAAGGTCACCGACCGCATGTCCAGGACGAGATCGGGGCAGCGCGCGCCGGTGATCTCGTCGAGGCGCGCGGCCAGCGCGGTCGCCGCGAGAATGTCCACTTCTCCGCCCAGTTCCACCACGGTTGTCGCGCCGACCACGTGTTCCCGGCTCGTGAAACTCCGCCCCTGATCCACCATGCCTGTCCCCACCTCCGTGCCGGTGCGCGTGCTGCCGCCGCACGCTGGCGGTCGGGACATACGGAAGTTTGGGGACTCGCCCTGGTGCGGCCCCGGCGGGGATGACCACCGTCGGCGTTCGGCATCCGCGCGGCGCCAGCCTCCGGCGGGGTCCGGGTCGTCGGCTGTGCCCTTACGTGTCTACGGCTTACCCACTGGCCCCCCTGTCAGTCCGGACGGCACATACGTAAAGAAGTTGTCTCAAACTCATGCCACGGGCCTGGGCGGTGGACGCCGGGCTCCTGGAAACTGCGCCGCCGACGGCCGCCGCGGTGGCCGGTACGCGGTCGGTGGCCGGGGCGTCGGGAGCAACGGGAGCGGGGCGGTGAAATCCGGGGCGGCAGCATCTGCGGCCGGCGCCTCCGGCGGTCCGCCGGTCCGACGAAAGACCGAGCGATTTCCGGCCACTCCTTATCCTTCTCCTACGCATGTCCGCCGCGCCTGCCACGCGTCGGCCCCCGCCAATCAGTCACAAGTTCATTCATTCGGACGAACTAGACTGAAATCAGCCATCCAGTTGTCAGGGGCACGATATAGACCCGCAGCCGCCCCTGGTTCCGTACGGCGCACGTGGCTCACACCGGCAGTGGGCGCGCGGCGCCGAGCCGAGCAGAAACAGGGCAGACGCCGGACCGATGCCGCAGACTCCCGACCTCCACGGCCCCGCCGACCCGCACGGCCCCGCGCCCGTCCGCGCCCCCGGCACCGCCGAGGACACCGCGCAGAGCCTGCGCGAGCTGTCCGGCAGCCCCGACGGGCCCGTCCCGCGGCTCCCGCAGCTCCTCGAAGCGATGGTGGCGGTCGGCACCGACCTGGACGTGGACAGCGCGCTGCGCCGCATCGCCGAGACCGCCGCTTCCCTGACCTCCGCCCGGTACGCCGCCATCGGCATCCTGGACGAGGACGGCGACGGGCCGGCCGACCTGATCACGTACGGCGTCTCCCCCGAGGTCCACCGCCGGATCGGCCGGCCGCCGGCGCGCTCCTTCCTCGACGTGCCCGTACAGGTGCGCGGCGAGCGCTTCGGGAGCCTCTGTGTGGCGGACAAGCGGGACGGCGCGGAGTTCGGCGCCGAGGACCTCCACCTGGTGCGGATCCTGGCCACCGAGGCGGGCATCGCCGTGGGCAACTTCCGGGCGTACTCCGCCGCCCGGCAGCGCCGCCGCTGGATCGACGGCGCCGCCTCGGTCACGAACGCCCTGCTGGCCGGCCCCGGAACCGGGTCGACGGCCGAGGACGCGCTCACCGTCGTGGCCGAACGGGGCAGGGAACTGGCCGAGGCGGCGACCGGTGCCGTCATGCTGCCGCACTCCGAGGGCGGCATGGAGGTCGTGGCGCTCTCCACGGTTCTGCCGGACCCGGCCCGCGACGAGGCGTACCGGGGCGTGATCCCGCCGGAGAGCCCGGTCGTCCACCAGATACGGGCCGGGCTCTCGGTCCACACGGACGACTTCGCGACGGACCCGCGGTCGGTCTCCCCGCTCGCCCGCCACTACGGCCCGACCATGCTGCTGCCGCTGCGCAGCAACGGGAAGGTGCTGGGTGCGCTCGCCCTGTGCCGGGCCTCGGGCGGGCGGCGCTTCACCTCGACCGAGCGGACCCTGGCGGCCCAGTTCGCGGTGCAGGCGGCGCTCGCGCTCGTGATCGCCGACACGCAGCGCGACCGCGAGCGGCTGGCCGTGTACGAAGACCGCGACCGGATAGCCCGCGATCTGCACGATCTGGTCATACAGCGGCTGTTCGCGACGGGGATGCTGCTGGCGGGCGCGCAGCGCAAGGCGGTGGTGCCCGAGGTGCGGGAGGGCGTCGGCCGGGCCCTGGACGAGCTGGACGCGACGGTCCAGGAGATACGGACCGCGATCATCGCCCTGCAGCAGGGCCCGGCCGAGGCGCCGGCCGGTTTGCGGACCCGCGTCCTCCAGGAGGCCGGCGCCGCGGCCGCCGTCCTGGGCGCCCGGCCGTCGGTGCGGTTCGTGGGCCCCGTGGACGCGCGGGTCGGCGAGGCGAACGGCGAGGAGCTGGTCATGGCGCTGCGGGCGGCGCTCGCGGAGCCGGGCGGGCGGCGGGGGACGTCGGAACCGGTCCGTATCGACGTGGTGGTCGACGCGACGGCCGTCCTCGGCGACGGGCGGGCGGGGGTGCGGCTGACGGTGACGGAGCGCGGGGGCGACGCGGTGGTGGTCTGGGAGGCACCGCTGTAGGGCGTCGGCGCCGGGCCGCCCGTGGAACCGTACGAGCGCCCTACGCGCCGATGACGTTCAGGGCTCCCCACAGTGCCACCGTCGTCAGGACCAGCCCGGCCGGTACGGTCAGCACACCGAGGCGGGTGAAGGTGCCCAGGTCCGGCGCGTCGCCCCGGTCCTGGAGGGTGCGCCGCCACAGGAGTGTGGCCAGCGAGCCGACGTACGTCAGGTTCGGGCCGAGGTTCACACCGATCAGCACCGCGAGCACGGGCCCTGGGCCGCCGTGCGCCGCGACCGGCAGCAGCGCCAGTACGGCGGGCAGGTTGTTGATGACGTTGGCCAGGAGGGCGGCGAACGCGGCGACGCCGAGCAGCGCGGGCAGCGACGGGCCTTCGGGCAGCAGCCGGTCGACGGCGCCGCCGAGGCCGTTGGCGACCACCGCTTCCACCACGATGCCGAGGGCCAGGACGAAGAGGCAGAAGAACGGTTTCGCCGCCCCGGCCATCCCGGCCACGCTGGTCTCCCGGCGCGCGAGCGCGCGTATCCCCAGGGCCAGGACGCCGGCCAGCGCCGCCCAGACCGGTTCGAGCCCGGCGAAGGAGGTCACGACGAAGCCGGCGAGCGTGAGCGAGAGGACCACGAGGGCGAACACGGGGAGCGGGGGCGAATCCTGCGCGGGGCCCTCGGTCGCGGGCCCGCCCGTCCGGCCCTCCTCGGCCGCGGGCCCGCCGGTGTCCTCCGCCAGCTCCCGCCCGAAGAACTTCCTGAAGACCAGGTACTCGAAGGCCACCGCCACCACCCACGGCAGCGCCATCAGCGCCGCGAACCGCGTGAAGGACAGCCCGGCCGCGCCGAGCGCCAGCAGGTTGGTGAGGTTGGAGACGGGCAACAGCAGCGAGGCGGAGTTCGCCAGGTGGGCGCAGGCGTACAGGTGCGGGCGGGCGCGGACGCCGGCGTGTGCGGCGGTGGCCACCACCACCGGCGTCAGCAGCACCACCGTAGCGTCCAGGCTGAGCACCGCCGTGACCGCGGCGGCGAGCACGAACACCCCGGCCAGCAGGCGCCGCGGCCGCCCGGCGCAGCGCCGCGCCAGAGCCGCACCGGCCGCCTCGAACACCCCTTCCCGCGCGCAGAGGTGGGCGAGGACCAGCACCGCGGCCAGGAAGCCGACGACCGGCAGCAGGGTGCGCACCTGGGTCCACGCCGCGGCGGGCGACACCGCGCCGGCCAGGACGAGCAGGCCCGCCGCCGGCACGGCCGCCACGGCCTCGGGTGCGCCGCCCGGCCTCCGTACGGCGAAGACCAGCACGCAGACCAGCAGCAGGAGGGAAAGGATCTCGGCGGCGGCGGTACTCATCCCCGCAAACTACAGGGGTTGATCCACAGCCCTATATCGCCCCACTTAGGGTGGGTTCGCACCCTCACTGGCGTACACCCGGCCCGCCCTCCCGACCGCCTACGCCACCTCTTCCCCACCGAAAGGAGCGTCGGCCATGCCGACCCCGGCCGCGCACGACACCGGATCCGACACCGAGATCACCCTGCACCCGCTGGAGCCCGGACACCTGCCGGCCGTCCTGGAGCTGGGCTGCCGGGTCTACGACACCAAAGCCATGCCGTACACCGGCTGGTCGCTGACCGCGGTCGCCACCCACCTCGACGCCTCCGTACCCGCCTGCCGCGTCGCCATGGCCGGTGAGCGGCTGGCGGGCTTCGTGCTCGGCTCGATGACCTTCGAGCAGCGCGAGGACTGGGGATACCTGGAGTGGATCGCGGTGGACCCGGACTTCCAGGGGCGCGGGGTGGCCGGCCGGCTCGTACGGGACTGCTGCGCCGTGCTGACCGAGGCCGGCGCCTCGTCCGTGGTGACCGACGTCGAGGCGGACAACACCGCGTCGGCGGCGCTGATGCGCCGCAACGGCTTCACCGAGGGCGTCACCGTCACCCTGTTCGTCCGGGCGGGCGGTGCCGGGGCACCGCACCGCGGCGGCATCTCCCTGCCGCACTTCGCCCGCACCGGCCGCCCCCGGCCCACCCGCCACGACGGCCGCTGAGCCGCGGCGCGCCGGGACGGCCGGGACGCCTGTTTCTCACCCGGTCGCAGGAGGTACCCGGTGGGCGCGGTGGCGAGGCCCGCCGCCCCGTGCCAGCGTGGCCGGGAGCCGACACAGCTGCCGACAGAGGCGAGGACGCGTCATGGAACGACCCAGAGTCCTGATCGTGGGCGGCGGCTTCGCCGGGGTGGAGTGCGCCCGGGGCCTGGAGCACGGACTGTCCGCCGAGACGGCCGAGATCGTGCTCGTCACGCCCAACAACTACGAGCTGTACCTGCCGCTGCTCCCCCACGTCGCCGCCGGTGTGGTCACCCCGCAGTCGATCGCGCCCTCCCTGCGGCGCATCCTGCGGCGCACGCGCCTGGTGCCCGGCGGTGTGGTCGGCATCGACGCCGCGGCCAAGGTCTGCGTGGTGCGGCTGATCACGGGCGAGATCACCGACATCCCCTACGACCGGCTGGTGCTGACGCCCGGCAGCATCACCCGTACGTTCGACATCCCCGGTCTGACGGACTACGCGCGCGGCATGAAGACACTCGCCGAAGCCGCGTACATCCGCGACCACGTCATCGCCCAGCTCGACATCGCCGCCGCCTCCTCGGACCCGCAGGAGCGCGCGGCGCGGCTCCAGTTCGTCGTCGTGGGCGGCGGGTACGCGGGCACGGAGACGGTCGCCTACCTCCAGCGGCTCACCAACGCGGCCGCCCGGCGCTACCCGCGCCTGGACCCCACCCAGATCAAGTGGCACCTCATCGACATCGCGCCGAAGCTGATGCCCGAGCTGGGCGACCGGCTCGGGCAGAAGGCGCTGGAGCTGATGCGGCGGCGCGGCACGGAGGTCTCGCTCGGCGTGTCGGTCGCCGAAGTGACCGAGGACTGCGTGGAGTTCACGGACGGGCGGGTGCTGCCGTGCCGGACGCTGATCTGGACCGCCGGCGTGGCGGCCAGCCCGCTGATCGGCACGCTGGGCGCCGAGACGGTACGCGGCCGGCTCGTCGTGGACGCCGATCTGACCGTGCCGGGCATGCCGGACGTGCTGGCCTGCGGCGACGCGGCGGCCGTGCCCGACCTGACGAAGGGTGCCGGCGCGGTCTGCCCGCCCACGGCGCAGCACGCGCAGCGGCAGGGCAAGCACGCCGCCCGCAACATCATCGCCGGGCTGCGCGGCGCACCGCGCGCGCCGTACCGGCACAAGGACCTCGGTCTGGTCGTCGACCTCGGCGGCATCGACGCGGTGTCCAAGCCGCTGGGGTACGAGCTGACCGGGCTGCCCGCCCAGGTGGCGGCGCGCGGCTACCACCTGCTGGCGCTGCGCACCGGTGTCGCCAGGTTCCGTACCGTCGCGAACTGGCTGATCAACGCCACCGCGGGCGACGATTTCGTGCGGACCGGATTCCAGGCGGAGAAGCCCGCCACACTGCGCGACTTCGAGCGGACCGACGTCTATCTCTCACAGGACGACGTACGGGAGCGACTTGGGGCGCGCGGAGCGGGCTGAGCACGGGAGTGCACGCCGGGCAGACCGCGGGTCAGCGCCCTGAGGGCCTCGTTCCGGCCCCGGCCCGCCCGGTGTCCGCCGCCCCTTCGGGGCCTTCGGCCTCCGCCGTGCCGGGCAGGTCGCGTGCGCCGAGCCGCAGGTGCTCGATGTGGTAGACGGCCTCGTCCAAGAGCTGGGCGACGTGCGTGTCGTACAGGCTGTAGACGATCCGGCGGCCGCGGCGGGACCCCGTGACCAGGCCGAGCGCCCGCAGCAGCCGCAGCTGGTGGGAGACCGCCGACTGCTCCATGCCGACCGCGTCGGCGAGTTCGCCGACCGGGCAGGGGCCCTGGCGGAGCCGGGTGAGGATCATCAGCCGCGACGGGGTGGCCAGCGCCTGGAGGGTGGCGGCGATGGTCGCGGCGGCGTCCGCGTCCAGGTGTGCTGCCGGTGTGGTCCTGCCGTCGGCTCCGTGTCCCATGCGCCTCATCGTATCTGGGGCAATAAGTGAAGACGTCTTCATGCGTTCGGTTCTGGTGTGCGGGTTCACGCACGCCCTTTCCCGCCCCTCGGAGCGGCGCACGCCTCCGACGCGCATCAATACGCCCCGCCCGGCGCAACGCCGCGGCGCGCCCACGGGGGAATCGCTTGACCTCAACATTAGTTGAGGTCATAGCTTCGGGTCCTGTCGCCGGTCACCACGGCCCGCGATCATTCCCGAGCCGACCACGCCGCCCCGGAGGACCGCGATGGACATGGAAGTCACCGCCTGGCACTCGCTGCACAGCGCCTTGACCGCACAGCAGGACCGGCGCCCCCTCTCCCGCACCACCCTGCGGCGCATCGCCGCCTTCGCCCGGCCGCACCGCCGCGCGCTGACCTGGTTCCTGGTGCTCAGCACCGTGACCGCCACGCTCGCGGTCGCCACCCCGCTCCTCGCGGGCCGGGTGGTCGACACCATCATCGGCACCGAGGCGGCCGGTACGGTCCTCGGCCTCTCCGGGCTGATCGCCCTCATCGCGGTGGCGGAGGCGGGCCTGGGCCTGCTGGCCCGCCGGCTGTCGGCGGGCCTGGGCGAGAACCTGATCCTCGACCTGCGGACCACCGTCTACGACCACGTGCAGCGGATGCCGGTCGCCTTCTTCACCCGTACGCGCACAGGAGCCCTGGTCAGCCGCCTGAACAACGACGTGATCGGGGCGCAGCGGGCGTTCAGCGACACGCTGTCCAGCGTGGTCGGCAACGTCGTGACGCTGCTGCTGACGCTCGTGGTGATGCTGAGTCTGTCGTGGCAGATCACGCTGGCCGCGCTGGTGCTGCTCCCGGTGTTCGTGCTGCCCGCCCGCCGGGTCGGCCGGCGGCTGGCCGGGCTGCGCAGGGAGGCAGCCGACCACAACGCGGCAATGGGCACCCAGATGACCGAGCGGTTCTCCGCGCCGGGGGCCACCCTGATCAAGCTGTTCGGCCGCCCGGCCCGCGAGTCCGCCGAATTCGCCACCCGTGCCCGGCGGGTGCGCGACATCGGGGTCCGTACCGCCATGGTCCAGACGTACTTCGTCACGGCGCTCACCCTGGTCTCCGCCCTCGCCCTGGCGGTCGTCTACGGCCTCGGCGGCTTCCTGGCGCTGCGCGGCCACCTCGAAGCGGGCTCGATCGTCTCGCTGGCCCTGCTGCTGACCCGCCTGTACGCGCCGCTGACGGCGCTCTCCGGCGCGCACACCGAGGTGATGAGCGCGCTGGTCAGCTTCGAGCGGGTCTTCGAGGTGCTGGACCTCAAGCCGCTGATCGAGGAGAAGCCGGACGCCCGCGCGGTGCCGGACGGGCCGGTCTCGGTGGAGTTCGACGCCGTGCGCTTCGGCTACCCGTCCGCCGACAAGGTCTCCCTCGCCTCCCTCGAAGAGGTGGCGACCCTGGACACCAGAGGCGGCGCCGAGGTGCTGCACGGTGTCTCCTTCCGCGCCGAGCCGGGACAGATGATCGCCCTGGTCGGCTCCTCGGGCGCGGGCAAGTCGACGATCGCCCAGCTGCTCCCGCGGCTCTACGACACGGACACCGGCGCGGTACGGCTGGCCGGCGTGGACGTCCGCGACCTGACCGCCGACGCGCTGCGCGACACCCTGGGCATGGTGACCCAGGACGGGCACCTCTTCCACGACACCATCCGCGAGAACCTGCTGCTGGCCAGGCCCGAAGCGGCCGAGGAGGAGCTGTGGGACGCGCTGCGCCGCTCCCGTCTGGACGGCCTGATCGCCTCGCTGCCCGACGGCCTCGACACGGTGGTCGGCGAGCGCGGCTACCGGCTCTCCGGCGGTGAACGGCAGCGGCTGACCATCGCCCGCCTGCTGCTGGCCAGGCCGCGCGTGGTGATCCTGGACGAGGCCACCGCCCACCTGGACAACACCTCGGAAGCGGCGGTGCAGGAGGCGCTGACCGAGGCCCTGGAGGGCCGCACCTCCGTGGTCATCGCCCACCGGCTGTCGACCGTACGGGCCGCCGACCTGATCCTGGTGGTGGAGGACGGGCGGATCGTGGAGCGCGGCACCCACGACGCGCTGCTCGCGGCGGGCGGCCGCTACCAGGAGCTGTACCGCACCCAGTTCGCGCAGTCGGAGACCTCCGAGGGGCGCGCCGCCGGCGAAACGGCGGAGCCGGCACCGGCGCGCTGACCTGCCGCGCCGCCCGCGGGCCCCCGTTTTACGGCGGGGGCCCGCGGCCGTACCGCCCCGGCCTCTTGGCGGGGACGTGCGCATGCCGAAAACTGAGGCGATGACCCAGCGTGCGGAACACACCACTGTCATGGACCGCCTCGCCATCGACGACCTGGTCACCGGCTACGCCATCGCCGTGGACGACGGCGACTGGGCCGCGTACCGGGCCCTGTTCGTCCCGGAGGGCCGCGTCGACTACCGCTCCGCGGGCGGCATCGCGGGCGGCGTCACCGACATCGCGGACTGGCTCGCCGACATGATGCGGCACTTCCCCGTACGCCAGCACCTGATCGTCAACCGGCGGATCGGCATCGCGCTGCGGGACGGCGGCGCGCCCGGCGACACGGCCACCGTGCAGGCGGACTACCTCAACCCGATGCACCTCGGCGACCCCCTTCAGGCGCCGCCGGGCGAGACCGCCGGCAAGGCCGCCGCCCCCAACTACACCTGCGCCGGCCGCTACCTGTTCACCGCCCGCCGCGCCGCCGACGACTGGCGGCTGACCGAGGTCGTCGTCCACGAGAAGTGGCGCCGGCTCTTCCCGGAGCAGGCCTGACGCGGCGTCCGCTGTGCAAGATCGGCCGAGGCGCGCACACTGGGTGCGGCGATCCGATGGAGGGAGGCGGCATGCGGGTGTCGACCGGCCGGTGGGAGGCGGGGCCCGCGTCGCCCTGGGTGCGCGGGGCCGCGGCGGCCGCGGCCGGGGCACTGCCCGCGCTCGCCTTCCCCGCGCCCTCCCTGTGGTGGCTCGCCTACGCCGCCCTCGTCCCCTGGATCCTGCTGGCCCGCTCGGCCCGCACGGCCCGCCGGGCGGCGCTGGACGGCTGGCTCGGCGGGGCCGGCTTCATGCTGGCGGTCCACCACTGGCTGCTGCCGAGCCTGCACGTGTTCATCCTCGTGCTGGCCGCGCTCCTCGGGCTGCTGTGGGCGCCCTGGGGGCTGCTCGTACGGGCACTCCTGGGCGGCGCGCCCGGCGCGGGCCGGTGCGCGGCGTCCCTCGTCCTCGTACCATCCGGTTGGCTGATGGTCGAACTCGTCAGGTCCTGGGAGTACTTGGGCGGGCCGTGGGGCTTGCTGGGGGCCAGCCAGTGGCAGGTGCCGCCCGCCCTGCGGCTCGCCTCCATCGGCGGGGTGTGGCTGCTGAGCCTGCTCGTCGTGGCGGCCAACACCGCGCTCGCCGTGCTCGTCGTACTGCCGCGGGCGCGCGTCCCGGCCGTGGCGGGACTGCTCGTCTGCGCCCTCGGCGGGGCGGCGGCGTGGCTGTGGGCGCCGGTGCCGCGCGCGGCGGGCACCGTACGGATCGGCGTCGTCCAGCCGGGCGAAGTCGCCGGCCCCGAAGCGCGGATAGCGCGCGGCGAGGTGCTGACCCGCTCCCTGGCCGGGCGCGGGGCGCGGCTGGTGATCTGGGGCGAGAGCAGCGTCAACCGCGATCTGGCCCGGGACCCGGCGATGGCTTCCCGGCTCGCCGCGCTCTCCCGTGGGACCGGCGCCGACCTCCTGGTGAACGTCGACGGGCGGCACGCCGGGCAGCCCGGCATCTACAAGAGTTCCGTCCTGGTGGGCCCGCGCGGGGCGACCGGCCACCGCTACGACAAGATGCGGCTGGTCCCCTTCGGCGAGTACATTCCGCTGCGCTCCGTACTGGGCTGGGCGACGCACGTCGGCAAGGCCGCCGACCAGAACCGGATGCGCGGCACCCGCCAGGTCCTGATGCCGGTCGGCTCGGCGGGCGGGCTGCGCGTGGGGCCCCTGGTGTGCTTCGAGTCGGCGTTCCCCGACATGAGCCGCCAACTGGTGAGCGACGGTGCGCATCTGCTGGTGGCCCAGTCCTCCACGTCGACCTTCCAGGACAGCTGGGCGCCGGCGCAGCACGCCTCACTGGCCGCGCTGCGTGCCGCCGAGACCTGGCGGCCGATGGCGCACGCCACGCTGACCGGGGTCAGCGCGGTGTACGGGCCGCGCGGCGAGCCGGTGGGCGGCCGGCTCGGCACCGAGCGTGGCGCGGCGGCCGTGTACGACGTGCCGCTGGCCACGGGCACCAGCCCGTACGTCCGCTTCGGCGACTGGGCGCTGTACGGCGCGATCCTGGCCCTCGGTGTGTACGTGGTGATGGCGGGGACGCGAACGGTTCGGTCCCGCCGGGCACGCAACCGCTGACCCTTCAGGCAGGCGGCCTCACGTCGCCTGTGCCAGCGCCTCGATGACCACCCGCTCGCACAACTCGTGCGTGCGCAGCGCGTCCTCGGCCGAGACGAGCCGGCCCGCGCGTACGTCGTCCAGGAAGGCGAGCACGATCTGCTCGATGCCGCGCTGCCGGGCGACCGGCACCCAGTCGCCGCGCCGCCGCACGCTCGGCTGCCCCTTGTGGTCGATGATCTCGGCGAGATTGACGACCTGGCGCTTGGTGTCCTGCCCCGACACGTCGAGGATCTCCTCGGCGGAACCGCTGAGCCGGTTCATGCTGCCGACGGCGCTGAACCCGTCGCCCGAGAGGTGCAGCACCACGTGGTGCATCAGGCCGTCCCTGACCTTGGCCCGCACGTCCACGTGGTCGACCGTGCCGGGCACCAGGAAGCGCAGCGTGTCGACCACGTGGATGAAGTCGTCCAGGACCAGCGACCGCGGGTCCTCCGGGAGGCCGACCCGGTTCTTCTGCATCAGGATCAGGTCGCGCGGGTGCTCCAGGCACTGCGCGTAACCGGGCGCGTAACGGCGGTTGAAACCGACCGCCAGGCTGACGCCGCGCTCCTCCGCGAGGCGCACGATCCGCTCGGTCTCGGCCAGCTCGTAGGCGATCGGCTTGTCGACATAGGTCGGTATCCCGGCCTCCACGAGGCGGGTCACGATCTCCGGGTGGACCGTGGTGGGCGCGTGCACGAACGCCGCGTCCAGGCCGGCGGCGAGCAGCGTGTCCAGGTCGGTGTGGCGCTGCGCCGCGGGCAGGCGGTACGTGCCGGCGACCCGCTCCAGGGTGGCGGGGGTACGCGTCTGGAGGTGCAGCTCGACACCGGGCTGCGCGCCGAGCACCGGCAGGTACGCCTTCTGTGCGATGTCGCCGAGTCCGATGCAGCCGACCTTCACGGGTACTCCTTGGGTTGCGCCGGCGCCCCGCCCGCCTGCGCGGACCGGCGCGCCGGGTCTGCCGATGACCACGCCCGCGCCGGTGCCGTACCGGTCGGGGCGCCAGGTGCGCCGGTGCTGTTCCCGGGCGCCCCGGCAGCATACGTGCCCCCCGGCGGCCGCCGGGTCCCGGCCGGAGCCGCGGGGTGGACCGGCCCCACCGCGCCCCCGACGGCCTGGCATCCGCCCTGGCCGGGGGTGGGGCGTCATCGGGTGCACCGCTGCTCGGGCGCCCCTGGCACCAGGTCAACGGCGCTCGGCCCGGTCACCCCTGCGGGGCATTCACAACGGCCACCGCGGTCGGGAGAGTTGGCCGGTGCCCCGTATTCCCGCAGCGGCGGTCCTCGCGGTGGTGACGGCCGCGGCCGCCACCGGCTGCGTCACCGTCGTCCACCGCCCGGCCCACGAAAGCCTCCGGCCGCGCCCCGCGCTGCCCGCCCCCTCCGTGGAGCCCATCGGCCCGGAGGTCAGCCGTCACCCGCCGCACGAGCGGCCGACGACGCCGTCCGGCCCTGCCGCGCGGCGCCCCGCACCGGTACGTACGCCGGCCCCCGCCGCGCAGGAGGCGGAGCGGGCGCGCCCGGCCCCCGCGGCCAAGGGAAAGGCCGCGGGCAGGGACGGCGCACGGGGCAAGCACCGGTCTCCGAAGGCCCGCCGGTACGGTCTCCCCTTCCCGCGCGCCAAGGAGCGCGGCCTGCCCCAGGCCCCCGGCCTGTGCGCACTCGGCCGGGAGTACGGCCGCTGGCAGGACGACGACCGTGCGGACCTGATCTGCCGGGACGTCTACGGGGGCTGATCGCACAAGCCCCGCGTACCCCCGCGTAGCCCCGCACCTGGCGGCCCGGTGGCCCGCGGCCCAGTGGCCCGCAGCCGGGCGCCGGGCGTCAGCGGTCCCCGGTGACCCGGGCCGCCAGCCGCTCGATGGCCTGCCGTACGCCGCGGGCGTACGCGTCGTCGGCCAGCGCCGCCACCGCCTCCCGGGCCCGGTCCAGCTGGGTGCGCGCCTCGGGGCGCCGGCCCAGGGCGGCGTAGTCGGCGGCCAGGCTCAGGTGCAGGGAGGGCAGCAGCGCCGCCACCGCCCGGGCCGTGCGGCGCGCCGGGCGCTGCCGCTCCGCCTCCCCCTCCTGCGCCGTCGCGAGCGCCTTGAGGTCCCAGACCAGTTCGTCGGCCGGGTCGTCCTGGGTGCCGGCGATGTAGTGCGCGAGCGTGCAGCGGTGAAAGGCGTCGCCGCCCGGCCCGACCTCGGCCCACAGCTCCGAGAGGCGGTTGCGGGCCTCTTCCCGGTCGCCGCCCCGGTGCAGCATGACCGCCTGCCCGATGCGGGTCAGGACCACGTCACCGGTCGCCTCCGCACGCTGCCTGTCCACCGCCGCACACTCCCGCGCTCGTCCGCCGCCCCGCACGGCCTGCCTCCCCCGACGCTAACCGGCACCGGACCGCGCCGCGCGGTGTGCGCGACGCGCCGCGGCCGCGTGCTCAGCCCAGGTCGGGGATGCGCCAGTCGATCGGGGTGTGGCCCTGCGCGGCGACCGCCTCGTTTATCCGGGTGAAGGGCCGGGAGCCGAAGAACTTCTTCGCGGACAGCGGGGAGGGGTGCGCGCCTTCCACCACCGCGTGCCGCTCCGTGTCGATCAGCGGCAGTTTCTTCTTCGCGTAGTTGCCCCACAGCACGAACACCGCCGGGTCCGGGCGGGAGACCACGGCGCGTATCACCGCGTCGGTGAACTTCTCCCAGCCCTTGCCCTTGTGGGAGTTGGCCTCGCCCGCCCGCACCGTCAGCACCGCGTTCAGCAGCAGCACGCCCTGCCGGGCCCAGGGCATCAGGTAGCCGTTGTCCGGGACCGGGTGGCCCAGCTCCTCCTTCATCTCCTTGTAGATGTTGCGCAGCGACGGCGGTGTTTTGACGCCGGGCCGCACGGAGAAGCACAGCCCGTGCCCCTGCCCCTCGCCGTGGTACGGGTCCTGCCCCAGGACCAGCACCTTCACCTGGTCGTACGGGGTGGCGTCAAGGGCCGCGAAGACCTCGTCGCGGGGCGGGTAGACCGGCCCCTTGGCCCGCTCCTGCTCGACGAACTCGGTGAGCTCCTTGAAGTAGGGCTTCTCCAACTCCTCGCCGAGGACGCCGCGCCAGGACTCGGGCAGCATGTCGGTCATCACAGGGCAACCTCCGGTGTGCGATCCGTTCTCGGCAACGAACTTACCGGCGCCCACTGACAACGCCCGCACACCCGCCGCTCCGGCCCGACCGGCCGTGCCGAGCCGCGCCCGCCCCGCCGCGTCGAGTTGCAGGTCCACCGCCGCCGACGCCCCGTCCAGCCGTGTCGCCGAACTCACACCGGGGACGGGTACGACCGGCACCCGGCCGGGCCACCCCGCGTCCGCCTCCTCAGACTCCCGCGTTGAGGAACAGCCCGCCGTCGACCTGGAGCGTCTGCCCCGTGACCCAGCCGGCGGCGTCGGACAGCAGGAACGCCGCCGCGCCCCCGATGTCCTCCGGCACACCGAGGCGCCCGAGCGGGTAGCCGGCGGCGGCCTCCTCCTCGCGGTTCTCGTACAGCGCGGCCGCGAACTTGGTCTTCACCACCGCCGGGGCGATGGAGTTGACCCGTACCACCGGCGCGAACTCGTGCGCCAGCTGGAACGTCAGGTTGATCATCGCGGCCTTGCTCATGCCGTACGCGCCGATGAAGGGCGAGGCGGAGACGCCCGCGATGGAGGCGATGTTGACGATCGCGCCGCCGTTGTCCTTCTGCCACGCGTGCCAGGTGCGCTGCGCGAAGCCGAGCGCCGAGACGACGTTGGTCTCGAAGACCTTGCGGGCGACGTTCAGGTCGAGGTCGGCGATCGGGCCGAACACCGGGTTCGTACCGGCGTTGTTGACGAGGTAGTCGACCCGGCCGAACGCCTCCATGGCGCGCTCGACGGCGACGCCCTGGTGGGCCTCGTCGTGCGCCTTGCCCGCGACGCCGATGACGCGGTCGGCGCCCAGCGCCTCGACGGCTTCCTTGAGGGCGTCCTCGTTGCGGCCGGTGATGCAGACCTTGTCGCCGCGCGCCACGAGCGCCTGCGCGATGCCGTACCCGATGCCCCGGCTTGCGCCGGTGACCAGTGCCGCCTTGCCGGAGAGCGCGGGCAGCCGGTTGTCCTGTGCAGTCATGAGCTGTGCCCCCGGTTCAGTTGAGCGGGCCGCCGGCCACGTACATGACCTGGCCGGAGACGAAGCCGGCCGCCTCGCCCGTGAAGAAGGCGATGGCGTTGGCGATGTCCTCGGGCCGGCCGACGCGCTGCACCGGGATCTGGGTGGCGGCCGCGGCCTGGAAGTCCTCGAAGCCCATGCCGACGCGCTCGGCGGTGGCGGCGGTCATGTCGGTGACGATGAACCCGGGCGCGACGGCGTTGGCGGTGACGCCGAACTTGCCGAGCTCGATGGCGAGGGTCTTGGTGAAGCCCTGCAGGCCGGCCTTGGCCGCCGAGTAGTTGACCTGGCCGCGGTTGCCGAGCGCCGAGCTGGAGGAGAGGTTGACGATACGGCCGAACTTGGCGTCGACCATGTGCTTCTGGCAGGCCCGCGACATCAGGAACGCGCCGCGCAGATGCACGTTCATGACCGTGTCCCAGTCACTGTCGCTCATCTTGAACAGCAGGTTGTCGCGGAGTACGCCCGCGTTGTTGACGAGCACGGTCGGCGCGCCCAGCTCCGCGGCGACCCGTGCGACCGCCGCCTCCACCTGCTCCGCGTCCGAGACGTCACAGCCGACGGCCAGCGCCCTGCCGCCGGCCGCGGTGATCTTCTCGACGGTGTCCTTGCAGGCCGCCTCGTCCAGGTCGAGAACGGCGACGGCGCGGCCCTCGGCGGCCAGGCGTACGGCGGTGGCCGCGCCGATGCCGCGGGCCGCGCCCGTCACGATGGCTACGCGCTGCTCGGTGGTGGACATGCGGGGTTCTCCTCACCCTCGAAACCTCGACGAGCGGTCCGCCGCACCGAACCAGCAGGTGAGCAACCGCTTAGTAGCTTCAGCAGGGCTGACGCTAGAAGGCCCGCCAGCGGCTGTCAACGCCTCCGCTGCGCGCCTCCGGACCGCCGCGGCCCTCCCCTCACTCCACCACCGGCCTCACTTCACCAGCAGGTCCAGCAGCCGCCCCACCTCGCCGGCCGGGTCGGTGGTCAGCCCGGTGTGGACCGGGCCGGGCTGGACGACGGTGCTGCGCGGCGCGATCAGCCACCGGAAGCGGCGCCCCGCGTCGTCACCCGCCGCCTGCCCGGCCCGCTCACCGCCCGCGCAGACGCACTCGGCGGCGTTCAGCGCCGCCCTGACGCCCTCGACGTCGGCCGTCGCGTCGAGTGCCCGCAGCCGCCCCTCGTCCAGGTACGTACGCGCCTCGACGAAGCGCCGCGCACGGCAGTACACGACCACGCCCGCGTTGATCATCTCGCCGCGCTCGATCCGCGGTACGACCTTGAGCAGGGCGTACTCGAACACGTCGCGCCCGTTGTGCAGGCCGCTCACTTCACTGCCCTCCGCGGCAACTCGGTCGCCAGCCAGCCCGGCACCCGGGAAGGCCCGTCCTTCGTACGCTCACCGACGGTGATGCGGTCACTGATCACCGCGGCACGGGCCAGCAGCGCCCGCACATAGGCGCGGCGCAACGCGTCCGGCGAGTCGAAGCCGGGCTCGCCCGCCAGCCACTCGTCCGGGACCGCCGCCGCGACCTCGGTCAGCAGCTCCTCGGTGACCAGCGGCGCGAACTCGGCCGCGGCGGCCGCGACGTCCGGCCCGAACGACGCCAGCACGTGGTCGGAGGCGTCGTACGGCTTGACCGCGGCCTTCTCGGCGGTCGGCCAGTTGTGCTGCCAGATCATCGTGGCGCCGTGGTCGATCAGCCACAGCTCACCGTGCCAGACCAGCAGGTTCGGATTGCGCCACGACCGGTCCACGTTGTTGATCAGCGCGTCGAACCACACGACGCGCCCCGCCTCCCGCGCCGACACCTCGAACGCGAGCGGATCGAACCCGAGCGACCCCGGCAGATAGTCCATCCCCAGGTTCAGACCGCCACTGGCCTTCAGCAGCTCCTGCACCTCCTGGTCGGGCTCGCTCAGCCCGATCACGGGGTCGAGCTGTATCCGCACCAGATCCGGCACCCGCAGCCCGAGCCGGCGCCCCAGCTCCCCGCAGACGACCTCGGCAACCAGGGTCTTGCGCCCCTGCCCCGCTCCGGTGAACTTCATGACGTAGGTACCGAGATCGTCGGCCTCGACGATCCCCGGAAGCGACCCGCCCTCACGCAAGGGCGTGACATAGCGGGTCGCGGTGACTTCGGACAACATGCGGATCAGGCTACTTCCTGGTCTTCGTCGCAGGTCAGCGACGTGCGATCTCTTCAGTCCACTGGTTACTGATGCAAGTATATCGGTACAGGCGCATCGAATCCGTCCCGGCCGCCACCCGCACCCGGGAGGCCCTCCAGAGGAACCCGGGGAGAGTTTGGGGAGTTTCAGTTTTCAACCACAGTGTTCGCTGGATCGCCAACCAGCCCGTCGATAGCCCGACGCCCGCACCCCCAACCTCCGGAATGTCAGCTTCGACCAGTGGGTGTCTGAGAAGCCCCGTTCAGGGCTGTGATCTCCCGGCTCGGTGCAGGAGGAGCATGACCGTGGCCAGGTAGATGGCGTTCTCCTGGCTGGCGGCCAAGTGCTCGTAGTCCTTGGACAGTCTGCGATAGCGGCCCAGCCAGGCGAAACTCCGCTCGATCACCCAACGGCGCGGAGCTACCGCGAAGGCCGGCACTACTCGTGGTGAGGTGTCGGCCTTGGCCCAGGTGCGGCGGAAGCCGCCGTCCTTGCGCTGCACGATCTGGATGGTGATCCCGGTTTCCTCTTGGACCCAGGCCAGAAAGTCGCGGCCACGATAGCCTTGGTCAGCCCACAGGTGCCGGAGGCGGGGGAACTTGTCGGCGCACCGGGCCAGCAGTACCGCGGCGCCGTCGCGGTCGCTGACGTTGGCCGGGCTGACGCAGGCCGCGAGCATCAGGCCGAGGGTGTCCACCAGGAGGTGGCGCTTGATACCCAGGACCTCCTTGCCTCCGTCGTACCCATGCCATCCGCCCCGCTCGGTGGCCTTGACGCTCTGACTGTCCAACACCCCCGCACTCGGCGCCGGTTCCCTGCCTTGACCAGTGCGTTCACGAGCGCGCAGGATGTCGAGGATCTCCTCCCAGCGGCCTTCGATCCGCCACCGCCGCCAGTAGTGGTAGACGGTCTGCCACGGCTGGAAGTCGTGCGGAAGCAGCCGCCAGGCACAGCCGGCCCGCACCCAATACGCCAACGCGTCGATCAACTCGCGGCGTGAGTGCTTGGGTGGGCGACCGCCCGGCTTCGGCAGCGGAACCAGTGGCTCGAGCACCACCCACTCGGTGTCGGAAAGATCCGTCGGATAGGCACGTCGACCAGCCATCCCCACCTCCCCGAAATGCAGGAACTACCAAGTCGCCTGCCCTGAACGGGGCTTCGCAGACACCCACTAACAGAAGTCGGGCCGTGCCTCCCGGTGTTGCTGAGGCTCGATCCGGCTGTGCTCGACCTCCCGGTTCTGGGCTCGGGTCAGCTCGGTGGCACATCGGCGTGGGTGACAAGTGCTGGCCCTGTCGACAGTAGGTGCGCTCCGCGTAACCGGCGCGGGGCGGCTGCTACGGCCGCAGCGGCGGCGGACAGGTCACGGAAACGACCGCCCCGAGCCGACGCCTCGTCAACCGGTATGACGAACCCGTGCGTTCGCTTGATCGCCGGAGCGGCCGCGGACAGGTTCTGCGCGAGAGGTCCGGCGCCAGCGTGCGTGTCCGTGCAGTGAGGGCAAAGCCCAAGGAAGCTTGGTTGTTAACCTGGCAACAGTTAGTGTGCTAACTATGGGTGGATTGAAGCGTGAGAGCACGTTGGAGCTGATGCGGTGGGTTGTGTGGGGGCAGCGACGCATCGCTGATGACTGGATACGGGAACGCGGCCTCACGCACGAGCAGAGTGCCGTGTTGGCGTACCTGTCGAAGAACCCGGATGCCATTCAGCGTGACGTCGCGCGGGCCATGCGCACCAGTGCGCCGAGCGTCTCGCGGCTCCTGGCCGGGCTCGAGCGGCGCGGACTCGTAGAGCGCCAGATGCAGGAGGATGACACGCGCAGCCGTCGGGTGCATGTCACTCCAGCGGGCTCCGAACTGATCCAGGGTTTCGAAGAGGCCATGGACCGTGTCGAGGAGTCGATCCTCGCGCCGCTGGGCGCCGCAGAGCGAGCGCGGCTCCATGAATACCTGGAACAGCTCGCCTCCCGGATCGAGCCACCCCGCTCTCCCTGACCCGGCTCCACTACTCCGCACGGCGGCCGGGAGCCTCGCGGGCAGGACCGCCGGTTCACTCACCAACAGCAAGGAACGCCTGTATGACTCAGATCACGATCATCGGTGCCGGTCTTGCGGGACTGACACTGGCACGAACCCTGGCGGTTCATGGAATCCCGTCCACGGTGTACGAGGCGGAGGCGTCTGCCCAGGCCCGGGCCCAAGGCGGCATGCTCGACATCCACGACTACAACGGACAGCACGGGATCCGTGCCACCGGTCTGATGGACGGCTTCCAGTCCCTTGTCCTCGAAGGCCGCCAGGCATCCCGCGACGTGGCGCCTGACGGCACCATCCTGGCAGACCGGCCCGATGACCCTGCCGGAGGCCGCCCCGAGGTGCAGCGTGGCGAGCTGCGACAGTTGCTGCTGGAATCCCTGCCTGCCGGCAGGGTCGTCTGGGGCCACAGGACTCGGAGCGTGCGGACCCTCACCGACGGCCGTCACGAAGTGACCTTCGCCAACGGGTCGACGATTGCCACCGACATCCTCGTCGGTGCCGACGGTGCCTGGTCGAAGGTCCGACCGCTGCTCTCCGATGCCGCGCCCGCCTATGCCGGACGCTCGATGGTCGAGACGTACCTGTACGAGAGCGACACCCGCCACCCTGCCACCCTGGCGCTGGTCGGCGGCGGGTCGATGACCGCCTACGACGAAACCACCCGCATCGGTCTTGGCGTGCATCGCGAGCGCGCGGACACCCTGCACTCCTACGCCATGTTCGACCAGCCGCTCGACTGGTTCGACGGCATTGACTTCACAGACGGCCCTGCGGCCGCCCGCACCGTCGCGGCGATGTTCGAGGGGTGGGCGCCGGAGCTCGTCGCCCTGGTCGCGGACAGCGACATCCCGCCGATTTTCCGCCCCTTGTACGGGCTACCGATCGGGCACCGCTGGGAACACATACCTGGGGTCACACTCATCGGAGACGCCGCGCACCTGGCACCGCCGGACGGCGAAGGAGCGAACTGGGCGCTCTTCGACGCTGGCCAGCTCGGCAACGCCATCGCCGAACAGCCCAAGGACATCGACGCGGCCATCCGCGCCTACGAAGCCGCGCTTTTCCCACGGAACATCGACACTGCAACCGCCGCCGCAGCCTACTACCCCGAATTCACACCCCACTGACCACAGCAACCAGGTAGGTCCGAGGTTTTACCGCAGGCGTTGGACGTGGCGGTGGGTGATCAGGCAGGTGGCGAGGCCGAGGAAGGCTTTGTGAATGGCGTCGCGTCGTTCCCAGCGGGTCCGCAGTCGACGGAAGCCGTGCAGCCAGGCGATCGCGCGCTCGACCGCGTAGCGGAAGATGCCCAGGCCGCTGCCGTGTTCCTGACCTGTTCCTGACCTATTCCTGACCTCATTCGGCGATGACCGGTCGGATCCCGCGCTGTCGCACCAGGCGGCGGTATTTGTCGGGTCGTAGCCGCGGTCGGCGAGGAGTACGTCTGGCCGACGTTGTGGCGGCCGACGACGCCGGCCACAGCCGGGATCTTCTCCAGCAACGGCAGCAACTGTGTGACGTCGTTGCGGTTGCCGCCGGTCAGCGACACCGCGAGCGGGACGCCCTGAGCGTCGGTGATGACGTGGTGCTTGCTGCACGGTCGACCGGGCTGGGCCCGCTTTTGCCGCCGCGCCGAGCGGCCCGCACATGCGAGGAGTCGATCACCGCCCGCGACCAGTCCAGCTTCTTCGCCGACCGCGGCTTCTCCAGCAGCACCAGGTGCAGTTTGTTCCACACACCGGCCTCGTTCCAGGCTGCTAGGCGCCGCCAGCAGGTCACGCCCCGAGCCGAAGTCCAGCTCGTGGGGCAGGTACTCCCCTTGAATGCCGGTGTGCAGTACGAACAGGACCCGCACAGTGCCTGCCGGCCCGGGATCTGCGGCCTGCCCTCCACCAGCTTCGACCCCGGCTCGGGCAGCAACGGCTCGATGAGCGACCACAGTTCGTCCGACACCATCCACGGTCGAGGCTGCCTATTTCCCACACAGACCAACGACTACCCAATGCGAAAGACGCATGATCAGCAACTTCTGGCAGGAGCTCTTACTGAGTTTGTGGGTGTGATGTCGTCGAAGGCTGACGGGTGGTGACGGTCGCGGTATGCCCGGAGCGTGAGGTGTCCGCAGGGTGGTGGCCTGACTGCTGAGCGCTGGGCCTTTCGCGAGGGGTTGCGCCTGGAGGCGGCGGGGATGGTCGCGGCCGGGCACGACACATGGTGGTGGCCAAGCAGTTGCGGGTGAGTGTGCGCTCGGTGCAGCGCTGGCGCCGGGCCTGGGCCGGCGGCGGACCGCCGGCCTTGTGTTCCAAGGGCTCGGCCGCCCGGCCCAAACTGAGCAAGGACCTGGTCGCGGCCTGGGAAGAGGGACTGGCCCGTGGCCCGATCGCATACGGCCGGCCGGACCAGACCTGGACCCTGGAGCGCATCAAGACGCTGATCGGGCGCAGGTTCCACACGAGCATGACGCTGTCGGCGAGCGCGCAGATGCTGCACCGCCACGGCATCAGCCACCAAGTGCCCGCCCGGCGGGCGGTGGAGCGGAACGAAGAGGCCGTCACCGGCTGGTGAAGGAGACGTGGCCGCAGGCGGGAGCACCGCGGCGGCGCTCGGGGCCTTCATCGTCTTCGAGGACGAGGACGGCTTATCGATGACGCCGCCCACCGCCCGCACCTGAGCCAAGCGCGGGTCTGCCCCGGTGATCCGGGTCCGCGGCCGGTCCCAGCGCCGCTTCTCCATCGCCGCCCTGGCCTGCCACAGTCCCGGCGAACGCTCCCGGATGATCTTCCGGCCCGAGCGGCATCCGGATCACCAGCGGGGCGGCCGGCGCAGTCTGACCTGGAGCGACTACCGCGGCCTGCTGACCGCCGCCCACCACCAACTCAAGGCACCACTGGTCCTGGTGTGGGACAACCTGAACATGCACCTGGACCACCACATCCGCGACGTCATCGCCGCCCACGAAGGGATCACCTGCTACCAGCAGCCGTCCTACGCACCGGATCCGAACCCGGCCGAGGGCCTCTGGTCAGTGCTCCGACGCACCGGCCAGTGCAACACCGCCTTCACCGATCCCGACCACCTGATCCGCACCCTGCGGCACCGTCTTCGCAAGCTGCAGCACCGCAGCGACGTCACCGACGGATGCCTCGCAGCCACCGGACTCACCCGGACAACATCACGCCCACAACCTCGGTAGAGCATAGAGGCCGGGGCCTGGCCTGCGAGTCCGTAGTCCCCAGGGCCCCGTCGCCGCACCCCAGTGTCTTCAGCACGGACGAGGATCAGGCCGAACAGTTGCACCGTGGCTCGGCGACGATGCGCTGCCTTCTGATGTCCGCACGGCTGGCGCCCTGACACTCCTCTTCGGGCTGCAGCACACCAGATTGCTCGAACTCATCGTGCACGACGTCATCGACAACGACACGGTGGCGGCACTCAACCTCAACGGTCATCGTCTTCCACTGCCGCCCGAAAGTCGCCCAGCTGGTCCGCGCGCTGCGCGACCAGCGCCTGAAACGCTGGCATTTCGACCAGACGGCCAGCACGACACCATGGCCGTTCCCGGTCAGGAGCCCGCCCGCCCTATCGGAGCCACCTACCCCTCCTTGGAGCTCCGTCGACACGGCATCGCACCCCTCGCCAGCCGTAACAGTGCTCGGCTCACGCTTGCCACCGATCTACCAGCATCTGTTCTCGCCGACTTCACCGGCTCCAGCATCAGCGACTCCACCCGCTGGACCAGATACGCCAAGCGGGACCGGCTCGACTACATCGCCAGCCGCATAGACCCCTGAGGCCTGCTCAGCTAAAGGTTGTCCCGTAACCAGTGGTGCGGTTGGCGCGTTGGTTGGGCATGGGTGGGGTGATCTCGGCAGATGATCCGAAGTGGATCGAGCCGT
>NZ_JBIRJY010000039.1:0-22209 GCF_044329785.1 Streptomyces sp. NPDC017529
CGGCGCAGGCGCGGCCGGCGGTGACGGCGGTGGAGCCGCGGCCGTCGCGTCTGCCGATGTCGTTCGCGCAGCGCCGGCTGTGGTTCCTCAACCAGTTGGAGGGGCCGGGCTCGACCTACAACATCTCGGTGGGGATACGCCTGTCGGGCGCGCTGGACCAGGAGGCCCTACGGACCGCGCTCAGTGACGTGGTGGCGCGTCACGAGAGCCTGCGCACGGTCTTCACCGAGGATGGTGAGGGCCCCTACCAGGTGGTGGTCGAGCCGGAGATCTACGAGCCGGGCCTGGCGATCGTGGGAACGAGCGAGGCCGAGCTGCCCGCGCGACTGCGCGAAGCCACTCGGTACGGCTTCGACCTGGCGAGTGAAAATCCGCTGCGGGGCTGGCTGTTCCGCCTCGATGAGCAGGAGCATGTGCTGCTGGTCGTGCTGCACCACATCGCGGCGGATGGTTGGTCGTTGCCGTTGCTGGCGCGGGATTTGATGGTGGCGTATACGGCGCGCAGTGCCGGGGCGGCTCCCGGGTGGGCGCCGTTGCCGGTGCAGTACGCGGATTACAGCTTGTGGCAGCACCGGGTGCTGGGCTCTGAGGAGGACCCGGAGAGTCTGAACGCGCGGCAGTTGGCGTTTTGGAAGTCGGCGTTGGCCGGTCTTCCGGAGGAGCTGCCGTTGCCGGCGGACCGGCCGCGTCCGCAGGTGGCCTCGCATGAGGGCGGGGTGGTTGGTTTCGGGATCGGTGCGGAGCAGCACGAGCGGTTGTTGGCGTTGGCGCGTGCGCACAACGTGAGTCTGTTCATGGTGTTCCAGGCGGCGTTGGCGACGTTGCTGGACCGGATGGGCGCGGGCACCGACATCCCGCTCGGTAGCCCTGTCGCGGGGCGCACGGACGATGCCCTGGGGGAACTGGTCGGGTTCTTCGTCAATACGCTGGTGCTGCGTACCGACACGTCGGGCAATCCCACGTTCGCGGAACTCCTCGACCGCGTCCGCGCCACCAACCTCGCCGCATACGACCACCAGGACGTCTCTTTCGAGCAGTTGGTGGAAGAGCTCAACCCGACGCGTTCACTCGGCCGTCATCCGCTTTTCCAGACCATGCTGGCCTTCAACAACACCGCCGGCCTGGCCCTCGCCGAAGAACTCGGCAATCTGCCCGGCCTGCGTATTCGGCGTGAGGAGGTAGGCACCACCAAGGTCAAGACGGACCTGCTGTTCCGGTTCGTGGAGCAGTTCGCCGCCGATGGTTCGGCCGGTGGTGTGGATGCGGGTGTGGAGTTCGCGCGGGATCTGTTCGACGAGCCGACGGTGGAGCGTTTGGCGGAGCGGTTGCTGCGGGTCTTGGACACGGTTGCCGCTGATCCGTCGGTGCGGGTCGGTGAGGTTGGTTTGCTGGGTGAGGCCGAGCGTCGTGAGGTGTTGGTGGCGCGCAATGATACGGCGCGTGTGGTGGATGCGGGTGTGTTGCCGGCGTTGTTCGAGCGGGTGGTGGCGCGGTCGGGTGATGCGGTGGCGGTGGAATGTGCGGGGGTGGAGGTTTCGTATGGGGAGTTGAATGCGCGGGCGAATCGTTTGGCTCGGTGGTTGGTTGGGCGTGGGGTGGGTCCGGAGCGGTTTGTTGGTGTGGTGTTGCCGTGGTCGGTGGATGTGGTGGTGGTGTTGTTGGCGGTGTTGAAGGCTGGTGGGGCGTATGTGCCGGTGGATCCGGGTTATCCGGTGGAGCGGATGCGTTTCATGTTGGGTGATGCGGAGCCGGTGTTGGTGGTGACGTCGGCGGATGCGTTGGGGGGTGTGGTCGAGGCGGCGCCGGAGGGTGTCGAGTGTGTGGCGGTGGAGGAGGTCTTGGCGCTTTCTGAGGGGTTGGCGTCGGGGGATGTGGTGGATGGTGAGCGGTTGGGTGGGCTGCGTGTGGAGCATCCGGTGTATGTGATTTATACGTCGGGTTCGACGGGGCGTCCGAAGGGTGTGGTGGTTCAGCATTCTTCGGTGGGTGCGTATGTGGTGCGGGGTCGTGAGGTGTATGGGGATGCGGTGGCGGGGGTGTCGTTGATGCATTCCTCGGTGGCGTTCGATTTGAGTGTGACGGGGTTGTGGACGCCGTTGGTGTCGGGCGGCCGGGTGTATTTGGGTGAGCTGGACGAGCAGGCTGTCGACGCGGGTGCGTCGTTCGCGAAGGTGACGCCGAGTCATTTGAGTGTGTTGGGTGCGTTGCCGGATGGGGTGGGTCCGTCGGGTGTGTTGGTGGTGGGTGGTGAGGCGTTGCGTGGTGAGGTGTTGGACGGGTGGCGGCGGCGTCATCCGGGGGTGGCGGTGGTGAATGCGTATGGGCCGACGGAGGCGACGGTTAACTGTGCGGAGTTTTGGCTTCGTCCGGGTGAGGTGACGCCGTCGGGTGCGGTGCCGGTGGGTCGGCCGTTTTGGAATACGCGGGTGTTTGTGTTGGATGCGGGGTTGCGTCCGGTGCCGGATGGGGTGGCGGGGGAGTTGTATGTGGCGGGTGTGCCGTTGGCGCGGGGCTATTGGCGCCGCTCGGCGCTGACCGCGGAGCGGTTTGTGGCCTGCCCCTTCGGCAGTGGTGAGCGGATGTATCGCACCGGGGATCTGGTGCGGTGGACCACCGGGGGTCAGCTGGAGTACGTGGGGCGTGTTGATGATCAGGTGAAGGTGCGGGGTTTCCGTATCGAGCTGGGTGAGATCGAGTCGGTCATTCGCTCGCACGACGCGGTGACAGCGGCGGCCGTGGTGGCCCGCGAGGACACCCCCGGACACCGACGCCTGGTCGCCTATGTGGTGGGCACCGCCGGCCTGGAGCCGGATGCCCTGCGGGCCTTCGCTGCCGAGCGGCTGCCGGACTACATGGTTCCCTCGGCGGTCGTCGCGCTGGACGAGCTGCCGCTGACGGTGAACGGCAAGCTGGACCGCAGGGCGCTGCCGGCGCCGGACTACGCGGCGCTGGTCACGTCCACCAAGCCGCGCAACGAGAGCGAAGAGATCCTGTGCGCCCTGGTGGCCGACGTTCTGCGGCTGCCGTCCGTCGGAGTGGAGGACAACTTCTTCAGCCTCGGCGGCGACAGCATCCTGTCGATCCAGCTCGTCGGCGCGGCCCGCCGGCAGGGTCTGAAGCTGGCCGTGCGGGACGTCTTCGAGCGTCAGACCGTGGCCGGTCTCGCCGCCGTGGCCACCTCCGTGACCGACGAGGCCGTCGAGGAGGACGGCGCGGGCATCGGCCCGGTGCCGGCCACGCCGATCCTGCGCTGGATGGCCGAACGCCGGGTGGAGACAGCCGAGTTCAACCACTCCATGACCGTGCGGGTCCCGGCCGGCGTCCGGCACGCGGATCTGCTGGCCGCGGTGCAGGCGGTCCTCGACCACCACGACGCGCTCCGTATGCAGGTCCGCGTCGGCGAGGACGGGGAGTGGGCCCTGCACGTCTCGGAACCCGGCTCGGTCTCCGCCGAGCTGTGCCTGCGCCGTGTGGACGTCACCGGTCTCGACGGGGAAGTCCTGCAAGCGGTGCTGGTCGGGCACAGTGTCGCCGCCAGGCGGCGGCTCGCGCCCGAAGCCCGGCTGATGCTCCAGGCGGTGTGGTTCGACCACGGGCCCGGCCGGCCCGGACTGCTCAGCCTGGTGATCAACCACCTGGTCGTCGACGGCGTCTCCTGGCGGATCCTGCTGCCGGACCTGGCCGAGGCGTGGGAACAGGCGGCCGCCGGGCGCGCGATCGAGCTGCAACCCGTACGGACGTCGTTCCGGCGCTGGGCGCAGCGGCTGGCCGACGTCGCCGCCGGACCGGAGCTGCGCAAGCAGGTGACCCTGTGGACCGACGTACTGAGCGGGACGGACGAGCTGATCGGCGGGCGGCCGCTGGACCCGGAGCGGGACACGCACGGGACCGCGGGGCGCACGACGACGTCGCTGCCCGTACCCCTCACCGAGGCGGTGCTGACGGCGGCGGCCTCGGTCCTCGGCGCGGGGGTCGACGAGGTACTGCTCGCCGGGCTCACCCTGGCGGTGGGCAAGTGGCGGCGGGACCGCGGCGTCGCCGGGGCCTCCCGCGTACTGCTCGACCTGGAGGGCCACGGCAGGGCCGAGGACCTGGTGCCCGGCGCCGACCTGTCGCGCACGGTCGGCTGGTTCACCTCCCTGTACCCGGTGCGCCTGGACCCGGGGGTCTTCGACCACGCGGACGCCTGGGCGGGCGGACCGGCCGCGGGCGAGGTGTTCAAGCGGGTCAAGGAGCAGGTGCGCCGGCTGTCCGGCGACGGCATCGGCTACGGCCTGCTGCGCTACCTCAACCCGCACACCAGCGTGGCACTGGCCGGGCTGAACCGGCCCCAGCTGCGCTTCAACTACCTGGGCCGGGCCGTCGGCGCCGAAGAGGACTGGGCGGTCCTGCCCAACACCGTCGGCATCGCGGGCACGGACATGCGCCTGGGCCTGCCGTACGCCCTTGAGGTCAACGTGCTGATCACGGACGGGCCCGAAGGGCCCGAGCTGGTGGCGAAGTGGATCTGGGCAGGGGACCTGCTCGACGAGGGCGAAGTGCACGAGCTGGCGGACCTGTGGCTGCACGCGGTGACCGCGGTGACCACGTACGCGCAGCGCCCCGGCACCGTGGGCCTGACGCCGGCCGACGTGTCGCACAGCTCGATGAGCCAGAGCGAGATCGACGAGCTCGAAGCCGAACTGGAAGAGGAGTGGGAAGAGTGACCGGGACCGGGTCGGCGCGCAAGATCGAGGACATCCTGCCGTTGTCGCCGCTGCAGGAGGGGCTGTTGTTCCACAGCCTCTTCGACGAGTCGGCGGCCGACGTCTACACCGCACAGCTCGTCGTGGAGCTGGAGGGCGCGGTGGACGCGGCCGCGCTGCGGGCGGCGGCGGACGCCGTGCTGCGGCGGCACGCGAGCCTGCGTGCCGCGCTGCGCCGGCGCAAGTCCGGCGAGTGGGTACAGCTGGTCAGCCGTACGGTCGAGACGCCGTGGCGCGAGATCGACCTGAGTGCGCTGAGCGAGGCGGAGCGGGGGCTGAAGCTGACCCGGCTGCTCGACGAGGACCGGTGGGCGCGCTTCGACCTCGGGCGTCCGCCGCTGATCCGCTTCACCCTGGTCAGGCTGAGCGCGGAGTCGTTCCGGCTGGTGGTGACCAACCACCATGTGATCCTGGACGGCTGGTCGCTGCCGATCCTGATGCGGGACCTGCTGACCCTGTACACGGCCGGTGACCAGGCGGCGCTGCCGCCCGCGCCGCTGTACCGGAACTACGTGCGGTGGCTGGAGGCGCAGGACCGCGAGGCGGGGCTGCGCGCCTGGGCGGACGCCTGCGAGGGGTTCGGCGAGCCCACCCTGCTGGTCCCCTCGGCGGGCAGCCGGGTGCCGACGGCACCCGAGGAGATCGAGTTCGAGCTCGACGAGCCGGCCGGGCGTGCCCTCGCCGACCGCGCCCGCGAGCTGGGCGTCACCCTGAACACGGTGGTCCAGGCCGCGTGGGGCCTGCTCCTGGGCAAGCTCACGGGCCGCGACGACGTGATGTTCGGCGCCACCGTCTCCGGCAGGCCCGCCGAGGTGGCCGACTCGGGCGACATGGTGGGCCTGTTCATCAACACGCTGCCGCGCCGGATACGGATACGGCCCGCCGAGACGCTGGCCGCGTTCATCGGCCGCGTACAGGCGGAGCAGACGCCGCTGCTGGCTCACCCGTACCTCGGGCTCGCGGACATCCAGCGCGCGGTCGGCCTCGGCGGCGACCTGTTCGACACCCTCCTGGTGTTCGAGAACTACCCCCTCGACGCGGCGCGCTCCACCGAGATCGCCGCGGCGGCGGGGCTGCGCGTCAAGGGGCTCCACCGCAAGGACTCGACGCACTACCCGGTCACCCTCGACGTGATCCCCCGCGAGACGCTGCGCTTCCGCCTCTCCTACCAGCCGGGCCTGGTGACGGCCGGTGCCGCCCAGGCCCTCGCCGGGCGGCTGCGCACGGTGCTCGGCGCCGTCACGGACGACCCCGGCATGCCGGTCGCCGCGGTCGACGTGCTGACGGACGCCGAGCGGACCCGGGTCCTGCACGAGTGGAACGACACCGCGGCGGAGCCGTCGGCCGTGACCTTCCCGCAGGTCTTCGAAGAGCGGGCCAGGATCGCACCCGACGACACCGCGGTGGTCTTCCGCGACGCGGCGCTGACCTTCGCCGAGCTCAACGCCCGCGCCAACCGCCTGGCCCGGCACCTGGTCGCCCACGGCGCGGGCCCGGAACGGCGGGTGTGCCTGGCACTGCCGCGCTCCCTGGACATGGTGGTCGCCCTGCTGGCCACGATGAAGGCCGGCGCCGCCTACGTGCCGGTCGACCCCGACCTGCCCGCCGAGCGGCTGTCCTTCCTGCTCACGGACGCGGACCCGGTGCTCACCCTGGTCTCGGGGGCCGGCGGCGAGCTGCCGGGCGACACCCCCCGGCTGCGGCTGGACGCCCCGGAGACCGAGGCCGCGGTCGCCGGGCTCGCCGACACGGACCTGGGCGACGACGAGCGGCACGGCCCGCTGCGCCCGGACCACCTGGCGTATGTCATCTACACCTCCGGTTCCACCGGGCGCCCCAAGGGCGTCCTCATCGACCACCGCGGCCTGGCGAACCTCTTCGACAACCACGAGGCGCACCTGATCCGCCCGACGGCCGAGGCCCTGGGGCGCGTACGGTTCGCGCTCACCGCGGTGTTCTCCTTCGACACCTCGTGGGAGGGCCTGCTGTTCCTGGCCGCGGGACACGAGCTGCACGTGATCGACGACGAGACCCGGATGGACCCCGACGCGCTGGTCGACTACGTGGCCACCCGCCGTATCGACATGCTCGACGTGACGCCGTCCTACGCCCGCCAGCTCACCCCCGCCGGCCTGCTCACCGACCCCAGGCACCGCCCCGCCGGGCTCATGCTCGGCGGCGAGGGGGCCGGTGAGGCGCTGTGGCGCGAGCTGAACGAGGCGCCGGACACGACCGGTTACAACTTCTACGGCCCGACGGAATGCACGGTGGACGCCCTGTCCTGCCGCACCGCGGACTTCGAGAAGCCCGCCGTGGGCAAGCCCGTGCGCAACACCGCGGCGTACGTGCTCGACAGCACGCTGAACCCGGTACCGCCCGGCGTCCCCGGCGAGCTGTACCTGGCCGGCCGCCAGCTGGCCCGCGGATACCTGGGCCGCGCGGCCCTCACCTCGGAACGGTTCGTGGCGAACCCGTACGGCCCGCCCGGCAGCCGGCTCTACCGCACCGGCGACGTGGTGAGCCGGCGCGAGGACGGCGATCTCGAATACCACGGCCGCAGCGACGACCAGGTGAAGATCCGCGGGTTCCGGATCGAACCGGGCGAGGTGGAGGCCGCGATCACCGCACAGCCCGAGGTGGGCGAGGCCGTCGTGACCGCCGTGGACGAGGGGGGCGCCGGCAAGCGGCTGGTGGCCTACCTGATACCCGCCGACGAGGAGAAGCCGGTCAACACCGGCCTGCTGCGCAAGCGGCTGGAGGCCGAGCTGCCCGACCACATGGTCCCGGCGGCGTTGATGGTGCTCGACGCGTTCCCGCTGACCGCCAACGGCAAGCTGGACCGGCGCAGGCTGCCGGCCCCCGAGTTCGGCCCGGCGACCATCGGCCGCGGTCCGCGCAACCCCCGCGAAGAGGTGCTGACCGGGCTCTTCGCCGAGACGCTGCGGCTGCCCAGGGTCGGCATCGACGACGACTTCTTCGCCCTGGGCGGCGACAGCATCCTGTCGATGCAGCTGGTCGGCAAGGCCCGCAGGGCCGGACTGGCGCTGTCGGTCCGGCAGGTCTTCGAGAACCGCACCGTGGCGCGCGTCGCCGAAGTGGTCGAGGAGAAGGGCGACGGCGCCGACGTGGACGCGGCGGACGTCGGCGTGGGCGCGCTGCCGCTGCTGCCCATCGTCCACGCGCTGGTCGAACAGGGCGGCGCGTTCGGCGAGTACAACCAGGCGCTCGCCGTCCAGGTGCCCGCCGAACTGGGCTGGGACCACGCCAGGGCGGCGGTTCAGGTGGTGCTCGACCACCACGACGCGTTGCGCATGCGCCTCGTCCGCCAGTCCGGCGCCGGCTGGGCGCTGTTCGTCGACCCGCCCGGCTCGGTCACCGCCGACTCCTGCCTGTCCCGCGTGGACGCGGCCGGGCTCGACGCCGCGCGGTTGCGCGCGCTGATGACCGAGGAGGGCATTGCCGCGCGCCGCTCGCTCTCTCCCGGGGAAGGCCGGATGGTCCGGCTCGTGTGGTTCGACCGCGGTCGCGACACACCGGGCCAACTGCTGCTCGTACTGCACCACTTGGTGGTCGACGGCGTCTCCTGGCGCGTCCTGCTGCCGGACCTCGCCGAGGCGTGGGAGGCGGTGGCCGCCGGCCGGCCGGCGCGGCCGCAGCCGGTGGGCACTTCCCTGCGGCGCTGGGCACAGCGGCTCGTGGACCTCGCGGCCGACCCCGCGCGGCAGGGCGAGCTGCCGATGTGGTCCGGGATGCTCGCGGCCCGGGAGGACCGGGTGGGGGACCGCGCGCTCGACCCCGCCGTGGACACCTACGGCACGGCGGGCCGCCTCAGCCTCACCCTGCCCGCCGGCACCACCGAGGACCTGCTCACCACCCTGCCGTCCCGCTACCACGCCGGCGTGGACGACGTCCTGCTGACGGCGTTCGCCATGGCCGTGTGCGAGTGGCGGGGCACCGGTACCTCGGCGCTGCTCGAACTCGAAGGGCACGGCCGTACCGAGGACGCGGTCCCCGGCGCCGACCTCGCGCGGACCGTCGGCTGGTTCACCAGCGCCCACCCCGTCCGGCTCGACCTCGGCGTGTTCGACCACGGCGAGGCGTGGGCCGGCGGGCCGGCCGCGGGGCAGCTGCTCAAGCGGGTCAAGGAAACGATCCGGGCGATCCCCGACGACGGGCTGGGCTACGGCCTGCTGCGGTATCTGAACCCCGAGACCCGGGACGCCCTCGCCGCCCACCCCGCACCGGAGTTCGGGTTCAACTACCTCGGGCGGCTCGCCACGCCGGAGGCCACCGACTGGAACGTCGTACCCGGCACGGTCGGCGTGGTGCCGACCGAGGACGCCATGCCGCTGGCGCACGCGGTGGAGCTGAACGCCCGCACGACCGACGGGGAACGCGGCCCCGAACTGGTCGCCGACTGGACCTGGGCCCGGGGCCTGGTCTCCGAGCAGCGGATCCGCGCGCTCGCCGAGACGTGGTTCCGCGCGCTGGAGGCGCTCGCCGAGCACGCCCGGCGACCGGACGCCGGCGGGTTCACGCAGTCCGATGTACCGCTGGTGTCCCTGAGCCAGGACGAGCTGGACACCCTCCGAACCGAGTGGGGAACGCTGTCATGACCCGATCCGACCTGGAAGACATCCTGCCGCTCTCGCCGCTTCAGGAGGGGCTCCTCTTCCACAGCGTCTACGACGACCGGTCCGTCGACGTCTACACCGAGCAGATGTGGCTCGACCTGGCGGGGCCGCTCGACGTCGCGGCCCTGCGGGCGGCGGCGGCCACGCTCCTGGACCGCCACCCCGGACTGCGCGCCGCGTTCCTGCACGAGAAGGTCAGCAAGCCCGTCCAGGTCATACCGCGCACCGTTCCGCTGCCGTGGCGGGAGGAGGACCTGAGCCTGCTGCCGCAAGACGAGCGCGACCGGCGGCTGGACGAGCTGACCGAACAGGACCAGGCGACCAGGTTCGACCTGACACGGCCCCCGCTCATCCGCTTCCTGCTCATCAGGACCGGCGACGAGCGGTTCCGGCTGGTCGTGACCAACCACCACCTGCTCTTCGACGGATGGTCCCTGCCGATCCTGACCAAGGAGCTCTTCACCCTCTACGCGGGCGGCGACCGCGCCGCCGGACTGCCGCGGGCCCGCCCCTACCGCGACTACCTGGCCTGGCTCGCCGCGCAGGACCGGGAAGCCTCGCAGGCCGCGTGGCGCGAAGCCCTCGAAGGGCTGGCCGAACCCACCCTGCTGGGCCCCGGTACCAAGGCGACGGACCGCCCGGGACAGCTCGAATTCGAGCTGGACGAGGAGCTGAGCACCGCACTGGCCGAGCGCGCCAGGGACCTGGGCGTCACGCTCAACACGGCGGTGCAGGGCGCCTGGGGCCTGCTGCTGGGCCGTCTCACCGGACGCGCCGACGTGGTCACCGGGGTCACCGTCTCCGGCAGGCCCCCGGAGCTTCCCGGCGTCGAGAACATGATCGGCCTGTTCATCAACACGGTGCCGCTGCGCGTCGCCACCTGGCCGGCCGAGCCCCTCGGCGACCTGCTCGTACGGATCCAGGCCGAGCAGGCCCGCGTCCTCGCCCACCAGCACGTGGGCCTCACCGAGATCCAGCGCTCCACCGGCCTCGGCGAACTCTTCGACACCGGCATGGTCTTCGAGAACTACCCCTCCGACCCGTCCAGGCTGAGCGCACTGGACGGCACCGGACTGCGCGTCACCGGCTCCCAGGCGCGCAACGGCGTGCACTACGCGCTGAGCCTCCTCGCCCGGCCGGGCCGCCGCCTGGGCTTCCGCGTCGACTTCCGCACCGACGTGTTCGACGCCGCCGCCGCGCAGGGGCTGGCCGCACGGCTGCGGCGGATCCTGCACGCCATGGCGTACGAGCCGGACCGGCTCACCGGCCGGCTCGATCTGCTCGACGCGGCCGAGCGCGGGCAGGTGCTCGCCGGCTTCAACGACACCGCACGCGACGTGCCGTTCGGCACCCTGCCTGCCCTGTTCGAGGCCCAGGTCGAACGCGCGCCGGACGCGGTGGCCCTGATGTCCGGCGCCGAGCGCCTGACCTACGCCGAGCTGAACGCGCGCGCCAACCGGCTGGCGAGGCGGCTCGTCGCCCGGGGCGTCGGGCCCGAGGACCGCGTCGCGGTCGCCCTGCCCAGATCGACGCAGTGGGCCGTCGCCGTGCTCGCGGTGATGAAGGCGGGGGCGGCGTACCTGCCGGTGGACCCCGAGTACCCGGCGGCGCGCGTCTCCCTCCTGCTCGCCGACGCCCGGCCCCGGCTGCTCGTCACCGGGGGGGAGTTCCCCGTACCGCAGGGCGGGCCCGAGCTGCCCCGCCTGCTGCTCGACGGCACGGCGGGCGACGGCGACGGCGACGAGGCCGGCACCGATGTGACCGACGCCGACCGGGTCGGGCCGCTGCTCACCGCCCACCCCGCCTACGTCATCTACACCTCGGGCTCCACCGGACGGCCCAAGGGCGTCGTGGTGTCGCACGCCGGCCTGTCCAGCCTGGTCGAGGGGCAGCGGGAACGGTTCGCCGTACGGCCGGGGGACCGGGTCCTGCACTTCGCCTCGCCCAGCTTCGACGCGGCCATCTCGGAACTGTGCCTGGCCTGGCTCACCGGCGCGAGCGCGGTACTGGCGCCCGCCGACCGGCTGGTGGCGGGCCCCGCGCTCGCCGAACTGCTGACCACGTACGACGTGACCCACGTGACGCTGCCGCCGACCGTGCTCGGCGCGCTGCCCCCGGACGGCGTGCCCGCGGCGACGACGCTGATCGTCGCCGGCGAGGCGTGCCCGCCGGAACTCGCCGCCAAGTGGTCGGCGGGCCGCCGCATGGTCAACGCCTACGGCCCCACGGAATCCACCGTGTGCGTGTCGATGAGCGACCCGCTCGACGGCGAGGGCACCCCGCCGATCGGCCGCCCGATCGTCAACACCAGGGCGTACGTGCTCGACGACCATCTGCGCCCGGTGCCCCCCGGCACCGGCGGCGAGCTGTACGTCTCCGGCGCTGGACTGGCCAGGGGCTACCTGGACCGCCCCGGCCTGACCGCCGAGCGCTTCGTGGCCGCGCCGTTCGGCATGCCGGGCGAGCGCATGTACCGCACCGGCGACCTGGCGCGCTGGAGCGCGGACGGGGAGCTGGAATTCCTCGGCCGGGCCGACGACCAGGTCAAGATCCGCGGCTTCCGCATCGAACCCGGCGAGATCGAATCGGCGCTGGCCGCGCACCCCGCCGTCGACCGCTGCGTCGTCGTGGTGCGCGAAGACCGGCCGGGCGTACGGCGGCTGGTGGGCTACTTCGTACCGGACGGCAACGCGCCGGCCGACGACGAACTGCGCGACTACCTCGCCGAGCGGCTGCCGGGGCATCTGGTGCCGACGGACTTCGTCGCCCTGGACGCCTTCCCGCTGAGCCCGCACGGCAAGCTGGACCGGGCCGCGCTGCCGGCCGTCGAACGGGCCGCCGGGGCGGGACGCGGCCCCCGCACCCCTCAGGAAGAGGTGCTGTGCGACCTGTTCGCCGACGTCCTGGGCCTGCCCAGGGTCGCCGTCGACGACGACTTCTTCGCCCTCGGCGGGGACAGCATCCTGTCCATCCAGCTGGTGAGCAGGGTCCGCGCGGCCGGCTGGAAGCTGTCCGTCCGCGACGTCTTCGAAGGGCGCACCGCCGAAGCGCTGGCCACCCTCCTCGAACCGGTGGCCGACGCCGTCCAGGACGCGACGGACAACGGCGTCGGCGCGGTGCCCCGCACCCCGATCATGCACTGGTTCGGTGAACTCGGCGGTCCCACCGACGGGTTCAGCCAGTCGGTCACCGTACGGGTACCTGCCGGCCTGCGCCGGGACCACCTGGTAGCCGCCTGGCAGGCCCTGCTCGACCACCACGACGCGCTCCGGCTGCGGACCCCCGAAGGCGGGCCCGCCGAGGTGACCCCGCCGGGCACGGTCTCCGCCGCGGAGTGCTTCACCAGGGTGGACGCCGCGGACCTGGACGAGGACGCGCTGCGCGCCGCCATCGACGAGCACGGCACCACGGCATGGCGTCAGCTGTCCCCCGCGACGGGCGCGATGGTGCGCGGCGTGTGGTTCGACTGCGGGCCGGAGCGCTCCGGCAGGCTGCTGCTCATCCTCCACCACCTCGTGGTGGACGGGGTCTCCTGGCGGATCCTGCTGCCCGACCTGGCCGCCGCCGTCGGCGCGGTGGCGGCGGGACGGCGTCCCGAGCCGGCACCCGTGGGCACGTCCTTCCGGCGCTGGGCGCAGCGGATGACGGACGAGGCACAGCGGGCGGAACGCGAGGCCGAACTCCCGCTGTGGCACGCCATGACCCCCTCCGCCCCCGACCCGCTGCTCGGCCACCGCGCCCTCGACCCCGCACGGGACACCCAGGCCACCGCGGGACGCCTGCGGACGACCCTGTCCGCGCCGGTGACCGAGGCCGTGCTGACCGAGGTGGCCGGCGCCTTCCACGCGTCGGTGAACGACGTGATGCTGGCCGCGCTCGTCCTCGCGGTCGTACGGTGGCGCCGCGACGAAGGCCACGACACCGACGCCGGACTCCCCGTCGAGCTGGAGGGACACGGCCGGGAGGAGCAGGTCGTCCCCGGCGCCGACCTGACCAGGACCGTCGGCTGGTTCACCAGCGCCTACCCGGTCCTGCTGGAGCCGGGCAGGCTGGACCTGGCCGACGCGTGGGCGGGCGGCCCCGCCGCCGGCCGGCTGCTCAAGGCGGTCAAGGAACAGCTCCGCCGGATACCGGACAACGGCATCGGCTACGGGCTGCTGCGCCACCTCAACCCCCGCACCGCCCCCCAGCTGGCGGCCCGGGAGCACGGCGCCGTCGGCTTCAACTACCTGGGCCGGGTGGACGGCCCGGCCGACGCGGACTGGGCGCCCACCGCCGACGGGTTCGGCTTCCGCGGCGTCGACCCCGCACTGCCGCTCGCGCAGCCCCTCGCCGTCAGCGCGGTCACCCGGGACACCGGTGCAGGGCCCCGGCTGGAAGCGACCTGGAGCTGGGCCGGTGACCTGCTCGGCGAGGACACCGTACGGGCCCTGGCCGACGGCTGGTTCCACGCGCTGGAGGCGCTCGCCGCACACGCGCGGCAGCCCGGGGCCGGCGGACACACCCCGAGCGACCTGACCCTGGGCGCGCTGCCCCAGCGCGACATCGACGTCCTGGACGGCACCGTGCCGGACCTGGAGGACGTCCTGCCGCTCTCGCCGTTGCAAGAAGGGCTGCTCTTCCACGCCGCCTACGACGACGAGGGCCCGGACATCTACACCGTGCAGCTCGCCTACGACCTCGAAGGCCAGGTGGACGGTGACGCCCTGCGCGCGGCGGCCGAAACGCTGCTGCGCAGGCACGCCAACCTGCGCGCCGCGTTCCACAAGGAGGGGCTGAGCAGGCCGGTCCAGGTGGTGCCGCGCGCCGTGCGGCTGCCCTGGCGCGAGGTGGACCTGCGCGGCCTCCCGGAGGACGGGCGCGCCGCCGAGGCCCGGCGGCTGCTGGCCGCCGACGCCGCCGAGCGCTTCGACCTCGCCGAGCCGCCGATGATCCGCTTCCTGCTGCTGCGCCTGTCCGACCGGCACCACCGGTTCGTGATCACCAACCACCACATTCTGCTGGACGGCTGGTCGCTGCCCCTCGTGCTGCGCGAACTGGTCACGCTCTACAACGCGAAGGGCGACCCGAGCGGACTGCCCCGCGTACGCCCGTACCGGGACTACCTGGCCTGGCTGGCCGGGCAGGACGGCGCCGAGTCGCGCGAGGCCTGGCGCGCGGCGCTCGACGGGCTCGACGGGCCGACCCTCGTCGCACCGGCCGCCGCCGGCCGTACGCCGGTGGCCCCCGGCCAGCTGGAGTTCCGCCTCGACGCCGCGCGCACCGCGGCGCTCGTCGCGCGCGCCAAGGCCCAGGGCGTCACGCTCAGCACCGTGGTCCAGGCCGCCTGGGCGGTCTTCCTCAAGGCGCTCACCGGGCGCGACGACGTCGTCCTCGGCGTCACGGTCTCCGGCCGCCCGCCGGAGCTGCCGGGCGTCGAGACCATGGTGGGGCTGTTCATCAACTCCCAGCCGATGCGGGTCACGCTGCGCCCGCAGGAGCCCATCGGGCAGCTGCTGGTCCGCCTCCAGGACGAACAGGCACGCCTCCTGGCGCACCAGCACCTCGGGCTCTCCGAGATCCAGGCACTGGCCGGCCACGGAGAGCTGTTCGACACGGCCGTGGTGTACGAGAACTACCCGGCCGACCGCGACGAACTGGCCTCCGCCGTGGCCGACTTCACCGTCACCGGCACGGCGAGCCGCGACGTGATGCACTACCCGCTGGCCCTGGTCGCCACCCCGGGGGACGAGCTGGCCTTCGACCTCGACCACCAGCCCGACCTCTTCGACCAGGCCACCGTCGCCCTGCTCGCCGAGCGCTTCACGGCCCTGCTCGACACCTTCGCCCACCACCCCGACCGGCACGCGGGCGACGTCGTCGTGCTCGGCGAGGAAGAGCGCGAGCGCGTCACCGGCCACCTCGCCAAGCGCGGGGAGGAGGCCCCGGCAGCGGCCCCCGCGCGGGCCGGGCGCGCTCCGCGTACCCCCCGGCAGGAGATCCTCTGCGAGCTCTTCGCCGACGTCCTCGACGTGCCCCGGGTCGGCATCGACGACAGCTTCTTCGACGCCGGAGGCCACTCGCTGTCCGCCGTGCGCCTGCTCAGCCGCATCCGCTCCGTGCTCGGCGTCCGCGTTCCCCTCCGCCAGCTGTTCGAGACACCGACGGTCGCCGGCCTCGCCGCCCACCTGGGCGACCAGGACGGTGCGCCGGCCGGCATCACCCCGATGCCGCGCCCGCCCCGGCTGCCGCTCTCGTTCGCCCAGCGCAGGCTGTGGTTCCTGCACCACCTGGAGGGCCCCGGGGCGACGTACAACATCCCGGTCGCGCTGAGCCTGTCGGGCAGCCTGGACAGCCCGGCGCTCGAAGCCGCGCTCGGCGACGTGGTGGCGCGGCACGAGAGCCTGCGCACGGTCTTCGCCGAGTCGGCCGACGACCACGAGGGCGCGTACCAAGTGGTGCTCGCACCCGAGCGGGCCCGGCCCGAGCTGACCGTGGTGCGTACCACCAGGGAGGCGCTGCGGACCGAACTGGACCGCGCCGGCGGGTACGCCTTCGACCTGACCACCGAAACGCCCTTCCGCGCCTGGCTGTTCGACCTCGGCGGCGACGAGTGGGTCCTGCTCCTGCTGCTGCACCACATCGCAGGCGACGGCTGGTCCATGCCCGTACTGGCCAAGGACCTCAGTGCCGCCTACGGCGCCCGCCGTTCCGGCGCGGAACCGGACCTCTCGCCGCCGGCCGTGCAGTATGCCGACTACACGCTGTGGCAGCGCGAGACGCTCGGCTCCGAGGACGACCCGGACAGCGCGATCAGCACCCAGCTGGCCTTCTGGCGGAACGAGCTGGCCGGCCTGCCCGAGGAGCTGAACCTCCCGGCGAGCCGCTCCCGGCCCGCCGTGCCCAGCCACCGGGGCGGCGTCGTCACGCTGGAGACCGGCGCCGGGCTGCACGCGCGGCTGCTCTCCGTGGCGCGGGAGAACAGCGTCAGTCTCTTCATGGTGGTCCAGGCGGCGCTCGCCGCGCTGCTCACCCGGCTCGGCGCGGGCACCGACATCCCGCTGGGCAGCGCGGTCGCCGGGCGCACGGAGGAGGCCGTCGAAGACGTCGTCGGCTTCTTCGTCAACACGCTCGTGCTGCGCACCGACACGGGGGGCGACCCGACGTTCCGCGAACTGCTCGGCCGCGTACGGGAAACCGACCTGGCCGCCTACGCGCACCAGGACGTCCCCTTCGAGCGGCTCGTGGACGTGCTCCGGCCGGCCCGCTCACTGGCGCTGCACCCGCTGTTCCAGGTGATGACCACCTTCAACAACGTCGACCGGCGCGGCGCCACGCAGGCGATGGCGGCCCTGCCCGAGCTGACCGTCACCGGCCACGACATCAGCACCGGCATCGCCAAGTTCGACCTCCTGTTCGCCTTCGCCGAGCAGCACGACGGCGGCAGCGGCACGGCCGGGCTCAAGATCGACCTGGAGTACAGCCTCGACCTGTTCGACGAGGACGCCGCCCGGTCCGTCCTGGACCGCTTCGGCAGGGTGCTCTCCGCCGTGACCGACGACACCGACGTCCGGCTCGGACGGCTGGACGTGCTCGGCGCGGAGGAACGCCGCAAGCTGCTGGTGGACTGGAACGGCGCCACGACCGCGACGCCCGGGGCCTCGTTGCCGGAGCTGTTCGGACGGCAGGCCGCCGATACACCGGACGCGGTCGCCGTGGAATGCGGCACGCTCACCCTGACCTACCGCGAGCTCCAAGCGCGCGCCGACGCGATCGCGCACCGGCTGCTGAGCCGCGGGCTCGGCGCCGAGGACCGGGTCGGCCTGTTCGTGGAACGCTCGGCCGACGCGGTCGCGGCCATCCTCGGCATCGTCAAGGCCGGCGGCGTCTACGTCCCCCTCCACGACTCGTATCCGCCCGAGCGGATGCGGCAGGTCCTCGAAGAGGCCGGGGCCTCGCTGCTGCTCACCGACGAGGCGTCGCGGGACCGAGCGGAAGCGCTGGGCCACGCGTGCGTGGTCGTCGGCGAAGACGGCGGGGACGGCGAGGCGGGCACCGCCACGGCCGGCACCGGCACCGAGGTACACCCGGATCAGCTGGCGTACGTGATGTACACCTCGGGCTCGACGGGCGTGCCGAAGGGCGTCGCGGTGACCCACCGGGACGTCGTGGAGCTGGCGGCGGACACGCGGTGGGCGAACGGTGCCCACCGGCGGGTGCTGCTCCATTCGCCGCTGGCGTTCGACGCGTCGACGTACGAGCTGTGGGTGGCGTTGCTGTCGGGCGGCTGCGTGGTGGTGGCGCCACCCGGCGACGTGGACGTCTCCGTACTGGCGGGGCTGGTCGCCGGGCACGGAGTGACCAGCCTGTGGCTGACCGCCGGGCTGTTCGGCCTGGTCGCGGACGAGGCGCCGGAGACGCTGCGCGGGGTGCGCGAGGTGTGGACCGGTGGCGACGTGGTGCCGGCCGGGGCGGTGCGGCGGGTGCTGGAGCACTGCGAGGGCCTCGCCGTGGTGGACGGGTACGGCCCGACGGAGACGACGACGTTCGCGTTGTCGTACCGGGTGCCGTCGGCCGACGCGGTGCCGGTGACGGTGCCGGTCGGGCGACCGTTGGACAACATGCGGGCGTACGTGCTGGACGAGGCGCTGCGCCCGGTGCCGGTGGGTGTGGCCGGTGAGCTGTACGTCGCGGGCGCCGGGCTCGCGCGGGGCTACTGGGCGCGTGCGGGACTGACGGCGGAGCGGTTCGTACCGTGTCCGTTCGGGGCCCCCGGTGAGCGGATGTACCGCACCGGGGACGTGGTGCGGCGCCGGGCCGACGGTGAGACGGAGTTCCTCGGCCGCGCCGACGGCCAGGTGAAGGTACGCGGCTTCCGCATCGAACTCGGCGAAATCGAGAGCGCGCTCGACGCCGCCCCCGAGGTGGCACGCGGCGCCGTGCTCGTACGCGAGGGCGAGGCGGGCGTCAAACGCCTCGTCGCCTACGTCGTGCCCGCCCCCGGCGCCCGTACCGACCCGGCGGCACTCCGGTCGCGGCTGGCCGAGGCGCTGCCCGAATACATGGTGCCCGCGGCCTTCGTCGAACTCCCCGAACTCCCGCTGACCGGCAACGGGAAGCTGGACCGCAACGCCCTGCCGGAGCCGGTCTTCAGCACGGAGACGGGCTCCCGCGCGCCCGCCACGGAACGCGAGGAAGCGATCTGCCGGCTCTTCGCCGAGGTGCTGCACCGGGAACAGGTCGGCGCCGACGACGACTTCTTCGCCCTCGGCGGGGACAGCATCCTGTCCATCCAGCTCGTCAGCAGGGCCCGCAAGGCCGGGTACACCCTGTCGGTGCGCGACGTCTTCGACCAGCGCACCCCCGCGGGCGTTGCCGAGGTCGCCGGTACGGGACAGCAGGAGACCGACCCGCTCGACGTCGGGGTGGGCGTGGCCCCCGCGACGCCGATCGTGCACTGGCTCCTCGAACGCGGCGGCCCGCTGGACACCTTCAACCAGTCCATGACGGTCTACACCCCGGCGGGCGCACGCCCCGACCAGATCGCCGCCGTACTGAACGCGCTGCTGGACCGGCACGATGCCCTGCGGGCCCGGCTCACCGGCGACGGCACGCCCGTACTGGACATCGGCGAGCCCGGGTCCGTACGGGTGGAAGAGATCCTGACCCGGGTGGACGCTGCCGGGCTGGACGACGAGGACGCCGTGCGCGCGGTGCTGACCGAGCACGGAACCAAGGCCCTCGGCCGGCTCTCGCCCCGGAACGGCACGATGGTGCAGGCGGTCTGGCTGGACCGCGGCAACTCCCTGCGCGGCCTGCTGCTGCTGATCGCCCACCACCTGGTGGTCGACGGCGTCTCCTGGCGCATCCTCCTTCCCGACCTCGTGGAGGCGTGGCGGGAGACGGCAGCCGGCCGGCAGCCGCGCCCCGCGCCCGTCGGCACCTCGCTGCGGCGCTGGTCCGAGCGGCTCACCGAGGCTGCCGCGTCCCCGCAGCGGCTGCGGGAACTCCCCTTCTGGGAAGGGGTTGTACGGCAGCAGGGCACCCCGCTGGGCGCCCGGCCGCTGGACCCCGCGACCGACACCCACAGCACCGCGCGCCAACTGCGGCAGCGGCTGTCGCCCGAGGTGACCGAGTCGGTGCTGACGACCGTCCCGGCGATGTACCGGGCCGGGGCCGACGACGTCCTGCTGGCCGCCCTCGCCATGGCGGTCCGCGAGTGGCGGCACGGCACGGACGACGTGCTGATCGACCTGGAGGGCCACGGCCGCGAGGAGAGTGTGGTGCCCGGCGCCGACCTGTCGCAGACGCTCGGCTGGTTCACCTCCCTGTACCCGGTCCGCATCGACCCCGGCAGCTACGACAGGGCCGAGGCGCTGTCCGGCGGCCCGGCGGCCGGCGAGGTGCTGAAGAGCGTCAAGGAACAGCTCCGCGCCGTACCGGACAAGGGAGTGGGGTACGGGCTGCTGCGCTACCTGAACCCCGAGGCACGCGACAGGTTGGCGGGGCACGCGCAGCCGCAGATCGGCTACAACTACCTGGGCCGCGTCGGCGGTGGCGAGCAGGCCGAACCGGGCGACTGGGACCCGGTGCCCGGCGGCACCGGCGTGGTCCCCGACGAGGACCCGCTCATGCCGCTCGCCCACCCGCTGGAGCTCAACGCCCGGGTGGAGGAAAGCCCCGAAGGCCCCCGTCTGGTGGCCGGCTGGACCTGGGCCGGCGCGCTGTTCGGCGACGAAGAGGTCCAAGATCTAGCAAATTCCTGGTTCGCGGCGTTGGAAGCTCTTCATGCACACGCCGGTGGGCCCGGCGTGGGGGGACTCACCCCGTCGGACGTGGCGTTGGAAGCGATGTCCCAGAGCGAGATCGACGAATTCGAAGCGGATTTCGAAAGTGAGTGGGGGACGCAGACGTGAGCCGACAGTCGCGGACAATTGAGGACATCCTGCCGCTCTCCCCTCTTCAGGAGGGGATGCTGTTCCACGCCGTCTACGACGCGGCCGGGCCGGACGTCTACACCGTCCAGCTGGCCTTCGACCTGGAGGGCGACCTCGACCCTGCGGCCCTCAAGGCGGCCGCCGACGCGCTGCTGCGCCGGCACTCCGGCCTGCGGGCCGCCTTCCGGCAGCGCAAGTCCGGCGACTGGGCGCAGCTGATCCCCCGCGAGGTCCGCATCCCCTGGCGCGAGGCGGACCTGCGCGACCGGACAGCGGACGAGCGGGACGCCGAGGCCCGGCGCCTGGTGACCGCCGACACCGCCGAGCGCTTCGACCTCGCCAAGCCGCCCCTGGTGCGGTTCACCCTGATCCGGCTGGACGACAACCTCCACCGCCTGGTCCTGACGCTCCACCACCTCCTGCTGGACGGCTGGTCGCTGCCCATCGTGCTCAGGGAGCTGATGGCGCTCTACATCGCCAAGGGCGACGCCGCCGGGCTGCCCCGCGTCCGGCCGTACCGCGACTACCTGACCTGGCTGGGCCGCCAGGACCGCGAGGCCACCCGCGCGGCGTGGCGCGAGGCCCTCGCGGGCCTGGAGGAGCCGACCCTGGTGGCGCCGCAGCTGGCCGGCGCCGGCCTCGTCGAACCGGAACGCACCGAATTCTCCCTGGAGGCCGGGCTCTCGGACCGGCTGGCGCGACGGGCGAAGGACCACGGCGTCACCCTCAACACCGTCGTCCAGACCGCGTGGGCGCTGCTCGTCGGCATGCTCACCGGCCGCCAGGACGTGACCTTCGGCGTCACCGTGTCCGGGCGGCCGCCGGAGCTGGCCGGCGTGGAGAACATGGTGGGGCTGTTCATCAACACCCTGCCACTGCGCGTACGGCTCGACCCCGCCGAATCGCTGGGCACCCTCCTGTCCCGCGTACAGGACGAGCAGGTGCGGCTGCTGCCGCACCAGTACCTCGGCCTGTCCGAGATCCAGAGCCTGACGGGGCTGGGCGAACTCTTCGACACCAGCATGGTGTACGAGAACTACCCCCTGAACGCGCCCGAAGCGCAGGGCGACGACGGCACTTCCCCCGCGGCCCACGGCCTGCGCACGGTCGCCGCCGAGGGACGCGACGCCATCCACTACCCCCTCTCCCTCGCGGCGCTGCCGGACGACGCCCTGCGCTTCCGCATCGGCTACCGGCCCGACGCCTTCGACCCCACCGCCGTACAGGCGGTCAAGGCCGCCTTCCTCAGGGTGCTGCACGCCCTCGCCGACCAGCCTTCGCGCCTGGTCGGCGCGCTGGACGTGCTCGACGAGGAGCAGCGCGGCCGGGTGCTCGCGGAGTGGAACGACACGGCCCGCGAGCTGCCCTCCAGCGGCATGGCCGCACTCTTCGAGGCCCAGGCCGCCCGCACCCCGGACGCGGTCGCCGTGGTCCACGGCGACACCACACTGACCTATGCCGAACTGAACGCGGCGGCGAACCGCCTCGCCAGGCACCTCATCGAACAGGGCGCCGCCGCCGGGCAGTTCGTCGGCATCGCCCTGCCGCGCTCGGAACAGCTGCTCGTGGCCGCGCTCGCCGTCCTCAAGACCGGTGCCGCCTACCTGCCCATCGACACCGCGTACCCGGCCGACCGCATCGCGTTCATGCTCCAGGACGCCGAGCCCCGTCTGCTGATCACCCACAGCACGGTGCGGGACGCCCTTCCCGCGTCCGAAGTGCCGCTAATGCTGCTGGACTCCACGGGCCCCGACCTGGCCGGATACCCCGGGCACGACCTCGTCGACACCGAGCGGGGCGGCGCCCCGCAGCAGGCCGCCCCGGCGTATGTGATTTTCACGTCGGGTTCGACGGGGCGTCCGAAGGGTGTGGTGGTGGGTCAGCGTGCGTTGGTGAATTTGTTGGTGGGGATGC
>NZ_JBIRJY010000040.1:0-20362 GCF_044329785.1 Streptomyces sp. NPDC017529
GTATTCGACAACCTGGCCGGCTTTCACGGCCTGTTTGACCCGTGACTCGAAGCTCACCATGTGGTCAACCAGGCGTCCTTCCCCGCGCGGAGCGGAAGGCGTCGTCATGTGCCCCGCCGTCAGAACACCAGGATGAAAAGCCCACGAACACTGAGCCGCGAATCAGCACCCGGGGTGGGAAATGGGAGATCCACCACAATCCCCACGACGTCCGCCAGATCTGGATCCGCCTGCCCGACGGCGCGCTCACCGAAATCCCCTGGATCCACCGCGACCACGTCCACCAGCCGTTCAGCGACCACACCTGGCAGCACATCCGCACCCACGCCCGCCACAACAACCACAACGGCACCGGGGAAGGACGAGCTTTAGGTGCCGGCACCTTGGTACCGCGAACACACACTGCGGTCGCCGTGTGCGACCGGGCTCCGCGTCCGTGGTCAGCCCTGGTCGGCTGTGATCATTTCTGCGGCCCGTTCGCCGACCACCATGGAGGGGGCCATCGTGTTAGCGACCGTCACATGGGGCAGCACCGAGGCGTCGGCGACGCGGAGGCCGTCGATGCCGTGCACCTTGAGCCGGGCGTCCACGACGGCGTCCTGGTCCCGGCCCATCCGGGCCGTGCCGCTCTGGTGCCAGTACGTCTCGACGGCGTTGCGCAGGAACAGGTCGAGGGTGTCCGCATCGCAGGACGCGGGGGACACCTCCCGTTGGGCGAACGGGCGGAGCGCGGCGGAGTTGCCGACCTCGCGGGCCATGGCGACCGCGGACAGGGCCGAGCGGACGTCGTCGGGATCGGCGAAGAAGTTCGTCTCGATGTGCGGCCCGGCCAGCGGATCCAGGCTCGCCAGGCGGACCCGGCCGCGGCTGCCGCGGCGCAGGCGCATGGCGGGCATCAGGGTGAAACACCGTTCTGGCGGCGGGTACTGGGCCGCGCTCTCGGCGGAGACGGACGGGGCGGGCGAGAGGTACATGACGAACTCCGGTGCGCCCGGCCGTGTGCCGTCGCCCCAGAAGCAGACGGCCTGGCTGCGCGTGGGCACCGGCATCGGTACGCCGGCGGCCTCCCACATGCAGGGCAGGCGTATGTGGTCGTCGAGGTTGCGGCCGACGCCGGGCAGGTGCTGGGCCACCGGGACGCCGGCGGAGCGCAGTTCGGCCTCGTCCCCGATCCCGGAGCGCATCAGGACGGCCGGGGTACCGATCGCGCCCAGCGACAGCACCACCTCCTGCGACGCGTGAGCGTGCACCGGCTTGCCGTCGTGGACGATGTCGACGCCGGTGGCCCGGCCCCCGGAGAGCAGGACACGGGAGACCGTCGCGTGCGGCAGGACCGTGAGGTTGGGCTGCTCCAAGCGGGGGGCGACGTAGCGGCTGAAGGGAGTCTGCCGTACTCCCGCGTGGTAGTTCTCCTCCCGTACGGCGCAGCCCGCCTTCTGCTCCATCAGGGCGCCGTTGGAGCTGTCGAAGCGGGGGGCGCCGGTGGCTTCGGCGCCGTCGAGGAAGGCGGTGAACAGCGGGTGCACGTCCTGTGCCGGCTGGATCCGCATCGGCCCACCACTGCCCCGGCGTTCAGGGTCGGGCGCGCCCTGCCAGTCCTCGATCTTTAGGTAGAGCTCCAGTACGTGCGCGTAGCCCCACGCGGGCTCGCCCGTCAGCTCGGCGTAGGAATCCCAGTCGCTTCGGTGCCCGCGCGCCCATACGCCGGCGTTGATGGAGCCGCCCCCGCCCAGACCGCGGCCCGTCGCGTAGGCGAGCCGGCGCCCGTTCAGGTGCGGGTTCGCCTGCGTGACGTGGTCCCAGGTCCGCTCGGTGCCGAGGTTGGCGGGCCACAGGTCGGGGTTGCGTACGCGCTCGTCATCGTCGTCGCCGCCGCTCTCGACGAGCAGCACCGTGACCGCCGGGTCGGCGGCGAGCCGGCCGGCCAGGACGGAACCGGCCGAGCCGGCGCCGCACACGATGTAGTCGAAGGCGGCGCCGTCGTCGATCCGGTCGGCGAGTCCGGTCCGGTGCGGCAGTGTGGCAGCCGTGGCGGCGCCCTGTCCGGGCGCGCTGCTCATGCTCATGCTCGTCATCTCCTGGGAGGCGGGTACTGAATGATTGATGGGTCTCCGCTGTGCCCGTTTCGCGGCTGATGTGGTGAAGGGGGCGGGGCCAGCCGGTGGTTACCTGGGACGGGTCGAGGAAAGCGTGGTGCTGCGCCAGGATTCCCTCGATGCTTCTCCTCCGGTGTCTCCCGCTTGATCGGTGCTCCCGTTCTGGACGCTGGCCTGTGCGCCTTCCAGTACGAAGGTGTCGCGGCCGGGCTGCCCGGGGCCGCGCAGCCCGGCCCCGGTGCACATGCCGACTAGCCTGCGGGGCTGAAGGGCCTGGTGCTGCTCGATGTCTTGCCGGGTAGGACGGGGCGGTCGGGCAGCTCGGCGATGATGTTGATGCACGGGCAGCCCCGGTGCGAGAGCGCCGGCAGTCCCTCGGCGATGAAGCGGGCTGGGGCAAGGATCTGGCCCCTGGGCCGGGCCGGGTGTTCGGCCTTAGCCCTGCCGAAGGCCGCCTGGTAGTCCGCGGCGTCGAGCCGCAGCCACTCCGCGACCAGCGCGTCCTTGGTCCCGAAGTGCCGGTGGATGGCTTTGGGGGGGCCGGCCGGCCCGGCGACCGTCTGACGCCCACCCGCCGGATCCCCTCGCTCGGGAACAGCTCTCGCGCGGCGTCGAGGATGCGCTCGCAAGGCGGCAGTTCGGTGCGGTGCGCCGGCGCCACCTGCCGTGCCCAGGAGGGTCGGCCGTAGTCAGGAAGGGTCAGGGCGCTGTACGCGGCGTCCGGCCCCTGGGGTGTTCCGCCCGCTCGGCGGATTCGTTCGGTTACGCGCGTGCTTCGACGCGCGCCATGTAGTCCTGAATGAGGAAGACGTACGCCTCGCGGAGCGGCCCCTGCTCCAGAAACCCCATGTGGGCTGCGCCGGGCTGGGTTACATGCTCGGAATCCGGAATTCTTGCGGCGATGTCGGCGAGATGGGCGGGTACGCATTCATCGAACTCGCCACCGAGAACGAGCGTAGGGGCCTGGATCCGTTCCAGTGTGCCGAAGATGTCCCAGTCCTTGAGATTGCCGGTCACGTGGTAGTCCGCGTGGCCGATCATGGTCCGGAACGTCGTCCAGCTCATGAGTTCCGGGTCCAGGCTCATAGCAGAGGTGCGCAGCACGCACGCGCGCAGGTACTCCCCTTGGGCCTTCCGGTAATCGGGGTCGTCTGTTTCACCTCTCAGCTCCCGGCCGTAGGTGCGGTCGAGTACGTTGCCCGGCAGTTTCGCCATCAGGTCCCGGACTTCCCGCTCGAACCGGGGCACGCTCGCCAGGCCATTGGCGCAGACCAGGCTGGTCCATTCCGGCGCCCGCTCCGCGGCGTACTGCAGGCCGAGCGTCGCTCCCCAGGAGTGGCCGTAGATGTGGGGGCGTTCCAGGCCGAGCCCCTCGCAGACCGCGCCCAGTTCGTCGAGGAAGCGGTCCACCGTCAGCAGCGAGATGTCGTCGATGGGGTCCGAACGCCCCACGCCGAGCTGGTCGTACCAGATGACCTCGCGTTCCTGGGCGAGTGGGGCGAAGGCGCCGAACAGCGGGTCACTCGGGTAACCCGGTCCGCCGTGGACGAGCAGCAACGGCACACCACCGCTGCCCGTTCTGCGGTACCACACCTTGCCCCCCGGCACCGAGATCCTGCCTTCCGTCATACCGGACCCACCTCACAGTCCATCCGGTCGATGAGGTATCCACCGAACCGGAAGTGCTTAGCGGCGTGGACCTCACTGCGTGCCCCGTCGGGCCTGCCCGGACGGAGAACGTGCCGCTGAAGCACCTCGTTGCGCGCTGCGGAATTGGCGTGCTCCATCGAACCGCAGCGAGGCGGCCGTGCCGGCAAGAGGCCTGAGCCGTTCCAGCTTTTCGCCGATCGTCTGGCCGCCCTTCCCGTCGTTGTGCCATACGGTGGCCGTTTCCGTGCACATGGCCCGCACTGCACCGAAGTCATACGCTTCCATGTGCCGCAGACACCGGGTCGCCATCTCGCCGATGTTCTTCCTCATGCCACATTCCTCCCAGGGGCTGGCGTGATGGCCTCGAATATAGGAAGGAACGCCTGCGAGAATAAGTCTTGACTTGGTTGTACGCTTCAGGCAGTCGGCCATTGAGCGCGAAAAACCCGCAGGTCAGAGGAGTGGCCAGCACGTCCGAGAGGACCTTTGTCAGGGAAAATCGGTGGTTCGCCGGCGGTGCAGCGGGCTTCTTTCCTGCGGGCCCCGCCAAGGCAAGAACCAGGGGCTGCAGTTCATGCGGCCCGAGGGCTTCGCCCTCCCGCTGCCCCGGGCGCGGGGGATCGAGGCCATGGCGACGGGCGAAGGTCGACCACCGCAGGCCGCCGCGCCGCACCCGGTCGCCGGCCGTCCGCACGTGCGCACCGGCATTCCGCTCTTCCCAGTGCTGCGCCGCGATCAGGTATCCATGGGCGTGCCTCGCGGGTCCGGGCCCGTCACGCGTGCAGGGCTTCGCGCAAGGCGCGTACCTGGTCGGTGAGGTTGCGTTCGCTGATGCGGGCCTGGGGGAAGAGGAGGTCGAAGCCGTGGACGGCGCCGGGTACCTGCACAAGTTCGGTGGTGACTCCGGCGGCGGACAGGCGGGCGGCGTAGTCGCGGCCCTCGTCGCGCAGCGGGTCGACCTCCGCCACGGCGATGTAGGCGGGCGGCAGCCCGCCAAGATCAGCGGCGTGCAGCGGGGAGGCGTACGGATCGGCGTGGCTGTCCTTCGCGTAGTACTGCCAGGCCAATTCCATCGCGCCGCGGTTGAGGACCGGGGTGTCGGTGAACTCCCGCACCGAGGCGCTCGTCAGGCTGCCGTCCACGCCCGGGTAGGTCAGGGACTGGAAGAGCACGTGCGGGCCTGCCTGGTCGCGGGCGCGCAGCACGGTGGCGGCGGCGATGTTCCCGCCGGCGCTGCCGCCGGCCACCGCGATGCGTGCGCGGTCGCCGCCGAGTTCGGCCGGGTGGGCGGCGATCCAGGCCAGGGCGGCGTAGGCGTCGTCGGCCGCGGCCGGATAGGGGTGTTCGGGGGCGAGACGGTAGTCGACGGAGACGACGACGGCCCGGGCATCGCGGGCATAGCGCACGGCACGCCCCTCCTCGGCCTCGGGGGATCCGTAGGTGAAGGCGCCGCCGTGCACGTAGAGGATCATCGGCAGGTCGGGGGTGTCGGGGGTGTCGGGCCGGTAGATGCGCAGCCGCAGCTGCCCTGCGGGGCCGGGGATGTACAGGTCGCGCACCTTGACCCGGCCGTCGACGGGGGTGTCGGGGCGTGCGCGCAGCAGGGCGTAGCGCTGGGGGTCGGCGAGGACCTCGTCCAGGCCGTAGACGGGGAAGACGCCGGTGTCGGCGGTGTCGAGCAGAGTCTGGATCTCTGGGTCGACGGCGGGGACGGTCATGTCTGGCGGCCACCTTCCTGGTGTGGTCCGGGTGTTGCCCGGTGCCGGTGTTTCGCGACTGACCTCAGTCTCTGCCGAGCGTGAGCAGCACAGAAGTGGCCCGGGAGCCACCATCTGCAACTATCGGGCCATGACAGTTGCGACTCCTCACCAGGTGGCCGTTCTCGCCCTCGCACCGGTGGTGGCCTTCGACCTCAGCATCCCGGCCCAGATGCTGGCCGGGGTCGAAACCCGCGCCGGGACCGCGGCCTACGAGGTGCGCACCCTCACCCCTGACGGCTTGCCGGTGCCGACGGTGAACGGGTACAGCGTCATGCCCCAGGGCGACCTGTCCCTGCTGGAGCACGCCGACACCGTGATCATCGCGGGAACCCGCTGCCCGCAGGTGGTCGAGGGCGGCGCGGTGGACCCCTGCGTCGTCAAGGCCTTGCGCACGGCCCGGGAGCGCGCCCGCCTGGTGTCCTTGTGCACCGGCTCGTTCGTCCTCGCGGCCGCCGGCCTGCTGCAGGGCTACCGGGCCGCAACCCACTGGCGCTACGCGCAGCAGTTCCGGCGGCTCTTCCCCACGGTCGACCTCGACACCCACCCCCTGCACGTCGCCGACCGCGGGATCCTGACCTCGGCTGGCGGCGCGGCGGCCATCGACCTGTGCCTGCATCTGGTCAGAGAGGACCACAGCAGCTCCGTGGCGAACCGAGTGGCCCGCTACAACGTGGTCGCGCCCATGCGGGACGGAGGGCAGGCGCAGTACATCGATCACCCGGTCCGGCAAGACGCAGGAACCTCGACGGCCGGGGCACGGACGCTGGTGACAGAACACCTGGACGGGCGGCTGTCCCTGAAGGACCTCGCGGCGCACTGCCACATGAGCGTACGGACGTTCACCCGGCGGTTCCGGCAGGAGACCTGACTCTCCCCCGCCGCATGGCTCACCTCAGCGCGCCTGCAGCACGCACGCCACCTGCTGGAGTCGACGGAGCTGCCCGTGGACGACATCGCGGCCAGGACCGGCCTGGGCAGCGGGACGAACCTGCGCCAGCACATGCGGGACGCCCTGGACACCACCCCCTCCGCCTACCGCAGGGCATTCCGCTCCTCCCCCGCCGCGCACGCGCCGTAGACCCAGACCTCGACGACCGGAGGCCCACCACCGCGTACGGCGCGTGCCGGCGCACGGGTCGGTAAGAGACGGCAGAAGTAGCGGGGCTGTGCGAGCCGGGTTGCATACCAGGTGGAGTGCGGGGTGCGGGGCCGTCCCTGGGAGTTCGGGCGGCGGCCCCTCACCGTTCGTGCAGCAGCCGCTGACGGCCCCGGCCGCCGGTGGCCCGTGCCCGTCGACGACCGCTCAGAAGCGTCGGAGATGCACCATCCAAGGCAGCAACCGCCGAACCAGCCCGAAGTCCGCACCCGCAACCGCCCGCAGAGCGTTTGCAGCGTCAGCTTCTCCGACTCGACCAGCTCACGGAAGAAGGCATGGCGGAGACGGCGGCCTGGCCGTGTGCGCAGAACAACCTCACCGTTCAATTCTTGTTGCACTGGCCGTACTTCACGCGCCTGCGGGAGTTGGTCAAGCAGTGAAGGCGGCGAGGAGCTTGTCGGTGAGGCAGTCGAGGTAGTTGGCGCCGGTCCGGGTGCGGATCACCACGAGGCGCCAGTAGAGCGGGCCGGCGAGAAGGTCAAGGGCGAGTTCGCAGTCCACGTCCGGGGTTCGCAGTCCACGTCCGGGGGGAGTTCCCCACGCTCGATCGGCCCTCCAACGGGGTCGCCGACGGGATCACCTCTCGCCGAGGACCTCGCGGCCGGACTGGGTGAGGAACTCGGTAAACCGGCGTGCAGGGGGCGGGAGCCGCCGTGTGGCGGGCCAGACCACGCCCAGCAGGCGGTGTGCTGGGGGACGCCCGATGGGCAGGTAGGTGACGCCTTCGCCAGGTGCCGGGCTGCCCGGGATCACGGCGACTCCGAGACCGGCGCTGACCAGGCCGCGGAGGGTGGCCACGTCCTCGCCCTCGAAGGCGAGGACCGCCTCGAAGCCCGCAGCCGCGCACATCTCGTCGAACACCTGCCGCAGCCCGTGTCCCGGGGTCAGGGCGATGAACCGCTCGCCCGCAGCCTGGCGGAGTTCGACCGTCTCCTGCTGAGCCAGCCTGTGCCAGGCGGGGACCGCGAGAAACAGTTGCTCATCGCGCAGGACGACCGAGTGCAGAGTCTTGTCCTCGGGGACGGGCGCGGTGATGACGACGTCGATCTCGCCGGCGCGCATCCGGTCGAGAAGGGCCAGCGCCGGGCCTTGGGCAAGAGCGAAGCGCACGTCCGGGTGGGCGGCGAGGAAGGCGTCGAGCAGCCGGGGGACGTCGCGCACACCGAGGGTGTGGAGAAAGCCGAGACAGACCTGCCCCCGCTCCGGGTCGATGACATCTGCCAGCTCCTGGCGCGCCGCGCGCAGGGTGGCGAGCGCCTCCCGTGCGGCCGGCAGGAAGGCCCGGCCGGCCGCGGTCGGCACGATCCCGCGGCCGACCCGCTGAACCAGCGGCGCCCCGATGGTGTCGTTCATACGGCGCAGAGCGTGGCTCACCGTCGGCTGGGGCACCCCGAGCCGGGTGGCGGCACGAGTCACGTGCTCTTCCTCGAGCACCGCCACGGCGATCGCCAGATTGGGGGCCATCAGCGCCAACCAATCCCTGTCTGAATCAATCACAGTCAAAACATTATTGGATGTATCGAAGGGAGACGACCAGTGTGGAGGCGTCATAGGGAATCCGAGCCGAAAGCGAGAAAACCCCGCGATGACCGAGAGGACCGAACAGGGCGGGCGTCCGGTGCCGGGCTGGGAGGGCCGGTATTTCGAGGACTTCACCGTCGGCGACGTCTACCGCCACCCGTTGGGCCGGACCATCACCCAGACCGACAACTGCTGGCTGACGCTGCTCACGCAGAACACCGCGCCTTTGCACTTCGACGCGCACTACGCGGCGCAGACGGTCTGGGAACGGCCGCTGGTCGACTCGACGTTCACCCTCGCGCTCGTTACCGGGCAGTCGGTGGCGGACGTGAGCCGGCACGTGTTCGCGAACCTCGGGTGGGACGAGGTGCGGCTGCCCGCTCCCGTCTTCGAGGGCGACACGCTCTACTCGCAGTCCACGGTGGTCATGGCACGGGAGAGCAAGTCCCGTCCCGAAGCCGGCATCGTCCGGGTGAAGACCGTGGGCTACAACCAGGACGGCACCGTCGTCATCAGCTTCCTGCGCACGCTGATGGTCTTCCGGCGCGGACACGGTCCCGCCGGCGTACCTGCGCCGAAGGAAGCCGGAGCAGGCGCATGAACGGCGACTGCCAAGCAGCCCGGGACGTACTGATCACTCTCTCCAAAGGAGGCAGCGACGCCTTCACGCCCCGCCCGCCCGCACCCGGCGATCCCGTCCTCGGCCCGCCCGCCAGCACCGTCCTGGCTGCGGCCGTCGTACCGGGCACCTAACGGCCTTCACGAAACGGACCCTCGTGCGTCAGAAATCGTCTTCCGGAGGCAGTGGCAGGGTCCGCAGGACCGCCTCCGGCCCGCAGATCGCGCACATGGTGGCCACCTCCGGCCCCTGCGCCAAGAGCCGGCCCAGGGCGGCTGCCTCGACATTCCTGCTGTGGCGCGCAGAGGTGCTCAGTGCGGTGTGCTGTTACGGCAGGTTCGTCCACTGGTGCGATGAGATCGAGTCGTTGAGGGTTTCCCAGAAGGGCGCGCCGTCATAGACCCACTTGTCGAGGTTATCCAGCCACACGCCGTTGTAGATGCCTCGCCGGTAGCCGGTGTAGTTGGCGTCTTTGTAAACCATGACGTCGTCTTTTGCTCCGATGTATCCCATGTTCTGCACGGAGGAGACGATGTCGTTGCAGGCGCCCCAGAAGGGGTCGCTGCCCAGCCACGCGTGGCACTGCATGTCATAGTTTTTGTGGACGTAGCCCCTGAAGTACCCGTCCCGTTTGACGGAGGCGGGACCTTGCGGCTGCTGGTTTCGGCTCGCGCTTCCCGGGGCGGGCGAGCCGGAGTGTTCAGGTGCGGGAGCCGGCTTGCCGGGTTGTGCCCATGCGGGTGCGGACGCCAGGGTGAGGGTGAGGGCTGCGCACGCAGCCACGGTGCCGAGTGTTCTCATGGCATCTTCCTTTCGTCGGCCGTTGCACTAGGGGCTGGGTGGGGTTCCGTCCGGGCTTGTGGTGAGGGACCGGCGCTGATGACGTCGCGGGCGAGGGGCAGTGCGGCCAGCCGGCGCCGCAGCGCGGTGCTCACCTCGGACTGATGCTGTCGGCGCAAGGCGCTGTCGTACGAGTGCGCGAGGCGTTGGGCGGTCTGGGAGAGACCCGAATTGAAGGCGCATCTGGCCTCTGCCACCGCGAGGCGGATCTCCGGCCCGTCGACCTTCTGGTCCTTGAGATAGGGCGAGGTCTGACGTAACTGAGTGGGACTGGCATAGCGGTAGCCGGCGGCGCGCATGCACGTCGCCCAGGTTCTGGCGGCAGCAGCGAACCGGGAATCGGCCTGGACCTTGCTCCGTCGCATTTCTGCCAGGGTGTCGGTGGTGACCTTGGCCTGGAACCAGGTGCGCAGGTCCCCGTAGAGGCGTCTTTCGGCTTCCGCCTGGCATCCGCGCGTGCTCCGCCCCAGTACAGCTCCGTCCGGCGCTGTCACCCGTATGCTGGCGTTCTCGTCGCCGTGAGCGGCGCGCAGCGCAGCGGCCTGCTGCGGGCCGGACAGGCTTTGGAAGTACTTCTGGTTGGGATCCGTGCGGCGCGCTTCGTCGGACAGGCGTCGCAGCTCGGCTCCATAGCCGTGCTTCTTGGCCCACCGGACATCATCGATGACGTAGGGAAAGTCCCGCTCGTCGGGGACCAGATCACGTCTCGGTATCCAGTATTTGAAGCCTTGTCTTTCCATGCACCGCTTCAAGAGAACCTGCTCTGCGGATTCCAATAACTCGCGCTCCTGGCCGGTCAGTTCCCGCAGCCGGGCGGGGCCCGCCTGCCCCTGGCGCGGCCTCGTGCCGTCGGGCCCTGCGGTGGAGCAACTGCTCAGGAAGGACAGAGCCGCGAGGGTGGCCAGCAGAGGTGCCACGGCCTTCCGTCTGCTCACCGCCATTCCCCTTCCTTCGCTGCTGTCCGAGCCTGCTGCCGCCGGCCCGGCGCCGACAGCCGACCTGCTCCGCGCCGCCGCGTTACTGAGGGGGCGGACTCGTACGGTCCGGCGCGGCACCCGGCAGGGGCAACCAACCACCTGAAATATGACCGATTGCCTGGTTGATCAGCCGAAATGCCGCTTCGTACGCTAAAGGCTCCAGCGCACTGGAGATTCAAGGGGTTGTGATGTACGCCACGCTCAGTGTCGGTGACTTGGCTTCCCGCACCCAGGTGCCCGTCAAGACCATCCGTTACTACTCCGACCTTGGCCTGCTGCCCCAAGGCGATCGCAGCGCCGGCGGACACCGCCGCTACGGCCCGGCAGCGCTGGAGCGGTTACAGCTGATCCGGCAGCTGCGCGCCCTGGAACTACCGATTGCCAGCATCACCCGGGTGGTCAGCGGCGAGGTATCCCTCAGTCAACTGATCGCCGCGGAACTCACCGCAGCGTCCCAGGGAATCCTCCAGTTGCGCTGGAAGGAGGCGGCTCTGCGCGCCCTGGACGAAGCCGCCGACGACACAGAACGGGCGCGGCGCCTTCACCTGCTGGAACGCGTTCAGCGCCTTCCCCACGCACGGGCAGACCTGGCCGATGCATGGCTGCGCGTCATTCCCCACCAGGTGCCGCCCCGGCTCCGGGACACCATCGTGGGCGAGACTGCCCCCGACCCCAGCACGAGCCTCACCCCACAAGCCGTCCTGGCCTACGCCGAATTGCACCTGATCGCCCACGCCCCCGGTTTCGGGTTTTACTGGGGGGCGTGGACCACCCGGGACAAGGCATCCCTGTACACCTGCATGCTGGACGCCACCAAAGCGACCGCAGAGGCCCTCACCCGAGGCGATGATCCCCCCGCTGAGGTGGTCGACGATGTGACCTCCCTGGTGGCCAAAGAGCGAGGCGTTGACGACACCCCATACTTCCGCGCCGCGCTCGGGCCCGAGCTCCGCTGGGCGGTGAGCCACTTCCGCCGCTACGCAGATCCCCTGGCGGCCTGCACCGATACCCAGCCCAACGTGGCACAGGCGCATTGCGCACTGCTCAACGCCCTGCCCGGCCCAAGGGCCCCTGGCAGCATCCAGCGGGCCGCCTTGGCCAAGCTGCATCGCCATTTGCCCATGCCCCTGCCGGACTGGCCGACCTAGTACTGCAACGGTGCTTGTTCTGATTGCTGGGCAGTTCTCAAGGGCTGTGGCCGCGTCGGTTGTAGTGGCTGACGCGGGCTTGGTGCTGGCGCCTGCGGCGCCATGTCGACCAGTGCAGGATGTGGTCGATCGGGATGGGTCCGCGGTGGGTGAGGCGGGTGATCAGGCGTCTGATCTCGGCGAGGCTGTAGTGGATGAGCTGGGAGGATACGTTTCTGCTTTCTCCGCATCCAGCTCGCGGGCGCGCAGGACGGTCAGGCAGGCGTGGACGGCCGTGGCCAAGGTCATGTGCCGGTGCCAGCCGGGGTAGCGGCGGACTTGGTAGTCGTCCAGGCCGCAGTCCTGTTTCGCCGTCTGGAAGCACTCCTCCACCGCCCAGCGGCTGCCAGCGACGTGGATCAGTTTGTCCAGCGTGGTGTCGGCCGGGCAGTAGGCGATGTAGTGGGAGATTTCTTCGGGCCGGCTGACGCGGCGGCGGGCCAGTACCCAGTGGCGGCGGTCTTCTCGGTGCCAGGACCGCACCTCCACGCGGGCCCAGTCGTAGATGCGTCGGCCGTGGGCCCCGTCACCGCACGAGCGGCGTTTCCACTTCTGCCGGGGCAGGCCCTCGAACAGCTCGTGGACGGGGTGGTCGAGGGACCAGCGGGTAACCACGGTGTCGTGCCGGGTGGTGGCCATGACGTGGAAGACATCCGCCTGCTCCAGCTCGAAGCGCCAGCCCTTGGAGAAGCCGTAGGCGGCGTCCGCGGTCACCCAGCCGAACGGGATGCGGTCTGCGATCGCCCGGCGCACCATCGCCTTGGCCATGGCCACCTTGGTGGCGAAAGCGACCTCGTCGTCGATGCCGGCCCTGCGGCAGCGTTCCCGGTCGTCCGTCCAGGAGGCGGGCAGATACAGGCGGCGGTCCAGTAGTGTCCGCCCGCGCGGTGTCGCATAGGCGAGAAACACTCCGACCTGGCAATTTTCCGTGCGGCCGGCAGTGCCGGAGTACTGCCTTTGCACGCCTGCCGAGGAGGTGCCCTTCTTCAGGAAGCCGGTGTCGTCCACGATCAGCACGGCATCCCGGTCGCCGAGATGCTCGGCTACATAGTCGCGCACGTCGTCCAGGACCTCCTCGGCGTCCCACTCGATCCGGTTCAGCAATCGGTGGATGCGGTCGGGACCGGTATGCCCGGCCTCCTCCGCCAGCGTCCAGCCGTTCTTCCGCTCCAGCGGAGCCATCAAGCCCCGCATGTAGGCCAGGGCCGACTCCCGCGGCTCCGATCTGCTGAACCGGTGCACGAACCGCTCATGCAACCGCTCCAACTCGCCCGCCCACAACCTGACATCAGCAAGGCCCCCACCCATAACCAGACCAACGACCCAGCTGGCCACCAGTCACGGTAAGCACCGTTGCAGTATTAGTGCTGGATTCCTCTTTCGCTGGGTATACGTCCTGGTGGCGGGGTGGTTCGGGTGATCGGGGGCGGGTGTTGGACGGTGGTGTTACGGGCACGGCCGAGCTGTGACGAGAGCGAGGAACAGCTCGTGTATCGGCTGGCGCGAGCGCGCAAGGCGCCTCGTGACCTGGTGATGCGGGCACGGATGGTTGAGCTGAGCTGGTCCGGACAGCGGGTGCCGGCCATCGCGGATGAGCTGAGGTGCAGTCCCAAGACGGTCCGTCGGTGGCTGCACCGCTTCAACCGCTTGGGCTTGGATGGGTTGGAAGACCTGGGCGGTCAGGGCCGCAAGCGACGGATCTCCGAGGCGGAACGCTCCCAGATCGTCGGCCTGGTCAGAGAGCCGGCACCGGGCCGGCTGACGGTGCAGGCGGGCGGCGACCTCGCCGCGGCGGACGAGGCGGGGCCGCCGGAGTGGACCCTCGACGCGCTGGCCGCTGAGGCGATGCGGCGGGGCATCCGGATTGCTCGCAGTCAGGTCCGCCGGATCCTGCTGGCCGAGGGAGTGCGCTGGCGGCGCACGCGCTCGTGGACACGCTCAAAGGACCCGGAGTTCGAGGGAAAAGGACGAGGATCATCGGGCTCTACACCTGCCCGCCCGACGGCTCGACGGTCGTCTGCGCCGACGAGCTCGGACCGGTGATCCCACGCACGTTCCCGCCGGCGCCGGGCTGGTCGCCGGACGGCCACCGCATCAAATCCGAGGTCGACTACGGCCGCGGACCGGAAAAGACCTGGGTCTACGGCGCCCTGCGGGTACGGGAAGGCCATGAAATCACGATGACCGCTTCCTCCCGCAACAGCGCCTTTTACCAGCAGTTTCTCGAGAAGCTCGAGACAGCCAATCCAGCCGGGGACATCTACGTGGTCGCCGACAACCTGTCCTCGCACAACAGCCTGTCCACCCGGACCTGGCTGGAGGGCCATCCCAGAATCCAGCACGTCTTCATCCCTGTCGGCGCCTGTTGGCTCAACCTCCAAGAAGGCTGGTGGCGCATCTTCCGCAAGGCTGCCCTCGCCGGCCAGTCCTTCGCCGGACCACCCGAGATCGACCAGGCCACCCGCCTGGCGACAGCCCAGCTCAACGCACGGGCCCGGCCCTGGATATGGGGAAGACCGGCACCATCAACACGGGTACTACGCCGCCAATATGTGTACTCCGTTTGAGGAATCCAGCACTAGCTCCGCAGCAGCCGCGCCCGGTCCGGGGTCCGGCCGCCGGAGTAGGTGGCGACCGCCTCGATCTTGTAGCGCCAGCCCGAATTGTCCGGGCGCTGGACCATCTCACCGCCCTGCATCTGGAAGCGGCGGTCGGCGAGCAGGATCTCGGAGACCGTCATCAACGACGCCACGTCGTCGTAGAACAGGCTGAAGACGGTGGCGTGTTCGGCCGCGGGTACGGTCCGCAGGGTGACCTGGACGATGACACCGACCTGTCCGCCGCCCGCCAGCGCGGTGCGGAACAGCTCGGGCCGGTGGGTCGGCGAGGTGGTGACGACCTCACCGGTGCCGGTCACCACGACCAGCGACTCCACGGTGTCGGCGATCAGACCCTCGGTGCCATCGTCAGACCGATGCCTCCGACGCCGAGCGTGCCGCCCACGGAAAGCGGCAGGTAGTCGGGGAGGGCGGGGAGCGTCCGGCCCCGGGAGAGTAGGTGGTCGGTGATCTCGGCGAAGGTCACGCCGGCCTCGACGGTGACCGTGTCGGCGCCGGTGGACAGGATGCGCGCCATGCCCCGGGCGCTCACCGGGATGCCGCCGGGGACGGCGGCCTGGCCGTAGCAGGAGTGGGACTCCAGGTCGCCGCCGGTGCCGCTGCGGCCGTTGACGGCCAGCTTGAGGTTGTTGCTCCGGGCGTAGCGGGTCATCTTGGCGATGTCCTGCACCGAGCCGGGGGTGAGCACCGCCCATGGGACCGTGCCGGTCACCAGCCGGCTGAAGTCGTGGGCGTACGAGCCGAACTGGCTCGTGTCGGTGGTGAGCGTGCCGTCGAGCTCGGGCACGGACACCACGCGGACGCCGGGGAGGCGCGCGGTGTCGCCGGCCCAGGCCCAGCTCGCGGCGGTGACGTTCCAGCCGACCACAGTGGTGATGGCACCCACCGCGCCGAGGACCGTTCTTCGGGAGGAGATGTGCAGGCTCATCGGAGTCTCCGTGTCTTCGCGGGCGCGGGTACGTGCGGGTACGCGGTGGGTCGTCGTGCCACAGTCGGGGCAGGAGGCGGCGTGCCGGGGGTACGCAGGTCCTCGCTGGTGCTCAGCAGGTGCTCGGCCGGGTCGAAGCGGCTGGTGGCCCGCCGGAAACGCCAGGTGTAGGTGGGCCAGATGGAGGGACTGCGTCCGTGCTCGTCGAGGTACCAGCTTCGGCAGTTCCCCGCGTTCCAGACCGTGCCCTCCAGCCGCCGGTCGAGCCGCTCGTTGTACGCCCGCTGGGCCTCGGGGCTACACGCCACGGCTCGGCGGTTGTCCGGATGGATGCGTTGACGTGCCGAACACGCCAGGAGTCCACCGGTCGGCCTGAGCAGACGCCGACCCTGCGGAGACGGTGGCCAGGCCCTGGCGGGCGCGGCGGCGTGTCGGAGAGACCGACTGCCCCGGCAGCCTGTCCGTAGGATGTGAAGCGCCTGGTCCCCGGCAGCTGGAATGACGGGGACCAGGCTCGTGTGCGTGAACCTGGGCTATAGCTCGATCTCGATGTGGCGGATTTCGTCGAACTGAACGCCCAGGCCGTGCGCGCGGGTGTTGTCGGCACGGAAGTACATCTGCGCGAGGCCTTCGGCAGCGATCTGCTGGAGCTGCTGCTCGGTGGCGCCCTGCTCGCGGGCGGTGAACAGCCGGTCTGCGTAGTCAGGCGGGAGGGCCTGGGTGATGTCGCGGACCCGGGCGTCGTTGGTCGTACCCGGCGCGGCGATGAACCCGAAGCGGGCGCGGGTGGAGACGACCAGGCCGTCGGTGGAGGCTGCCTTCTTGCGGGCCTTGGCCCGCACCTGCGGCTGCCACCGCTTCTTCACCTCGGCCTCCAGGCGGCCGCGCAAGTCGCGGCGGGGCCGCTTGAGTTTGCCCGCGACGTACCGCTCCACGGTGCGCTGGGAGACGCCGAGCGTCTGGGCGGCGGCCTTGGTGCCCTTGAGCTGTTTGACCAGGTACTTCATCTGCGCCTGGGCGCTTTTGGGGACGGGGCGGGTGAACGCCCCTTCCAGCGCGCGGTCCAGGCTGTCTCCGAACGAGTCCGCCATGACCTGCTACTCCCCTTCTCCGGCCGTCGGGTCGTTCTTGATCAGGTTGGCGACGTTGACCACGCCGCCGTGCTCCTCGAACAGCGCCTCGGCCCACAGGACGGTCTGGGTGCCCTGGTGCTTGACCATCCCCGGCGAGATACCGAGGCGGAACGTGCCCGGCACCGGCTTGCCCTCCGGGGTGTGCGGCAGGACATCCAACGGGCTGGGACCGGCGGAGGGGTAGACGATGGCGTCGGTGCCGATCGCGACCGGGTACAGGTCGGCGGCCGCGGCGGTCTTCATCAGCTTGCGGTGCAGGCCGATGCGCTGGTTCGCCAGCACGGCGGCCCGGATGTCGGGGCGCCACGTCTCCCGCGCGAGAGCCGGCCACGGAGCCCCGTACTGCACCTGGCCGCGGTTACGCTGGCGCAGCTTGCCGATGCCGCCCTTCGCGGTCGCCTTGATCGCGCCCGCCAGGAGCGCCATCGTCGGGTCGATGCTCTTGGAGCGGGCCATCGCCTCCAGGAACTCCTGGCCGCCCAGGTCGGTGGTGACGCCGAGGTCGGCCATCGTCGCCACGTACGCGTCGCGCAGCCGCTTGTACCAGCCGTCCAGGTAGCGGCCGCTCTGCGTGCGCACGTACGCCTCGATCGGCGCGACGTCGAAGCCGAGTTCCACCGCGTAGGCCACGGTGGGGGTGGCGTACCAGGCCGGGCCGGTGGGGCGCTCGCCCTTGGGCGTGAACGGGCTGGGGAGCCGGTCGCCCTCGACCGTGCGGCCACCGACGTCCACGCGGGAGAGGTCTACGTGGGACAGGTCGACCAGCCAGGAGCCGGGCAGCGACGGGTCGAATTTCGGGTTGCCGCTCAGGTGGGTCGGTCCGTTCAGCCCGACGGTAAGGCCGTTGGCGGCCGCGGCGAACGACATGTTGATGTCGATGTCGACCAGGTACCGGTTCATGCACTCCTCGTCGGTCAGCGGCCGGCACCAGTCGTAGGGCTCCTCCATCAGCATCTCCGCCGGGGTACGCAGGTGGTGCCGGGCGTACTTCCCCTGGAGCTGCGGGTGCTCGTCGGGGACCTCGCAGTCCACGACGTCGTACACGGCGGTGAGCGCGTCGTCGTTGAAGGCCCGCTCGAATTCGCCGGTCGCCGGGTCCTTCTCCGCGCGGGTCGGCGGCCGCAGCGCGACCATCAGTTCCAGGCCGGTGACGGCGGTGGTGCCGCGCGGCGTCATCACCCGCTGCGCGTACGTACCGAGGTAGCGGGCGAGGTCGGCTGGGTGCAGGGTCGGCAGGAGAGGGTCATCCTTGCGGTCCCACTCGCGCACGTCCAGGGCGTTCCAGGCCGGGATGCACAGCTGGACGCAGTTGCGCCTTGAGCCCTCGGCCGGGCGGTAGATCCGCGCCCACGGCCCGAAGCCGCGCTGGGTGAGCTGCCACTTGGCCTTGGTGAGCTGCTTGACCACCTTGTGGCCGTCCGGAAGCCGTCCGGCGCGCTGCTCCTCCTGTGACAGGGCGGCGGGCAAGCCGTAGCGTTCCAGCGCGGCCGCGGTCAGCACCAGGACCGGGTCGGCGTCGCGGCCGTTGCGGTGCAGGCGGGCGTGGCCGAGCCGGGCCTCGGCCAGTGTCCACTCGATCAGCGACGGCAGCGACTTGGCAGGCACCTCCAGGACCAGGCCGCCGACGCAGTACGCGAAGACCTGGCCCTCGGCGTCGGCGTCAACGACGGCCAGTGGGCCGTTTTCGAACCGCGGGTCCGCAGCCGGGGTGGCCGGCTTCTTCGCCGCCTTCGCCGCCCCCGGGCGCCGGGACGACGTGGCCGGCCGAGCGGCGGGGGCCGTACGGCCGACCGCGGCCGGGGCCACCGGCGCTTGGACCGTCGGCGTCGTGTCGGGCGTGGAGGATGGCCCGGCGAATGCCTCCGGCGCCGGGTCGGACGCAGCGTCGGCAGCAGGGGCGGGAGCGGGAAAGCGCTCGGCCAGTTTCTCCAGCAGCCGGGCGTAGGCGGCGCGCTTCGGCGGCCGCGGTTCGGTCTTGCCGGTCTCCCAGTTGCCCACCGCCTCCCGGCGTGCGTTCAGTGCGGTGGCAATCTGCGCCTGACTCAGGCCGGCGGCCTCGCGCAGACGTTTGCGCTCCGCGGGGACCGGCAGATCGTCCTGCGCGACTTGCTCCAGCAGCGCATCGACGGCGCTGAACAGCTCGTTCTCAGTGGACACAGGGGTCACCTCCACTAGGCAGCATACTCAATCGCGCATTGGATCGCGCGTGAAACGAGCACGAAACGCGCGGCCGATTGATGTCACACGGACCGGGCCAGCGCCGCTCGCGACGCTGGCCGACCGGGGCGCTGACAGGCGGGCAGGCACCGTGCGGTACGCCGGGCCCAACCATGACCGTACGGGCCGGCACCTGCCCCGTCTGATTTCAACGAGCCGTGCGGGAGTTCCGCATCAGAACCGGGGACCTGGGCGAGAGCACAGAACCTGTGTCGCATCCCCTTGATTGGTGATGCTGTGCGCTGACCGATGCCCTTCGGGTTGGTGCCGTCCGCGGGGTGGCGGGGTGGGTTAAGCCCTGGCCAGAAGGCGTGGTCTCGGCGCTTGGCGTACGCCACCCCCACCCGAACGGTGAGGCGGATCACAGGCAGAAAACTATGCACATCAATCGCGGCCAGTAGATGATCTTCGACGGGCCCGGCGGAGACATTTATGCCTTTCCGGTGATTCGGCCTTTCCGACCCCCACCTGAAGGGGGTTCGCCCGGCCGCCCGCGAAGGCGATTCGACAGGCGAATCGCCCATCTCACCCACAGAACGGACACGTGAAGTGAAGCTCTCGACCGTGCGCAACAAGGTCGCGGCATCTGTCGGCGCCGTTGCCCTGACCGCGTTCTGCGGCGTCATGACGGCCTCTCCCGCCCAAGCCGCCAATCCGGGTTACCACTGCACCAACTGGAAGACGACCAGCCATGGCTGGAGCGCCGACTGCCGCGTGACCAGGGGCCAGGCGCGCGCGATGGTGGAGTGCTGGGACGGCACGTCGCACTACGGACGATGGATGGGGCGCGGTAGCTGGAAGTTCGGCATGAGCTGCGGCAAGAGCAAGATGGGCGCCTCTGACATCGAGTGGAAGCCGTAACTGCCGTCTAAGGCGAGGCGCCTGGGGCTGGGATTCCTGTCAGGCCGGCGGTCCGCCATGCCGCGAACAGGTCGTCGCGCGCCAAACGGAAGGCGCCGTCGCGCTCGCCCCGAGGAGCAGCGTGGTGGCCACCGGGCGGACTGCCGGGATGTTCAGCGAGAGGACGGCCAGGATGCGCTCCATGCCGACGACCACATCATCGACACCGCATGGCGGCATGAAGCAGCGCGTGGCGTAGTCGTGGACCTCGGCGGCGTCTTCGTCCGCATCCCGTGCACGCTGCAGCGAGCCCAGGACCTCCCACAACACCTCCAGCTCGAAATCCGCCAGCGCCATCTGGAACACGGCGCCGCGGCGAGCGAGCGGCATGCCGGACCGGATCCGGCCGAGAATGTCGGCCGCGCCCCGGAACGGAAGGTGCGCCAGAACGTACTTCTCGGAATCTCCGTGGTCGCGGGCGACTGTGGCTGCGGCTGCGGCTGCGAGACAGGCGAGGACGTCCTGCATGTACCGCGTCGTGGGTCCAGGCCCGGTCTCCCGGCAGCACACAGGGGTAATCCGCTCGGTACTTCGTCACCCCCTCACTCCCCGCCCGTGCGGACCACCGGCGAACGACGGACCGCCGAAATCCGTGCCGTGGACCCGGCCGCGCAACAGCTCCTCATGCCTGTCCCTGTCCATACAGCCAGGCTCCCAGCGCCCACCGACTAGAGGTTGTCCCGTATGGGGTGTGAGTTATCCCGTGAGGGCCAGGTTGTGCAACCGGGCGATGCCGAGCATGGCCTGGTGAACTCCGTCG
>NZ_JBIRJY010000041.1:0-18070 GCF_044329785.1 Streptomyces sp. NPDC017529
CAACACATGCTGGCCACCTTCACGGGCCACTGCCCAACCTGCCACCGCCCCGCACCCTGGCAGCCCTACGACACCACCTAACAAAGTCCTACTAGCGGGTGAGATGGGCGCTTACGGTCTTGCCGCCGGCCGCCTGGCCGGTCACGGCGGTGGAGCGGGCGAGTCGGTTGACCATAGGCCAGCCGAACCCTCCGGTGCCGTCGTTCAGGTCGGGGGTGCGCGTGCGCGGGGCCTGCGGACTGCGGTCGTGCACCGCCACCTCGATGGTGTCCGGGTACGCGGTCAGCTCCAAGGCGCAGGTGCCGCCGGCGTGGCGCAGGGCGTTGGTGACGAGTTCCGAGACCACCAGGACCACCGCGTCGGCAGCCCCGGCTGCGATCGCCGGTACGAGACCTCCGAGGAAACCCCGGGTGCTGTCGCGTGCGCCGGCGATGGGCGCCGCGGAGTCGAGGGCGGCGACGTTCATGCTCATCGCTTCCATCACGTCATCCTGGTTTCTGGAGGCAGTGCCGGATCCTGCGTGTCTGGTGCTTGTGCCCCGGTCTGCCGTCCCCAACCCGGCAGCGCCGGCCCTTGCGTCTGCCCGGTTGCTGCCGCGGGCGATTACCTCCGTGCCGGAGGCGCGGAAATCTATGACGGCGGGAGTAGACATTGGGTGGTGGAGTGGTTATGGTTTCTCTCGTAGCCAAGAGGGACAGCAGGGCCTGGCAGAGACGAACTGCCGGGCAGCAGTACACGCAGTGCGCAGGACGGTGCGGCGGTGGAGTACCGAAGCCGGAGCAGTTGCAGGATGGCGACGGGACTGGCGGCCGGACCGGGTGGCCCGCAGTGATCAGGGGCCGCCATGAGCGGGATCGCGGTTAGTGCAGGTGGTCCCGTGGATGCAGTTGGCAGTATCCAGCAGTGCGGAAGCAGTACCTCGGTAAAGGCGTCGACTGCGGGCGCGCGTACCGGGAGTTCGGCAGTGGGGTTCCGGGCCAGAGCAGGACGAGCGACGGGCCGGCTGCCGGAGAGCGGCGCTGTCACAGGCCGCTGAGCAGGTCGCAACACCAGCAGTACGCAGTATCCGTTTGACAAGTAGTTGATCACCGAGGAAGAACGGAGGAACCCGCGCCATCGGGATCGCCCGGGTCGAAGATCTGAGCCCGGGTACCGCAGGACATCGTTAGTGAGGTGGTCTGAGGTCAAGCAACCGCGATCCCCGCACCCCCGGCAGCAGGCAGGCCGGGTCCGCGGAACATAGGAAGCCGGCGCAGTTCCCAGGCCGGCAGATGGTCTAGCAGTTCCTTCGGGGCCCTGGTGCCGTACGGCACCAGGGCCCCTCCACGCGTCCCCCGAACATTCCACAGAGAGTGCCAATGACAGCAGATGACTCCTACGGCCGTCTTGATGACGACGACTACCCCGCTTACACGATGGGCCGGGCCGCCGCGATGCTCGGCACCACCCCGGGCTTCCTGCGCGCCGTCGGCGAAGCCCGCCTCATCACCCCGCTGCGGTCCGAGGGCGGACACCGCCGTTACTCCCGCTACCAGCTGAGGATCGCCGCCCGCGCCCGGGAACTCGTCGACCAGGGCACCCCCATCGAGGCCGCCTGCCGCATCGTCATCCTCGAAGACCAGCTCGAAGAAGCCCAGCGCATCAACGCCGCATACCGCCGCGCCGCCGAGCACCCGCACGACACCGACGACTGACCCGTTCCCGCCGCGCCGCACGAAGCCCCGGCCACGGGACGTCCCGGACGGACGGACATGGCCGGGCCGTAGGCCAGGGACGGCGGAGCCTGGTTTCCGTATCCCCTATCCCGTAACCCGTATCCGGTGGAACCGCTCTGTCTTCGCGCAGTCATGGGCGGTTTTGGCCGGTCGTGGTTATCGGGCGAGGTGGGCGTGGACGGTCTTGCCGCCGAACGCGGTGGGGGTTACCGCGGTGCTCAGGGCCAGGTGCTGGACCATGGGCCAGCCGTATCCGCCGGTGGGCTCGGCCGTGTCCCGGCTGCGGGTGTGCGGAGGGACGGGGCTGCGGTCGGTGACGGCCACGTCCAGGGTGTCGCCGCAGGCGGTCAGGTGCAGCAGACAATCGCCATGGGTGTGGCGCAGGGCGTTGGTGACCAGTTCGGAGACGACCAGGAGGACCGTGTCGGCGGCGTCCGCCTCGGGGGCCGGATCCAGGGAGGTGATAAAGGCATGGGTGGTGGCGCGGGCCCGGGCGGCGTTCACCGGGTGGTTGTCGAAGGCTGCGGTGGTTACCGTGACGCTGGCGGTACGCGTGTCCGTGTCGTGCATCAGACTCACCCCGGTCGTAGATCCGTTGGCGGTACTGGCTCCGCATCTCTTCCTCCCCGTCAACGACTGAGGCGCCCCTTGGCGGACGCTGGAGGTTAAAACCACTCCTCCGAATGAACCTTGGAGCCGTTCATTACGCACGAGGAGGGACTGAAGAGGCGCGCCTTGCCCCGCCGGGTACAGGCGTCTGCTGGGGCATCAGGCTCCTGGGCGGAGCAAGGCGCCGCTGAGAGCGGCTTCCACCGATGCCTGGGGGCGCAGGAGCGCGCTCAGCCTGGCCGTACGAAGGATCCGCAGGTGCCAGGGGTGTGTGCAGACCAGTGCGAAACAGCCGCCGTTTTCCAGGGCGCGGCGGTGGCTTCGGCACAGCAGGGCCAGGGCGGAGCAGTCGAAGAAGGCCGTCGGCCGCAGGTCCACGATCACCCGGGGAGCCGGGCAGGTGAGCGCGGCGTCCAGCAGAGGGCCGGCGTGGGCGACGGTGACGAGGTCGATCTCGCCGTGCAGCTCGATCACGGTGACGCCGTCGACGACGTAGGCGTACGCGGTGCCGCCCGTCTCAGGCAGGGCCTCCGGTCCTTCCCGTGGTCCTCGCGCCCCGGAAACCTGGCCCACTGATTCGTCCATAACCGGTCCTGGGTCGGCACGCCCCGCACCGGCGATGACGGGATCGTGTGCTGAGCGCACAGCACCACCGGGGACTCGGGTGACGAACAGCAGGATAGAGAAGCCGCCCACGAGAAACGGCCGGACACTCGCCGTTGCCCCGAATGAGTGACCCACGCACGGGAGGCCGGTCGGAACGCCGCAGGCCCCCTCCAGGTGGTGAGCGTGTGCGGGGGCAAAGGACGACCGTTGAACACGGCAACTCCAGGGCTACCCGGATGGGCGAACATGGCCGAAACGCGGGCGGACAGGTACCAGGGATGAACATCATCGGACGATTCGAACGGGCCATGGAACGCTGGACGGCCACCGTATGGACCACGGTACGCAAGCCCGCCAAGAAGCCGTTGGACGTCGTGGTCCGGCTGCGCCGGGAGTGCGATGACCACGCCCTGATCGTGGGACGGGGCCGCACGGTGGTGCCCAACTGCTTCGTCGTCGAGCTGCCCGCAGCCAGCCATCGGCGGCTGGCCGGCCACCGGGAGCAGCTCGGTCCCGAGCTGGCCGCCGAGGTCCGGCGCTACGCCGCCGAGCAGTCCTACAGCTTCGCCGGCCCGGTCACCGTGGGGCTCAGGGCCCACCCGGACGGCGGGCGCACTCGCTACCGGGTGCGCAGCCGCCTGGTCCCCTGCCAGGCTCCGGCACTTGCGGACGACCTGACCAAGGCGCTGCCGGTAGTCGCTGCGCCCCGGGCGCACGTAAGCACACGCGCTTGATCCCGGGCGGGTCGGGCGGGGGGGGGCGCCTCGGGCGGACGCGGGCACAGGCCGCAGAACTGGTCGGGGCGCGGCAGGGCCGGTGCGGCAGGAAGAAGCGCCCGACTTCCAGCGGGGCGGCGGCTACGAGGAGGCACTGGGTGAGGTCCAGCCGGTCGACAGCATCTGCGGCGAACCGGACTTCTACCGCTCCGACCGCTCTTTCGCCCAGTTGAAGCGAGCCGTCGGGCTGCGGCCGGGGGCGGCTGGTGCGTGCCGCCGTTCCCGTGCTCGTAGACCTTGCGTTGGCCCGCTGTGCATTGGGGAACCGTGGCCCAGCCCCCTCGGCAGATGCAGTCAGTAACTGACTCGTGTCACGTTGGGGGCATAGTGCTACGGCCCGCCGGGAGGGCTTGTTGCTGCGGGGGTGGCCGCGGCGTGCACGAGCCGGCGTTGGTGGAGGTGGCGGGTGTAGGCCGTGCGTACGAGTTCGGTGTAGGCGGTGGCTGGGTGTGTGTCGCCGTTGAGCAGTGCGATCGCTGCCGTGGCGGCGGGGCCGGCGAGTTCCAGTGCGTGCCGCAGACCGGAGGCGGAGAGGGGGTCGGGGGCCATCGCGGCGTCGCCCACGGCGAGCAGGCTGTCGGTCCAGGGCGGGTCGGCGCTGCCGACGTCCGCGACGCGTTCGGTGCCGGGCCGGGGCAGTCGTCGCGTTCCCAGGCGGGCGGCGGTGTGCGGTGGCGGCCCGGGTCGTGCGGCGCCGGTCGTGTGGACGGGGTGTTGGCGTGCGTGGATGACGGTCAGCTGCCCGGCGCCGGGCTCTGGTGCGCTGTACCACCAGCCGGGGGCATCGGCTTCCACCAGTGACCAGGGAAAAGGCTCGGGGTGCTTGGGGGGCAAGCGCCAGGTGGCGCAGCGCAGCCGGTCGGCACTGGTCCAGTGGAGCCGGCCGCGGCTGATGGCCCGGGCGGCGCCGGTGGCATCGATGAGTACGGGAATCGGCCCGCCGGTGCCGGGGGGCGATGACGCAGGCGGCGGTGTTTGCCGGTTCGCTGTGCGCGGCTGCGGGGCGCGGACCGTGAGCCGCCAACCGCCGGGTCCCGGTGCCGCCTTGATGTGTGCCCGCAGTACGCGGGCCCCGGCGTTTCGGGCCGCCTCTTGGAGCAGGGCGTCGAAGGTGGCGCGGCTGACGGCCAGGGGCGGGCCGTAGGGGTTGAACAGCGCAGGCCGGTGGGCGAGCGTGGTGTCCGTCCATGCGCTGCGGGCTTCTGTCACCGGTGCGGTGATGGTGGCGAGCTGGTCGGCCACGCCCATGGTCCGCAGGACCCGTAGGGCGGCGGAGGACAGTTGCTGTCCCACCGGAGCCCAGGGCCGGCGACCGTCGTCGACCAGCACGACGTCCGCGCCCGCGGTGGCCAGGTGCCAGGCGGTCGCGCAGCCGGCCGGACCGCTGCCGACGACCGCGATGTCGGGGCGGCTCACAAGGGTGCGCCGACGGTCAGGAAGCGTTCCCGGACGAAGGGGTGGCCGAGAGCGGAGATGCCGGTGAGCCGCAGACGCACCGTTTCGGCCGAAGGACCGGCGTACGTGCCGTCGATGATGTGAGGGCCTGCCGCGGAGGCGGAAGGCAGGGCTGTCTCCTGGCCGCCGCGCGTGACCAGGACGGCTGTTCGCACCTGCGTCTCCTCCAGCGCGGGGATGTCGAGGGCGAGCACCTCGTCAGGGTCCCGGCGCACGGTCGTCTTCCCGGCCTCGGTGTGCGGATCCGTGGCGACGGTGACCTGGTAGGGAATGTCGCCGGCCGCCGTCTCGGACGTGCCGATGCGGACGTACCACCGGCCGGCGAGGGCGGGCCGGCCGGGCAGCGGTTCCAGGGGCAGGGCCAGCCGTACCAGCAGCACACCGTTCTCGGCCAGGGTGATGAGGTGGTCGTCGTCCTCGGCGACGTCGGCTGCCAAGGGGGTACGGATCCGCACACTCAGGTTCTGTACGGCGTGGGACCGGACGGTGATTTCGACGCGGTGGTCTTCGTCGGTCAGCAGGAACGGCCACCGGTGTTCGTGCCCTGCCGGCAGTTCGCCGCGCCCGTAGCAGGCCAGATCGGTTCCGGTGAGTTCTTCGGGCGTCTGCCATACGCCGTCGCGGCCGGGGCCGGCCGGTGTGGTCGTCCACTGGCCGTCCGCGGGACAGGCCGGCGGGCCGGTCGGCAGCTCAGGGGAGCGGCGTTCCCGTTCCCGGTAGCGGCCCTGCGGGTCGGGGGTGACGAAGCCGAGCTGGTGCCAGGACGCCGTCATGGCCCGGGCGTCGGGGACCCACTCCCGGGTCCAGGCCCGGTAGGTGTTCTGCGAGCCCTCCGGGATCACCTGGTTGGGGCGGGGGACCGGCCACCACTCGTCATCGCAGTGGAAGAAGTCGGCATGCCAGGGCAGGCACATACGGCTGGTGACATCCCCGGCGACAACGGTTTCGGCGAAGCGCAGGGCACGGTGTGGCCGGGCCCAGCGTTCGGTCTTGAGCAGGAACCATCCTGCTTCGATGCCGGGGAAGAACGCCTTGCCGACGCAGCCTTCCAGCGCGGCCTGGTCCAGGCCCTCAGGTGTCACGGCCCGCTCCTGGGGCCGTTGGTCCCAGTCCCGGTGGAAGTCGCCGTCGCGCCACCTGTCCAGCATGTACAGCTGGCGGTCGGTCAGGCGGGGTTCCTCAAGATCGGGGTTGACCTGCATGCGAGGCATCAGCTTCCGGGTCTGATCGCCTCGTTCCAGCCAGCTGTGGATCTTGCGCCGGTGGTAGAAGCCGTACATCGGCTCCGGCCACCCCAGGTGCTTGCCGCCCGCGGGCCCGTAGACAGCGTTCATATGGCGTGCCCGCTCAAGCACCGGCTGGATGTCGCGCGCGTAGGAGGGGGTGTAGCCGTCGAGCTCACCGCGTGCGGTGAACAGGTCCTGTAGCCGGTCCCAGAGGGTGACCACGGTCTCCAGCCCCGGAGCGTATTTGGGCGGTGCTGTCATCACCCAGGCGGCCTCCACCGGCAGCGGCGCCGTGCGCCCGGCGATGCGGACGTGAGCCTGGACCGGCCCGTCGGCGATGTCGTCCCACCAGCCGGGGCTGTCGAAGCCGTCGAGCTCACGGCCGGCGGGCGAACCGGCGGCACCGCTGCCACCGAGCACCAGCAGATGGCCGTCCGCATCGGTCCTCAGCTCCCCGAGAACCACCGGCTGTGGCATGCCCCCGAAGGCGATACGGCCGCGGGCGGGCTGTCCACGCTCACCCCTCCCGCTGATCTCCAGGCAGCCCGGATCGATGGTCAGCGCATTGCGGCCCGCCTCATCGTGCGACGTCGTCTCCTCGCCCGCCTCCTTGTTCCGCCATTTCCCGTCGGCGAGCGCCGTCTCCGCACAGGCTTTCTTGTTCACCAGGTGCACGGTCCACTGAATGCGTACGTCGTCGTGGTGGGACAGCTCTCTCCACCGGTCGCCGGCCTGGTTGAAGCCGAAGCAGCGGAATCTGGCTGCCTGGCGTTTGATACGGCCTTGACTGTCCTTGTAGTGCCCTTCAGCGCCGGGCGAGGGAACCGTCCCGGGCCGCTCCGGGCCGACGAAAAAGGCATCGGGGCTGTTGCCCACCCGGGCCACACCGATGGCCGGGTGGATACGCACATGATGGATGTCTTCGAGGCTGAGAGGCTCGGTCATGCCAGGAACTCCGGGCCGTAGACGGGGGTGGGCTGTAGCTTGAGCAGCCGGCGGGCGGCGACGGTGAGCCGGCGCATCACATCACCCTGCACATCCGGGGAGGACACGCCGTCCGAACCGGACCACTGCGCCTGCAGAGAGGCCAGCACGGCGCGGTAGGCGGTGTTGCAGTCCGCCAGGGCCTCGACGAGGTTTTCCGGAGGGCTTGGCCAGCCGCCTTCGGGGACCTGGGCCAAGGGGAGCACAGCGGGGCGAGGGATCGCCTCACCGGTGAAGTCCCAGACCTGCTCGCCCTCCCGCTGCAACAGGCGCCGGCCCTTCCAATGCTCCGCGAAACGGTAGTAATGAGCCCGCTCGGCCGGATCGGTGCCGCCGTTGGGGGACTGGCCGGTGCCCTCTCCCTGCTCACAGATCAGCTTGATCGCCGCCAGTCCCGCTTTCACGTCCTCGACCGGAGTCAGCTCGTCCCCGCCGATCTTCAGCGCGACCTGACAGCCGCCCCCGAAGCCCTCGGTCTCGGCGATGCGGGGCAGCTCCGCGGCGATCCGCGCATAGAACTGCCCGATGGTGGCTCCCCGGGCATGGGGCGTGACCTTGTGCTCGGGCTCCTCGATGTCCATGAAGACCCGCAGGACGTCCTCGGGGTCTTCGACGGTGGCGGAAACGCCTTTCAGGGCGATGACCAGCCCGGGCTGCACGCCGCCCGGCAGCGCGGTCGGATAGCGAGGAGCCACCGGAACCCCACCGAGCTCACCGGTCAGCTGCGGCGTGCCACCGGCCGCCGTAAGCAGGTTGCAGGCCAGCCCCATGTGCAGCATCTCCTGCCAGGCGATGCCCAGCAGCGCGTCCGCCAGCTCCGCGGCCGGGTCTTCGACCGACCAGTAGGCGTACAGGTACGGCGGGATGGTGCTCAGCTCCAGTTGCACGGCGATCTGCAGGCAGCGGCGCAGCCACCGCTTGTCGCACTGCGGCGACGGCACGGCGAGCAGCTGGGCGATCGATGGCTGAGGCAACGTGCCGGTGCTCATACATGGCCCCTTCTTGTGTCCCCAGCCAGTCTCCCTGGCCGCACGCCGCCGACCCGGTGGACACACCTGCGCAGACGGATGACGACGCAGGCCGCGGACGGGCTGTCGGGTACGACTGGGGCAGGGCTGGTGCGTGCAGGCCGCGTAGTTCGCATTCGCATCGGGCTGCGGCGGGCTTGTGGGCGTCTTGAGTACGGCACCAGGCGCATCCGAAAAGCCGGCCCCGGTGGCCTGCTGACCGCCGTCGTCCCCGCCGACTCCAAGATCGCTGGGCTGGGTGCCATCACCGTCAACGGCGAAATTGAGACGGTGGTACTGGGCAGTTGCCTGTGATGGACGCAGCGGCGACACGCAGCGTGTAGCCCTGGCCGCGGCGGGCCGCGGTAGGCCCGCGGCCCGCTGTCCCCGGTCGGTTAGGGCAGGGACCACCAGTTGACCCACAGTTCGGAGTCATCGGTGATGAGGAACTCGTAGGGGCGCTGGGCGGCGTTGGTGTTGTCCTGCACGGTGAGTACCTCGCCGGGACGTTCGATGACACGTCCGGTCGCGGTGCCGTGGTCGGCCCATTTCCACGTGCTGCCGTCCCACCAGTTCGCGTACAGCTTGGAGTCGTCGCCGATGACGAAGGCGTACGGGCGTTGAGCGGCGGTCGGTGCGTCCTGAACGGTGATGGCGCCGACGGAGTCGAGGATGAGCCGCCCGCTGGGTGTGCCCTGGGCGGTCCAGTGCCAGGTGCTGCCGTCCCACCAGTTCAGGTACAGCTTGGAGTCGTAGCCCTGGACGAACACGTAGGGCCGCTCGGGCGCGGTGGGGCTGTCCTGGACGCTGAGGACGCCCGCGCCCTTCTTGACCGGTTGGCCGGCCGGGCGGCCGTGGTCGGCCCACGTCCAGGTGCTGCCGTCCCACCAGCTGCACCAGACCTGCGAATCGGAGGTGATGACGTAGGCGTAGGGACGGGCGTAGGAGGTGGGGGTGTCGCGGACGGTGGTGACGCCGAGCGGGCGGGAGATGGTGTGGCTGGGCGGGGTGCCGTGATCGGCCCAGTGCCACGCCGCGCCGTCCCACCAGTTGCACCACAGGTGGAAATCGTCGGTGAGGACGAAGGCGTAGGGGCGTTCGGCCGCGGTCGGGCTGTCCTGGACGACGACGACTCCGACGCCCTCGCGGACCTTGCGTCCGCTGGGTGTGCCGTGGTCGCTCCAGTGCCAGGTGCTGCCGTCCCACCAGTTCGCGTACAGCTTGGAGTTGTCGGCGATGACGAAGGTGTACGGGCGCTGTGCCGAGTTCGGGGTGTCGCGGACCGTGAGGGAGCCGACCTTTTCGAGGAGGGTGCGTCCGGGCGGAACGCCGTGGTCGGCCCAGGCCCACTTGCCGCCGTCCCACCAGTTGGCGTGCAGCTTCGAGTCGTAGCCGCGGACGAAGACGTACGGTCGCTGAGCCGCTTGCGGGTCATCCTGGACGGTGACCGCTCCGGCGGTGGCGCGAACGCCGATCGTCGCGGTGGGTTTCTGCTGGTCGTTCCAGTTCCATGAAGCCATCGTGTGCCCTCTCCAGCCCCCGTCCTGCGGCGTCGCGGACTGGGGGCGTGCTGGTCGGACTGCTGATGAACGGGCGCCGCAGAAGACAGGCGCGCGTTCACCGGAACAGGGGCACGGGTCCGGCCGGAGGCCCGCTGGGTTCCGCGTGACGAAACTTTGGCACCGTGCTCAGGGCCTGTCACCGGCGCACCCGACCGATCATCCCGCGCCCCGAGGGTTTCGGACACAGGCGGCCAAGACGGTGCGTTTCGGCCATCCCTGCCCGCCGAAAGGACACCCCGGCCCCGTCCCTCCACGGGGCCGGCCGACACCCTTGCGGAAATCCCACCGACAGCCGACGGATCCAGCCGAAACTCCACCCGCCGACGCTCAACGCCCAGCACCTCAGCAACACTTGCGGTCACCCCCAACACCCCCGACCCACCACCACCGTCTCAAAACCGTGCCCACCGGCCGGCGCTGTGCCGAAGTGCTGCCCGGGCGGCGCCCCGGGACGGGGCCCGCACCGTCGAGGACGTGCCCAGACGCAGCGGCTGGGGCGGTGGCCAAGGAGCAGATGATCGGAGGGCAGGTCAGGTGCGCGACATCACTTTCGAGAGACACGAACGCTGCGGCGTCCGAGGGCTGCTCCCCGTGAACGGTCTCGCGGAGTGCACCGCCAGCGCCGAGGGCGGCAAGCTGTCCGACGGCCGGTGCGAGCCGGAGATGAACAGCCGTCTGTCTTCACCTGTCCGTCGGGGCGACAGGGCGGTCAGGCGGGATCCAGTGGTCCGAGCAGCCATACGCCGGTGGAGGTGGGCTCCTCGCTGAAGTAGAACTCCCGGATTGCCTGGAGCATGTCGTCCCGGCTGATCAGCCCGTCGGCGTCCCGGTCGAGGCGGCCGAAGACCTCGCGGGCATCCGGTTCGGGCAGCCCCATCAGGGCGCCGGACCAGCGGACCTGCTCGTCCCGGGTCAGTTTCCCGTCGCCGTCCTGGTCCGCGATGTCCATCAGCGCATCGAGGAAGGGCATGTATCCGGCGTCGAAGGAAGCGGGTGTGACCAGCAACCCGGCGGCGAACGCAGTCTGGTACTCGGCAAGGCTGATGCGTCCGTCGGCGTTGGTATCAGCGGCCCGGGACAAGTGCTGCCACAGGCCGTCGCTCAGTTCCCGCATGCGTTTGAGCGCGGGGGTGTCGGGCGCGAGGTGGAAGGCGTCGGCGAGGCGGTCGCAGGCCGACGTGAAGTCGGCGCGGTCGATGTAACCGTCACCGTTCGTGTCGAAGGTGGCGAAGCGGCGGGCGAGCTTGCGCTGCAGGAACGGCGAGATGTCCATGCCCGACACCCTGCCTGCCGGCGCGGCGCCTGAGAAGCCACTGCTGACCGTAAGTACCCCGTACGAGGCGCCAGATGGGAAGCTCAGCTACGGCAGGTAGAGCAATCAACCGCCAGACAGAACGCTCCCTCGCAACTGTGGCTCCGCGCCGCTGCGGCGGTCAGTTCGAACGGCAGAACCGGCGGAGGCCCACCCGCTTGATCGCTCCAGCCGCTTCCAGCCGTGTCAGGTGGTAGGCGACCGACGGGGGGCTGGACAGGCCGACTTGCCGGTCGATCTCACGGATCGACGACGCCTCTCGGTGCTCGGCAATCCACTCGCTGATGCACCGCAGGGTGCACAGTTGCCGCTCGGTGAGGTGACCCCTCACGCCGCCCGCCTTGCCTGCCGGCTCCGGGCCTGTCGTCGCAGCTCGACACGTGCAGACGGCGAGCTTCCTGGGAAGGCGGCTTGGAACGGGTGCCAGAGCACCACGGTCGTCAGGCGAAGGAGACCACGGCGCAGCGCCGTGGTGTGCCGCGGACGCGAGGCGGCGAGCGCCGCATAAACGCCGGATGCAGAGGTTCTCCGCGGAGTCGTCACCACAGGGGACGGCCTGCACGGGGGGTGCGGCGGAGGGGCAGGCGTGAGTAGCCGAGACCCGCTAGGTTCACCCCGACGATGTGACATCCCGTGACAGATGAGAGGGTCAGGCGGATGAGTGAGACGACGGTGAAGACCCTGCAATTCCGCTCTGACGGGCCGGAAGACGCACCTTGTCTGGTTTTGGGTGCGGCGCTCGGTACTACGTGGCATATGTGGGATCGGCAGGTTCCCGAGTTGGCCCGGCACTGGCGTGTCATCCGGTTCGATCTGCCCGGTCATGGCGGTTCGCCCGCTTATCCGGCCGCCTCCGTCGCCGAGCTGGCCGACCGGCTGGTCGCCACCCTCGACGTGCTGGGTGTGGATCGTTTCGGCTACGCGGGGTGTTCCGCCGGTGGCGCGATCGGTGCGCAGCTCGCGCTCACCCGGCCGCAGCGGGTCACCTCGCTCGCTCTCATCTCGTCCTCCCCGCGCTACGGGACCGCCGACTCCTGGCGCCAGCGCGGGGTGGTGGTCCGTACGAACGGGCTCGATCCGATTGCCCGTACCTCGCCCGAGCGCTGGTTCACCGCCGGTTTCGCCGGTGCCCAGCCCGCCATCGTGGAGTGGGCCGTCCAGATGGTGCGCACTACCGATCCGGGGTGCTACATCGCGGCCTGCGAGGCGATGGCCTCCTTCGACGTCCGGTCCTCGCTCCAGCGGATCGGGGTGCCCACCCTCGTCGTCGTCGGCTCCGAGGACCAGGTCACACCGACCACCGACGCCCGTACCCTGGTGGCCGGCATACCGGACGCGAGTCTGGCGCTGGTTCCCGGTACGTCCCACCTGGCGCCCGTCGAGCAGCCCGCCGCCGTCACCGAGCTGCTCATCCGGCACTTCACCGCAGCCTGGCACGACAAGCCGGGCGCCACGGGGCAGACCGCGATCGGTGCCGCCGCGCCCAAGCCGGTGCTCGCGCCCGCGCCGCCGCCCCCGGTGGTGGCGCCCGCGGCCATCGAGTCCGGCGTCGCGCAGCCGGAGATGGCCAGGGGCGGCGCGTACGAGCAGGGGGTCAAGGTCCGCCGCGAGGTGCTCGGCGACGCGCACATGGACCGGGTGGAGGAGACGGCCGACGGCTTCACCGGGGAGTTCCAGGAGTTCGTGACCCGCTACGCGTGGGGCGAGATGTGGTCCCGGCCGGGGCTGGACCGGCGTACCCGCAGCATCGTCACCCTGACCGCGCTGGTCGCCCGCGGCCACCAGGACGAGCTGGCCCTGCACACCCGCGCCGCGCTCCGCAACGGGCTCACGCCCACGGAGATCAAGGAAGTCCTGCTGCACACCGCGGTCTACTGCGGTGTGCCCGCGGCCGACGCCGCGTTCGCGGTGGCCCAGCGCGTCATACGCGAGGAGACCACCCCGGAGGGCTGACCCGGCCCCTCGCGCGCCCCTCCGGGCCCCGGCGTACCCCCGCGCGGCAAGATGGGGGCATGGAACTCACGAAGAAGACCCACGCCTGTGTCCGGCTGGAGAAGGACGGGCAGGTGCTCGTCATCGACCCCGGTCTCTTCAGCGAGCCGGACGCGGCGGTCGGCGCCGACGCGATCCTGATCACCCACGAGCACATGGACCACTTCGACGAGGAGCGGCTGCGCGCGGGCATGGAGGCCAACCGCGGGGCCGAGATCTGGACCCTGTCCAGTGTCGCCGAGCAGATTTCCGCCGCCTTCCCCGGGCGGGTGCACACGGTCGGTGAGGGGGACACCTTTACCGCGGCGGGCTTCGACGTCGAGGTGCACGGGCAGCTGCACGCCGTCATTCACCCGGACATTCCGCGCATCACCAACGTCGGCTACCTGATCACCACCGAGGACGACGGTACGACCGTCTTCCACCCGGGTGACGCGCTCACCGTCCCGCAGGGCCGTACGGTCGACACGCTGCTGCTGCCCGTGCACGCGCCCTGGAACAAGGTCGCCGAGGTGATCGACTACGTCCGCGAGGTCCGGCCGCGCCGCTCCATCGACATCCACGACAGCCTGCTGCAGGACCACGCCCGTCCGGTGTACGACGGAATGATCGAAAAGCTCGGGGGTGCCCGGCACGACCGCCTGACCCCCGGCGGGCACACCGGCTTGAGCTGAGAGCCTGACGCCCGCTGTCACACCCCCGCTGTAGGTTTACGGATATGCGCATCGCGACCTGGAACGTCAATTCGATCACCGCCCGCCTCCCGAGGCTGCTGGCCTGGCTGGAGAACACCGGCACGGACGTGCTGTGCATCCAGGAGACCAAGTGCTCGGCCGAACAGTTCCCGTACGACCAGCTGCGCGAGCTGGGCTACGAGGCCGCCGTGAACGCCACCGGGCGGTGGAACGGCGTCGCGCTGCTGTCGCGGGTGGGCCTGGAGGACGTGACCCCCGGCCTGGCCGGCGGCCCGGATTACGAAGGGGTGCAGGAGCCGCGCGCGGTCTCCGCGACCTGCGGTCCGGCCCGCGTCTGGTCGGTGTACGTCCCCAACGGCCGGGAGATCGACCACGCGCACTTCGCGTACAAGCTCCAGTGGTTCGAGGCGCTCAAGGCGGCCGTCGCCGAGGACGCGGCGGGTCCGCGCCCCTTCGCGGTCCTCGGCGACTTCAACGTCGCGCCCACCGACGACGACGTGTGGGACACCTCCGTCTTCGAGGGCATGACGCATGTGACGCCCGCCGAGCGCGCCGCTCTCGGCGCCCTGCGGGAGGCCGGCCTGTCGGACGTCGTGCCGCGCCCCCTGAAGTACGACCGCCCCTTCACCTACTGGGACTACCGCCAGCTCTGCTTCCCGAAGAACAAGGGCATGCGCATCGACCTGGTCTACGGCAACGAGCCGTTCGCCAAGGCCGTCTCGGACGCCTATGTGGACCGCGAGGAGCGCAAGGGGAAGGGCGCCTCGGACCACGCCCCGGTGGTCGTCGACCTGGATGTTTAGGGCGGTAGCCGGTTCGGTCTGCTAGGGCGCCGAGGTGGTGCGGGTCGGTGGTGGGAGTGTGCGCAGGTCCACCGACTCGCCGAGCGCCCGCAGGCCCGCGTCGCCGGGGTGCAGGTGGTCGCCGCTGTCGTAGGCGGGCAGCAGCCGCTGCGGGCGCGCCGGGTCCCGCAGTACCGCGTCGAAGTCGAGTACCGCGTCGAAGTCCGCGCCGCGTGCCCGGAGGGCGGCGTTCACGGCGGTGCGCCGTTCCTCGACCGCCGCCGTGCAGTCCGGGAAGCCCTCGCACGGTGCGAGGGTCGCGGCCACCACCCGCAGCCCGCGCTCGTGTGCGCGCCGGGCGATGGACCGCAGCCCCGCCAGGACCTCGCGCGCCGGGGTCCCCGCGCGGACGTCGTTGATGCCCTCGAAGACCACGACCGTACGGACCGACGGCTGGGCCAGCACGTCCCGCTCCAGCCGGTGCCGGGCGCTGACCCCGCCGGTGTCGGTGCTCACGCCGTCCCCCGGATAGCGGTCGGTGACGACCCGGTTCGCCGCGATGCCGCTGTTGACGACGCCGTAGCGCGGCAGCAGGTGCTGTGCCTGGAGGCGGCGGGCCAGCACGTCGGGCCAGCGGCGGTTGGCGCCCGGCGTCGAGCCCTGGCCGTCGGTGACGGAGTCGCCGAGCGTCACGACGGACCCCGGGCCGCCGGTGACGTCCACCCCGGTCAGGAACGGCCAGCCGGTCAGCGTGCCCGGGTACGAGGCGCCGCCGGTCTCGCCCGTACGGTCTCCGCTGCCCGCCGCGCCGGCGTAGGAGACCTGCCGGGACTCCCGGTGCACCGGCGCCGCCGTCACCGTGCCCGGCAGGTGGAGGCTGATCAGGAGGTTGCGGCCCGGGGGTATGGGGAAGTCCAGCGGATCGCCGGTCGCCTGGGCGCCGGCCGGGATGCGTACGGCCCGCCGCCCGTCGAACGTCAGCGGTACGGGTCGGCGTGCCGCTCCGGCCCCGCCGTCCGCGCCTTGGACGGCCACGCTCGCCGCCCCGATGTCCACCGGCGCCGACGCGAAGGTGTTCGCCAGCCGGACACGGACCCGTGGTCCGCCCGCGCCGCTGTGCACGACCAGCCGCAGCGTCTGGTCCCGCCAGGGCCCGACCTTCGCGTAGCCGGCCGTACTCGCCCCCCAACTCCCCGTCCAGGCGGCCCCGTTGTCGCGCACGGTGACAGCGAAGACATGCAGGTCGGCGCCCGGACCCGGGTCCCTGGGCAGGACGAGCGCGGCCACCTCGCGCCCGCGCGCCACCGGCACGCTCACCACGTACAGCCGCGTCCGCTCCGCCCGTTGGCCGCCGGGCGTATTCATGTGCGGCAGCGCCACGGCCTTGGTGCTCAGCGGACCCGTACGCCAGTCCGGCGCGGTCAGCCGGTACGTGCTGCGCGACCCGTCCCGGTAGCGGACCGTGCCGGTCCCGGTCACCGCGCCGCCCGTCGCCGCGACGAGCAGGGACAGCGCGTCGCCGCGCCCGCTCAGCCGTACCGCCTGGCCGTCGGCCCGTACGTTGTCGGGGCGGCCGGCGGCGGCGCACGGCCACCGCAGCCGGGCCGCGTCGAAGGTCAGCACCCGGCCCGGCGTCCAGCCGGCCGCGGCGAGATCGCGCGCGGACAGCGAGTTGCCGGCGCCGTCGAAGTCCGCCGACGCCGGGGCGGACGGCTCGCTGACCGCCGTGTTGTCGAAGAGTTTCTCCAACGGCGCCGGTTCGGCGGGCCGTTGCGTCGGCGCCGGGGCCGCCGGGCCCGCCGCGGAGGCGAGGGCACAGGAAAGTACCGGGGCGAGGACCGCACCCCGCAGTCGTACGCGCATACGGTGTTCCTTCCGGTGTCGCCGGGCACGGACCGGAGCCGGCCCGAGCCGGTGGCCGGGGACGGTGATCGGGCCACCGGCCTGCCGCGCGCCTGTGGCCACCGCCCCGGCCCGGGTGGGACGCTACGCCCATGAACATGTCTTTCCTGGACAAGTGGCGCAAGCGCCCGGAAGCGGGCCCCGCTGTCGAAGACGACCCCGAAGGCGCGGCGGTGCTCCTGGCGGAGTGCGAGCTGCTGCGCGCCCAGGCCCAGACCGAAGGCGTGGAACTGGACGACTCGGTGCACTCGTTGGAGGCGCTGGACCAGCTGCGGCCCGCGTGGCGCGACGACCCCGACGTGGTGACCTGGCTCGGCAACGACGCGGGCTGTTACCTGGGCACGGTGCTGGTGCGTACGGTGCCCGGCGCGGCCTGGAAGGTGTGGCCCAGCGGCGAGCCGGTGGTGCGGCTGGCGTCCGGCCGGGAGGTGGACGTGGTGACGGCGGGCCGGGACTGGGCGGCCAACGGCGCGCCCGAACTCTCCCAGCTCTACGCGGAGGCCGCCGAGAGCTGAGAGCCCGTGTCACGGCCGCGGGCCGGTCACACGAACCCGATGTCGTACGCGAGCCGCCAGCGGTCGGCCCGTACGACGAGGTCGGAGGTCTCCACGGCCCGTCCGTCCGCGTCGAAGTGCGTGCGCTCCACGACCGTCACGCACTGCCCCGGCGAGCAGCCCAGCGCCTCCGCCTCGGCAGTGGAAGCGGGCCGGGACCCCACGCGCTCCTCGGCGCGCACCACCCGGATCCCGATGGCGGCCATGCGCCCCCGCACCCCGCGCCGGGCATAGGGACCGCACTCCGGGAAGACGACGTCGGTGCCCTCGGTGATGGCGAGCGGTTCCCAGCTGGTGGCGAGCTGTACGGGCTGCCGGTTGGCCAGGTACTCGTACACCGAGCGCACGACGCCGGTGCCCGGCACGATGCACAGCCGCCGCGCCACCCGTTCCGAGGCCGCGTCCGTCGACGAGGACGCTTCCCAGGTCAGCGGCGCGCCGTCGGGTGAGCCCTCCAGGGAGATGCGGGCCGCGAACGGGGAGTCCACGGCTCCCGTCGACCGCAGCAGGGTGCCGATCGGCGCCCGGTCGGTCACGAACACCCCCCGCCCGAACTGCCCTTCCGCGTAACCGGCGGCCTTCAGGACCCGCACCGCCCGGTCCACGGTCTGGTCGCTGGCCCCGTAGGCGCGCTTGAGCTGGGAGCGGGAGGGGATCCGCGCGCCGACGGGGAGGGTTCCCTCGTCGATCCGGCGGCGCAGGTCGTCGGCGATGCGCTGGAAGACAGGTCGGTTGTCACCCATGCCCCACAGGCTAGGTACGCAGGCCACTCTGTGTACCTAGGGAGAGGTGGGCGGGCTAGGTGTGTTGTTTGAGGAGGTTGGTGACGCGGCTGGCTGGGGTGTGGCCGCCGATGCCGGTGTGGGGTCGGTGGTAGTTGTACCAGTCGAGCC
>NZ_JBIRJY010000042.1:0-16230 GCF_044329785.1 Streptomyces sp. NPDC017529
GGGCGACGGAGTTCACCAGGCCATGCTCGGCATCGCCCGGTTGCACAACCTGGCCCTCACGGGATAACTCACACCCCATACGGGACAACCTCTAGAGAGTCGAATGGCACCAGGACGGCCGAGGGCCACAGTCCGGGAGACGTGAGACAGCGAGCTTTTCCCATCTGATCCTGGCCACGTGTTGGACAGATCTGCGGAACGACGAAGCTCCCTGGTGGACGGGCGCTCGGTCAAGACTGCCCGCGACCATCAGGAGCTTCGCGTGCTCGTCTCAAGAAATCGCAAAGCGAGACTTTGCAACACGCCCCATGGACACGACCTGCACCGTTGGCGAGGTGACACCCCACCGGAACGAGCGTCATGCGTCATCGGGCAGCAGGTCCGCGAGCTACTTATGCGCGTGTCACCGACCGCCCCACCGTTCCGGCCCGTCAGGGCTCCATCCCCTGAGATACGGCTTGAATTCCTCCGGCGTGGGTTCGCGTGCATCCGGCATCTTCGGAAGCTCACGCAAGGGGTCGATCGACCTCACGTACGCCCTTGCCCACTCCAACCAACGCCGGGCCTGACTCAGAGTCGGCTCGTCCACAACGCCGTGAAGCTCACCAATACGACGTTCCAACGCCGCGCAGTACGCGCTCAGGGCCGCAGACACCTGCCAGCGCCCGGCCTCTTCGCGTAGCGCCTGGGCGGTGCGTTCGCGAACAGCCTGTTCCCTCGCCACCTCCACGGCCGCTCGCCAGCGGACTTCACGTTCCACAATGTCCCGCTGCTCTTCCTGCCTGCGCCGAGCGTCTTGCGCCGCTCGCGCCTCGATCTCTCCAAGGACCGCATCCAGGGCCTCTTCGAGCACCCGGGTCTTCCGGTCTCACCAGCAACCGGGCCGGCCGGTCAGGCCATGAGTGAGCTCCACGACGAGGCGAGCGGAGCGGTCAGGATCCGTGGACTGCAGAAACTTCTGCCTGACATTGACGGTGTATGCGAGGCCGTCGACAACAATGCCCACTCCGCCCTCGCGTGAGTGAAAGCACGAGTGGACCTTCCGCACTTCGTACCCTCGCCGGACCGCCTCAGCCGACAATCCCTGCAGCAGCAGAATCGACCTTCGGCGGAGCCCAGACAGCATGACGAGTTGGTGCTCGTCGTCTTTGTCCGCGGTCACGATCGGATGGAGGTTCCCCCGTCGTGAGGGAACGGAAACCGGACCCCCGTTCTCTTTCGGCCGTTGACTCCGCGCATTGGGATGCAGGCCGTCCGCAAGAAACAGCTCCAGCCCCGGCCCACCGTACGGAACCTTCTCGATGCGCTCGCCCGCTGGTTCCAGGCCCTGCCATTTCGCGTAGTTGACGACACGCCGCCACTCCGTGACCTCGTCATCATCAGGGTCGGTGATCCGAACACGGCCCTCGGCGACGAGCCACTCGATCAGCTCGTGAGCCTTCGCCCGCCGGGCTCGCGCGACGGGCCTCTCACTGTACGGCGTCCGAGTGTTGGTGAGCGCTGCCGGCTCACTGCCATCAGCGACCGCAGAGTCGTCGTCGATCATCAGGACCAGCCATCCCGCAAGGTATTGGCCGAGCGCCAGTCACTCGACATCCAGGCTCCACCGATCGCGCTGGAAACGAGGCCGTTCGACGAGCCCGTACCGCCAAATGGAGCCGAAAGGCGCCCGTCAGCAATGGGGGTTCTTCTGGGGCTTCCAGCCCGAGCAAGCGGAACGAGCGTGAAACAGTCGAACGGCCATTCGCGCAGGTCAGCCGCAGATCACTCATCGCGGCAGGTGGCCACGTTCACTGGTCTCTTCCTGGACATCTGAGCCCGCTCGACATATCGCTTCCTCGCCCTTCCAGCCCGCACGTATACAGGCCGGAAGGGACAAGGCAGCGTCTGGGCGATGCCACTGGCACATTGACCCGTGACGGGGTGGCCACGGATCACTATTTGGCGAGCATAGCCATTTCTGAGCTACCCACTCTCGACTTCCCTTGGAATTCGCGCGGCGTTCGACCGGCCGTTCTGGATGTGTTGCCGTGTCACGAACAGTCCGGAGACCGAAACCACACACACGGCTTTGCGCCGCCGTCCTTCACGGAGGTGGCTGACTACCGGCCGCACCGGCGCAGTGGCGCCCGGGGACGGCGGGACCAAGTCAGGGCGGTACACGGTGACGTTCCCGGCAGCCCACTCGTCAACGCGCCGAACGCCGTCGGAGAGTCCCTCACCTCCGCTGTACGGCCGCGTTGGGAACGCGCCGGTTGAAAACCCAAATCCCTTGCGACTGGGTGGCTCCGATGACCCGCCCCGCGTCGCGCAGCCACGGATTGGCTCGCTGGAACGGTGCGAAGTTGTCGTTCGAGACGATCACTCCACCCACCTCGTCAGCGATGCTGATCACCAGCGCGTCGCCCCGCCCTTCCGTTCCGGCGGGAGGCTGCACGACCGTGCCGTTGTCGATGGCTGCCTCCACATGGGGCCGCTCCTCAGCGGAGACGTCGTGGCGCAGGGTGGCGTCGACCACCACATGGATGTCGCGCTCGGGATGCTTGAACCGCAGCGACCGCACTGCTGCCTCCAGCGCCGCGAAACTCGGCTTTCCACCAGCCGCGCGGGACGGCAGCCCGTTCCAGGCGAGGTTGGATCCGTCGATGACGAGCGGCGCCGTGTCGGCGTTCCCGGCGGCCGGCCGAGAACCGTTACGCGGGGGAGCGGGCTTGGCCACCCCGTTGCGCTGCCCGTCGGCACGGGCTTGCTGGGGGTGGGTCGGGGCGCCCACGGGCCGAGCGGCCGGTGCCAGTGCGAGCAGCCGATCGAGCTCCTTCTTCACTTCCGGCTGTACGTTCCCGTCACCGAACACCTTGACCTCCCCGTCGAGGACGACCTCGCCGGTCTTCTGGAGAGTCGCCCTGGCGGTCAGCAGACCTTCCTTGCTGTAGGTGTACTCCAGGTCGAAGACACCGTCCTCGATCTTGCACCGCTCGGGGTACTTCAGGACGAGGTCGGTCAGTTTGACGTTGTCCGGGTGGTCGACCTCACGATCCGGGTCGCCCTCCCAGACCTCGACGGTCAGTTGCGCGAGATGGTCCTTCGTCGGCTGGTACGACTTCACGCGCTGCTGAGGCAGGCGCTGGTTACGGTCGATGAGCGCGCTGAAGCTCCGTCGGCCGTCACGGTCCTTGGTGACGGTTCCGAGGGCGTGCGTGTTGACCACCCGGATGATGCTCTTCAGCTCGCCGTCCATCGCCGCGGCGCTGATCGCCGCGCCCTCGGCCACGGCGGTCATCGGGTCGCAGAGAGCGGTGTCCACGAGTTCGCAGTCCAGTGCCTCCGACACTGCGGCGCGCACGGCGGGAATCTGACTGCTGCCACCGATCATCAGCACCGCGGTGATGTCCTGGGGATCGATCCGGGCCTGCTCCAGGCACTCCTCGACCGGGTCGAGCGCACGGTTGATGAGGTCCTGGATGGCCTCCGAGAACTCGTCCTGACCGATCTCGACATGCGCGTCGTCGGGTGTGCGGACGCTGACCGACTCCTGATGGGAGAGCAGGATCTTGGCCCGCTCGATCTCCAGAGCGAACGCCCGGTTCTCGGAGTCGCTCCACCGCCCCCGCCGGGGTGCCCGGTCGAGGACCATGCGGCGCAGCCTGGCGTCGATCTCCAGACCGCCCAGACGGTTGACGCCCCGGCTGGCCTTCTCGTCGAAGAAGCCGTCGTCATGGAGGAGCAGCGTGGCGTCCATCGTGCCCCCGCCCCAGTCGAAGACCAGGAACTCACCGTCGGCCTCGATCTCGTGCACGTAGGCGATCGCAGCGGCTGTCGGCTCATTCAGCAGGGTACGGACGGTGATGCCCGCGGCTCGCGCGGCCTCGCGGGTCCGAAAGCGGGCCGCCCCGGTGGCATTGGCGGGCACCGTGATGACAGCCTCGCGGATCTCGGTGGCCGCCTCCTCCTCCGCCGCGCCGGCGATGGCGTGGAAGACGCCTGCGGCTGCGGTGGTCGCCGCGAATCGCTCACCCCCCAGCATGACGAACGGCTCCTCGCGCAACATCCGCTTGCACGCTTCGACGGCCTGCTCGGAGCGGAGCTTCGCCTCCCAGCCGAACAGGGTCCCGGGCCGCAGCGAACTCGTGCCGACGACCGACGGGTAGAGCAATTCGAACCCTCGCCGCCCCCAATCGGCGTCCAGGCCCTGACCACCGATCTCCAGTATCTCGACGTACTCCCCGTTCCACTGGGCAGCGACCGAGTTGGTGGTCCCGAAGTCGATTCCCGCTGCCGTCATGCTTCCTCCCCCATGTGCATGCCCGCGGACCCGGCGACGCGCCGCAACTGCCCCGCGAGAATGACCTTCCCTGTCAACTCGTCCACGTAAGCCGGACTCAGCAGTTCGAAGGCATCTCCTTCTCCTTCGGTCACGACGAACCGGTCGCTTTCCTCGGGAACTGTGACCCGCAGCAGCCGCAGTTCCCGCAGATGCCTCGTCAGCACGCCCTCGACGGTCTCGCGACTCACCCCGGTCCGGGACCAGAGCAGCGCGTCGATCTCGGCGAGATGCCCGGCGAACTCCGCGCGTGTGCGGAACTCGTCCAGGACCGCACGGCGTATCGCAGCGGTGAGGGCGCCGCCCGGTGGCACGTCCTCGGCACCGGCAGCCTCCAACGCCTCCGGCACACGGGCCGCCACCCCCTTGATGACCGTCATCGCGTCGATCGGGTCAGGACGGGGAGGAACCTGCGCGGCACCGGCCTCTGCCGCCGTGACCGTGGCATTCGGCTTCTTCCGGTCGCTGCGGCGCTTCAGACCCCCAGGCTTGTGCGGTGGCGGTGTGCTCTGTGCACCGGATCGCGTCCGGCCACATGCGGGGCAGTGGCAGTGTGACCGTTTTCCCCTAAGGATCTTCTTTTTGGGAGGCATGAAGGCGGCCCTTGCTTTTTCGTGTTCGGACGGGGGTCAGGACCGTGGCGCGCTGACGGAGTCATCACGTGGAGCTGTGGCGATCCAGGCGTGGTGCGGTGGTCCGGAAGTCGTCGAGGAGTTCCACGGCGGCACGGGCACGGATGGTTTCGAGCTCGCCGCCACTCGTCCCCGCGGTCCGGCGAGGCATCGTCTCGACCGGGGGAACCAGGTGCTTCGGCACTTGGAAAGGCATGCCGTACCGGGACCGGTCGAGCGGCAGTCGGTAGAACACGTCCCAGCCGGCCTGTCCTCGCAGCGCGCCACGAATGCGTTCCTCGGCCATGTTCAGCTCCGACTGGGCCTTTGCATCACCCTCGTGCTGCCGGAATATCTCCCGGCAGCGTTCCTCCCATCCGGCGGCACCGTGCTCAAGGCCGATGTCGAGGAAGGGATTGCTGAACGGACCGCGGTCGTTCCTTCTCGTTCCCCGCCAGGCACGCAGAAGGCGGAGGTTCCGTTCGGCGACGGCTCCTCCCAGCTCACAGGCCCGTTCGGCGTACTCCTCAGCAGCTCCGAGGAGCTTGTCCCGCCCCGTCGGCGAATCGAGCCGCTCGCTCTGCCCCACCGCTGCGTACGCGGCGATCGCGTACCCCTCCTGCACCAGCTCCGTCGGAACCTTCCGGTTGTTCACGCTGCTCCGGACAAGGGAGCGTGCCTGCCGGGCCGCCGCTTCCAGGTCGCCGGCCTTGACCAGGTCGTAGGCGCAGTTCAGGGCGACGAGAGCGTAGAACGGGCTCCGCCCCGCGTCGACCGGCTCCTCCGGACGCCACAGGCTGGACATCAACAGCCAGAGCCCCCCGTCTGCGGTCATGCCCGAAGGCCACTGCCCGGACAGCGCCCCCGACTTGAGGTCGCGGAACTCGATCTGCTGCGGCCGGGGCAGCGCCGCGTCGAGCGCGTCCATGGCCGTCACATCACCGTCGATGACAACGTCGTACAGGAGGTCCCACACATCGTCGGGTTCCTGCCTGACCAGCGCCTCTCCCCGCAGGAAGGCCTGTCGACGCAGGTACGCCTGCCATTCGAGGCGCTCAGCCTGCTCGTACGTGACCCTGTCGGGGGCGAGACGCGCGCGGAGATAAAGGCCCTCTTGCTCATCCCGCCTCGTCCAGGGCTCGTCCTCGGGCATGAGGCCGCCGTGATCGATCAGATCGTCGACGATGGAGAGAGGAGCCCAGGGAAGAATCTCGTCGAGGAAACGGTTCGGCACGGGGATCGCGCCACGCGTGGCCGCGGTGGCGAAGAGAGAGAAGGCCGGGCCCCCTGAGACAGCGTGGGCACGTTTGCTGAGCAGTTCCAAGCTGGGTGCGGACGAGCACAGCAGCCTGCACCGCTCCAGACCCACCTCGTTGAGCCAGCGCACACCAGCGGCCCAGAGACTCCGCAGATGGCCGAGGACCGACTCCGGGGGAAGCGCGCTCAACCCGGCTTGGACCGCGGGCAACAGGCTTTCGCGGTCCGGGGCCCCTTCGAGGGCCTGCCTGAGAACCTTGCGTTCGGCCTCGGGCACACCGGCTGCACCCGTCGCTTCGGTGAGCATGGCCAGCACGGCTTCGATCGCTTCGCTCCCCCCGACGCCGAGCCAGCGCCACTTGCGCTGGACGAAACCACTCACTCCGGAGGAGTCACGATCCCCTTGACGTTGACGCGCACGCGCCAAACGCTCCCGTTCGGCGGCTTTCGCCGCACGGCGCGCGGCAGCCGGGTCCGTCATGTCGTACACCCCGACAGATTACCGGCGTGCACCGTCACACCATACGTCTACCGGGACATCTGACCAGCAGGACTCAGTACGTCTGCGCTCGGCGCCCCGTGGTTGCTCGCCACCTTGACGTGGTCTGACCTGCCCGAGAAGGACCCTGACGCCCCATCAGGACGAGCGTCACGAGCGTCATTTCAGCGTCAAGGTATCGCCCGCAACGCCCACACCGCACATAATGCGCACACACAAAACAGCAGGTCAGGCCCCCTTACCAGCCTTCTCCAGAATCATCACGCACTCCACATGATGCGTAACCGGAAACAGGTCGAACGCCCGCATCCTCCGCGGCGCGTACCCCTCCCCCGCGAAGTACTTCAGGTCGCGGGCCAGTGCTGCCGGGTCGCAGGCTACGTAAGCGATGCGTCGGGCGCCCAGGGAGGCCAGGTGGGCGACGGTCGTGCGGCCGGCGCCTGCGCGTGGCGGGTCCAGGACGATCAGGTCGACGTCCGAGATGCCGGTGCGGGGGAGGATCTGTTCGACCTTGCCGTGTTCGATGCGGACGCGGTCGAGGTCCTGGAGGTTGTGGCGGGCGTCCTCCGCGGCGCGCTTGCTGCTTTCGATGCCGAGGACGGCGCCCTTTTCGCCGACGCGGTCGGCCAGCGCGCCGGCGAAGAGGCCGACGCCGCAGTAGAGGTCGAGGGCCATGTCGCCCTTCTTCGGCATCAGGCCCTGCATGACGGCCTCGACCAGGAGGTCGGCCGCCTTGGGGTGGACCTGCCAGAAGCCGCCGTTGCCGACGCGCCAGGTGCGGTCGGCGGCGCGTTCGCGGACGAAGGGGCGGCCGTGGACGCGGTGGACGCCGCCGTCCTTCTCGTGTACGCGGAGGACCGAGACGGGCTTGTCGAGTTCGACGATGGGCAGGCGGCCGCCGGGGCGGGGGGTCAGGACGACCTGGCGGTCGTTCGAGCCGGTGGAGGCGATGGCCTCGACGGTGGCGATCTGGGGCCAGTCGCGCTTTTCGATGCCGAGTTCGGAGACGCCGGGGGCGGCGATGAGGCAGTGGTCGACGGGCTGGATGTCGTGGGAGCGGTGCTTGCGCAGGCCCACCCGGCCTTCGGCGTCGGTGGCGTACTGGACGCGGGTGCGCCAGGCCGGGACCTCGCCCTTGGGGACCTTGTCGCCGGGGGCCGGTTCGACCGTGCCGTCCCAGCGGGCCTCCTCGGGGGTCAGGCCGGCCAGGCGGGACAGCTGCTCGGTGATCACGTCGGCCTTGAGGCGGCGCTGGGCGCCGGGGGCGGCGTGCTGCCAGTCGCAGCCGCCGCACTTGCCGGGTCCCGAGAAGGGGCAGGGGGCCTCGACGCGGTCCTTGGAGGGGGTGAGGATCTCCACGGCGTCGGTGCGGAGGAAGCGGTCGCCCTCGTCGCCGTCGGTGACGCGGGCGATGACGCGTTCGCCGGGGAGGGTGTGCCGTACGAACAGGACCTGGCCTTCGTCCGTTCGGGCGATGCAGTGGCCGCCGTGTGCGACGGGGCCGACCTCGACCTCGTACTCCTCGCCTACCAGCGACTTCTTGGGTTCTGCCTGCATGGTGGGAGGGCTCCTGGGGTGGGACGGAGAAGGAAGAGGGAAGTGAAGAGGGGGTATGGAAGTACGGAAGTACGGCGGATGCCGACCTGCAAGTCTACGGGGCGACGCGAGCGGACCCGAACCCGCCGGGCGGCAGGCCCGCGCCCGAAGCAGCCGAGCCCGAAACGGCCGGACCGAAACGGCTGGCATCGAAGCAGCCGGGCCCGAACCCGCCGCGTGGCAGGTCCGGGCCCGGCCGGGCGTCCGGCGGGCCGGTTACTTGCGCGCCGCCGCCTTCTCCTTCTTCGGCTGGGCGACCGGGCCCCGGCGCACCGCGCCCGGCGCGTTCCACTCGGCGCGCTTGCGGGCGCGCTTCTTGGCGGCCTCGGAGGAGTCGAGCTGCCAGGGAACGGAGGTGACCATGACGCCGGGCGTGAAGAGCAGGCGGCCCTTGAGGCGCAGGGCGCTCTGGTTGTGGAGGAGGTGCTCGTACCAGTGGCCGACGACGTACTCCGGGATGTAGACGGAGACGGCGTCGCGCGGGCTCTCGCGGCGCAGGGATTTGACGTAGTCGATGATGGGACGGGTGATCTCGCGGTAGGGGGAGGCGAGGACCTTCAGGGGTACGTCGATGCCGCGGCGCTCCCATTCCGCCTTGAGGGCCTTGGTCTCGGCGGGGTCCACGTCGACGCTGACCGCCTCCAGGGTGCCCGAGCGCATCAGCTTGGCGTAGCTGAGGGCGCGCAGCGTGGGCTTGTGGACCTTGGAGACCAGGACGATCGAGTGGACGCGGGAGGGGCGTACGGCCTCGTCGCCCGGTACGTCCTCGACGGCGATCTCCTCGGCGACCCGGTCGTAGTGGCGGCGGATCGCGGTCATGGTGGCGTAGAAGATGACCATGCCGAGGACGGCGACCCAGGCGCCGTGGCTGAACTTGGTCAGCAGGACGACGACGAGCACCAGGCCGGTGAGGGTGGCGCCGAAGGCGTTGATCGCCCGCGAGCGGTGCATCCGGCGGCGCTTGGCCGGCTCCTTCTCGGTCAGCAGGTGGCGGTTCCAGTGGCGGACCATGCCGATCTGGCTGAGCGTGAAGGAGACGAAGACGCCGACGATGTAGAGCTGGATCAGGCGGGTGGAGTCCGCGCCGTAGATGTAGACGAGGACGATGGCCGCGCCGGCGAGCAGCACGATGCCGTTGGAGAAGGCCAGCCGGTCGCCGCGGGTGTGCAGCTGGCGCGGCAGGTAGCGGTCCTGGGCGAGGATCGAGCCGAGCAGCGGGAAGCCGTTGTACGCGGTGTTCGCGGCGAGGAAGAGGACCAGGGCGGTGGCGGCGGCGAGCACGACGAAGAAGAACGTGCCGTCGCCGAAGACCGCGGCGGCGACCTGCGAGATGACGGGGTTCTGGGTGTAGCCGGAGCCGACCGGGACGCCGTTGTGCAGCAGGTCCGTGGCGGGGGTCTCCGCCATTTTCACGTCGGTGGCCATGGCCAGGCCGATGATGCCGCAGAACATGGTGACGGCCAGGCCGCCCATGAGGGCCAGGGTGGTGGCGGCGTTCTTGGACTTGGGCTTGCGGAAGGCGGGGACGCCGTTGGAGATCGCCTCGACACCGGTGAGCGCGGCACAGCCGGAGGAGAAGGCGCGCAGCAGGAGGAAGACGAGGGCGAAGCCCGCGAGGCCGCCCTGTTCCGCGTGGATGGTGAAGTCGGCGGTGGGCGCCTTCATGGTGTCGCCCATGATCGCGCCGCGCACCACGCCCCAGATGATCATGATGAAGACGCCGGCCACGAAGATGTACGTCGGGATCGCGAAGAGCTTGCCGGACTCCTTGACGCCGCGCAGGTTCATCAGCGTCAGCAGCACGATCATGACGATGGCGCAGAGTGTCTTGTGCTCGGTGACGAAGGGGATCGCCGAGCCCAGGTTCTCCACCCCGGAGGAGATGGAGACGGCGACGGTCAGGACGTAGTCGACCAGCAGGGCGCTGGCGACGGTCAGCCCGGCCTTGGGCCCGAGGTTGGTGTTGGCGACCTCGTAGTCGCCGCCGCCGCTCGGGTAGGCGTGCACATTCTGCCGGTAGGACGCCACGACCGTGAACATCAGCACCACGACCGCGAGCGCGATCCAGGGGCTGAAGTGGTACGCCGACACGCCTGCGACGGACAGGACGAGCAGTACCTCGCCCGGGGCGTAGGCCACGGAGGACAGCGGGTCGGAGGCGAACACGGGGAGTGCGATGCGCTTGGGGAGGAGGGTCTCGCCGAGCTTGTCGCTGCGCAGTGCGCGCCCGATAAGGATCCGTTTGGGCACGTCGGTCAGTTTGGACACGCAGAGGATGCTAAGCCTTCGTCAAGGCACGCGCCCACCCGCCACCCGTGCGGGCGCGGGCGTTGTGCCCGTATGCCGAGGCCGCATTTCCCGGCCACAGCGGCCACCAGCGGATTCATCGTCCCTGCACAGACCGGGCCGACGGCTCGGCGGCGCTTCTTCTTCTCTACGACTTCTTAACGCCCCGGCATTTCTACGCCTTCTTAACACCCGCCTGCGAGGTGCGGACCGGCGGAGCGCCGACATCCTCACCCCCGTCGAGGATGTCGGCGGCCTGCCGCCGGCCGGCGCCGGCGGCGGCGTTCCCGCCGGTTCCTTGATGGTGGCAGGGCGGCGGGGCCTCGCACATTGCCGGATCCCGGCAATCTTTATGCGTCCCTAATGGCCTGTTAACGGGCCGCGGCCTTGCGCTGCGGCGCGACCGGGCAGGGGAACCGAAGGCCGGATTCCGCCCCTGGGGCAGCCGTCAGAGCGGCTTGTCCGGCCAGCCCAGCAGGCGCGCGCCCATCGCCGCCGTCTCCAGCGTGAACCGCTGGAGGCCGTCGGCCGGGTCGTAGCCCGTCAGGAACCTGATGCGCTCCAGGCGGTACGACAGGGTGCGCACGCTGATCTTCAGGCGGCGGGCCGCCTCGGCGTTCACATACCCCGCCGCCGCGCACGCCCCGATCGTCTCCAGGAGCGGTCCGGCGCCGCCGCGTGACTGCGTCAGCGGCCCCAGCACGGTCCGTACGAGGTCGGCCATGGCCGCGCGGTCGCGCAGCAGCACGGGGAAGACCAGCAGGTCGGCGGCGCGCAGCACGGGCCCGTCGAGGTCCAGCTGCTCGGCCAGCTCCAGCGCGCCCAGGGCTTCCTCGTACGAGCGCACCACGCCGCCCGCGCCGGAGTGCGCCCGGCCGATGGCCACCCGCCGCGCGCCCTGCCTGCCCACGTCGGGGCAGCGCGAGTAGGTGGCGAAGGCGTCCAGGACCGCCCGCTCGCTGCTCGCGCCGACGCAGACCAGCCGGCCTTCCTTGGTGGTGATCAGGACGTCGCGGTCGCCGAACCGGCCGAGGAGTTCGCGTTCGACCCGGCGGGCGACCGGGTGGATGTCGTCGAAGGGCTCGTCGCCCTCGGCGACGGCGACCGCGTGTTCGTAGGCGAGCCGCAGCCCGAACCGTTCGGCGCGCTCGGCCAGCCGCCCCAGGTCGCTGCGCCCGTACAGCAGGTCGTCGACGAACTCGCGGCGCTCGGCCTCCATCTGCCGTACGGCGAGCCGCTGCGCCCTTTCGTGCCCCTCGCCGAACGCGGCGATGGCGGCGTCCACGGCGCCGAGCACGGCGTCGCCGGTACGGACCCGCTCGGTGGCCCCCGCGGCCCGTGCGACGCCCGGCAGCGTGCCCCACACCCGCCGCGTCTCGCCGAGGAAGAGGCCGACCAGTTCGCGCAGCCCGTGGCCCGACTCCGCGGCCCGCTCCCCCAGCTCGCGCAGCGCGTCCAGTTCCGCGCGCCGCGGCAGCCGCCCGGTCTCGGACACCTCTCCGAGGAGCGTGGCGTACCCCTCCAGGAACTCCGGGGACATCCCGCCTCGCTTCACCGTCCGTGCTCCCTGCCACCGCACCGTTCACCGCTCCGGCTTTCGGAGCAGCGTCCATCCTGCCGGACGGCGCGCGGTGCGCCGGAGCGGGTCCGTCCGGGCCCTCCGCGGTGCCGGCCGGCCTGCGCCCGCTACCGGGCAGGGCCGCCGGAGCGGGCGTGCCGGGAGATCAGTTCCCCGAGGCCCTGGCGGGTGGCGACCAGCAGGACGTGATCCTGCGGCCGCAGTTCGTAGCCGTCGCCCAGTTCCCGTGCGAGGCGGGCGCGCGGGCGCTCCTGCGGTTCCTCGTGCGCGGTCTCCGGCGGGACGTCGTCGGGGGCGGAGGTGTCCACGGCCAGGACGCGGAGCAGGCCGGGCCGGAAGACGTCGGCGATCTTTCGGCCCTCCAGGGCGGCGTGGCCCCGTACCCCGACCCGGGCGACGAGCAGCACCCGCCGCTCGACGGGGATGGCGCCGAGGATCTGACGCCCCATCATCGCGCCGGCGAAGGCGGGCGCGGCCAGGAAGCTGACGCTGCGGCTACGGGTACGCGCCTGGGGGTGGGCGGCGCGCAGCGTGCGGTAGACGGCGGTGGCGAAGCGGTCGTCGAACAGGCGCAGCGTCACGCGCAGCTGTGGCTTGACCGAGCGGGCGTAGAGCGCCGCCTCCAGATTGGTGGTGTCGTCGCTGGTGAGGGCGAGCAGGGCATGCGCGCGTTGGATCTTCGCGGCTTCCAGTACGCCTTCGTGCGTGACGTCTCCCACCACCGTCGGCACACGCAGCCTGCGCGCCAGCGCGATGCCGCGCGCCTCGGGGTCCGCCTCCACACACACCACGGGGGTGCCCAGCTCGTGCAGCCGGGCCAGGACCCGAGTGCCGACCTTCCCGAGGCCGAGCAGCACCACGTGCCCGGACAGGCCGCGCGGCGGGCGGCGCAGCGCGGAGGCGTTGCGGAAGGTGCCCAGTCCTTCGAGCGCGGCGGCGACCAAGACCGGCAGCAGCAGCAAGCCGGTGAGGCCGGACAGCAGTTGCAGCACCTTGCGGGAGACCGGTTCGCCGATGGCGGGTTCGTTGATGGCGAAGAGGTCGAGGAGAGAGAGGTACGCGGCGTGCAGCGGGGAGTCTCCCGTGGTCAAGGAGGAGGCGACGGCCAGCGCGAGTACGGCCCCGACGACGCCGGCCAGCGACCAGCGCAGCCGGCGGGAGAAGAAGGAGCGCAGCGGCGCGCCCCTGCCGCGGAGGCTGCCCAGGCGGCGCAGTGCGGCCGGTCCGCCCCGCCGCGCCTGGCCGCGCGGCTCACCCCGTCCGCCAGGTCGCGACTGCCGGCCCTGGTAGGAAACGGTTTCCAGGACGACGGTGCCGCGCCCGCCGGCGGCCGCTGCGGTGGCTTCGTCCGGAAGCAGTTCCGGGCCCTCGTCGGCGGCCCCTTCCGCCCCGGCCGCCCGGCCGGCGTCACCTCCTGCCGTATCGGCGATGTCGGCCGCCGCGGTCAGGACGGCGAGCGGGCACAGTCCGGAGGTGGCGGCCGGGCCCTGCCCGGCGGGGCCGCGCTCCACGGCGCGCAGCAGCAGGCCGTCGGCCTCGATGACCTTGCTGGTACCGGCCACGGCGGTGGCGGCCAGCGCGGGGGCCACGGTGTCGGCGTCGGACAGCACCGTGGTCGACGCGTCCGTACCCTCGCCGTCGAGGGCGCCGACGGCCGCGGCCTGGTCGAGCAACTGCTCCAGGTACTGGCCGAGTTTGCGGTTGTAGAGCCGGATCACCAGCCGCAGCCGCGGGTTGAGCCGCCGGGCGCGCAGCGCGGCGTGGATGTTGGTCTCGTCGTCGTCGTAGACGAGCGCGAGGGCGCCCGCCGTGCCGATGCCGGCCTCGGCGAGGGTGTCGTCGTCGGCCTCCGCCGCCTCCAGGACCCGTATGGGCTCGTCGGGCTCTCCCGTGTCCCCGGCCTCGTCGCCCGGCGCGCCGGGCGGGCCCGCCGGCGTCCGGACCATGGCCGCCGACACCCGCCCCAGCAGGGCCTGGGCCCGTCCCAGCGCCCCGGCCGGCGGCGGGATGCGGGGCCGGTGGGGCTCTCTCGCGGAGGGGACGACGAGGGTCACCCGCTCGCGGTAGACGTCCTTGAGTTCGGCGGCGAGGCGGCGCGCGAGGGCGTCGTCGCCGCAGACGACCATATGCGGGGCGGCTGGCACCTGTTGAGACTGCTGGGGCTCGGTGGACACGACGCTCAGCGTGCCCTACGGAGCGGCCGGGCCGCACGCGGTCACGGCCTGCCGCGGGGCTCGCGCCCGGGCGGGCGGGCCCGATCCCACCACCCGCCGGGCACCGGCGGGCGTGCCCCGGGGCGGGCGCACCCGCTTCCTTGATCGACGACCAGATTTCCGGCCGTACCGCAAGGAAACTTACTCTTCACTTATGTTCTCTTGGCACTTTCTTAACGCTTTGAACGGCCAGGTGAGCGAACTGCGTGGCTGCAGCGGCCGCCATGGGAGGTAGCGTGGTCGCCGAACACGCCAGGTCGAAGCAGCCGGCGTCACAGCACAGGGAAAGGTGCGAGGTAGGGGCCGATGCACATCGTCATCATGGGGTGCGGGCGGGTGGGTTCCGCGCTCGCACAGACCTTGGAGAGCCAGGGTCATACGATCGCGGTGGTCGACCAGGACCCCACCGCCTTCCGCCGCCTGGGCTCCGGATTCGGAGGCCGCCGGGTGACCGGAGTCGGCTTCGACCAGGACACGCTGCGCGAGGCGGGGATCGAGGAGGCGGGCGCCTTCGCCGCCGTCAGCAGCGGTGACAACTCCAACATCATCGCGGCCCGGGTGGCCCGCGAGATGTTCGGCGTGGAGAACGTCGCGGCCCGTATCTACGACCCGCGCCGCGCCGAGGTCTACCAGCGGCTGGGCATCCCGACCGTCGCCACCGTGCGCTGGACGGCGGACCAGATGCTGCGCCGGCTGCTGCCCTCCGGAGCCGAGCCGCTGTGGCGCGACCCGAGCGGCGGCGTCCAGCTCGCCGAGGTGCACACCTCGCCGTCCTGGGTGGGCCACAAGATCAGCCGGCTGCAGGAGGAGACCGGCGTACGCGTCGCCTTCCTCACCCGGCTGGGCGAGGCGATGCTGCCGACCTCGCAGACCGTGTTGCAGGAAGGCGACCTGGTGCACGTGATGATGCGCACCGACGAGGTCGAGAAGGTGGAAGCGGTGTTCGCCGAAGGGCCCGAGGAGGCGCACGCATGAGGGTCGCGATCGCGGGCGCGGGCGCGGTGGGCCGGTCCATCGCGGGCGAGCTGCTGGAGAACGGGCACGAGATCCTGCTCATCGACAAGGCGCCGACGGCGATCTCCGTCGAGCGGGTGCCGCTGGCGGAGTGGCTGCTGGCCGACGCCTGCGAGATCACCTCGCTGGACGAGGCCGCGTTGCAGCGCTGCAACGTCGTCATCGCGGCGACCGGCGACGACAAGGTCAACCTCGTCGTCTCGCTGCTCGCCAAGACCGAGTACGGCGTGCCGCGGGTGGTGGCCCGCGTGAACAACCCCAAGAACGAGTGGCTGTTCAACGAAGCGTGGGGCGTGGACGTCGCGGTCTCCACCCCGCGGCTGATGTCGGCGCTGGTCGAGGAGGCGGTAAGCGTCGGCGATCTCGTACGGCTGCTGCGCTTCAGCCACGGCGACGCCAACCTCGTCGAGCTGACGCTGCCCCCGGAGGCGGCGCTGGCCGGCACCCGGGTCGGCGACGTCCAGTGGCCGGAGGACACCTCGCTGGTCACGATCATCCGCGGCAACCGGGTGCTCACTCCGAACAAGGAGGACGCGCTGGAGGCCGGTGACGAGCTGCTGTTCGTCGCCGCCCAGTCGCGCGAGGAGCAGCTGGAGGACCTGCTGTCGGTCCGCCGCGAGGAGTGACCGCGGCCGGGACGTAGGACATGACGGTGAAGGGCCGGGAACCTCGGGGGCGGTTTCTAGGGTTCGTCGCAACACGTGGTCGGTTTGATCAGGCCGCGAGTAGTTTATGCAGACGCTCGGCTGGGGTTTCCCAGCCGAGTGTTTTGCGTGGGCGGCGGTTGAGCTGGTCTGCGACTGCGGCCAGGTGTTCAGGGGTATGGACCGTCAGGTCGGTGGCCTTGGGGAAGT
>NZ_JBIRJY010000043.1:0-9518 GCF_044329785.1 Streptomyces sp. NPDC017529
TGGGTGTGGGGCGTGGTGGTCGGGTTGCGGTGGTGATGGAGCGGTCGGTTGAGTTGGTGGTGGCGTTGTTGGGGGTGTGGAGGGCGGGGGCTGCTTATGTTCCGGTGGATGTGGGTTATCCGGTGGAGCGGGTGGCGTTCGTGTTGGGGGATTGTGTGCCGTCGGTGGTGTTGTGCTCGCAGGAGACTCGCTCTGTGGTGCCGTCGGATGCTGCGGGGCAGTTGGTGGTGGTGGATGATCCGCGGGTTTCGGCGGTGGTGGCTGCGTGTCCGGTGGTGGAGTCGGTGGCTGTGGGTGGGGAGGATTTGGCGTATGTGATGTATACGTCTGGGTCGTCGGGGGTGCCGAAGGGTGTGGCGGTGCCGCATGGGGGTGTGGCGGCTTTGGTGAGTGATCCTGGGTGGGGTGTGGGCTCGGGGGATGGGGTGTTGTGGCATGCGCCGCATGCTTTTGATGCGTCGTTGTTTGATGTGTGGTTGCCGTTGGTGGTGGGGGCTCGGGTGGTGGTGTCTGGTGTGGGTGTGGTGGATGCGGGGCGGGTGCGGGGGGCGGTTGCGTCTGGTGTGTCGGTGTTGCAGTTGACGGCGGGGTTGTTTCGGGCGGTGGTGGAGGAGTCGCCGGGGTGTTTTGTGGGGTTGCGGTCGGTGATGAGTGGTGGGGATGTGGTGTCGGTGGGTGCGGTGGGGCGGGTGCGGGCGGCGTGTCCGGAGGTCACGGTGCAGCACACGTATGGGCCGACGGAGGTCACGTTGTGTGCGACGTTGCACCCGGTCGGGCCGGGAGTGGAGTTGGGTGGGGTGTTGCCGCTGGGCCGTCCGTTGGCGGGGCGCCAGGTTTATGTCCTGGATGCGTTCCTGCGGCCGGTGCCGCCGGGGATGACGGGTGAGTTGTACGTAGCGGGTGCTGGTTTGGCGCGGGGTTATCTGGATCGTGCGGGGTTGTCGGCCGAGCGGTTCGTGGCCTGCCCGTTCGGCGCCTCTGGTGGGCGGATGTATCGGACCGGGGACCTGGTGCGCTGGACCGGTGATGGCGAACTGGTCTTTGTCGGCCGCGCGGACGAGCAGGTGAAGATCCGTGGTTATCGGGTGGAGCCGGGGGAGGTGGAAGGGGTTCTGGCCGGACACCCGTCGGTTGCGGAGGCGGTGGTGGTGGCGCGTGCGGATCGGCCGGGTGAGCCGGTCTTGGTGGCCTATGTGGTTGCGGATGGTCGGCCATTGGAGGGGGAGGAGGTGCGGGCACATTTGGCGGGGGTGTTGCCGGAGTACATGGTGCCGGCGGCGGTGGTGGTGCTGGATGCGTTGCCGGTGACGGTCAACGGCAAGGTGGATCGTGCGGCGTTGCCGGCACCGGACTTCGCGGCGCGGGTGACGCGGCGGGAGCCCCGTACCCCGGTCGAGAAGATCCTGTGTGGGCTGTTCGCGGAGGTGCTGGGGCTGGAACGAGTAGGCGTCGAGGACAGCTTCTTCACCCTCGGCGGCGATTCCATCATGATGATGCAACTCGCCTCCCGGGCCAGGGGCGAAGGCGTGCACATCAGCGTGCATGACATATACAAGAATCAGTCGCCGGCCAAACTGGCAACCATCGCCCGCCTCGGCGACGAGATAGCGGCGGTGATGGACACGGGCGTGGGTGAGATGCCCTTCACGCCGGTGATGTGGTCGTTGGGTGGGCAGGCGGCGGTTGGTGGGTTCGCGCAGTGGAGCGTTGTGGTGGTCCCGGCCGGATTGACGCAGAGCGTGTTGGTGGCCGGGTTGAGTGCTGTGCTGGTTACTCACGACATGTTGCGGGCCAAGGTGGTGCCGGGCGGGCAGGTGCTGACGGTGGACCGGCCTGGTGGGTTGGATGCCGCGGCTCTGATCTCGCGGATCGATGCTGCTGGCGAGGAGGCCAGGCGCCTGGACCGGCTGGCGGAGCGCGCGGCGGAGGAGGCGGTGGGGCGGCTGGATCCGTGTGCGGGTGTGATGGTGCAGGCGGTGTGGGTGGACGCTGGCCCCGGCCGGGCGGGCCGGTTGGCGTTGGTGGTGCATCACCTGGTGGTGGACGGGGTGTCGTGGCGCATCTTGCTGCCTGATCTCCAGGCCGCTTGTGAGGCGGCGTTGGCGGGCCGGGCTCCGGTGCTGGATTCGGTGGGGACTTCCTTCCGGCGGTGGGCGGGGTTGCTGGCCGAGCAGGCGCGCACCCCTGAGCGGGTCGCCGAACTGGACGGTTGGGAAGCGGTGTTGGCGGGCGGCCGCGAGCCGCTGTTGGGCAAGCGGGCGTTGGATCCGGCGCGGGACACCGTGGCGACCCTGCGCCACCGGTCGTGGTCCCTTCCGTTGGAGCAAGCCGCGGTCCTGACTGGGCAGACACCTGCGGTCTTCCACTGCGGGGTACACGAGGTGCTGCTCGCCGCGTTGGCCGGAGCCATCACGCAGTACAGGAGCGAGCGTGGTCAGGACGTAGGTGCCGCCTGGGTGCTGGTGGATGTCGAGGGTCATGGCCGGGAGCCGTATGCGGGTGCGGACCTGACGCGTACGGTGGGCTGGTTCACCAGTGTTCACCCGGTCCGTCTGAGTGCCGCGGGTATCGACACGGGTGAGGTGTGTTCCGGTGGTCCTGCGGCGGGGCGGCTCCTCAAGCAGGTCAAGGAGCAGGCGCGGGCGGTGCCCGGCGACGGTCTCGGTTACGGGTTGCTGCGCTATCTCAACCCGGACACCGGCCCCCGGCTGGCGGAGCTGCCCGTCCCGCAGATCGGGTTCAACTACCTGGGCCGGTTCAGGTCCGCTTCCGGAGAAGAGCAGGTCGCGGATGCCTGGCAACTGGCGGGTGCGGAGGTGATCGGCGGGTCCACGGGCCCCAGTCACTCCGCCTCGCACGCACTGGAAGCAGGGGCGGTCGTCCAGGACACCCCGGGCGGCCCCACACTGACCCTTCACCTGAGCTGGTGCGCTGGGGTGTTGGACGAGGCCGCCGTACAACGGGTGGGCCATGGCTGGATGGCCATGCTCGGCGGCCTGGCTGCGCACACCACCGCCCCCGCCGCAGGCGGCCACACCCCCTCCGACTTCGCCTTCGTGGACCTCGACCAAGAAGAGGTCGACGAGTTCGAAGCCTGACCGACAGGCCGTCGACGGCGCATGCGTACGCGTCCGCCGTCGACCAGCACGCACAGCGCGAGCAAGCACCACCGGTGACCGTGGTGAACGACCACGGAATGCCGCACATGTCCATGATCAGCAGCCGTGAGTCGACGGGCTGCCGTGAGGAGAGAAGCGATGCACCGAGGTGTTGTCGAAGACGTGTGGCCGCTGTCGCCGTTGCAGGAGGGGCTGCTGTTCCACGCCGCTTTCGACGAGGAGAGCCCGGACGTCTATCAGGGGCAGCGGATGCTCGACCTGGACGGCCCCCTGGACCCGGCTCGGCTGCGGCGCTCGTGGGAGGCGTTGGTGCTGCGGCATCCCGTGCTCCGGGCGAGCTTTCGTGGCCGTAAGAGCGGCGAGACGGTGCAGGTCATCGCGCGTGAGGTGCGGCTTCCGTGGCAGGAAGCCGACGTGTCGGGGCTGCCGGAGGACGCAGCGTCGGCCATGGCCGGTCAACTGGCCGCACAGGAGCGCGCACACCGCTTCGATCTGACGGTGCCGCCCCTGCTGCGGCTGCTGTTGATCCGCCTGGGTGAGCGGCGGCACCGCCTCGTCGTCACCAGCCACCACGTCCTCATGGACGGCTGGTCGCTTCCGGTGCTGTTCAACGAACTCGTATCGGTGTACGAGGCGGACGGCGACACCGGAGGGCTGCCGTACGTTGCTTCCTACCGGGAGTACCTTGCCTGGTTGAACCGCCAGGACAGGGAGGCCGCGCGTGCTGCCTGGCGGGCAGAGCTGGCCGGAGCCGACGAGCCGACGCTGGTGGCGACCGCCGGATCAGCGCGAGTGCCCGTGGCTCCGGAGAGCCTGATCAGCGAGCTTTCCGAAAACCTCACCCACAGCTTGGCGCGGTTGGCGCGCGAGCATCGCCTGACGCTGAACACGGTCGTCCAGGGCGCGTGGGCACTGCTGCTGGCACGGCTGGCACGGCGGACCGATGTGGTGTTCGGCGCCACTGCGGCGGCCCGGCCCACCGAACTGCCGGGTGTGGAGTCGATGATCGGGTTCTTCCTTACCACCCTTCCGGTACGGGTGCGGCTGGACGGTGCGCAGCCGGTGACGCAGATGCTCGTCGATATTCAGCAGCGGCAGTTCGAGCTGCTGGCTCACCAGCACCTGGGCCTGCCGGAGGTCCAGCGACTCGCCGGGGCCGGCGCGGTCTTCGACACGCTCGTGGTGTTCGAGAACTACCCCAGCCCGCCCGTGGGTTCCTCCGGTCCGGACACTCTGAACGTCACCTTCGCCGGCGCTCACGATGTCGCTCACTATCCGCTCACCTTGGCTGTGGTCCCCGGGGACCGGATGATCTGCAAGCTCGACTACCGGCCGGATGTGTACGACCGTGCTTTCGCCGGCTCGGTCCTGGAACGGTTGGTGCGGGTACTGGAGCAGATCGCGGCGGACCCGGCGGTGCCTGTGGGTCGGGTGGGTTTGCTGGATGTGGGCGAGCAGGCGCGGGTGGTGGCGGCGGGGAGCGGCGCGACGGAGCCGGCGTCAGCGGTCTCGGTGCCCGAGCTGATCGCCGCCCAGGCGTCCCGGACACCGAATGCGGTCGCGGTGTCCGATGCGGAATCGTCTCTGTCGTATGGGGAGTTGTGGGCGGCGTCGGGTCGGTTGGCCGGCTATTTGTCTGGTGTGGGTGTGGGGCGTGGTGGTCGGGTTGCGGTGGTGATGGAGCGGTCGGTTGAGTTGGTGGTGGTGCTGTTGGGGGTGTGGAGGGCGGGGGCTGCTTATGTTCCGGTGGACGCGAGTTACCCCGCGGAGCGGGTGGCGTTCGTGCTGGGGGATTGTGCGCCGTCGGTGGTGGTGTGCACGCAGGAGACTCGCTGCGTGGTGCCGTCGGATGCTGCGGGTCGGCTTGTGGTGCTGGATGATCCGCGGGTTTCGGCTGCGGTGGCCGCGTGCTCGGCGGAGGGAACGTTGTTTGCGGTGGGTGGGGTGGATTTGGCGTATGTGATGTATACGTCTGGGTCGTCGGGGGTGCCGAAGGGGGTGATGGTGCCGCACGGCAGTGTGGTGGCTTTGGTGGGTGAGCGTGGTTGGGGTGTGGGGGCGGGGGATGCGGTGTTGTTGCATGCGCGGCATGCTTTTGACGTTTCTTTGTTTGAGGTGTGGGTGCCGTTGGCTGTGGGTGGGTGTGTGGTGGTTGCTGGTGTGGGGTTGGTGGGTGCGGGGCGGATTCGGGCGGTGGTGGGGGCTGGGGTGTCGGCGGTGCATGTGACGGCGGGGTTGTTTCGGGTGTTGGCGGAGGAGTCGCCGGGGTGTTTTGCGGGGTTGCGTGAGGTGTTGACGGGTGGGGATGTGGTGCCGGTTGGTGCGGTGGCGCGGGTGCGGGGGGCGTGTCCGGGGGTGGTTGTCCGGCATTTGTATGGGCCGACCGAGGGCACGTTGTGTGTGTTGTGGCATGTGTTGCGGCCGGGGGATGAGTTGGGTGGGGTGTTGCCGTTGGGTCGTCCGTTGGCGGGGCGTCGGGTGTATGTCCTGGATGCGTTTCTGCGGCCCGTTCCGCCGGGGGTGACGGGTGAGTTGTACGTAGCGGGTGCCGGTTTGGCGCGGGGCTATCTGGATCGTGCGGGGTTGTCGGCCGAGCGGTTCGTGGCTTGCCCGTTCGGTGCTTTTGGTGGGCGGATGTATCGGACCGGGGATCTGGTGCGCTGGACCGGTGACGGTGAGTTGGTCTTTGTCGGGCGGGCGGACGAGCAGGTGAAGATCCGTGGTTATCGCGTGGAGCCGGGGGAGGTGGAAGCGGTCCTGGCCGGACACCCGTCGGTTGCGGAGGCGGTGGTGGTGGCGCGTGCGGATGGCCCAGGGGAACGTCGGCTGATCGGTTACGTCGTCCCCGATGGGCAGGGGGGTGCGGACCCGTCGTTGTTGGTGGAGTACGTGGCGGGGCTGTTGCCGGAGTACATGGTTCCGGCGGCGGTGGTGGTGCTGGATGCGTTGCCGGTGACGGTCAACGGCAAGGTGGATCGTGCGGCGCTGCCGGCGCCGGACTTCGCGGCGCGGGTGACGCGGCGGGAGCCTCGTACACCGGCCGAGGAAATCCTGTGCGGGCTGTTCGCCGAGGTACTGGGGCTGGAACGAGTAGGCGTCGAAGACGGCTTTTTCGAGCTGGGTGGCGATTCGATCCTTTCCTTGCAGCTGGTGTCGCGGGTGCGTCGTGCCGGGTTGGTGCTGACTCCGCGACAGGTCTTCGATCTCAGGACGCCGGAGCGGTTGGCCGAGGTGGCGGAGCCGGTCGAGGCGGGGGACCTCACGGCGGCTGGAGACGTGGGCGTGGGGGAGATGCCTTTCACGCCGGTGATGCGGTCGTTGGGTGGGCAGGCGGTGCTTGGCGGGTTCGCGCAGTACAGCGTTGTGGTGTCCCCGGTTGGGTTGACACAAGACGCTTTGGTGGCCGGGCTGAACGCTGTGCTGGATACCCATGACATGTTGCGGGCTCGGGTGGTGACTGGTGCCGGTGCCGACCCGGTTCTGGTGGTGGGTGAGCGTGGGTCGGTGGATGCCGGTGCGCTGGTCGTCCGGGTGGATGCGGCGGGGGAGCGGTTGGAGGAGGTCGCGGAGCGTGTGGCCGAGGGGGCTGTGGGGCGGTTGGATCCGTGTGCGGGTGTGATGGTGCAGGCGGTGTGGGTGGACGCCGGTCCCGGCCGTGCGGGGCGCCTGGTGTTGGTGGTTCACCACCTGGTGGTGGACGGGGTGTCGTGGCGCATCCTGCTGCCCGACGTCCAGGTTGCCTGTGAGGCGGCGATGGCGGGTCGGACGCCCGCCCTGGATCCGGTGGGGACGTCCTTCCGCCGGTGGGCGGGGCTGCTGGCTGAGCAGGCGCGTTCGCCTGAGCGGGTCGCTGAGCTGGATGGCTGGGTGGATGTGTTGGCGGGTGGCCGCGAAGCGTTGCTGGGCAAGCGGGCGCTGGATCCGGCCCAGGACGTCGTGGCGACCATGCGTCGGCGGTCGTGGTCCCTCCCGCCGCGCCAGGCCGCAACCCTCACCGGACGGACCCCCGCAGCGTTCCACTGTGGGGTGCACGATGTGCTCCTGGCGGCGCTCACTGGCGCGATCGCGCAGTGGCGCGGGGAGGTAGGCCCGGATGCCGCCGGGATGTTGGTGGATATCGAGGGCCACGGCCGGGAACCGTACCCGGGCACGGACTTGACCCGTACCGTGGGCTGGTTCACCAGTGTCCACCCGGTCCGTCTGAGCGCCGCGGGCATCGACCCGGGCGAGGTGCGTTCCGGTGGCTCTGCGGCCGGGCGGCTCCTCAAGCAGGTCAAGGAGCAGGCGCGGGCGGTGCCCGGCGACGGGCTGGGCTACGGGTTGCTGCGGTATCTCAATCCGGACACCGGTCCCCGGCTGGCGGAGCTGCCCGTCCCGCAGATCGGGTTCAACTACCTGGGCCGGATGAGCACCGGTCCTGGAGAAGACCAGGCCGCGAAACCCTGGCAGCCCGCAGACGGAGCAGAGGCAGGGGGGTCGGCCGACCCCGCCATGGCGCTCCAGCACGTGCTGGAGGCCGGGGCGGTCGTCCAGGACACAGCCGCCGGAGCCCACCTGACGGTCACACTGGCCTGGCCGTCCGGAGTGCTGGACGAGGACGAGGCGGAGCGCCTGGGCCAGGGCTGGCTGGAGATGCTGGCCGGACTCGCCACCCACACCGAGGAGCCCGGCACCGGCGGGCATTCCCCGTCCGACTTCCCCCTTCTCACCCTCGACCAGGACAGCGTGACGGAGCTGGAGGCGACGGCGCCCGGACTGGCGGACGTCTGGCCGCTCTCCCCACTGCAAGAGGGGCTGCTTTTCCACGCCGCCTATGACGAATCGAGCCCCGACGTCTACAGGACTCAGCGGACGCTGGAATTGACCGGCCCGCTGGACGCGGCCCGGCTGCGGCGCTCGTGGGAGACGCTGGTGTCCCGGCACGACACACTGCGGACGGGTTTCCACCGGACGGCGTCAGGTGCCGCGGTTCAGGTCGTCCGACGGGAGGTTCCCCTGCGGTGGGACGAGGCGGACGTCAGCGGGCTTCCGGTCGATGAGGCGGAGGCCGAGGCGGAGCGGCTGGCGGCGGGTGAACGCGCGGAACGGCTCGACCTGTCCGACGCGCCGCTGATGCGACTGCTGCTGATTCGCCTGCCGGCAGGCCGAGAAAGCCGAGAGGACCGCGAAGACCGCGAAGATTGCGAATTCCGGCATCGGCTCGTCATGACAACCCACCACATGCTCCTCGACGGCTGGTCGATGCCGAACCTCATCGGCGAGATGTCCGCAATCTATGCGGCGGATGGCGACGGCACCCAGCTGAAGCGGCCGGTCTCCTACCGGGATTACCTGGTTTGGCTGGCACGTCAGGACAAACAGGCAGCCCGGGACGCCTGGCGGGTGGAGCTGGCCGGGTCCGAAGAACCGACGCTCGTGGCACCGGCGGCCCTTGACCGGGCGCCGGCGCCACCAGAAGCGTGCTCCGCGGAGCTGTCCGAGGAACACACGCGCGCGTTGAATGCGTTGGCCCGCGGAAACGGGCTGACGGTGAACACCGTGTTGCGGGGTGCCTGGGCGTTGGTGCTGGCGCGGCTGACCGGCCGTACGGATGTGGTCTTCGGCACCACGGTCTCCGGGAGGCCCCCGGAACTGCCCGGCGCCGACACCATGATCGGTTTGTTCATCAACACCCAGCCGGTGCGGGTGCGGTTGGACGGCGCGCAGCCGGTGCTGCGTATGCTCGCCGAATTGCAGGAGCGGCAGTCAGCTCTGATCACCCACCAGCACCTCGGACTCTCCGACATTCAGGGCGTCGCCGGGCCGGGCGCGGTCTTCGACACGATGTTGATGTTCGAGAACTACCCACGGGGTACGTCCGAGCGGCCCGGCCCCGGCGAAGCGGATCGCGGGCCGGCGATTGCCCAGGTGGGTATCGAATCCGGGACCCACTACGCGCTGGCGGTCGGAGTCGTCCCCGATGACCGGCTCCGTATTCACGTCGAGTACCGGCCGGACCTCATCGACCACGAGGTGGCCCGCAGGCTCGGGCACCGGCTCGTACGGGTTCTGGAACAGCTGATAGCCGATACGTCCCTTCTCGTCGGCCGGACGGATGTCTGCGACGGCGCGGTGGAGCGCGGGCTACTGGTCACGGAGTGGAACGCGACGACCGCCGAGGCGCCGCGGGGCCCGGTACCCGTGCTGATCTCCCGGCAGGTGGAGAACACTCCCGACGCGGTGGCGGTGACGGACGGCCGACGCTCCCTAACGTACGCAGAACTGGACGCGGCAGCCGGTCGGTTGGCCGCTTACCTCTCCGGCTTGGGTGTGGGGCGTGGTGGTCGGGTTGCGGTGGTGATGGAGCGGTCGGTTGAGTTGGTGGTGGCGTTGTTGGGGGTGTGGAGGGCGGGGGCTGCT
>NZ_JBIRJY010000044.1:0-7165 GCF_044329785.1 Streptomyces sp. NPDC017529
AAGCGGTGTTGGCGGGCGGCCGCGAGCCGCTGTTGGGCAAGCGGGCGTTGGATCCGGCGCGGGACACCGTGGCGACCCTGCGCCACCGGTCGTGGACGGTGCCGCAGGCGGACGCGGCGGCCTTGGTGCGACGTACCCCGGGCGCCTTCCACTGCGGGGTGCATGAGGTGCTGTTGGCCGGGCTGGCTGGAGCCGTCACGCAGTGCACGAACGTCGGTGCCGCCGGGGTGCTGGTGGATGTCGAGGGTCATGGCCGGGAGCCGTATGCGGGTGCGGACCTGACGCGTACGGTGGGCTGGTTCACCAGCGTCCATCCGGTCCGGTTGAGTGCCGCGGGTATCGACCCGGGCGAGGTGCGTTCCGGTGGCTCTGCGGCGGGGAGGCTCCTCAAGCAGGTCAAGGAGCAGGCGCGGGCGGTGCCCGGCGACGGTCTCGGTTACGGGTTGCTGCGCTATCTCAACCCGGACACCGGCCACCGGCTGGCGGAGCTGCCCGTCCCGCAGATCGGGTTCAACTACCTGGGCCGGTTCCGGTCCGCTTCCGCGGAAGGGCAGGCCGCAGGTGTCTGGCAGCAGGCCGGCGAAACGGCGGTCGGCGGCGGGGCCGACCCGGACATGGCCGTCCAGCACAGCGTGGAGGCGAGCGCGGTCGTCCAGGACAGGAGCGACGGGCCGCGGTTGACCGTCTCGCTGGCCTGGCCGTCCGGAGTGCTGGACGAGGACGAGGCGGAGCGTCTGGGCCGTGGCTGGGTGGAGATGTTGGCCGGGCTCGCCGCCCACACCGATGAGCCGAGGGCGGGTGGTCACACCCCGTCCGATTTTCCCCTCCTCGCTCTCGGCCAGGAGAAAGTGACGGACCTGGAGGCGACGGTGCCTGAGCTGGCGGATATCTGGCCGCTCTCCCCGCTGCAGGAGGGGCTGCTCTTCCACGCGGCCTATGACGCAGCAGGTCCGGACGTCTACGAATCCCAGTGGCAGCTGGAGCTGACCGGCCGGCTGGATGCGGCCCGGCTGCGGCGCTCGTGGGAGGCGTTGGTGGCCCGGCACGACGTGCTGCGGGCAGGTTTCCACCGGCTCGCGACAGGCACCGCTGTGCAGGTTGTCCGCCGAGAGGTGCCGCTGCGGTGGGCTGAGGCGGACGTCAGCGGGCTCCCGGCCGGTGAGTCGGCGGCCGAAGTGGAACGGCTGGCCGCTGAGCAGCGGGCGGAGCGGCTCGACCTGTCCGACGCGCCGTTGCTGCGACTGCTGCTGATTCGCCTGCCGGACGGCCGTGAGGGCGCGGCCGGCTCCCGGCATCGGCTGGTCTTGACCAGCCACCACGTCCTCCTGGACGGCTGGTCGATGCCGGTCCTCGTCGACGAGATGACCGCCATCTACGCGGCGTCGGGCGACGCCTCGGGGCTTCCTCGCGCGGCTTCCTACCGGGAGTACCTGGCGTGGCTGGCGCGGCAGGACAAGCAGGCGGCGCGGGACGCGTGGCGGGCGGAGCTGGCCGGGTCCGAGGAGCCGACGTTGGTCGCGCCGGCCGACCCGGGCCGGAGGCCGGCGGTTCCGGAGGAGTGCTGGGCGGAGGTGTCCGAGGAAATCACGTACGGGCTGAGCGAGTTCGCCCGTACCAACGGACTGACGATGAACACGGTGCTGCAGGGCGCCTGGGCGCTGGTGCTGGCGCGGCTGACCGGCCGTACGGACGTGGTCTTCGGTACCACGGTCTCCGGACGGCCACCGGAACTGCCCGGTGTGGAGACGATGGTGGGGCTGCTCATCAACACCCTCCCGGTGCGGGTGAGTCTCGACGCGGAGCAACCGTTGCTGGAGCTGCTCACCTGCCTCCAGGAACGTCAGGCGAACCTGCTGGAACATCAGCACCTGGGGCTGCCGGAGGTGCAGCGGTCGGCCGGTCCGGGGGCTGTCTTCGACGTTCTCTTCGCTTACGGGAACCACCCCGAACCGTCCGCCGTTCCGGCCGGTGCCGACGCGCTCTCGGTCGGCGTCTTGGGCGCGACCGACACCGTGCACTACCCACTGGGACTGAACATCGCCCCCGGCCCCCGGCTCCAGCTCCATTTCGTCTATCAGAGTGACCTGCTCGGAACAGAGATCGTCGAGGCGCTCGCCGGGCGTCTGATGCGGGTATTCGAGCAACTCATCATCGACGGCCGAAGGCCTGTGGGGCAGATCGAGGTGCTGGGTGCGGAAGAACGCCGGCTGGTGGTTGAGGACTGGAACCGCTCGGCGACTGCGGTGCCCGTCGCGCTGGTGCCGGAACTCTTCCGTAGTCGGTCGGCATGCTCGTGGGACGAGACAGCCGTACAGGACTGCCAACGAGCTGCCACATATCGCGAGTTGGCCACGGATGCGGGCAGACTGGCGCGGCACTTGATGAGTGCCGGTGTCGGGCCCGAGTGCCGGGTGGCGGTGCTGCTGGAGCGTTCGGTGTCGTGGGTACGGGCGGTGCTGGCGGTTGCCATGGCGGGCGCGGTGTTCGTACCGGTCGACGCGCGCTATCCGGCGGAGCGGGTGGCGTTCGTCCTTCGGGACGCGGACCCGGCGGTTGTGGTGTGTGACGGCGGTAGCCGGCGTGCGGTGCCGGAGGGATTCGGCGGCCGGGTTGTGGACCTGGACGATCCGGTGGTGGCCGCGCAGCTGGCGGACTGCCCCGGAGGCTGCGTCACGGATGCGGAGCGGCCGGTACCGCTACGGGCGGACCACGTGGCGTACGTCATCTATACCTCAGGTTCGACCGGTGTTCCCAAGGGTGTCGCGGTGACGCACGGTGGGTTGCGCAACCTCGTGGCCGACCGTGTACGGCGGTACGGGATCGGTGCGGACAGCCGGGTGCTTCAGCTGGTCTCTCCCAGTTTCGATGTGTCGATGTCCGATGTCTGGCCGGTGCTGTGCGCCGGCGGACGGCTGGTGCTGGCACCGGCGGGGCAGCCGCCACTCGGTGAGGAGCTGGCCAGGCTGCTGCGCACGGAGCGGATCACGCACGCGGCGATGACGGCGACGTTCTTGCCGCAGGTGCCTGCCGACGACCTCACGGAATTGCGGGTGCTGGTCATCGGCGGTGAGCCGTTGAGTGAGGAACTGCGTCGCCGGTGGGCTGTGGGCCGGGAGCTGTACGTGGAGTACGGGGTGACGGAGGCGACGGTCACGTCCACGGTGGGCGGCCCGCTCCGCGGCGGCGACGCCCCGTCGATCGGGCGCCCGGTCGCCAACACCCGGGCGTACGTCCTGGACGCTTTCCTCCAGCCGCTGCCGCCCGGCGCGGTGGGCGAGCTGTATGTGTCCGGTGTGAGCCTGGCACGGGGGTACGCGGGGCGGGCGGCGTTGAGCGCAGGGCGGTTCGTTGCCTGTCCGTTCGGCCGGGGCGAGCGGATGTACCGGACCGGGGACCTGGTGCGCTGGACACACGACGGTGAGCTGGTCTTCGCCCGCCGCGCGGACGAGCAGGTGAAGGTCCGGGGCTTCCGGGTGGAGTTGGGCGAGGTGGAGGCGGCGTTGGCGGGCTGCCCCGGCGTCGCGGAGGCGGTGGCCGTGGTGCGGGAGGACCGGCCCGGTGAACGCCGGCTGCTCGGCTACGTGGTTCCCGACGGACGCGCGCCGGACGGCCGGTCAGTACGGGAACACGTCGCCAGGGCCCTGCCGGAGTACATGGTCCCGGCGGCGGTGATGGTCCTGGACGAGCTGCCGATGACACCGAACGGGAAGGTGGACCGGTCCGCACTGCCTCTCCCGGACCTCACCGGAGAGCGACGAGGCCGGGCGCCGCGCACCCCGGCCGAGGAGACCTTGTGCGGCCTGTTCGCCGAGGCGCTGGGGCTCGACCGGGTCGGGCCCGAGGACGGCTTCTTCGAACTGGGCGGCGACTCGATCATGTCGTTACAACTGGTGGTGCGGGCTCGGCAGGCAGGACTGGTGCTGACGGCGCGACAGGTGTTTGAGGAGAAGACGCCCGAACGGCTGGCGGAGGTCGCACACCGCACCGGCACCGGGCCGACGGCATCCGGGTCCCTGGAAGTGGAGGCGGACACCGGCCAGGTGCCTTGGACACCGGTCATGCGGATGCTGGGAGACCGGATCATCGGCAGCGGATTCGCGCAGTGGACCGTCGTGGGGACGCCCGCCGGGTTGACGCGGGAAGCGGTGGCTGCCGGGCTGAGCACTGTACTGGATACCCATGACATGTTGCGGGCTCGGGTGGTGGCCGGTGCCGGTGCCGACCCGGTTCTGGTGGTGGGTGAGCGTGGGTCGGTGGATGCCGGTGCGCTGGTCGTCCGGGTGGATGCGGCAGGGGAGCGGTTGGAGGAGGTCGCGGAGCGTGCGGCCGAGGAGGCTGTGGGGCGGCTGGATCCGTGTGCGGGTGTGATGGTGCAGGCGGTGTGGGTGGACGCGGGCCCCGGCCGGATAGGTCGGCTGGCGCTGGTGGTACATCACCTGGCGGTGGACGGCGTGTCGTGGCGCATCCTCTTGCCCGACATCCAGACCGCTTGCGAGGCGGCGATGGCAGGCCGGATACCGCGGCTCGATCCGGTGGAAACCTCCTTCCGCCGGTGGGCGAGGCTGCTGGCCGAGCAGGCGAACGCTCCTGAGCGAATCGCGGAGTTGGCGGACTGGTCCACCATGCTGGGTACGACCGACGCCCCCCTGGGAAACCGGCAGCCGGACCCGGCAACAGACACCGCGGCCACTGTGCGCCATCGCTCCTGGACACTGCCGACGCAGCAGGCAGCGGTCCTCGCCGAACGGGCTCCCGTGGCCTTCCACTGCGGCATGCACGAAGTGCTCCTCGCCACCCTGGCGGGCGCGGTCGTGCACTGGAGGCACGACACCACCCCCGCCGGCACCGGCGTACTGGTGGACATCGAAGGACACGGACGTGAGGCGGCAGACGGCACGGACCTCTCCCGTACGGTGGGCTGGTTCACCAGCGTCCACCCGCAGCGGCTGGAACTGGCCGGCATCGACCTGGACGAAGCGCTGGCAGGGGGCCCTGCCGCCGGAGCACTGCTGAAAGCGATCAAGGAACAGGCCCGGAACGTGCCGGGCGACGGACTCGGGTACGGCCTGCTGCGCCACCTCAACGCCAAGACCGGAGCAAGGCTGGCAGCTCTCCCATCACCGCGCATCGGTTTCAACTACATGGGGCGTTTCCCGGCACCCGCCCCAACGGGCACCGTCGGCGCCTGGCAGCCGGCCGGCACGACCGCGGTGGGCGGCTCGGCCGACCCGGACATGGCCGCCCCCCACGTACTGGAGGCGGGCGCGGTCATCCGCGACACCCCGGACGGGAGCGAACTGACCATCACGCTGAGCTGGCCGGGCCGACTGCTGGACGAGGCGGCGGTGGACCGGCTGGGCGACAGCTGGCTGGCGGCACTGGGCGGCCTGGCCTCCCACACCGCCGCCCCCGCCGCGGGCGGCCACACGCCCTCCGACTTCCCGCTCCTCGATCTCGAACAGGACGAGATCGAACAATTCGAAGCGATAGCAGCCCGGTTGAAAGGGGGACTGTCACTATGAGCACCACGACCGCCGTCGAGGGCTCGGCACTGGCAGAGATATGGCCGCTGTCACCTTTGCAGCAAGGCATTCTCTTCCACGCCACGTCCGACAACCAGGACGCCGATGCCAACGGCGGCGACGCCGGCGACCACGGCAACGGCAACGGCAGTCCCGACGTCTACGTCGTCCAGGCCACACTGGCGGTGGACGGCCCACTGGATGCGGACCGGTTACGCAACGCCTGGCAGGTACTGCTGGACCGGCACCCGGCGCTGCGGGCCAGCTTCCACCGCCGTAAGTCGGGCGAGGCGGTACAGCTCATTCCGACCCACGTCCAGGTTCCCTGGCGAGAGGCCGACGCGTCACACCTGACGGACGGCGAAGCGTCCCGCCATGTGGCGGAGCTGGCCGCAGCGGAACGGACCGAGCGATTCGATCTGTCGGTGGCGCCCCTGCTCCGCCTGGTACTGATCCGGCTGGCCGCCGAACGGCACGTACTGGTCATGACGGCCCACCACATCCTGCTCGACGGGTGGTCGACACCGGTTCTCCAACAGGAAGTGTCCGCACTCTACGCGGCGGAAGGCGACACCTCGGTGCTGCCCCGGGCCACCTCCTACCGGGAGTACCTGGCGTGGCTGGGCCGGCAGGACAAACAGGCCGCACGGCAGGCCTGGCGAGCCGAACTGGCCGGGATCGCGGAACCGACGCTGGTGGCACCGGCCGACCCGACCCGGAAACCGGCGGTTCCGGAAATGGTGTCGTCGGAGATCGACCAGGAAACGACGCGTGCCCTCGGCGAATTCGCCCGCACCCACGGTTTGACGATGAATACGGTGATGCAGGGCGCCTGGGCGCTGCTGCTGGCCCGGCTGACCGGCCGTACGGACGTCGTGTTCGGTACCACGGTCTCCGGGAGGCCCCCGGAGCTGCCTGGCGTGGAGACGATGGTGGGCCTGCTCATCAACACCCTCCCGGTACGGGTACGGCTCGACGGCGCACAGCCGGCACTGCACATGCTCACCGGGCTGCAAGAGCGGCAGACGGCGTTGCTGGAACACCAGCACATGGGTCTGGCGGAGATCCAGCGTCTCGCCGGCTCCGCAGCTCTCTTCGACACCCTCTTCGCCTACGAGAACTACCCGTCCCCACCCAGTGACCAGGCGGCCTCGGCCGAGGTGCTCACGTTCCGCCCGATGGACGCACGGGAGGCGACCCACTACCCGCTGACCCTGAGCTTCGTCCCCGGTGACCGCATCCAGGTATGGCTGGACCACCGCCCGGACCTGGTCGCCACGGAGATCGCCGCGGCACTGCCCGGCCGGCTCCTGCGAGTGCTGAAACAGCTGATGGCCGACCCCATGATGCCGGTGGGCCGGATCGACGTACTGGGTGCGCAGGAGCGCGGGGCGGTGGTGGTCTCTGGCCGGAGTGCTACTGCGGAGGGGGAGGGGGTGTTGTCTTCCTCGGTGCCTGAGTTGATCGCTGCCCAGGTGGCCTGTAGGCCGGATGCGGTGGCGGTTTCGGGTGCGGGAACGTCTCTGTCGTATGGGGAGTTGTGGGCGACGTCGGGTCGGTTGGCCGGCTATTTGTCTGGTGTGGGTGTGGGGCGTGGTGGTCGGGTTGCGGTGGTGATGGAGCGGTCGGTTGAGTTGGTGGTG
>NZ_JBIRJY010000045.1:0-6328 GCF_044329785.1 Streptomyces sp. NPDC017529
GACAAGGACGAGGGCAAGATCTCGACTTCGTCGCTCAACCGGCCGTGGTCCAAGCAGACCGGCAACCACGCACGGGCCGGCACCACCGACCTCGTGGCCCACCAGGTGGGCACCAAGGAGGAGATCTCCCGCACCCTGCTGTCCGACGGCACGTGGCGCACCACCAAAGCGACCAACGAGTTCAACGACCACGGTCAGGTCGTGTCCACCTCCGACGAGGGCGACACGGCCGTCGACGGCGACGAGATGTGCACCCGCACGACCTTCGCCGCCGACGAGAAGAACTGGCTGCTGTCCTACCCCTCGACGCTCCAGCGCACCTCCGCCACCTGCGCAACCCCGGCGAACGCGGACAACACCCTCAACGAGGTCCGCACCGCGTACGACGGCAAGCCGCACGGCCAGGCACCGGCACCCGGCGGGGGCAACCCGACCAAGGTCGACGAGCTGGACCGCTTCGACGGCGGCAAGCCCGTCTTCGTGACCACGTCCGTCGTCGCCTACGACGCCACCGGACGCACGATCGAGGAGACCAACGCGGCCGGCCGCAAAACGAGGACGGACTACACACCGTCCAGCGGCGCCCAGCCGACGAAGGTGACCACCACCGACCCCAAGGGGTACGTGAAGACCGCCGAGATGGACGGCCTGCGCGGACTGACCACCAAGGCCACCGACGTCAACGGGCGCAGCACGGTCCAGCGGTACGACGCACTCGGCCGCCTGACAGCCGCCTGGAAGCCCGGCCGGGCCGAGTCCGAACCGGCGGACGTGCAGTTCGCCTACGACGTCCGGCGCGACGGCCCGACCGTGGTGACCTCGAAAACCCTCCTGGAGAACGGCAAGTACCGCACCGCGCTCACCCTCTACGACGGACTGCTGCGCTCGCGCCAGAAGCAGACGGACGCCCACGGCGGCAAGGGCCGGATCGTCAGCGACACCTTCTACGACAGCCACGGAAGGCAGTACAAGACCAACGCCGAGTACTACAACGAAGGGGCCACCGCACCAGTCGTCCTGTCGGTGGCGGACAACAAGGTCCCGCAGCAGACGGTGACCGAATACGACGGCCAGGGACGGACCACCGCGTCCGTATCCAAGTCGCTGAACGTCGAAAAGTGGCGGACCACCACCTCCTACGGGGGCAACTGGACCGCGTCCGTGCCGCCCAAGGGCGGCACCGCCACGCTCACGCTGGTCAACGCGCACGACAAGCCGGTGGAGGTGCGGCAGTACAAGAACGGCAAGCCCGAGTTCGGCGCCGCTGCCGACACGTACGAGTCGCTGAAGTACACCTACGACTCCGCAGACCGGATGGTGAAGCTGGTGGACGCCGTCGGCAACACCTGGTCCGCCGAGTACGACCTGCGCGGCCACCGGACCAAGTCGACCGACCCGGACAAGGGAACCGTCACCACCACCTACACGCCCGACGGCCAGGTGGCCACCACGAAGGACGCACTGGGCCACACCCTCGCCACCACCTACGACGAACTCGGCCGCAGGACCAGCGTCCGCAGGGACAGCGACAAGGGCGACAAGCTTGCCGAGTGGAACTACGACACCCTCGATGGCGGCAAGGGCCTGCTTGGCTCCTCCGTACGGTACGAGAAGGGCAACGCCTACTCCGTCGCCGTCACGGGCTATGACGCCGCAGGCCGGGCGACCGGCTCCACGGTCACCGTCCCCGACGCGGAAGGAAAGCTGGCCGGCAGCTACACCTTCTCCAGCGCCTACACCCCCAACACCGGGCTGGCGGCCACCACCAGCTACCCGGCCGGCGGCGGCCTGGCGGCCGAGACCGTCCGGCACGGCTACACGGAATTCGGCCTGCCCACCTCGCTGAGCGGCAACGGCAGGGTCTACTCCACCGGAAACCAGTACTCGCCCACAGGCGAACTGCTCCAAACCGTGCTGGGCGACGTCGGCCACCGCGCCGTACAGACCTACGTCTACGAGCCCGCGACCCGGCGCCTCGGCACGGTGACCAACGACCGGGAGGCCAACGGCCCGCAGACCCTCGACCACAAGACCTACACCTACGACCCCGCGGGCAACATCACCCGCATCCGCAACGACCGCGACGACAAGAAGTCGACCGACACCCAGTGCTACACCTACGACTTCGCCCGGCGCCTGACCAACGCCTGGACGGCGGCAGACAACTGCGCCGCCCAGCCGTCCGACGGCACAGCGCCGAAGGTCGGCGGCGTGGACCCGTACTGGCACTCCTACACCTACGACGCGATCGGCAACCGCACGGCCGAAACCCGGCACGACCCCGCCGGTGACACCGCCAAGGACACCCGACGCGGCTACACCTATCCGAAGCCCGGACAGCCCATGCCGCACGCCATGAGCGCGGTCGGCATTTCCGGACCCGGCGCACGTGACGACTCCTTCGAGTACGACAAGGCGGGCAACACCACCCGCCGCGTCACCGCGGAGGGCGACCAGAAACTGACCTGGGACGCCGAGGGCCGCATGGCCTCCTCGACCATCGACGGAAAGACCTCCACCTTCCTCTACGACGCAGACGGCAAACGCCTGCTGCGCCGGGACCCCGGAGCCGTCACCCTCTACCTGGACAGCCAGGAACTGAAGCTCGACACCAAGACCGGAAAGGTCACCGGAAAGCGCTTCTACACCGTAAAGAACAGCACCGTCGTCGCTTCGTCGGACGGCACCCTGTCCTTCGTCCTCAGCGACCACCACGGCACACCGGAACTCACCATCGACGCGAAGTCGATGCAGTACTCCCGGCGCGCCAGCGGCCCCTTCGGCACCGCCCGAGGCCCCCAGCCCGAAGCGGACGCCTGGCCGAGTGAACACGGCTTCGTCGGCGGCACGAAGGACGCGTCAACCGGCCTGACCCATGTCGGAGCGCGCGAATACGACGCGGAAAACGGAAAGTTCATCTCCGTGGACGCCATGCTCAACACGGACAATCCGCAGCAGTTCAACGCGTACGCGTACGCAAACAACAATCCGGTCGCCAACAGTGACCCGAGTGGTAACTTCTCGGTGCTCGACGCCCTGGCGATTTTCGTTGGCGGCCCGATTTTGGCCGTGGCGCTTAGCGAGCAATTGTTTCAAGAATACGGTCAGCGCACCTCCCGATCCTACCGATCCGCACATCGGCAGATGTGGGACGAAGGTCCGAAGGGTACTCGGTTCCAATCGTTCAATGTCAGCAAGGGCAAGGACCGGGGCATCATCATGATCCGGTACTTCATCCATACCCGCGAGGCGATGAATGTGACGCTCGGGCTGACTGCGGGCCTGCTGATCGGTGACGACCGAGATTTCTCGACCGACCCTGATCAGGCCTACCGTATGGTGCTCTTCTGGGACACCGCGTCGGGTGACGTCACTTTCAAGGTTGCGCCATCTCACACCACGGAGACAAAGCGAAGCGTTTCCACGACTTTGACCGGCGGGCAGCCCATGGAGGCAACCGTCAAGTCCACGCAGCTGGATGCGAATGAGCTGACCATTGAGGAGGGCTCGGGGTGGGATATCTTCAACACTCCCGAAACGATTGCGGGTAAGAACATCCTGCAGACGCGCGATTCCAATTCGCAGCGACTCAACCTCGGCGTGCATGGAGTGCAGCCTCTGCTGTCGCTGGGAGCCGTGGACAACAATATCTCTGTTGCCGCGAACGAGGCCTCCGTGTCGGTGCACAGGAGTGGCGACCCCTATCCGGATATGGAGGTTGTGCGGTATCGCCGGAACAACGTCGCACCGGAATCGATCGCCAAGAGCCCGATGATGGAGCCCACCGGCTTCACGGCGCTGGCGTTGATGCCGGGTAAGACGAACCGCTATTGGACGACCACGTCGAGCGGTCCGTTCTGTACACCGTGATGAGGATGTGTCTTTCCCTGTGGACAGCATGAACAAGATCGAGCCCGGAGACCGGCGTGAGCGGTTGCCTCGGTGGCTGCTGGACTGCGCCGCCCGGTACACCGCCGTCTTCGCGGCTGGCTGGGCAATCACCTCGGCTGTGGCTCCCAGGATGTTCGATACCGAGGCGTCGCACGTCGGCAGCGAGCTTCCTTTTTGGGAGTCGTACTGGGGTTGGCTTTCCAACGGACCCGGTGCTTTCGCCATGGTGGGTCTGCCCTCGCTGTTCATGCTCCTGCTCATTTCGGGAGGCAGGTCGCGGGGGGACTCGGGAGGGTTCCGGCTCAAGTCCGGAATGCTGCTTCTGATCCCCCTGTGGTTCACCGTCTCCTACGGCCTCGGGCTGATGCAGCTGACCATGGCGGCCACGCAGTGGGCGTTCACCTTCTGGCTGATGCCGCTGCCCGTGAGGGAGAGCGTTCCGCAAGTTGTTGAACCCTGACCGGGTTCTTCATGTGGCGCTGCCCGGTGGCCACGCCGGTTCACCGGGCGGCGCCCTTTTGACATCCGTAGCAGAGAAAGCGAAATGGGTACCACCCGTGTCTTATGAAGGAAGTCGCAAGCATCGGTACAGACGCCGGGCGTCGCTCGTCGGTGTTGTTACCGCGTTGAGCGTCGGCGCGTCGATGGCCGGAGCTTTTCCGGTCTTCGCTTCGGCGGGGGCCGAGCGGGCCGCCGTACAAGATGGCGCGCAGGACGAGACGCCCGAGGGGCGTGCCGTTCGGGAGGCCGCGGAGTCCGGTAAGCCGGTCGAGTTGATGGGCAAGCGGGCCGAGACGCGGCAGGTGCTGGCCAACCCGGACGGCAGTTTCACCCGGCGGGAGTTCATCCGTCCCGCGTTCGCCAAGGTCGGTGGCGAGTGGCAGGACGCCGACGCCACCATGCGCCGGCGTGCGGACGGGCGTGTCGGGCCGGCCGCCGCCACCTTCGGGCTGTCCTTCTCCGGGGGCGGTGACGGACCGCTCGCCACGATGGAGAAGGACGGCAGGTCACTGTCGATCACATGGCCCAAACCGCTGCCCGAGCCCCGCCTGGACGGCCGTTCGGCGGTGTACGCCGACGTACTGCCCGGCGTCGACCTCCGTATCCAGGCCGATGTCGACGGCTTCGCCCAGTACGTGGTCGTCAAGACCCGTGAGGCGGCCGCACAGCCCGGGCTGCGGGAACTCACCTACGGGGTGAAGAGCGCGGGGGCCGATCTCAAGGCGGACGGGAAGGGCAGATTGACGGTCACCGCCCCCGACGGTACCGAGCTGTTCAGCGCGCCGACCCCCGTCATGTGGGACTCCTCGCACGAGAAGGCGGAGCGGACGCCGCAGGCGGCCGCCGCGGAGCCGAGGGCGAGCCGGGCGAAGCGTTCCGTCGCTGCCGCACCGGCGGGAACCGGTGACGGCGAGCAGCCGCAGCACAACGGGCCCGGCGCGGAGGCGGTCCCGTCGAAGCTGAAGGAGATGCCGACCAGGGTCGTCGGAGACACCCTGCGCATCGCGCCCGACGCGGAGTTCATGAAGGACCCGGACACGGTCTTCCCGGTCACTATCGACCCCATCTTCTCCGGCGGCGGGCGCAACGCCTGGACGATCGCCTATCACAAGGGCGGCTCGCTCTCCGGGACGTCCTTCTGGAACGGCGGCGGGTTCTCGGACCAGCTCGCCCGGGTCGGTCACGAGGACTGGACGAACGGCACCGCCCGGTCTTATTTCCAGATGGACACCGACGGGCTGGACGGCGCGAAGATCATGAGCGCGACGTTCAACGTCCTCAATTCCTACTCCTGGTCGTGCTCTCCCACTCCGGTGGACTTCGGCTGGACCGGTCCCATCTCTCCTTCGACCACCTGGGACAACCAGCCCAGCTGGAACGAGACGCTGCAGAGCAAGTCCTTCGCGCACGGCTGGACCGGCGATGGCAGCAAGTGCAAGGGCGGTGAGGGCGAGGACTTCGACAGTGACGCGCTGAAGCGCCTGGTGCAGCGTGCCGCCGACGGCGGCGACGCCAATCTGACCTTCGGCCTGCGGGCTCGCTCGGACTACGAGGGGCAGGTCAGCAGCTGGAAGAAGTTCCACAACAACCCGCACCTGGAAGTCACCTACAACCGTGCGCCCAAGGTGAATTCCTTCGCCGCGTTCCAGGGGCCGTGGAGTCCCGGGGGCGAGGACAACCTGAAGGTGGCGTGTGACGACGACCCGGCCACCTGGCCCACCATCGGGCGTAACGACCTCACGCTGACCGCCAAGGTCTCCGACCCGGACGGCGGTCAGGTCACGGCCGCGTTCGTGGTCTGGGAGTACGCCGGGGATGCTGTGCTGGAACCGATCGCCCCAGTGAATTCGGGGGGTACCGCCCAGGTGCAGGTACCGAATTCCAAGCTGGTGGACGGCAAGCGCTACAAGTGGCACGTGCAGGCTCGCGACGGCAT
>NZ_JBIRJY010000046.1:0-5711 GCF_044329785.1 Streptomyces sp. NPDC017529
CCGCACGGCCAGGCACCGGCACCCGGCGGGGGCAACCCGACCAAGGTCGACGAGCTGGACCGCTTCGACGGCGGCAAGCCCGTCTTCGTGACCACATCCCGCATCGCGTACGACGCCGTGGGCCGCACGGTGGAACAGACCGACGCGACCGGCAGCAAGACGAGGACCGACTACGCGCCGTCCAGCGGCGCCCAGCCGACGAAGGTGACCACCACCGACCCAAAGGGCTTCGTGCGGACCGCCGAGATGGACGGACTGCGCGGACTGACCACCAAGGCCACCGACGCCAACGGGCGCAGCACCTCGCAGCAGTACGACGCGCTGGGCAGGCTCACCTCCGCGTGGAAGCCCGGCAGGGCCACTTCCGCACCGGCCGATGTGCAGTTCTCTTACAACGTCCGGCGTGACGGTCCGACCGTGGTGACCTCCAAGACACTGTTGGAGAACGGCAAGTACCGGACCGCGGTCACGCTCTACGACGGTCTGCTGCGTGCGCGCCAGAAGCAGATGGACGCCCACGGCGGCAAGGGCCGGATCGTTAGCGACACCTTCTACGACAGCCACGGAAGGCAGTACAAGACCAACGCCGAGTACTACAACGAAGGGGCCACCGCACCAGTCGTCCTGTCGGTGGCGGACAACAAGGTCCCGCAGCAGACGGTGACCGAGTACGACGGCCAGGGACGGACCACCGCTTCCGTCTTTAAGTCACTCAACGTCGAGAAATGGCGGAGCACGACCGCCTACGGAGGCAACTGGACCGCGTCCATACCGCCCAAGGGCGGCACCGCGACGCTCGTCGTTTCCAACGCGCACGACAAGCCGGTGGAGGTGCGGCAGTACAAGAACGGCAAGCCCGAGTTCGGCGCCGCTGCCGACACGTACGAGTCGCTGAAGTACACCTACGACTCCGCAGACCGGATGGTGAAGCTGGTGGATGCCGCGGGCAACACCTGGACGGCCGAGTACGACCTGCGCGGCCACCGGACCAAGTCGACCGACCCGGACAAGGGAACCGTCACCACCACCTACACGCCCGACGGCCAGGTGGCCACCACGAAGGACGCACTGGGCCACACCCTCGCCACCACCTACGACGAACTCGGCCGCAGGACCAGCGTCCGCAGGGACAGCGACAAGGGCGACAAGCTCGCCGAGTGGAACTACGACACCCTCGACGGCGGCAAGGGCCTGCTTGGCTCGTCCGTACGGTACGAGAAGGGCAACGCCTACTCCGTCGCCGTCACGGGCTATGACGCCGCAGGCCGGGCGACCGGCTCCACGGTCACCGTCCCCGACGCGGAAGGCAAGCTGGCCGGCAGCTACACCTTCTCCAGCAGCTACACCCCCAACACCGGGCTGGCGGCCACCACCAGCTACCCGGCCGGCGGCGGCCTGGCGGCCGAGACCGTCCGGCACGGCTACACGGAATTCGGCCTGCCCACGTCGCTGAGCGGCAACGGCAGGGTCTACTCCACCGGAAACCAGTACTCGCCCACCGGCGAACTGCTCCAGACCGTGCTGGGCGACGTCGGCCACCGCGCCGTACAGACCTACGTCTACGAGCCCGCGACCCGCCGCCTCGGCACGGTGACCAACGACCGGGAGGCCAACGGCCCGCAGACCCTCGACCACAAGACCTACACCTACGACCCCGCGGGCAACATCACCCGCATCCGCAACGACCGCGACGACAAGAAGTCGACCGACACCCAGTGCTACACCTACGACTTCGCCCAGCGCCTGACCAACGCCTGGACAGCCGCGGACAACTGCGCCGCCCAGCCGTCCGACGGCACCGCACCGAAAGTCGGCGGCGTGGACCCGTACTGGCACTCCTACACCTACGACGCGATCGGCAACCGCACCACCGAAACCCGGCACGACCCCGCCGGTGACACCGCCAAGGACACCCGACGCGGCTACACCTATCCCAAGACCGGCCAAGACCGGCCGCACGCGATGTCCGAAGTCGCCCTCACCGGCCCCGGCGCACGTAAGGACTCCTTCGAGTACGACAAGGCCGGCAACACCACCCGCCGCGTCACCGCGGAGGGCGACCAGAAACTCACCTGGGACGCCGAGGGCCGCATGGCCTCCTCAACCATCGACGGAAAGATGTCCACCTTCCTCTACGACGCAGACGGCAAACGCCTGCTGCGCCGGGACCCGGAGGCAATAACCCTCTACCTGGACAGCCAGGAACTGAAGCTCGACACCAAGACCGGAAAGGTCACCGGAAAGCGCTTCTACGCCACGAAGGGAAGCACCGTCATCGCTTCGTCGGACGGCACCCTGTCCTTCGTCCTCAGCGACCACCACGGTACGGCGGAACTCTCGGTCGATGCCGAGACGATGCGCTACACCCGGCGTGGCAGCGGCCCGTTCGGTACGGAACGCGGTCCGCAGCCCGGCAAGGACGCCTGGCCGAGTGAGCACGGTTTCGTCGGCGGCACCAAGGACGCATCGACCGGACTGACCCATGTCGGTGCGCGAGAGTACGACGCGGAGAACGGCAAGTTCGCCTCCGTGGACCCGGTGCTCGGTGTCAACAGCCCGCAGCAGATCAACGCATACTCTTATGCGAACAACAATCCGGTGGGCAACAGTGACCCGAGCGGAAAGTTCCCCTTTATCGACATCGGGGAAATGATCGCTGCAACGATTGAACAACAGGCCATGCGCCAGATGGAACAGGCTGCCGCCGAGGATGCCATTTACAGTGCAAACCTGAACGTCATGATCTCCAAGAGCCGCTACACGCATGGCGCGGCCAAGCGGTCCATGTGGAGCAGAGGCCCGAAGGGCACTCAGTTCAAGTCGTTCAACATTGGTAAGGGTGAGGATCGGGGCATCATCATGATGCGCTTCTTCATCCACCAGGAGAAAGCCGCGGTCGATTTTCTCCTCGGAGACGACCGCACATGGTCCACGGACCCGGCTGCGGCGTACCGCATGGTCTTGTTCTGGGACACTGCGTCAGGCGACGTCACCTTCAAGGTCGCGCCCTCACACCTCGCGCCCCACGACGAGGTTGTTGGTCGCTCGGTAGGCGTGGTGGAACGCCCTGAAGTACAATTCAACCCGCATGGTGAGATGCTTCCTGCCAAGTCCCTCCACATCAACGAAGGCAAGGATGACACCTTCCTTCACTGGCGCAACGACCTGAACGTGACGTCTCAAGGGCCTGATGGTTTCAGCGCCGAATTGCATGGGGTCAACAGCCTTATGCGACTCTTCGCCGTCGATGACACCCTGTCCATCGCCGCCAATGGCTCTTCAGTTAGCGTCGGGCGGGCAGGAGACGCCTATCCGGACATGGAAGTCGTTCAGTACCGTCGCAACGCGACACCACGGGTTATTGCTCGTGACGACATGCAGAAGGTCAGGTTCTTCGGCGGACGGAAGATACTCTCCGACGAGGAGGGCATGAGCGCCGCACCTGGCACCGACCATGTCAATCGAACGTGGAAAGACGGAACCTGTACCTCGGGGTGCTCATGACGGACACACAACGCCTTGGCTCTCGGTTTGCCGCGGGGTTCTGGTGGTTGCTCAAGAGCGTAGGGGGCTATCTCCTGGCCGCTCTTGTAGTGCCACCCGTGGTCTCCCTACTGCTGCCCACGCCTAACACAGACGGTGGCTATGCAGAACCTTCCTACTTCGACTCAGTGGTCGGCACGGCCACCCGGACCTGGTTCATGATCGTTCTGACCCTGGTGTTGGTCCTTCCGGTCTTGTTCATCCTGCTGTCGATGAGGAAGAAGATGGAAACGGCGTCCCTTCGGGGGCTCGCCGCGTTCCTTCTCTGTGGACCGCCCATGTTGACGGCTATGTTCGTCGGCTCGCAGGCCATGCTCGTCCATGTGGTCACCAATGTGACCTTCGCGGTCGTCCTTCTGCCTAGGGACCGGACTACGAACCGAGCGGAGGAAGTCCAGAAGTAAGCCATTGAGCGCAGCGCCGCCCGGTGGTCGGTCCAGGCCACCGGGCGGCGCCTATTTGTCTCCGCAACAGAAAGAGAAAAGAGCACCACCTGTGCACCACCTCTATGAACCGGCTACCAAGCGCCGGTATAGACGTCGTACGTCGCTCATAGCCCTTGCCACCGTGCTCGCCGTCGGCGCGTCGGCGGCGGGGGTTTCCCCGGCCCTTGCCTCGCCGGCTGCCGACCCCTCCGCCGTTCAGGACGACACCCCGGAGGGCCGCGCCGTTCGGGAGGCCGCCGAGTCCGGTAAGCCGGTCGAGGTGTTGAGCAAGCGCGACGAGACGACGCAGGTGCTGGCCAATCCGGACGGCACCTTTACGTGGCGGCAGTACGTACGGCCGGCTTTCGCGAAGGTTGACGGCGACTGGAAGGAGGCCGACGCCACGATGCGCAAGCGCGCGGACGGACGTGTCGGTCCGGCCGCTGCCACATTCGGGCTGTCATTCTCCGGTGGCGGAGACGCGCCGCTCGCCACGATGGAGAAGGCGGGCAAGTCACTCTCCATTACCTGGCCCAAGGCGCTTCCCGAGCCGCTGCTGTCCGGGGACACGGCGACTTACCCGGACGTACTGCCCGGCGTCGATTTGCGCATTCAGGCGGACGTCGACGGTTTCGCGCAGCATCTCGTGGTCAAGACGAGGGAGGCGGCTGCCCAGCCGGGTCTGGCCGAGCTGACGTACGGGCTGCGGAGCCAGGGCACCGTTCTCAAGGCGGACGGTGCGGGCAAGCTGAAGGTCACCGATTCGGAGGGCAATGAGCTGTTCACCGCTCCGACTCCGGTCATGTGGGACTCTTCCCACGAGTCCCATGAGGTAGCGGAAAACACCGCGACCGGGCGGGCGACGCAGGCCGGGTTCCGGGGCAAGCGTTCCGCGGTGGCGGCGGCCGCTGCCGGGCCGACGACGACTGGCGCGCAGGACGGGCCGCCGTCCAAGGTGGTGGAGATGCCCACCAAGGTCGTCGACAACACCCTGCGGATTTCGCCGGACGCCGACTTCCTGAAGGCCCCGGACACGGTCTTCCCGGTCACCATCGATCCCATCTTCTCCGGTGGCGGGCGCAACGCCTGGACCATCGCCTACAACAAGGGCGGTTCGCTCACCGGAACGTCGTTCTGGAACGGCGGCGGTTTCAGCGACAAGCTGGCCCGTATCGGCCATGAGAATTGGACGAACGGTACGGCGCGCTCGTACTTCCGGATGGACACGGATGGGCTGGGCGGCGCAAGGATCATAAGCGCCACGTTCAACCTCCTGAACTCCTATTCCTGGTCGTGCGCGCCCACCCCGGTCGAGTTCGGCTGGACCGGCCCCATCTCCGAGTCGACCACCTGGAACAACCAGCCCAGCTGGAACGAGACGCTGGAGACCAAGTCCTTCGCGCACGGCTGGACCGGCGATGGCAGCCAGTGCAAGGGAGGCGAGGGGCAGGATTTCTCGAATGCCGCCTTGAAGCGCCTGGTGCAGCGTGCCGCCGACCGTGGCGATGCCAATCTGACCTTCGGTCTGCGTTCTCGCTCGGACTACGAGAACAAGGTCAGCAGCTGGAAGAAGTTCCACAACAACCCGCACCTGGAAGTCACCTACAACCGTGCGCCCAAGGTGAATTCCTTCGCCGCGTTCCAGGGTCCGTGGAGTCCCGGGGGCGAGGACAACCTGAAGGTGGCGTGTGACGACGACCCGGCCACCTGGCCCACCATCGGGCGTAACGACCTCACGCTGAC
>NZ_JBIRJY010000047.1:0-3904 GCF_044329785.1 Streptomyces sp. NPDC017529
AGTGCCTGTTCCTGAACCGGTTTCCGCTGGTCACCGGGCTGCGGCGTATAGAGGCAGTTTCGATAGCCGTTCGGTTCGGCGTCGATGGACGGCGTTTCGAACGGCAGGCGTGTGCGGGGTGCCTCTCCGGACGGTTTCACTGCTGGTTGTCGCGGTCGGCGAGGAGACCCAGCAGTGTTCGGACAGGCAGGTGGGCTTCACCCGAGCGGGCGTATGTCATTCGAATGGAGCATGAGTGCCTCCAGCACGGACATGCACATGAAGCGAGATCGCCCAGGTAAGGAGAACCAAAAGTGGCTATCGAAGCCTACGAAAATCTCCAGATCGTCCGTGGGACCGTTGCTGCCGACGGCACCAGGACTGCCGGCTACGCCTTCAAGGTGACGAAGCTCAGCGCCGGCAAGTACATCATCACCTTCAACAACGACTTCAGGGAGACGCCGTCGGTCGTTGCCACCCTGGACGGCGAAAATTGGAACCTGCTGGACAACACTCACGTCAGCGGCGCCACGACTGAGAGGGTGATGGTCATCACGGGCAACTCAGTCGGTGCCGCCGCCGACCGTCCCTTCCACTTCATCGCCATGGGCTGACCCAGCGGAGAGGCTCCCCGGCTGTGGACGCCGGCCGGGGAGGGCTCCATAGCTGCGGTCGGCGAGGAGACCCAGCAGTGCCCGGACCGGTAGGTGGGCTTCGGTTGGGTGGCGGAGCCTGCCGTCCAGGCGAAGGGTGTAGTGCGTGCGTCGACCGTGTCGTTCCCGGCTGAGGTATCCGGCCTCTTCGAGGTCGGCGACGATGGTCTGAGCAGTACGTTCCGTGACGTGGCAGGCCGCGGCGATGTCACGGATGCGCGACGTGGGTTCCCGGGCGAGCACCAGGAGAACGCGGGTGTGGTTGGAGAGGAAGCTCCACCGTGCTCCAGGTTTGTTCATGTGCCGCCCCCTGCCCGCACGAAAGCCTGCGAGCAAATACCTGAAATCCGTTTCAGGCATTATAGGGTGGCCATGGCGGGACGGACAGGCCGGTGAGCAACGGGGTGCCGCCGCACGCACCTGCTGGGCTGTTCAGGCGGCGGCCGGCGGCGTGACCAACCGGTGCCGGGGCTGGCGGTGCGGCCGGGCGAGACGGCGGCTCATGAGGGTGATGAAGGCCCACTGGATGTGCGCTTCGGCGTGGGACATCTTGCGTTCGTAGTCCCGCGCGTTGCGCCTCGCCCGCATCGTCCACGAATTCGACCGTTCCACCACCCACCGCTTTGGCAACAAGACAAACCCCTTGGCGCCCTTGGGCCGGGGCACGGTTTTGATGGTGATGCCGAGCGTGTCGCGGGCCCAGTCGATGAGCTTGCCGCCGTAGCCGGAATCGCCCCAGACCAGCACGATTTCCGGGTGCTCGGCGTGCAGGCGGGCGAGCAGGATGCGGGCGCCGTCGCGCTCGGGGACGTCGGCCGGGGTGACCAGCACATCGACCAGCAGGCCGCTCTGGTCCACCACGAGATGCCGTTTCCTGCCATTGATCATCTTTCCCGGATCGAACCCGCGCGTCGCCCTCGAAACAGTCTCCGCCCCCTTGACGGACTGCCCGTCGATGATCACCCGGACCGGCCAGGGACAGCGCCGGCTGCGCAGCCGCAGCCGGCGGCGGAGCTGGTCGAGGATGCGTTTGAGGACGCCGTTCTTCGCCCAGCGGGCGAAGTACTTGAACACCGTGCTCCAGGGGATGCCGAAGTCGGCGGGCAGCGACCGCCACTTCGCGCCGTTGTCTGTTATGTACCTGATGGCGTCGACCACCCGTCGGCGGGGCCACTTCTCCGGCGCCCCGCCGGTGGGCGTCTGGCAGGCAGGGACGGGCAGTAGCGGCTCCAGCAGGAACCATTCCAGGTCCGTGGCGTCGGAGGGGTAGCGGTAGGAGGACAGCATCACCGAGCCCGGGCCGCGGCCGACGACGAGGAGGCCAACTGCGGCCGCCGCGGCCCGGTGCCTTCTTCCTAGGGTGTCCGTCCCAGGTTGGCCAGCAGGTTCAAGGTGGACTCCACAGCCCTGATCTGGGTGAGCAGGGTCTGGATGTAGGGGTCCTCGGGGGTCTTCTTCTCGTGTGCGAGCAACGTCGTCTTGATGAAGTTCTCCACCCGGTGGTGTTCGGTCTCCAAGAACGCCCGCTCGTAGCTGATCCACACATCCGGTGCGTCATCCAGCAACCGATAGCCCCACGATCTGTCCCAGGTCACCGGCGGAAGCCCGCGGGCGGCCGCAACCAGTCGCAGATGCCGCAGACCGGTGTGAACCTGGGCCCGGGTGCGTTCGGTGGCCGTCATGAGCAAGCCGATGTCCATGCCCGCAGGACGGGCTTCTTCCAGGGCGCTCAGGATCGCTTCGGCGTGGACGTGAGCGGGGAGGCCCCGCCCCATCGCCTACTCACCCTCGCCCTGGCCTTTGAGCAGCTTGGCCAGCTGCTCGTCCAGGTCGACCTCGCCGCGGGTGACGGCGTTTTCGATCCAGTCGGCCGCGGCGCGAACACGTTCCAGCCCTTTGGCGATGGTCTCGCGCTCGCCGTAGTCGTAGTCCTCGCCCTCCAGGTTCGGCACGATCCGCCCGGCCGTGGCCACGAACTGCGCGCAGGCCGCGACCAGGTCCATGAACTGGGCGCCGTGCTCCAGGCGCTGAAGCTGCGGTGCACTGGACTGGGTGAACTGCACGTCCTGGCGGAACCGGTCGAACTGCGCTTCATTGACCATGTGCCGGGCGGTGTCATCGGCCATGGCCTTCGAGGCCACCTCCGGCCGGCGCAGGAAGTCGGTGGTCACCACCGCCGCGACCGCGTCGTCCGAGGCCAGATCGTGAATCGCCTCGACCTTCTCCTGGACGCTTTCGGGGTTGTCCAGCTTCCAGCCGACGATCCGTTTCGCGCTGTCGTGCGTCCAGCGGGCCGTGCCGTCGCGCGGGCTGGGCGGGGGGTTTGTCACCGCCTCGAACCGCTCGGCCTCATCGGGGATGTTGGCCAGGATCTTGTGGATGGTGTGCGAGACGTCCGCCCGCCGGTGCCGCCTGGGCCAGCGCGAGGCCACCCACCGGTAGTCCCGCACCGTGGTGTAGGCCAGACCGATGTCCTCGGCGAACATCCGTATCGCCTCGCTGACGGTGAACAGGCCCTCGGTCCCGGACGGGTTCGCACCCCCATACGAACGCATCGGCTCGATCTCCAGGCCCGCGTCCCCGATCTGCCACTGGACCGCACTCATCGTCGCCACCCAGTCCCGCCCCAGCTTGACCAGCTCGTCGTAGCGTTCCTGGCTCACACTCCCGACCATTGCGGACATTGCATCCACCCCCACGGACCCGGGTGCGGCACCCTTCCGTGCCGCCAGCTCGCCCCGCAAGCCCGTCACCTGGCACCATCGGACTCCTCCCGGGCGCCTGCCAGGGCGCGTCGCCCCGGCGCGTGAAGCGGCCCCGCGGGCGCCGCCCGCGCCGTCTCACACCCCGCCTTCCTGCGTGCGCCGCCGGTGCCAGGCCCGTTTGCGGCAGCGGGGAGAGCAGTAGATTGCCGCAAGAGAATGGTCGACTCCGACCGTCCAGCCGGCCCCGCACTCCGGGCAGACGGCCGCCTTTGCGGCCAGCACCGCCTCGGTCCTCGCCCGCGTCCGCCGCTGCCGGCGCCAGTGCCGCGAGCGGCAGACCGACGAGCAGAACACGGCCGTCGCCTTCGCCGACGGCATCAGCGGCCCACCGCACCCTCGGCACAGCCGCGGCCCGCCATCACGTGCCTCGCCGCTCGTGATCAGCCGCAGCCGGGGAACCCTGCCCATGCGAACCACCGTACGCAGGGCACCAGACCCCCGCCCACCCCACCGCTGACCTGCCCCGAAGCCCCGCAACTTGTCATGTCAGGACCGGGAACAGCTTCT
>NZ_JBIRJY010000048.1:0-2845 GCF_044329785.1 Streptomyces sp. NPDC017529
GAGGGTGTGAGTGGCCTGGTGGCGTCGGTGGAAGAGGGCGGAGAAGTTCCCTCGGTTGTGGTGCTGCGGGTCGTGCCGGAGGTGGGCACGGCCGGCGTTGCCGGTGCGGCTCGGGACGCGGCGGTGCACGTACTGGGCGTCGTACAGGAGTGGCTTGCGCAAGAGGCCTTGTCCGGGTCGCGGCTGTTGGTGGTGACCGAGCGTGCGGTGGATGCGGGACCGGACTGCGCCGTGGAGGTTGCCCCCGCTTCCGTCTGGGGCCTGGTGCGGGTAGCACAGGCGGAGAACCCCGGTCGCTTGGTGCTGGCGGACGTGGACGATCTGTCCGCCGAAGGCGTCGCGGAGTGGCTGCGTACGGGCGTGCAGTCGGCCGAGCCGCAGTTCGCGGTACGCGGGGGCCAGGTGCGAGCACCGAGGCTGACGCGAGTCACGCAGGATTCATCGGCCGTGGTGGGCGGTGCGGGCACTGTCTTGATCACGGGTGCGTCGGGTGCTCTGGGGGGTCTGGTGGCCCGGCATCTGGCTGAGTCGGGCAGGGTCGAGCGGCTGCTGCTGGTCTCCCGCCGTGGCATCGAGGCTTCCGGCATGCCGGAACTGGTTGTAGAACTGGAGCAGGTGGGTGTCGAGGTCACCGTTGCGGCGTGCGATGCCGCCGACCGTGCCCAGCTCGCCGAGGTCCTGGACGGTGTGCCGCTGACCGGTGTCATCCATGCTGCGGGCGTTCTCGACGACGGGGTTGTCGGGTTGCTGACTTCGCAGCGGGTGGAGTCGGTGATGCGGCCGAAGGTCGACGCTGCCTGGAACCTGCACGAGCTGACCCGCGACCTGGACCTGGACACTTTCGTTCTCTTCTCGTCCATCGCCGGTGTCATCGGCAACGCGGGCCAGGCCAACTATGCGGCGGGCAACACCTTCCTGGATGCTCTGGCCGCGCATCGCCGCCAGCAGGGCCTGCCCGCGGTGTCGTTGGCGTGGGGCCCCTGGGAGCAGGGCATGGCCGGCGAGCTCACGGCGGGTGAGCGACAGCGGCTGGCCCGCCAGGGGTTGAAGCTGCTGTCCGACGTGGAAGGTCTCGCCGTACTGGACGAGGCCATGGCCCGAACCGAACCACTGCTGCTGGCGGCCCAGTTGGACCTGTCCGCGATACGCGGAACGGGCGAGATCCCGTCGCTGCTGTCCGGTCTGATACGTGGGCAGCGCCCCGGTGGACCCACCCGCCGTGCAGTCGGCGAGCGCAGGGTCGACGCGCAGCACACGCTGGCCGCGCGTCTGGCGGAGCTGAGCCCGGCCGGACAGCAAGAGGCCGTACGGGACATGATCGCCACCCAGACCGCCCTGGTCCTGGGCCTGCCGGGCCCCGGCAGTGTGGACACGGACCGCGCGTTCCGCGATGTCGGCTTCGACTCGCTCACCGCAGTCGAACTGCGCAACCGGCTCAACAACACCACCGGCCTGCGCCTGTCCGCCACCGCGGTATTCGACTACCCCACCCCGGCCGCCCTGGCCGATTTCCTGATGCAGGAGATGCTCGGGACGGCCTCCGAGGAGACGAACGCCCTCGCGGCGTACTCCGGGCTCGACAGGATCGAAGCGTCACTCACCGAGATCTTGGACGATGCCACCGCCCGAGCGCGCGTCGCGGCACGGCTGAAGGACATTCTCTCCGTGTTGGGCGAGGCCGACAGATCCGGCGAGGCCGACGACAACGGCGATACGTTCGCCGACAAGATCCAGACGGCCAGCGACGACGACATGTTCGACTTCATCGACAACCAGCTCGGGCTCTGAGTACGTGGCCGTACCACCGTGCGTAATGAGGAAGGCGTCATTGGATGGCGAACGAAGACAAGCTTCGTGACTATCTGAAGCGGGTCACCACTGACCTGCACCAGACCCGCGAGCGCCTGCGTGAGGTAGAGGGCCGCCAGCAGGAACCTGTGGCCATCGTGGGAATGGGATGTCGCTTCCCGGGTGGTGTGTCGTCTCCGGGCGAGTTCTGGCAGCTGCTCGCATCGGGGCGGGACGCGGTGGGTGCGTTCCCGGTGGACCGTGGTTGGGCCGAGGACATCCATGACCCGGATCCGGATGCGGTGGGGAAGAGTGTCTCGAATGAGGGCGGTTTCCTTTACGACGCCGGGGAGTTCGATGCGGAGTTCTTCGGGATCAGTCCGCGTGAGGCGGTGGCGATGGATCCGCAGCAGCGGTTGCTGCTGGAGACGTCGTGGGAGGCGCTGGAGGACGCGGGGATCGATCCGGGATCGTTGAAGGGCAGCGATACGGGCGTCTTCGCGGGCCTCTTCTACCACGACTACCTGCCGTCCCACCCCGTGCCCGAGGAGGTCGAGGGGTATATCGGGACCGGTGGTGTGGGCGCGGTTGCCTCGGGCCGGGTCGCGTACGCGCTGGGCTTGGAGGGCCCGGCCGTGACGGTGGACACGGCGTGTTCCTCGTCGCTGGTGGCTCTGCATCTGGCGTGCCAGTCGCTGCGTTCGGGGGAGTCGTCTCTGGCGCTGGCCGGCGGCGTGACGGTCATGTCCACCCCGAGCACCTTTGTCGACTTCTCGCGGCAGCGGGGCCTGGCGGCGGACGGTCGCTGCAAGGCGTACTCGGAACAGGCCGACGGTACAGGCTGGGGCGAAGGTGTCGGCGTCGTCGTACTGGAGCGGTTGTCGGACGCGCGGCGACTGGGACACCAGGTGCTGGCGGTGGTGTCCGGCAGCGCGGTCAACCAGGACGGTGCGTCGAACGGACTGACGGCGCCGAACGGCCCGTCGCAGCAGCGGGTGATTCGCGCGGCGCTGGCGAGCGCCGGTGTGGGCGCCGATGGCGTGGATGTGGTCGAGGG
>NZ_JBIRJY010000049.1:0-2246 GCF_044329785.1 Streptomyces sp. NPDC017529
TATGCGCATCAGGATGTGCCGTTCGAGCGGTTGGTGGAGGCGTTGAATCCGGAGCGCTCCGCGGACCGCAACCCGCTCTTCCAGATCGCACTGGCGATGAACAACACCGCCACGGTCGAATACGGACTGCCGGGCACCGAAGCAGAAGAGGTCACCGTCTCCACCGGCACCGCGAAGGTGGACCTGACGTTCGCCGTACGCGAGCGCCGGGACGCCGAACAGGCGCCGGCCGGACTCGAAGGAGAGGCCGAGTTCCGCACCGACCTGTTCGACCGGGCCACCGTGGAAGGGCTGCTCGCGCGGCTGCGCAGGCTGCTGGAAGCGGCCGTCGCCGACCCGGACCAGGCCATCGGAAGCCTGGAGATCCTGAGCCCCGCCGAGCGGCACGCCTTGTTGGGGACCGCGGGCGGCACCACCCCCGCCCAGGCCCCGGCGACGCTGCCCGAGCTGTTCGCGGCACAGGTGGCCCGTACCCCGGACGCGGTCGCCGTCGAAACGCCGGACACCAGACTCGGCTACGCGGAGCTGAACGCCCGCGCCAACCGCCTGGCCCGGCTGCTGGCCGCCCGCGGCGCGGGACCGGAGCGTGTGGTGGCGCTGGCGCTGCCCCGCTCGGCCGACCTGGTCACGGCCGTACTCGGCGTACTCAAAACCGGCGCTGCCTACCTGCCCGTCGACCCCGGCTACCCGGCCGCGCGGATCGCCTACCTGCTCCGCGACACCGCCCCCGCGCTCCTGGTCACCGACCACGCGACGGGCGCCGCACTGCCGGACACGGACGTCCCGGGCCTCTGCCTGGACGCGGACGACACGGCCCGCGCCCTCCGTGAGCAGCCGGACACCGACCTCACCGACGCGGACCGTACGGCGCCCGCGCTGCCGGCGTGCCCCGCGTACGTCATCCACACGTCCGGCTCCTCCGGCGCCCCGAAGGGCGTGCTGGTCCCCCACAGCGGCGTCGCCTCCCTCGCCGCAACGCAGCGCGAACGCCTCGGCGCCGGGCCGGACAGCCGGGTGCTGCACTTCGCCTCGCCCAGCTTCGACGCGTCCTTCTGGGAACTGTGCATGGCGCTGCTGACGGGTGCCCGCCTCGTCATCGCGCCGGCGGACCGCCTGCTACCGGGAGCGCCGCTGGCCGAGACCGTCGCCGCGTACGGCGTGACCCATCTGACCCTGCCGCCCTCGACCCTGGCGGCGCTGGCCCCGGACAGCCTCCCCGAGGGCCTCACGCTCGTGGTGGCGGGCGAAGCCTGCCCTGCCGAACTGGTGGAACTCTGGGCGCCTGGCCGCGTGTTGGTCAATGCGTACGGGCCGACGGAGGCGACGGTGTGTGTGTCGATGTCGGGGCCGTTGGGGGGTGGTGGTGTGCCGCCGATTGGTAGGGCGGTGTGGGGTGTGCGGGTGTTTGTGTTGGATGGGGGGTTGCGGCCGGTGCCGGTGGGTGTGGTGGGGGAGTTGTATGTGGGGGGTGTGGGGTTGGCGCGTGGGTATGTGGGGCGGTGTGGGTTGACTGCGGAGCGGTTTGTGGCGTGTCCGTTTGGTGGGGTGGGGGAGCGGATGTATCGGACGGGTGATGTGGTGCGGTGGCGGGTTGATGGGGAGTTGGAGTTTGTGGGGCGGTCGGATGGTCAGGTGAAGGTGCGGGGTTTTCGTGTCGAGCCGGGTGAGGTCGAGGCGGTGTTGGGTGCTCATCCGGGTGTGGGCCGGGCTGTGGTCGTGGCGCGGGAGGACCGGCCGGGGGATGTCCGGCTGGTGGCGTACGCGGTCCGCGTATCCGAGGTGGAAGCGTCGGACGTACAGGAATTCCTCCGCGCCCGGCTGCCCGGCTACCTGGTGCCTGCGGCCGTCGTGTTCCTTGACGCCCTGCCGCTGACGCCCAGCGGCAAGCTGGACCGCCGCGCCCTGCCCGCCCCCGGGACGACCGGCGACGCGCCCTCCGGTCGCGCGCCACGCACGCCCGAGGAAGAGGTGCTGTGCGGCCTGTTCGCCGAGTTGCTGGGCGTGCCCGTGGTCGGTGCCGAGGACGGCTTCTTCGCGCTGGGTGGTCATTCGCTGCTCGCGACGAGGCTGGTCAACCGGGTCCGTGCCGTCCTCGGCGCGGAGCTGGACCTCCGTGCCGTCTTCGAGACGCCCACCCCGGCCGCCCTGGCACGGCGTCTCGACAGCGCGGCGGCCGCCCGTCCCGCCGTCGTACGCGCCGAGCGGCCTTCCCGGCTGCCGCTGTCGTTCGCGCAGCGGCGCTTGTG
>NZ_JBIRJY010000050.1:0-1806 GCF_044329785.1 Streptomyces sp. NPDC017529
ACGGCCACCATGCCGGCCACCATCCCGGCGGCCCACCCCCACAGCCTGCTCTCCCTGATCCGCAGAATCGGACCGATCAGCGCGGGAAACAGCAGGTAGAACAGCAGCTCACTGCACAGCGACCAGCTCGGCGGATTCACGCTGATGAACGTCCCGTGGTCCGGGAACCACGAGTGCACCAGCAGCAGGTTCGGCAGCCAGGACGAGACCGGGGTGACCGTCCCCGCGAACAGGACCATGGCCAGCGCCCACATCACGACGTGATTGGGGAAGATCTTCAACAACCGCCGCCGCCAGAACCCCGTGACCGTGTCACCGGGCTTCGCCGACCACGTCATCACAAAGCCACTGAGGACGAAGAAGAAGGACACCCCCATCCAGCCGGCCTTGCTGAACACCCACCGGAATCCCTCCGCCACACCCTCGTCCGCGAAGGGGTTCATCGGGGGATCGCTGAAGGAGGCGTGGAAGAAGAAGACGAGCGCGGCGGCGATGAACCGCACGCCCGTCAGCGACGGCAACTTGGGCCTGGCCCCAATCGGCGGCGCACCCGCCGCTCCAGAGGTTCGCGAGGACGGCATGGTCGGGGACTTCCCTTCATGTGGACGGGCCGGAAGGGTCAGGCCCCCGGGCTGAGGAACTCGTTGACGGCAGCGGCCACCTCGTCGGTCTTCTCGTAGAGGAAGAGGTGGCCGCTGTCCACGTCCAGGTACCGGCTGCCCGCGATGGCCCGGTGCAGTTCGCGGGAGTGGCCCGGCGGGATCAGCTGGTCCTGGGTGGCGCCGATGACCAGGGTCGGCGCGGTGATGGCGGAGAGCCGGTCGCGGATGTCCAGGGTGATGTTGAGGTCGATCTGGCGCTTCGCCCCGTCCGAGTAGTCGGGCCTGCGCGTCGCTTCCCGGACGCCGCCCTCCCCCATGGACGCGAGGTGGGCGGGCGAGAAGCCGATGAGGGTGGTGAAATCCGCGTACGCCTGCGTGTCGAGGTCCGCGAGACGGCGCCACAGCGAGTGCACCAGGCGCTGGCGCGGGTCGTCGTTGCGTGCCCACCCGCCGGCCAGCACCAGACGTCGTACGAGTCCGGGGTGCCGGGCGGCGGCGGCCGCGGCGACCACCGCGCCCTGCGAGGCACCGAAGACGTCGAAGGGCTGGTCGGTCGTCTCGCGGGCGGCGGCGACCACCTGGTCGACGAGGCGGTCGACGGTCAGCTCCCCTTCGGGCAGCGGCGTCTTACCGCTGCCCGAGTAGTCGGGCGTGATCACCGTGAAGCGGTCGGTGAAGTACTGCCGCAGATGACCGTAATTGCCCTCCGCGTCCGCGGTGGACCCGTGGATGAGCAGCAGGCCGGGACCGCTTCCCTGGGCGGTGTAGTGGACGGGCAAGCCGTCCACGTCGATGACGGGCATGGAGGGGCTCCTCGGCGTTCTCGGGAATTCGGGGAAAGGGGGGAGGCGGGGAAGGTGAAAGGGTCAGCGCAGGCTGGGGACGGGGGGATCGACCGCCTCCGCGGGCGGGGGTACGGAAATCAGCGGGGGCTTGCGCGGCCTGGCCCAGCGGCGCATCACGGGACGTTCGACGCAGACCAGCAGCAGCCAGCCGACGAGCAGCGCCACGAGGAAGAGCGCGGCGACTATGCCGATCGCGGCCGGTGTGCCGAAGAGCTGCCCGCCCATGAGCGTCTCCCGTGAGTAGAAGAGCACGATGTGCTGGGCGAGGTAGAAGCCGAAGGAGACTTCGCCCAGCCACTGCATACAGCGGCTGCGCAGGACGGTGGGAGTGCCGTGGACGTCCGCCATGGCCACCGCGC
>NZ_JBIRJY010000052.1:0-1476 GCF_044329785.1 Streptomyces sp. NPDC017529
CAGCAACGTCGCCAACGCCGCCTGGAACACCATGAACAGACTCACGTTGTGCGCACGCGCCAACGCCAACAACCGCTCGTGCTGCTCCGCACCGACCTCGAAACCAACCACCCCGCCCTCATGCGAGGCCACCTGCGGACGCGGCCGGTCCGCCGGCAACGGCAGCTCCTCCGGAAGACCGGCCAACACCGACTTCCAAAACGCCAACTGCCGCGCGTTCAGACTCTCCGGATCGTCCTCGGAGCCCAGCACCCGGTGCTGCCACAAGCTGTAATCCGCGTACTGCACCGGCAACGGCGCCCACCCAGGGGCCGCCCCGGCACTGCGCGCCGTATACGCCACCATCAAATCCCGCGCCAGCAACGGCAACGACCAACCATCCGCCGCGATGTGGTGCAGCACCAGTACGAGAACGTGTTCCTGCTCGTCGAGGCCGAAGAGCCAGCCTCTCAGCGGGTTGTCATTCGTGAGGTCGAACTCGTAACGGGTCGCCTCGCGCAACCGCGCGGGCAGCTCGGCCTCGCTCGTGGCCACCGCTGCCAGGTCCGGTATGTGCTTCTCCGGCTCGACCACCACCTGGTAGGTGCCTTCGCCGTCTTCGGTGAAGACCGTGCGCAGGGTCTCGTGGCGGGTCACCACGTCACTGAGCGCCGCGCGCAGGGCCTCCTGGTCCAGTGCGCCCGTCAGGCGTACCGCCACCGAGATGTTGTAGGTCGAGCCCGGCCCCTCCAGCTGGTTGAGGAACCACAGCCGGCGCTGCGCGAACGACATCGGCAGACGCGACGGCCGCGGCTCCACCGCCGTCACCGCCGGCCGCGCCTGCGCCGCACCCACCAACGCACCCGACAGACCGGCCACCGTCGGATGCTCGAACAGCGCCCGGACCGGCACCTCCACGCCCAGCACCGAACGCACCCGGCCCACCAACCGCGTGGCCAGCAACGAATGCCCACCCAGCTCGAAGAAGCCGTCGTCGATGCCCACCCGCGGCACACCGAGCACATCGGCGAACAAGCCGCAGAGGATCTCCTCCTGGGGGCTGCGCGCGGGGGTGAAGGCCCCGCCCGCCTCGTGCCCGGGGGCGGGCAGCGCGGCCCGGTCCAGCTTGCCGTTCGGGGTCAGCGGAAGCGCGTCCAGTACGACGATGGCGGTGGGCACCATGTACTCGGGCAGGGTCTCCCCCACGAGGCGGCGCAGCGCCGCGGTGTCCGGTGTCGTGTCCGCCGTGGCCACGACGTAGGCCACGATCCTCCGATCCCCGGGCCGGTCCTCCCGCACCACTACGGCGGCACGGTCGACCGAGTCGTGGGTCACCAGGACCGTTTCGATCTCGCCGAGTTCGATGCGGAAACCCCGCACCTTCACCTGGTGATCCGTACGACCCAGATAATCCAACTCCCCCTCACCCGTCCACCGCACCAGATCACCCGTGCGATACATCCGCTCACCACGACCGAACGGACACGCCACAAACCG
>NZ_JBIRJY010000053.1:0-1472 GCF_044329785.1 Streptomyces sp. NPDC017529
ACGAGGTCGGTGGTGCCGGCCCGTGCGTGGTTGCCGGTCTGCTTGGACCACGGCCGGTTGAGCGACGAAGTCGAGATCTTGCCCTCGTCCTTGTCGTACGTGGCGGTCTCCAGGGTCACGCCGGCGTACTGTTCGGCGTCGGTGGTGGTGGCGCCCGAGGAATCGGTGACCTTCGAGCCCTCGATGCCCCGCAGGAACACCGACTCGCTCAGCGTCTTGCCGCTGGTGCCGGTGCGGGTGCGCACCTTGCCGTAGCCGCGGTAGTCGCTGTAGGTGCGGTGCTTGTCCAGGGTGAACTCGTTGGTGTCCTTGGCCCAGGCGATGCCACCGAGGTACTCGTACGCGGTGGTCTTGGGCTCGGCGCCCGCCACCTTGTCGTTCTCGGTCACCTTGGTCACCACGTACTTGTGGAACCAGTCCTTGACCGGGTCCACCGCCGCCGTCGGCGTCCAGAACATCGGATAGCACCGGCCGGTGTTGGACGCCGGATCCGGCGTCTTGCCCGCCTTGCACTCCGGCACCGAGTAGTCGATGAGCGTGTCCGAGCCGGTCTCCGAACTGATCCGGGTGAGCCGGTACTTGTTCATCGGCGGACGGCCCTCGTTGCTGTCCACCCGGTTGGGCATCAGCGTGCCGCCGAAATCCGCCTTCGGCATGGCCAGAGGCGTGCCGCCCGCCTTGCCGGTGCGGGTGATGGTCGACAGCCACAGGGAAGGCCCGCCGGCGTCACCGACGCCGGGGAACTGGTGGGTCAGCGTCCAGGTGTCCACGTCCTGGTAGCCGTCGCCCTTGCGGGCCTGGGCCGTGACCGTGGACAAACGTTTCTTCGACCAGAAGGTGGGCGAGCCGTTCAGGCACTCCTTGCCCTTTTCGCAAGCCTGGTCGAACGGCGTGTCCGGCCAGTTCTCCGCGTGCTTCTTGTCGAACGCGCACTCCTTGGCCAGACAGCGGTCGGCCGTGCCGAACAGCACCCTGGCCGCCGGCTGGGCCTCGTAGACCTTGCCCGCCCGGTGGCCGTACTCGATCCGCGCCAGCTGACCACCACGTACGTACGTGGCGTCCGCCTTGGGCTTGGAGGTGTGCGTGCCGCCGGAGTTCTTCGCGTAGGCGTTGGTCTCCTGCTCGTAGAAGAACGCCATCGCGTTGCCGTGCACATCGACCACGTAGTCGAGATTCCAGCGCCACGTCTGGTCCTGGACGGAGTCCTTGAACGCGTCCTTGTGGCCCGGCTCGCCCTCGTGGTTGCCGAAGACGGGCGCCGTGAACGTGGAACGGGTCTCGGTCTTGCCCTCGGACCAGCCGGGCAGCCGGTTCTTGCCGAAGAAGTACTGGGTGCCGTCGGCCGTGGTGACCTTCCAGTACTCGTTGTCGTCGTCACCGTTACCGGTGTCCGAAGCACTGCCGTTCAGGTGCTCGATCCGCGAGCCGTCGTCCGCCTGGGGCTTCCACTCACCGGTCTTGCCGTCCTTGAC
>NZ_JBIRJY010000054.1:0-1448 GCF_044329785.1 Streptomyces sp. NPDC017529
GTCCTACCTTTCAAGCGTGGTTGCTCTGGTCATTCGTAAGATCGGAGGGCCCAGGGGCTCTGGGCATGGCTGTCATGGTTTCGACCCAGTTGATGGCTCAAGGAACTTGGCCACCCGGAGCCCCGCGACGACTCGACCGCCAATTGGGAGATGCGACTTTCGATCGCTGCGTAGGACAACGTCGGCGAGGTCGTCTGCGGGATCGTTGTACGACGAGCTGGCGGAGGGGAACGTGCCCGAGATCTGGGCCGGAGTGGACATCGGCAAGACGCACCACCACTGCGTGGTGATCAATGCTGACGGCAGGCGTCTGCTGTCCCGCCGGGTCGCGAACGACGAGAGTGAACTGCTCGCCCTGATTGGCGATGTCCTGGAGATATCCGCCGACGCGCTGTGGGCTGTGGACCTCAACCACGGTGGGGCCGCGCTGCTGATCGGCCTGCTGGTCAGCCACGGTCAGCCGGTCGCCTATCTCACCGGTCTGGCGGTCCACCGAGCCTCGGCCACCTACAAGGGCGGCGAGGGCAAGACCGACGCGAAGGACGCCTTCGTCATCGCCGACCAGGCCCGCGTCCGCCGCGACCTGGGCCTGCTGCGGCCGGGTGATGAGATCGCCGTCGACCTGCGCACCCTGACCACCCGCCGCCTGGACACGGTCTTCGACCGCACCCGGCAGATCAACCGCCTCCGCGCCCAACTCCTGGAGATCTTCCCGGCGCTGGAACGCGCCCTGGAACTGACGAACCGGGGTCCAGTGATGCTGCTGACCGGCTACCAGACCCCGGCCGCGATCCGGCGTGCAGGCGCGAGCCGGATCGAGACGTGGCTGAAGAACCGCAAGGTCCGCGGCGCCGCCGCACTGGCGAAGACGGCGGTGGAAGCCGCCCAGGCCCAGCAGACCGCGCTGCCCGGCGAAAAGCTGGCCGCCACCATGGTGGTCCGCCTCGCGAAGGGGGTGATAGCCCTCGATGAGGAGATCGCCGAGCTCGACGCCCTGATCGAGGCCAAGTTTCGCGAGCATCCGCACGCCGAGGTGATCCGCAGCCTGCCCGGCATGGGCGCCAAGCTCGGAGCCGAGTTCCTCGCCGCGACCGGTGGTGACATGGACGCCTTCGGCAGCGCCGACCGCCTGGCCGGCTTCGCCGGCCTGGCCCCCAGACCACGTGACTCCGGCCGTGTCAGCGGCAACCTGCGCCGCCCCCGGCGCTACCACCGCGGTCTCCTGCGAACCATGTACCTGTCGGCAATGGTGAGTCTCCAGTGCTGCCCCGTCTCCAAGGCGTTCTACGACCGGAAACGGAGCGAGGGCAAGGGCCACAAGCAGGCCCTGCTGGCTCTCGCACGCAGACGCCTCAACGTCCTGTGGGCGATGATCCGTGACGGAGAGCGCTTTCATGCTTCACCTCCCGTCACGGGAGCGGCTTGACAACACGATTGGGAAGTTCCTT
>NZ_JBIRJY010000055.1:0-1393 GCF_044329785.1 Streptomyces sp. NPDC017529
CTGAGACCTGATGCCGAGCCGATTGTGGTGAAGTGGATGATCCTATGCTGTCGAGAAAAGCCTCTAGCGAGTTTCATGGCGGCCCGTACCCTAAACCGACTCAGGTGGTCAGGTAGAGAATACCGAGGCGTTCGGGTGAACTATGGTTAAGGAACTCGGCAAAATGCCCCCGTAACTTCGGGAGAAGGGGGGCCATTGCTGGTGATGAGTCTTGCACTCTGAGCTGGTGGTGGCCGCAGAGACCAGCGAGAAGCGACTGTTTACTAAAAACACAGGTCCGTGCGAAGCCGTAAGGCGATGTATACGGACTGACGCCTGCCCGGTGCTGGAACGTTAAGGGGACCGGTTAGCTCCATTTCGGTGGGGCGAAGCTGAGAACTTAAGCGCCAGTAAACGGCGGTGGTAACTATAACCATCCTAAGGTAGCGAAATTCCTTGTCGGGTAAGTTCCGACCTGCACGAATGGCGTAACGACTTCTCGACTGTCTCAACCATAGGCCCGGTGAAATTGCACTACGAGTAAAGATGCTCGTTTCGCGCAGCAGGACGGAAAGACCCCGGGACCTTTACTATAGCTTGATATTGGTGTTCGGTTCGGCTTGTGTAGGATAGGTGGGAGACTGTGAACTCGTCACGCCAGTGGCGGGGGAGTCGTTGTTGAAATACCACTCTGGTCGTGCTGGATGTCTAACCTGGGTCCGTGATCCGGATCAGGGACAGTGTCTGGTGGGTAGTTTAACTGGGGCGGTTGCCTCCTAAAGAGTAACGGAGGCGCCCAAAGGTTCCCTCAGCCTGGTTGGCAATCAGGTGTTGAGTGTAAGTGCACAAGGGAGCTTGACTGTGAGACTGACGGGTCGAGCAGGTACGAAAGTAGGGACTAGTGATCCGGCGGTGGCTTGTGGAAGCGCCGTCGCTCAACGGATAAAAGGTACCCCGGGGATAACAGGCTGATCTTCCCCAAGAGTCCATATCGACGGGATGGTTTGGCACCTCGATGTCGGCTCGTCGCATCCTGGGGCTGGAGTCGGTCCCAAGGGTTGGGCTGTTCGCCCATTAAAGCGGTACGCGAGCTGGGTTTAGAACGTCGTGAGACAGTTCGGTCCCTATCCGCTGTGCGCGTAGGAGTCTTGAGAAGGGCTGTCCCTAGTACGAGAGGACCGGGACGGACGAACCTCTGGTGTGCCAGTTGTCCTGCCAAGGGCATGGCTGGTTGGCTACGTTCGGAAAGGATAACCGCTGAAAGCATCTAAGCGGGAAGCCTGCTTCGAGATGAGGGCTCCCACCTCCTTGAGGGGTTAAGGCTCCCAGTAGACGACTGGGTTGATAGGCCAGATATGGAAGCCTGGTAACGGGTGGAGTTGACTGGTACTAATAGGCCGAGGGCTTGTCCTCA
>NZ_JBIRJY010000056.1:0-1388 GCF_044329785.1 Streptomyces sp. NPDC017529
CTAGTAGGACTTTGTTAGGTGGTGTCGTAGGGCTGCCAGGGTGCGGGGCGGTGGCAGGTTGGGCAGTGGCCCGTGAAGGTGGCCAGCATGTGTTGGACCTGGTCCAGGGCTTGGTAGAGAGTCAGGCCCTGGCAGGGGCTTTTGGGTCGGTGCGCTGTTCGGTCAGGAACAGGTGGGCTGCGGTGACCAGGGTGACGTGGCGGTGCCAGCCCTGCCAGGAGCGGCCCTCGAAGTGGTCCAGGCCGAGTGCGCTCTTCAGCTCGCGGTAGTCGTGCTCGATGCGCCAGCGCATCTTGGCGAGCCGGATCAGCGTGGCGGGCGGGAGGCTGGTGGGCAGGTTGGAGATCCAGTATCTGACCGGTGCGGCGGCCTCCCGAGGCCATTGGGCGATCAGCCACCGCGGCGGGATGGTGCCGTCGTCGGCGGGCTTCGGGCGCCGGCCGGCAAGGCGGATGCGCAAGAGCACGTATTCGGCGGTCATCGCGCCTCGTGAGCCCTGCCGCCAGGTGACCGCGGTGACCTGGTCCCGGCCCGCGGCCAGCACATGCTCGCGCAGGCTGACCGCCCGGGTGCGGTAGCGCGGCAGCGGGCGGGGCCCGAGCCCGCCGTAGAGCGGCTGCACCGGCTCGGCCTGCGCGCCGTGCGCGGTCAGCTCGCCCTTGACCTGCAGGACATAGGCCAGGCCACGGTCTTCCAGCGCGGTGCGGAAGGCGGCGTTGCTGCCATAGCCGGTGTCGGCGACCACCACCGCGGGGTGCAGCCCGATCCCGGCCAGCTCATCGAGCATCTGAAGGGCCAGGCGCCATTTGGGCCGGTGATGCTCGCCGGGCGGGATGCGGCACCGGGCCCGCCGGGCGGCGGCCTCGGGTCCGTCCCAGCTCTCGGGCAGGAACAATCGCCAGGCCAGCGGGCAGGAGACGGTGTCGGTGGCCGCGTGCACACTCACTCCCACCTGGCAGTTGGCGGTCTTGCCCAGGGTGCCGGAGTACTGCGCTGACACCGCCGGCGAGCGGTCACCGTCCTTGGGGAAGCCGGTGTCATCGATCACCCATACTTCCGGGCGGACCACCGTCACCGCCCGGCGGGCCAGCCGGTTGCGCACCGCGGTGACCGACCAGGTGGAGGAGGTCACGAACTGCTGCAGCCCCTGGTGGTCCACCCCCAGGCGCCGGGCCATCGGCTGCATGCTCTTGCGCCGCCCGTCCAGCAGCAGGCCCCGCAGATACAACCCGCCTTTGACCCGCTGATCTGACCGCACCAACGGCGCGAAGACCTCCGCCGCGAACGCCTCCAGCCGGTCACGGCACCCGGCAAGCTCCTCCGGAGTCATCCCCCCAGCGAACTACCAACCGAAATCCCTGACCAGCCACCTAACAAAGTCCTACTAG
>NZ_JBIRJY010000057.1:0-1388 GCF_044329785.1 Streptomyces sp. NPDC017529
CGCGCGGGAAACTGACCCAGCCCCGCCGCATCCACCGCGCCGGAACCACCCGGCAGCCAGTACCGCTGCCGCTGGAAGGCATACGTGGGCAGGTCGATCCGCTGCGCACCCGTACCCGCGAAGACCTTCCCCCACTCCACCGCGAGCCCCCGTACGAACAGCTTCGCCAGCGCCGTGAGCAGCGCGCGGGGTTCGTCCCGGCCACGGCGCAGCACCGGCAGCCAGACCTCAGCTGCTCCGTCGGCGTCCGTACGGCTCTGCGGGCCCATGCCCGAGAGCACACCGTCCGGACCGATCTCCACAAACGTCCGCACACCGCTGTCCCGCAGCGCGCAGGCCGCGTCGGCAAAGCGGACCGCTTCGCGGACATGCCGCACCCAGTACGCAGGTTCCGTGACTTCCTCGGTCACCATGCCCCCGGTCAGGGCGGATACCAACGTCAGTTTCGGCGCTTGATAGCTGACCGCACCGACCACTTCAGCGAAGCGCTCCAGCATCGGTTCCATCAACGGCGAGTGGAAGGCATGCGAGACCCGCAGACGACTCGTACGGGCGCCGGCCTGCGCGAGCTCTTCCGCCGCAGCAAGCACCTCGTCCTCCACGCCGGACATCACCACCGCCTTCGGGCCGTTGACCGCCGCAATACCCGCGCCAGGACGACCCGCGATCACCTCAAGAACCCGCTCCTCGCTGGCCTCGACCGCCACCATCGCGCCACCGGCCGGCAACTCCTGCATCAGCCGCCCACGTGCGGCCACCACCGCACACGCATCCTCCAGCGACCACACCCCCGCCACATACGCAGCCGCCAGCTCACCAATCGAATGCCCCGCCACCACCTGCGGACACACACCCCACGACTCCAACAACCGAAACAGCGCCACCTCAACCGCAAACAAGCCGGACTGCGCCCACACCGTCTCGTCAAGCCGGCCCTCACCCGGCCAGGACGCCTCGCCCTCACCACGGATCACCGCCGCCAACGAACCGTCCAGATGCTCGGCCAAGCCCGCGCACACGGCATCGAAGGCCTCAGCGAAGACCGGGAACGCCGCATACAGCCCCTGACCCATACCCACCCGCTGGGCACCCTGCCCCGTGAACACGAAACCGACCTTGCCCACACCACCAGCCGACGCCCCGGACACCACCCCCGGAACCTCACGCCCCGCAGCCAACGCCCACATTCCGGCCGTCAGTTCCTCGCGGCTCGCTCCCAGGACCACAGCCCGGTGCTCCAACACCCCACGCAGAGAGGCCAGCGACCACGCCACATCGCCCGCATCCGTATCAGGACGCCGCTCGACAAACTCCGCCAACCGCTCAGCCTGCCCCACCAGCCCAGCAGCCGACCGACCCGACACCACCCACGGCACCACCGGCAACAC
>NZ_JBIRJY010000058.1:0-1198 GCF_044329785.1 Streptomyces sp. NPDC017529
TCTGGATGTGGTGGCGTTGGAGGCGGCGTTGGGTGACGTGGCCGAGCGGCACGAGAGTCTGCGGACGGTGTTCCCGGACGTGGAGGGCGTGCCGTACCAGCGCATTCTGGAAGGCCCGGCCGGACGCCCGCCGCTCGTGGTGATCGAGAGCGACGAGGAACACCTTCAGCAGTCCCTCGCCGAGCACGTGGGACGCGCCTTCGATGTGAGCACCGAACTTCCCCTGCGCGCATGGCTGTTCCGCGTGGCTCCGTCGGAGTTCGTGTTGTTGTTGGTGGTGCATCACATTGCGTCGGATGGTTGGTCGATGGGGGTGTTGGCGGGAGATTTGCAGGTGGCGTATGGGGCGCGGCGTGTGGGTGGTGTGCCGGAGTGGGATGTGTTGCCGGTGCAGTATGGGGATTATGCGTTGTGGCAGCGTGAGGTGTTGGGGGAGTTGGATGATCCGGGGAGTGTGGTGAGTGAGCAGTTGGGTTATTGGCGTGGGGTGTTGGCGGGGGTTCCGCAGGAGTTGGTGTTGCCGGTGGATCGTGGGCGTCCGGCGGTGCCGTCGTTTGAGAGTGGTGCGGTGCCGGTGGAGGTGGGTGCGGGGGCGCATGCGGGGTTGGTGGAGGTGGCCGGGCGGGGCCGGGCGACGATGTTCATGGTGGTGCATGCGGCGTTGGCGGTGTTGCTGTCCCGGTTGGGGGCCGGGGACGATATTGCGGTGGGGACGCCGATCGCGGGGCGTGGTGATGACCGCCTTGATGGGTTGGTGGGGTTCTTCGTGAATACGTTGGTGTTGCGGGTGGGTGTGGGCGGGGATCCGTCGTTCGCTGAGGTGTTGGAGCGGGCGCGGGAGGCGGATCTGGGTGCGTATGTGCACCAGGACGTGCCGTTCGAGCGGTTGGTGGAGGAGGTGAATCCGGCGCGGTCGCTGGGGCGTAATCCGTTGTTCCAGGTGATGTTGGCTTTGGCTTCGGTGCCGGAGGCGCGGTGGGAGTTGCCGGGGTTGGTGGTGGGGGAGGTGCCGTCGGTGTCGACGCCGGCGGCGCGGTTCGACCTGTCGGTGATGCTGGGCGAGCGGCGTGACGGTGACGGTGCTCCGGCCGGTCTGGGCGGCGGGATCGTGTATGCGGCGGATCTGTTCGACCGGGAGACGGCCGAAGGGATCGCGGCACGCCTGGCCCGCGTACTGGAGCAGGTCGCAGCCAACCCG
>NZ_JBIRJY010000059.1:0-1138 GCF_044329785.1 Streptomyces sp. NPDC017529
GTGAATTCGGGGGGTACCGCCCAGGTGCAGGTACCGAATTCCAAGCTGGTGGACGGCAAGCGCTACAAGTGGCACGTGCAGGCTCGCGACGGCATCGAGAGCTCGGCGTGGACCAGCCACTGCGGCTTCAACGTCGACAAGTCGGACCCCACCAAGCCGACGGTGACCGCTGTGGACGGGTACAAACTCGACAAGGCCGAGGTCGCCGCGCGCAAGCCCCGCAAGATCAAGCTCGAATCCAGTGACCGTTTCGGCCTGGACGGCTTCTGCTACACCCTCAACAAGCCGCTGGCCACCGCGAACACCAAGTGCTCCAACGGCGCCTTCGTGAAGGCGGACGCGAACGGCACCGCGACCATCACGGTGACCCCCGGCGTGTGGCCCCAGAACCGGCTGCACGTCCAGGCGTACGACAAGGCAGGCAACCTCTCCCCGTACGCCGGGCAGAGCGGAGCGGAGACGGACACCACGCTGATTTCCACCAAGGAGCCGGAGTTCGTCCACGCGCCCGACGGCAGCGTGCACGGCGACCTCCCGGGCGACCTGGACGGCGACGGCTACGCGGACATGCTCGCCACCGACAAGATGGGCGACCTGCGCTTCTACGGCGGCAAGGGGGACGGCAGCCTGGAGGACGGCCGGGTCGTCGACTCGGGCGGCTGGAACGGCGCCCAGATCGCCCACCGCGGCGACTTCATCAGCGCCACCGAGGGCCAGACCAAGGACGGTTACGAGGACTACATCGTCAAGATCGGCAACAAGGTCTACCTCTATCCGGGTGACGGCAGCGGCATGCCGCTGACCGATCGCCGCAAGGAGCTGATCCACCCCACCGGCAAGCAGACCGGACCGCTCACCGGCCCCGGCGGCAAGTGCGTGGACGTCGACAACGCCAAGACGGACAACGGCACCGCCATCCGCATCCACGGGTGCAACGGCACCAACGCGCAGGACTTCGAGCTGAGCAACCGCCGGCTGACCGTCCTGGGCAAGTGCGTGGACGTACCGAACGGGCGAGGCACCAACGGCACCGCCGTCCAGCTCTTCGACTGCAACGGCGGGCGCGGGCAGGAGTGGCTGGACCGCGGTAACGGGTCCCTGTACAACCCGGCCTCGGGCCGCTGCCTCGACCTGCCGG
>NZ_JBIRJY010000060.1:0-1102 GCF_044329785.1 Streptomyces sp. NPDC017529
GGCCGTACGGACGACGCCGTCGAGGAGCTGGTCGGGTTCTTCGTGAACACGCTGGTGTTGCGGACGGACGTATCGGGCGACCCGACGTTCCGGGAAGTCGTAGGCCGGGTGCGCGAGGGCGCGCTCGCCGCGTACGCGCACCAGGACGTGCCGTTCGAGCGGCTGGTGGAGGTCCTCAACCCGACGCGCTCCCTGGCCCGGCACCCGCTGTTCCAGGTGATGCTCTCCTTCAACAACATCGACGACCGCGCCGCCCTCGACGCCATCGGCGAACTCCCCGGACTCACTGTCGACGTGGGGAGCCTTACGCACGAGACGGCACGGTTCGACCTGCTCTTCGGCTTCAACGAGCGGATGGCCGAGGACGGCGGCGCCCCGGTCCTGTCCGGGCGGGTGGAGTTCGCCACCGACCTGTTCGACCGGAAGAGCATCGAGCTGATGGCAGGGCGGCTGGTGCGGGTGCTGAGCGGCGCGGTCGCCGGACCGGACCGGCCGGTCGGCGCGCTGGAGGTGCTCGGCGAGGACGAGCGGCGCGACGTACTGGAGCTCTGGAACGACACGGCGCGCACGGTGCCGAAGGCCGGGCCGGCGGAGCTCTTCGAGGAGCAGGTCGCGCGTACGCCGGATGCCGTGGCGGTGGAGTTCGAAGGCGAGGCGCTGACGTACGGGGAGCTGAACGCGCGGGCCGGAAGCCTGGCCCGCCTCCTGGCGGACCGGGGCCTGGGCCCTGGCGACTTCGCCGGAGTGATGCTGCCGAGGTCGGCCGACCTGGTCGTGGCTCTGCTGGCGGTGCTCAAGACCGGTGCCGCCTATCTGCCGATCGATCCCGCTTACCCGGCCGACCGCATCGCCTCCATGTTCGAAGACGCGGAGCCGGCGCTGACGGTGACCGTCGAGGAACTGGCGGAGCGGCTGCCGGACGGCGCGGGTCGGGTGCTCATCGACCGGGACGCCTGGGAGACCCTGCCCGAAGCCGGCCTGCCGACGACGAACCGCTACGCGGAGAGCCCGGCGTATGTGATTTTCACGTCGGGTTCGACGGGGCGTCCGAAGGGTGTGGTGGTGGGTCAGCGTGCGTTGGTGAATTTGTTGGTGGGGATGC
>NZ_JBIRJY010000061.1:0-1099 GCF_044329785.1 Streptomyces sp. NPDC017529
ACAAGCGCGACTACATCTTCAACGGCACGCTAACCGTCACTGCGATCGTCATCTGGCTCCGCGACACCATCCAAGAGCCGTCAGAAACGCCCTAGGGGGCGTCTTCAAAGATCGTCTTGCGTGATGGATCATGTTTGCCGTGGTGCGCCGTCATGAACTCTCCGATGATGGATGGGCCGTGCTGTCGCGGCTGTTACCCGAGTCCGGGGCAGCCGGCCGGCCCCGGGTGGATGACCGGGTGGTGCCGAACGGCATCGTGTGGAAGCTGCGTACGGGGTCCGCCTGGCGTGATGTGCCCGAGGGGTACGGGTCCTGGCAGACCCTGTACACCCGGTTTCGCCGGTGGGCTCTGGACGGCACGTTCTCCCGCATGCTGCGGGCCGTTCAGGCCGAGCGGGACGCCGCCGGTGACGTGGACTGGCTCGTCTCGGTGGATTCCACGATCGTGCGTGCTCACCAGCACGCCGCCGGAGGGAAAAGGGGGCCGTCGATCACGACGAAGCGGCAGATCACGCCCTCGGCCGGTCCCGTGGCGGGCTGAGCACCAAAATCCATCTGGCCTGCGACGGCCGTGGCCGGCCCCTCGGCTTCGTCCTGTCCGGCGGGAACACCAACGACTGCACCCGCTTCGAGGCCGTGATGGCCGATATCGGGGTGCCGCGGCAGGGGCCGGGACGGCCCCGTGCCCGCCCCGACCATCTGATCGCCGACAAGGGCTACAGCTCCCGCAAGATTCGTTCGTATCTGCGGCGACGAGGCATCCCACACACCATCCCCGAACGGATCGACCAGGCGACCGGCCGTCTGCGAAGAGGCTGCAGGGGTGGCCGGCCACCCGGGTTCGACCACCGGGTCTACCGGCAGCGCAACGTGGTCGAGCGCTGCTTCCAGAAGCTCAAGCAGTGGCGGGGCCTGGCCACCCGCTACGACAAGACCCGCGAGTCCTACCAAGCCACCGTCACCATCGCCTCACTCCTGCTCTGGACCTGACCTCTTGAAGACGATCTCTAGAGGTTGTCCCGTATGGGGTGTGAGTTATCCCGTGAGGGCCAGGTTGTGCAACCGGGCGATGCCGAGCATGGCCTGGTGAACTCCGTCG
>NZ_JBIRJY010000062.1:0-1071 GCF_044329785.1 Streptomyces sp. NPDC017529
TGTGCTGTCCCGGGACGTTGGTGACAGGCGACGCGCCTGGAGTGGTGCTTGAACGAGGTGAGGGCCTTCTGGCTCGGTGTGGATTGCGACATCTACCGCCGAGTGCAGGAGACCCTCGTGATCCACCGTAACGCTCCACTGACCCCGACCGGCAGGCTGCGGCTGGCCCGATGCGTCGTCGAGGAGGGCTGGCCGCTGCGCCGGGCCGCAGAACGGTTCCAGGTCAGCCACACCACAGCGGCCCGCTGGGCCGGCCGCTACCGGCATCAGGGGCAGGCGGGGATGGAGGACCGCCCCAGCAGGCCCCACCACCAGCCCCGTCGCACGTCGGCAGCGGTGGAGGACGAGGTCGTCCGCCTGCGGGGCGAGCACCGGATCGGCCCGCTGCGACTGGCCGCGCGTACCGGTGTGGCAGCATCCACCGCCCACCGCATCCTCAAACGCCACGGCCTTCCGCCGCTGGCCGCCACCGACCGGGCCACCGGCGAGCCGGTGCGCCGCTACGAACGAGAGCGGCCCGGCGAACTGCTCCACATCGATGTCAAGAAACTCGGCCGCATCCCCGACGGTGGCGGCCACAGAGCCCTCGGTCGGGCAGCCGGCCGCAAAAACCGCGCCGGCGCCGGGCTCGCCTACCTTCACACCGCTTTGGACGATCACACCCGACTCGCCTACACCGAAGACCTGCCCGACGAGAAGGCAGGCACCTGCGCGGACTTCCTCACCCGGGCCACGGCCTGGTTCGCCGCCCGAGGCATCACCATCGAACGCGTCCTGACCGACAACGCCTGGGCCTACTCCAAGAACACCTGGCGCCGCACCTGTCGCGACCTGGGCATCCAGCCGCGCTGGACCAAGCCCTGGCGCCCGCAGACCAACGGCAAGGTCGAACGCTTCCACCGCACCCTGCTCGACGAATGGGCCTACCACCAGCCCTACACCTCAGACACCGAACGTCAGGCCGCCTTCCCCGACTGGCTCGACTGGTACAACTACCACCGACCCCACACCGGCATCGGCGGCCACACCCCAGCCAGCCGCGTCACCAACCTCCTCAAACAACACACCTAG
>NZ_JBIRJY010000063.1:0-1013 GCF_044329785.1 Streptomyces sp. NPDC017529
CCCTGATCGTCCTCCGCGAAGACCGTACGCAGGCTCTCGTGCCGCGCCACCACGTCATTCAACGCACCAGCCAACGCCTCAAGGTCCAACTCACCCGTCAACCGCAACGACAACGGAACGTTATACGTCGGATTGGGACCCTCCAGCCGATCCAGAAACCACAACCGCTGCTGCGCATACGACAACGGCACCCGACCCGGCCGCGGCACCACCGCCACCACCCCACCACCGGCACCCTCCGCCGACGCCAACACCGCCGAAATCCCCGCCACACTCGGCGCCTCGAACATATCCCGAATCGCCAAATCCACCCCCAACACCGACCGCACCCGCGACACCAACCGAATCGCCAACAACGAATGCCCACCCAGACCAAAGAAATCGTCATCAATCCCCAGATCCGCAACCCCCAGCACATCCGCAAACAACCCGCACAACACCTCCTCACGCGGATTACGCGGACCCCGCCGCACCCGACCCACCACCTCCACCACCGGCACCGGCAACGCCCTGCGATCCAACTTCCCGTTCACCGTCAACGGCAACTCGTCCAACACGACAACCGCCGACGGCACCATGTAATCCGGCAACCGCTCAGCCGCCAACACCCGCACCGCGTCCGGCTCCAGGCCGGCCGCACCCACCACATAAGCGACCAGACGCACATCACCCGGCGTGTCCTCCCGCGCCACCACCGCCACCCGCTCGACCTCTGCATGCGCCAGCAGCACCGACTCGATCTCACCCAACTCGATACGGAAACCCCGCACCTTCACCTGATCATCAACACGCCCCACGTACTCCAACTGACCCCCGGTCGTCCACCGCACCAGATCCCCCGTGCGATACATCCGCTCACCACTACCGAACGGACACGCCACAAACCGCTCCGCCGTCAGACCCGCACGACGCCAATACCCCCGCGCCAACGGCACACCCGCCACATACAACTCCCCCGCCACCCCATCCGGCACCGGACGCAACCCCGCATCCAACACAAACACCCGCGTATT
>NZ_JBIRJY010000064.1:0-1008 GCF_044329785.1 Streptomyces sp. NPDC017529
CTAGGGCGTTTCTGACGGCTCTTGGATGGTGTCGCGGAGCCAGATGACGATCGCAGTGACGGTTAGCGTGCCGTTGAAGATGTAGTCGCGCTTGTCATAGCGACTGGCCACCGACCGGAACTGTTTCCACTTGCTGACGCAGCGCTCGACCGCGCTGCGCCGGCGGTACTGGACCTTGTCGAAAGCGGGTGGACGGCCGCCGGCCCGGCCACGGTGGTGGCGGTTGACCCGCTGGTCGTCCGGCTCCGCGATGGTCGCCTTGATGCCCCGGCGGCGCAGGTAGGCGCGGTTGTCGCGGCTGGAGTACGCCTTGTCGCCGCGCACCCGGTCCGGGCGACGGCGTGGCCGGCCGGGCCCGCGGCGGTGAATGCGCAGCGTCTCCAGCACCGGCAGGAGCATGGGGCTGTCGCCCCGCTGGCCCGGTGACGTGAGCCAGGTCAGCGGGCGGGCCCGGTCGTCGGCCAGCAGGTGGACCTTGGTGGTCACCCCGCCCCGCGAGCGTCCCATCGCCTCCCGTCCATCGGCCTCCACACGCGCCCCGCCCCCTTTTCGGGAAAGTCGCGGGGCGGCCGGTGCCGGGCCCCGGCCGCGTGCTGGTGGGCCCGGCAGGAGGTCGAGTCGATGTTCACCGCCCACTCCCGCTCCAACTCGCGGGCCAGGGCGCCGTCGGGATCGCCGGCGTCGGCCTCTATCTGCAGCTCGGCCAGGATCCGCTGCCAGGTACCGTCCGCCGACCAGCGGCGATGCCGTTCGTAGACGGTCTGCCAGGGGCCGTACCGCTCCGGCAGGTCCGGCCAGGGCACCCCCGTACGGGCCCGGAACAGCACCCCGTTGACCACCGTGCGGTGATCTGCCCACTGCCCACCGGGTCGGCCGTTGGCCGGCAGCAAGGGCTCGATCGCCCGCCATTGCGCATCGGTCAGTTCATGTCGCCGCACCATGCCCGACGCCTGCCCGACCCGAAACCTGATCCACCCCGCCCGACAAGAGCCGTCAGAAATGGCCTAG